>NZ_FNGR01000001.1:0-901237 GCF_900103045.1 Ensifer sp. YR511
CATGTCGGAATTGCTGTCGACAGATCCCGAACTGAACCGCATGCCGACCGAGCAGGATCTTGCCCGGTTGCAGTTCACGACGCTGCTCTACTATCTCCACTGCACCAACCCGGACAACGGCCTGGTCCGTGACAAGACGCAGGAAGACGCGCCCGCAAGCATCGCCGCGATCGGCATGGCGCTCGCCACGATCCCGGTGTTGGTCGAGCGCGGCATCGTCATCCGCAAATTTGCCGCAAAGATCGCGCGTCGACGCCTGCAGTTTCTCCTGCAATGCCCGCAGGGACCGGAACCCGACGCCTCCGGCTACAAGGGCTTCTTCTACCACTTCCTCGATATCGAAACCGGCAGGCGCGTTTGGGAGTGCGAGCTTTCGACGATCGACTCCGCCTTTCTTTTCGCGGGTGCTCTGACAGTGGCCGCCTATTTCGACGGCGATGGCGCCGAAGAAGTTGAAATCCGCAGGGTGGCAAACGCGCTCTATGAACGAGCCGACTGGAACTGGGCCTGCGATCACGGCCTGACGCTCACCCACGGCTGGCGGCCGGAAAACGGCTTCATCCCCTATCGCTGGCGCGGCTACGACGAGGGCCTGCTCCTCTACATCCTCGGCCTCGGCTCACCGACCCACCCGCTCCCGCCGGAAGCCTATGCGGCCTACACCGCAAGCTACGACTGGCGGAACCTTTACGGGCGCGAATTGCTCTATTCGGGACCGCTCTTCACCCACCAACTCTCGCATATGTGGGTCGATTTCCGCGGCATCCGCGACGAATTCATGCGCGAGCACAACAGCGACTATTTCCAGAACAGTCGCCACGCGACCTTCGTCCAGCAGGAATATGCCATCCGCAACCCGCTGAATTTCGTCGGCTACGGCGAGCATTGCTGGGGCTTCACCGCAAGCGATGGTCCCGGCTGGACCAAGCGCACGGTGAACGGTGTCGAGCGGGATTTCTTCGACTACATCGCCCGCGGCGCCCCCTTCGGTCCTGACGATGGGACCGTGTCGCCCTGGGCAGTCGTCGCCTCCCTGCCCTTCGCGCCGGAAATCGTCATACCGACGGTCTGGAATTGTGCCCGTATGGATCTCGGCATGACCAGGCTTTACGGCTTCAGGCCCTCCTTCAACCGCAGCTTTCCGGCGGAAGGAACCGAATCCGGCTGGTGGGTCAGCCCCTATCATTTCGGCATCGACCAAGGCCCCGTGGTGCTGATGATCGAGAACTACAGGACCGGCCTGCTGTGGAACATCATGCGCCGCTGCGAGCCGATGGTGGTGGGATTGCGACGGGCAGGCTTCTCCGGCGGCTGGCTCTGACGGCCAAAGCAACAAAGGTACTCTGATGGACAGCCAGCCAGTGCCGATCAGAACAACCGCACTTCGCTTCGCACGGGCTGTCCGGATGCTGCTGACCTCCGAGGTCGGAGGCCGTGCCAAGTTGATGTTTGCCGGGCTTATTGCGCTGCTTTTCGGTCTGAACGGCCTCAACGTCGTCAACAACTACGTCGGCCGAAACTTCATGACGGCGATCGCCGAGCGCCAGATGAGCGAGTTCATTCGGCAAGCGGTTTTCTACGTCTGCGTCTTTGCCGTTCTCACCGTGACCGGTGTTATCGCACGTTTTGTCGAAGAACGGCTGGCGCTGCTGTGGCGTGAATTCATGACGAGACGCGCCGTCGATCTCTATTTGGAGGAGGAGACCTATTATCGCGTGGAAGTCTCGGGGACGCTAAGCAATCCGGACCAGCGGATATCGGAGGACATCCAGGCGTTCACTGTCACCACGCTTTCCTACATCATCATGCTGTTCAGCAGCACGCTGACGGTGGTGACGTTCTCAGGCGTGCTCTGGTCGATCAGCCCGCTGCTGTTTGTCGTCGCTGTTTTCTATGCCGCCTGCGGCTCGTATATGACGATCGTGCTCGGTCGGCCGCTGATCGGCCTGAACTATGAGCGGCTCGACAGGGAGGCGAACTTGAGGTCGAGCCTCATGCACCTGCGCGAAAACGCAGAAGCGGTGATGGTGACCAGCGTCGAGGGGCAGCAGAAGACGCGATTGCTAGATCGCCTCGATGCCTTGGTCGTCAACATCCTGACGATTACCGCCGTCAATCGCAACCTGGCCTTTTTTACCAGCGGCTACAACTGGATGATCCAGATCATCCCGGATTTGATCATCGCTCCGGCTTTCATGCGCGGCGAAATCGAGTTTGGGGTGATTACCCAATCAGGTGCAGCCTTCGCCATGCTTGTCGGCGCATTCTCGCTGATCGTCAGACAGTTCAATTCGATCTCGAATTTCGCCGTCGTCGTTTCTCGACTGAGCGCCTTGCTGGAGGCAATCGAGGAAAGCCGAAAAAGCAGCGTCTCGTGCATCGAACTGGTGAAGCAAGACGGCGATCTGGCCTTTGACCAGGTAACGCTGGGATCGGCAGTCACCCACCCATTGCTTCGCGATCTGTCGCTGTCGATCCCAATGGGAACGCCTGTGCTGATCTCAGGGCCGCATGCGGCCGCGGGGGCTGCCCTCTTCCGGGCCACCGCGGGAATTCCGACCGCCGGCACCGGGCGGATCGAGCGCCCGGAAAGTCTGATGTTTCTGCCGCAACGACCCTATCTGCCGCCGGGTCCTCTTCGGCAATATCTTCTGCCGCCTGGAAGTTCCGAAGGCATCTCCGATAGCCAGGTGCTCAATGTCTTGCGCAGCCTCGGTCTCGGTGGGCTCGCCGATGGCGCCGAGGGGCTGGAGAAGGAACAGGATCGGGATATGTCCTTGGGCGACCAGCAACTCCTGGCCCTCGCCAAGGTGCTTCTCGCCAGACCACGGTATGTGTTTCTCGACCGGATCGAGGCAACGCTTGGTCGTGAGGCCTTGCGCAACACCCTGAGCCTTCTCCGCCAGAGTTCGATCACCTGCATCAACAACGGCGAGGAAGGCGATACACGCGACCTTTACGGCGCCTTCCTGGATTGCCGGGAGGATGGCAGCTGGACGTGGAAAGACGATCGGACTTGATCAGCCCCATCCCGGCACGCACTCAAGGCCGAGACCTGACCGGCATGCCCCGCCTGAGCGATCGCCCAATGACCGATTCTGACGCCGGCACCTACCGCGGCGCGACGATGCCCTGGTAGTAGTCGCCATCACCGCCGACGACCCGCGGCGGACCATTGTAGGTTTGTGAACAGGCGGCCAGCGTGGTGAGCGCAAGCAACAATACGATCGTTCTCATGAAGTCCCCTTCTGGCCTGCATGCCGGCTATGTCCTTGAGACTTGGGAGAATCTGAGGCGGAGCCGGTTAGAAAACAAGTACTAAAATGGTGGTATAACAAAATCTATGATCGTTGAAGATGCAATCTTCAACGATTGCCGCCCGCTATGGGGCGGCAATCCGGACACGGTCAACAATGGATGAATAGGTCGCCTAGATCGGGCGCTGCCGGTTGGTCTGTTCGCGCTCTCTCCAGTACTGCAGCCGAAGTCGCGGCGCCATGATCCAGGCGATGAACGGCGTGACGAGGAAACAGCTGACGACCACGATCGGGATCGCATATTTGGCGTTGGCCGTGAGGGCCGGTACCGACAGAACGATCAGGATCCCGATGGCGAACAGGATGGCGTTGATCATCAGGCCGACCATGATCGCGAGTTGCAGGCGGACGGACATTTCGACCTCCCGAAGCTTCGGGGCGCTACGCCCCTTAAGCGTGCATTTGCGCGGCGGATTGTAGCAGACCGCTCTCATTCGCGAAATGGTGGAGTTCGCGCGGCGTCTCGCCCCTGTCGCGGGCGCAAATCTGCTCTATGCTTTTAGGCGAGCGATTGAAGACGCACGCGCCGGCCCGGCAAGGCTCGGGGAACGTGGTCGATCCGCGCTCGCCCAAAGGAGATCGCATGACGAGCCCATACGAAACGCTCGGTGTCAGCCGCGACGCGACGCAAAAGGACATCCAGAGCGCCTATCGCAAGCTTGCCAAGATGCTGCACCCGGATCTCAATCCGGGAGACAAGGGCGCGGAGGACCGCTTCAAGGCGGTTTCAGCGGCCTATTCCTTGCTTGGAGACGAAGACAAACGCGGAAAATACGATCGCGGAGAGATAGACGAGACCGGAGCGGAAACGCCGCCCCGGCACTACTACCGCGACTATGCCCAATCAGGCGATGCGGGGGCACGTTACGAAAGCGCGCATGGCTTTTCTGATTTCGCCGAAGCGGACGATATCTTTTCGAGCTTCTTTTCACGGCGCGCGGGCGGGCAGCAGCAGCGCCAGCGCGGTCGCGATACCCATTTCTCGATGGAGATCGCATTTCTCGACGCGGCCAATGGCACCAAGACCCAGATCACCCTGCCCGGCGGCGGACCGGCGCTCGACCTGACCATTCCGCCCGGCACGCGCGATGGCCAGACGCTGAGGCTGCGCGGCAAGGGAGAACCGGGTCGCGACGGCGCACCGGCTGGCGACGCGCTGATCGACATTCGCGTCCGCCCGCATCCGCTCTTTGCCACGGATGGTGACGACGTGCGCTACGAGGTGCCGATATCGCTGAGCGAGGCCGTGCTCGGCGGCAAGATCCGCGTTCCGACGATCGATGGTGCCGTGAACGTTTCGATCGCTCCGCACACCAACACGGGCAAGACGCTTCGGCTGAAGGGCAAGGGACTGCACAAGCCGGGCGGTGGCCATGGCGATGCCTATGTCAGCCTGAAGATCGTGCTGCCGCAGGCCCCGGACCCGGCGCTTTCCGCCTTCGTCGAAGGCTGGGCCGCCGGCAAGACGGAAGATCCGCGCAAGGGCATGGGAGGATGACCTATGAACGACCGTGAATTTTGCGAACATCTCGATATCGAGGTCAAGGTTCTGCGCATCTGGGTCGAGCAGCGCTGGCTGATGCCCCAGGAGGCTGACGCCGGCTGGCTGTTCGAGGATGCCGACCTTGCGCGCGCGCGGCTGATCCAGGATCTGACGGGCCCCATGGGGGTCAATGACAACGGCGTCGACGTGGCCATGCAACTGCTCGACCAGGTCCACAGCCTACGGGGTCGCCTAGCGGTGTTGATGAACGCCATTCGCTCCCAGGAGCCGGCGGTTCAAAAGCTCATCTTGTCGAGCGCCGAGGAGGATTAGGCAACGGCCGGCTCGTTCAGCAGCCCGATCGTTTCGGCGACAAACAGGGTATCGACGAACTCCGTAAGGTCGACGATCCGATCGTCCCGGAACGTGAACTTGTCGATGATTTCGGTTCGCTCGCGGGTCTGCGACGGGATGAAGCGAACAAAGCCGGCGCGGTGGACGATGACGGTATCGCCATCGGCATAGCAGCCGACCATCTCCATCTCGCTCAGGTCCCAGTTCTTGACGAGCGTCGAGAAACTGTCGCGCACTGTTTCCGGCGTGTTGACGGCCAGTGCCAACGTGCCGAGCCTGCCGCTTCCCACGATGCGGAAGCTGAAGTTCGGATCGAGTTGCGCCATCATGGTGTCGAGGTCGTTGACATCGCGGGCGAGATAAAGGGCCCGCACCCTGAATTCCAGCATGCTTCGCTCAGTCATGACAGCCTCCCCGTTTCTATTAGAACGAGTGTGTTTTAACTTTAGCGATCGCGCAAGTATTAGTGGTGTTCCGCCCCGCTTCGCACCGCTCGCAGTGACCATCGTTAGAGTTTTCCTAAAATGCAACCACCAGTTTTTACCCGCCTTCAGGTGAAACTGAGCGACAAGAATGGATTGCTAACGGGAAGGCAGAGAAAACGTGACACAGGTCGTCACAGTATCCGCAACGACGGCGGCTTATGCGGCGGAAGCGCTGAAGCCGTCTGCACGTGTGCGTGGCGACGGTCCGACCGATGAAGCGATCACGTTGCTCTCGGCGCGGCGCACCGAAGAGCCCAAGTTGACGCCGGTCTCGATCCCGAAGACCAAAGGCGCCCTGCCCCTCTCCTTCATGCTGGCCACGGCCGACGGCCGTCTGCCGGAGCGCTCGGAAGCCGAAGCCCTGCGCCGCTATCTCGAATTCATGCGCGATGACGACGGCGGTTCCGAGAAGCAGGAAAACGAAGGCCGGCAGGATGAACCCGCCGGCCAGGAGGATGAAAGCGACGCCGCCTGAGGCGGTATCGCGATTTCTCGGGTCAATGATGCTTTTGGCCGCCGGCTGCCTCACCGCCCTTGGCCGAGCCGACCGGGAACGTCGCATCGACCTTGCCGGCCTTTTCGAAGACGAGCGTGACGGGAACCGTATCGCCTTCCTTGAAGGGCGTCTTCACGTCCATGAACATCAGATGCAGGCCGCCGGCCTTGAGCTCCACCGTTTCGCCGGCCGGCAATGCCACGCCGTCGTCGAGCTTGCGCATCCGCATCACGTCGTTTTCCATCTTCATCTCGTGGATCTCGACACGCGCGGCCGCAGGGCTCTCGACAGCAACGAGCCGGTCTTCACCTGCCCCACCGTTCTTGATCGTCAGGAAGCCGCCGCCGACCTTGGCGCCCGGCAGCATGGCCTTCACCGAGCCACCGGAGATATCGAGATCGCCGACCTTCGCCGAGCCGCCGGCCGCAGCCATATGTCCGCCATGGCCGGCGTGCGGATCGGCGGCATCGGCCATCGTCACCGTTACGGTCGGTGCCGGGCTTTTCAGGTCATGTGCGTTCTGGCCCTCGGCAGCCACCTGGTCCCAGACGACCTTGCCTTCGGTGCCGCAAAGCTGTGTGGTCGGGAAGGCCAGCACTGTCTCCTTGTCGAAGCCCGAGACTTTGCCGCGCACGACAAAGGTGTCGTAGTATTCGTTGGGAAGATTGCCGCCCTTCCACCGGATCTCCAGTGGGCCGGACGAGACCTTCTTGCCGTGATTGTCATAGGTCTTCTGGTAATCGCCCTTGATGATCTCGATTTCCCAGCCGGGCTTCGGCTGCGGTTGGGCGAAAACGAAGCCTTCCGGCAGCTTGATCTGTACTTCCGTCGTCGGCTTGCCGTCGCAGCCATGCGGAACCTGCAGCACCGCCTTGAAGGTGGTCTCCACCGGCGCCGTGTCTTTCTCGAAGGTGGCATGGGCGTGGGCGATGCCGCTTGCGGCAAGGGTAAGGCCGAGCGAAAGCGAAACGATCCTGGTCTTTGTCATGTCGGAATCTCCTGACCACGCGCCGGGCTTTGCCCGGTGTCCGGTGGTCCAAGCCGCTTGAACGCGGCAAATTGTATTGGGATGCGAGAGGAGAGTTACGAACGCGCCGGAGGCCCGCGCGAAGGCGGCAGCAACCGCAGATGCGGATGGGGCGTCGCGTATTCAGCGACAACTGTCGAAACCTGCCAGGCGCCCGTTTCGGCGCGAACGCTCTCGGTTGGCGGAGCCGGCAGCAGGATAGAGCCCGAAAGACGGCAGGCCTCGCAGACCGGGGCCATCGCTTGGCCCTTGCCGCTTTCATGGTCGACGCCATCCATGCCGAAGCAGATTTCGGCGATCGTTCCGTCAGGCAGCTGATAGGCGGAAATTTCGGCCGGGCTGAGCGTCTTGGCGCTGAGCGGCTTGTGGGCAAAGGTCAGGAAAACGAGCGCAAAGACGGCGATCAGCCGCACTGCTATCCCGAATTTTCCGTCGCGCCCTGTCATGGTTATCCCCGGTATCTGTCTTGGGTTATCCTCAACCGGAGAAGAATGCAAAGGCAGAATTGCCGCACCCTGCCCGGCTGCGTCTTTTGGTCATGCGACAAAAATGTGTTTCAGCGCGACACCGCCCCCTTGCCAAGCTCTGGCCTTCGCCGTTATCTGGAGACGATCTTGTTGGGAGAAGCCGGTTCGCTCCGGTGCCGAAGGAGCAACCGCCCCGGAAACTCTCAGGCCAAAGGACCAGCAAGGTGCCGGTAGGACTCTGGAGAGAAGCGTTTTTACGCTCGCCGAAGGGATAACAATCTCAGGCAAAGGGACAGAGGGGGCTCGAATCGACGGCGATTGACGCCGGAAGTGTGAGCCGGCGCGGGAGCGCCAGACCTGGAGGCCGGATTTGGAAAACAATCCTCATTTGAAACAGACGCCGCTGCATGCGCTGCACCTTTCGCTGGGCGCGCGCATGGTACCCTTTGCCGGTTACGACATGCCGGTGCAGTACCCCGATGGCGTGATGAAGGAACACCAGCACACCCGTGTTGCTGCCGGTCTCTTCGATGTATCGCATATGGGCCAGGTCATCGTTCGGCCGAAGTCCGGGAAGATCGAGGACGCGGCCCTGGCGCTCGAAAAGCTGGTGCCGGTCGATGTGCTCGGCCTTGCCGAGGGCCGCCAGCGTTATGGCCTCTTCACCAATGCCGAAGGCGGCATCCTCGACGACCTGATGATCACCAACCGCGGCGACCATCTCTTCCTCGTCGTCAACGCTGCCTGCAAGGACGCCGACTTCGAGCTCCTGAAGGCCGGTCTCTCCGATACCTGCGACGTGACGATGCTCGACGATCGCGCGCTGATCGCGCTTCAGGGCCCGCACGCCGAAGCCGTGCTCGGAGAACTCTGGGCTGATGTCTCCGCCATGCGCTTCATGGACGTCGCCGAAGCCGACCTGCATGACGTCACCTGCATCATTTCCCGCTCGGGCTATACCGGCGAAGACGGTTTCGAGATCTCCATTCCCGTTGCCTCCGCCGTCGATGTTACCCAGCGCCTGCTCGAACATCCCGATGTGAAGCCGATCGGCCTTGGCGCCCGCGATTCGCTGCGCCTTGAAGCCGGTCTTTGTCTCTATGGCAACGACATCGACACCACCACGACCCCGGTCGAAGGGGCGCTCGAATGGGCACTGCAGAAGGCGCGCCGCGCCGGTGGCGCCCGCGAAGGTGGTTTCCCCGGTGCCGATCGTATCCTCGGCCAGTTCGCCGCTGGCGCCTCGCGCCGCCGCGTCGGCCTGAAGCCCGAGGGACGCGCGCCGGTTCGCGGCGGCGCTAACCTCTTTGCCGATGCCGAGGGCAAGACCCCGGTCGGCCAGGTGACCTCGGGTGGCTTCGGCCCCTCGGTCGATGGCCCGGTCGCCATGGGCTATGTCGATGCCGGCCATATCGAGAACGGCACCACCCTTTTTGCGGAAGTGCGCGGCAAGTACCTGCCGGTGGCGGTCGCCGCCCTTCCCTTCGTCAAACAAACCTACAAACGCTGATCAGGAGAGAGCGCACATGTTGAAGTTCACTGAGGAACACGAGTGGCTGAAGATCGAAGCTGGTGTCGCAACCGTCGGCATCACCGAGCATGCCGCCGGCCAGCTCGGCGATCTCGTCTTCGTTGAACTGCCGGAAACCGGCTCGAACTTTGCCAAGGGCGATAGCGCCGCCACCGTCGAATCCGTCAAGGCAGCTTCTGACGTCTATTGTCCGCTTGACGGCGAAATCGTCGAAGTGAACCAGGCGATCGTCGACGACCCGTCGCTCGTCAACAGCGACCCGCAGGGTGCTGCCTGGTTCTTCAAGCTGAAGCTTGCCAACCCCAGCGATGCCGATGCCCTCCTCGAGGAAGCGGCCTACAAGGAGCTCGTCGCCTGATGAGCATGCCCAAGGATTTCACCTTTACGGACTACAAGCCGTATGACTTCGCCAATCGGCGTCATATCGGCCCGTCGCCGGCCGAAATGGACGAGATGCTGAAGGTCGTCGGTTACCCGACGCTCGATGCGCTGATCGACGACACCGTGCCGCCTTCGATCCGCCAGAAAACGCCGCTTGCCTGGGGCGCGCCGATGACCGAGCGCGAGGCGCTCGACAAGATGCGCGAAACGGCCAACCGCAACCAGAAGCTCGTGTCGCTGATCGGCCAAGGCTACTACGGCACGATCACGCCGCCGGTCATCCAGCGCAACATCCTGGAAAACCCGGCCTGGTACACGGCCTATACGCCCTACCAGCCGGAAATCAGCCAGGGCCGCCTCGAAGCGCTGCTCAACTACCAGACCATGGTCTGCGACCTGACTGGCCTCGACGTTGCCAACGCGTCGCTTCTCGATGAAGCGACCGCAGCCGCTGAAGCGATGGCGATGGCCGAGCGCGTTTCGAAGTCGAAGGCCAAGTCCTTCTTCGTCGACGAAAATTGCCATCCGCAGACGATCGCGCTTCTGAAGACCCGCGCCGAGCCGCTCGGCTGGCAGATCGTCATCGGCAATCCCTTCACCGATCTCGATCCGGTCGACGTCTTCGGCGCGATCTTCCAGTATCCGGGCACCTACGGCCATGTGAACGACTTCACGGGCCTGATTGCCCGCCTGCACCAGACTGGCGCGATCGCGACCGTTGCCGCCGATCCGCTGGCGCTGGCGCTTCTGAAGTCGCCTGGCGAAATGGGCGCCGATATCGCCATCGGCTGCACCCAGCGCTTCGGCGTTCCGGTCGGCTATGGGGGGCCGCATGCGGCCTATATGGCCGTCAAGGATGCACACAAGCGCTCGATGCCCGGCCGTCTCGTCGGCGTCTCGGTCGACGCGCGCGGCAACCGCGCCTATCGCCTGTCGCTGCAGACCCGCGAACAGCACATCCGCCGCGAAAAGGCGACGTCGAACATCTGCACCGCGCAGGTTCTGCTCGCCGTCATGGCCTCGATGTACGCCGTCTTCCATGGACCGAAGGGCATCAAGGCGATCGCCCAGAGCGTTCACCAGAAGACCGTTCGTCTCGCCATGGGCCTCGAAAAGCTCGGCTACACGGTCGAGCCCGATGTGTTTTTCGACACGATCACCGTCGAAGTCGGCAAGCTGCAGGGCATCATCCTCAAGACCGCGGTCGCCGAGGAAGTGAACCTGCGCAAGATCGGCGAGACCAAGATCGGCATCAGCCTCGACGAGCGCTCGCGCCCCGTCACGCTCGAAGCCGTCTGGCGCGCCTTCGGTGGCGACTTCAAGGTGGAAGAGTTCGAGCCGGGTTACCGCCTGCCGCAGCCGCTGCTGCGCACCAGCGAATACCTGATGCACCCGATCTTCCACATGAACCGCGCCGAAAGCGAGATGACGCGCTACATCCGCCGTCTGTCGGACCGCGACCTGGCGCTCGATCGGGCGATGATCCCGCTCGGCTCGTGCACGATGAAGCTGAACGCGACCGCCGAGATGCTGCCGATCACCTGGCCGGAATTCTCGGAGATCCATCCCTTCGTGCCGAAGGATCAGGCGGCTGGCTACCAGCACATGATCGAAGACCTGTCGGAGAAGCTCTGCGCCGTCACCGGCTATGACGCGATCTCCATGCAGCCGAACTCCGGTGCACAGGGCGAATATGCCGGTCTCCTGACAATCCGTGCATACCACCTTGCGCAGGGCAACGCCCATCGCGACGTCTGCCTGATCCCGACCTCGGCGCACGGCACCAACCCTGCGTCGGCCCAGATGGCCGGCATGAAGGTGGTCGTCATCAAGGTCAGCGAAAACGGCGACATCGACATGGAAGATTTCCGTGCGAAAGCCGAGCAGTATGCCGAAAATCTCTCGTGCTGCATGATCACCTATCCTTCGACGCACGGTGTGTTCGAGGAGAATGTGCGCGAGGTCTGCGAAATCGTGCACAAGCACGGCGGCCAGGTCTACATGGACGGCGCCAACATGAACGCCATGGTCGGCCTTGCCCGCCCCGGCGACATCGGTTCCGACGTCAGCCATCTCAACCTGCACAAGACCTTCTGCATTCCGCATGGCGGCGGCGGTCCCGGCATGGGCCCGATCGGCGTCAAGGCGCATTTGGCGCCATACCTGCCCGGCCACCCGGAAACGGACGGCCAGGACGGCGCGGTTTCGGCTGCTCCCTTCGGTTCGGCCTCGATCCTGCCGATCTCCTGGAGCTACTGCCTGATGATGGGCGGCGAAGGCCTGACCCAGGCGACGAAGGTGGCGATCCTCAACGCCAACTACATCGCAGCAAGGCTCAAGGGCGCCTACGAGGTGCTCTACAAGTCGTCGAAGGGGCGTGTCGCGCATGAATGCATCATCGACACCCGTCCGCTGGTCGAAAGCGCCGGCGTGACTGTTGACGACGTCGCCAAGCGCCTGATCGACTGCGGTTTTCACGCCCCGACCATGAGCTGGCCGGTTGCCGGAACTTTAATGATCGAGCCGACCGAATCGGAAACCAAGGCCGAGATCGACCGATTCTGCGAGGCAATGCTTGCCATCCGCGAGGAAGCCCGTGCGATCGAGGAAGGTCGCATGGACAAGACCAATAACCCGCTGAAGAACGCTCCGCACACGGTCGAAGACCTGGTCGGCGAATGGGATCGCCCCTATTCGCGCGAGCAGGCCTGCTACCCGCCGGGCGCCTTCCGGGTCGACAAGTACTGGTCGCCGGTCAATCGTGTCGACAACGTCTTCGGTGACCGCAACCTCGTCTGCACCTGCCCGCCGCTCGAAAGCTACGCGGAAGCCGCAGAGTAACGACATCGACCGGCGGAGCAGCAATGCTCCGCCGGTTGTTTTCTCCGGCGCGGCTGCGCCCGGACGGATGCGCGCCTGTGCGCTCGACCCCATTCCCCAAAAAAACGTGGCGTGTACTATCGATCGCGTGAAGACAGCTGGCCTATCGGCGCGCGCTCATGCCCGGTGGCAGGATTGTGCTTTCGACCCAGAAGCGAATGAACGCTTCGGCGAAGCGACGATATTCGATGACCGAAGACGGCTTTGCCGCATAGGCATTGGCGCCGGCACCGTAGCAGTGAAGCACGTCGGCCGGATTGATCGAGGACGTCAGCACGATGATCGGGATGAGCGCAGTGGCACGGCTCTTGCGCACGCGCCTTAGGAGCTCGATCCCATCGCTGCCGGGCAGCTTGATATCCATCAGCATGTAGTCGAAGTGCCCGCTGGAGAGCTGTTCCACGGCCTCGTCCGCGTCGGTCACCAGGACGAGTTCGATCGATTTGTCGATCTGGGCAAAGGCGCGCATCACGAAACGCGCATCGTGCGCGTCGTCTTCCACCAAGAGCAATCGCTTTGGCGTCGAGGTCACCTTGTTCCGCCCTACTTCGCCTTCCTCAGCCACCTCGGAAGCAACACGATGAAACGTGCGCCTTCTCGGAAGCTCGTGTCAAGGCAGATCGAACCGCCATGGCTTTCGGCGATGCGTTTGGCGAGCGACAAGCCGATTCCCGTGCCGCCATAGACCGTCTCATCCTTGTGCAGCCGCTGGAACACTTCGAAGATGCGCGTCGCAAACCGCGGATCGATGCCGATTCCGTTGTCCTCTACGACCAGTTCCACCGTTTGGTGCAAAACGCTGCCGTGGATGCGGATGACCGGAGGGCGGTCGGCGTGCCGGTACTTGATCGCATTGCCGACGAGGTTCTGGACCAGGCGGCGCAGCAGCTCGGGATCCCCTTCCAGTTCCGGCAGTGGGCCTACCTCGAAGGTTGCGTTTGCGTCGTTTGCGTCACCGGCGAGAATCGTCAACGTCTCCGAGACGACGTCGCTCAGCCGCACCTGGGTCCAGTCGGTGATGCGATGCGCGATCTGCGCATAGTCGAGCAGGCTGTCGACCACGCGGTTCATCCGCCGGACGCTGTCGCGCAGGTGCCGGGCATTTTCCGCAAGTTCGGTCTGATTGCCTGCCTTGAGGTCGTCTTCGATCATCTCGGAGAACATCGAGATGTGCCGAAGCGGCGCCTTGAGATCGTGGGAAACGGTGGCGGTGAACTGAGCGAGTGCCTCGTTCTTGTGTTCCAGTTCCTGCCGTTGCCGCTCGAGCGCGAGCTCGGCGCGCTTCAGATCCGTGACATCGACACGCGCGACGACCGTGTTGCCATCCTTGGCCTTGATGTTCTCCACTCTCAGCCAGCGGTCGTCGGCATAGCGGTGGATCTTCGGCTTTCCGTCCGGATAGCGGAAATCGCGCAGACGCGAGGCGATCCATTCGTTGCCTTCGCGCGTGCCCGGCAAGGCGTCCGGGTAGTGACCGCCCTGGCGCGCCAAGAGCAGGATTTCCTCGGCGGTGATGCCGGGCTTGAGTGCCGGACCGGCAGGCCCGCAGATCGCCTGATAGGCCCTGTTATAGACGACCAGCCGTTCCTCCCTGTCGAAGATGGCAAAGCCTTCAGGCATTGCTTCGAGGGCTGCATTCAGCATCTCGGAAGCCTTCTGCCGTTCGCTCACCGCTTCGGTCAGGTCCGAAACGTCTCTGATGATACCGATAAGCGCCAGTTCCTCGCCTTGGTCGTTGATCAGGGGCGTGGTGCGCAGATGCCCGGAAAATGTCGATCCGTCACGCCTGATATAAAGATAGTTCGAAGTCCGGGGGGCGGTTTCGTCCACGCGCGCCGCCCGGTTCTGCAGGCGCTTGGCATATTCCGCATCGGTCGCGTAGATCAGGCGCACGGATCTGTCGATGAACTCCGCGGACGGATAACCGAACTGGCGAAGTGCTGCATTGTTCGCGGAACGGATGATACGCTCGGCGTCGATGATGATCACGGGATCGGGAAACGTTTCGTAGAGCGCCTTGAAGACGAGATCTTCGTTCAACGCCGCCATGTCCCTCTCCCTATTCCATAGATGTGTATCTCAGCAGAAAAAAGGCCCGGCGAAAACCGGGCCGACCTATTCAATTGAAGGAATGGTAAAACTCAGTTGGCGCGCACTACGGCGTCACCCTGTGCCGCAAGTGCGGCCAGATCGGCCGGCTTCAGCTCGACCGATTCGCCACATCCGCAGGCGGATGTCTGGTTGGGATTGTGGAAGGTGAATCCGGAGCGCAGCGTCGTCACTTCGAAATCCATCTGCGTGCCGAGCAGATAGAGCACGGCTTCCGGCGCAATCCAGACCTTGGCGCCCTGATGCTCGATCAGGTCGTCCTTGGGGTTCGGCTCGGTCACGAGATCGACGGCATATTCCATGCCGGCGCAGCCACCCTTCTTGATGCCGACGCGAATGCCCTTGGCATCGGCGCCGGAATTCTCGACGATCGCACGCACTCGGCCGGCAGCGGCATCGGTCAGGCTCATCACGGCAAAGCCCATGGGCTCATTCTCCTTGTCGTCACCGGGGTAAAGGCCCGGCGCCTTACAGAATCAAATGTAGTATCCGTGCCTTAACGGATCAATACGCGAGGCTCAGTACCACCCGACGGCGACCTGTGCTTCCTCTGACATGCGGTCCGGCGTCCACGGCGGATCGAAGGTCATTTTGACCTCCACACCTGAGACGCCCTCGACGGCGCCGACGGCGTTCTCGACCCAGCCCGGCATCTCGCCCGCCACCGGGCAGCCGGGTGCTGTCAGCGTCATGTCGATCTTGACCATGCGGTCGTCTTCGATGTCGATCTTGTAGATGAGACCGAGTTCGAAGATGTCGGCCGGGATTTCCGGGTCGTAGACGGTCTTCAGCGCCGCGATGATGTCGTCGCTGAGGCGCGCAATCTCTTCGGTTGGGATCGCCGAATGCACGATGCCCTCGCGGACGTCGACCTTTTCTTCCGTTGCATCAAGGCTCATGTCGGCCTCCTGGACTTTCTCTAGTGGTTCAGCAGATTGGGATAAATCCCTGAACCTTTTACAAACTTCTTAGGCGAAGAACTTTCGTGCATGCTCCAGCGCGTCGACCAGCGCATCGACCTCGGCCCGTGTGTTGTAGAGCCCGAAGGATGCACGGCATGTGGAGGTCACGCCGAAACGTTTCAAGAGCGGCTGGGCGCAATGGGTACCGGCGCGAACAGCGACACCGGCACGGTCGATCACCATCGACACATCGTGCGAATGAATGCCGGCAAGCTCGAAGGCGAAAATGCTGCCCTTGTCGGGCGTGTTGCCGAAGACCCGCAGCGAATTGACCGACGAGAGGCGCTCGCGCGCATAGGCCGTCAGATCGGCTTCATGCGCCTGGATCGCTGCACGACCAAGCTTGTCCATGTAATCGAGCGCATAGCCAAGGCCGATTGCCTGCACGATCGGGGGCGTGCCGGCCTCGAACCGGTGCGGCGGATCGTTGTAGGTAACATAATCCTCGGTCACCACCTCGATCATCTCACCGCCGCCGAGGAACGGTCGCATCTCCTTCAGCCGGTCCGTCTTGCCGTAGAGCACACCGACACCGGAGGGGCCGTAGAGCTTGTGGCCGGTCATCACATACCAGTCGCAGTCGATGTCCTGGACATCGACCGGCATGTGCACGGCGCCCTGGCTGCCATCGACCAGAACCGGAATCCCGCGCTCGCGGGCGATGCGGCAGATTTCCTTGACCGGAACGACGGTTCCGAGCGCATTCGACATATGGGTGATGGCGATGAGCTTGGTCTTGTCCGTCAGGCACTTGACGAAATCTTCGACGTGCAACGCGCCGTCGTCATCGACCGGGATCCAGACGAGCTTGGCGCCCTGGCGTTCGCGGATGAAATGCCAGGGAACGATGTTGGAGTGGTGCTCCATGATCGACAGTACGATCTCGTCACCCTCGCCAAGCTTCGGCATGCCGTAGCCATAGGCGACCGTGTTGATCGCCTCGGTCGAGGACTTGGTGAAGATGACGTTGTCGACCGATGGGGCATTGAGGAAGCGGCGCACCTTTTCGCGTGCCGCCTCATAGGCTTCCGTCGCGGCATTCGACAGGTAATGCAGGCCGCGATGGACGTTGGCGTATTCGTTGGAATAGGCATGAGAGATCGCATCGATCACGACCTGTGGCTTCTGTGCCGATGCGCCGTTGTCGAGATAGACGAGCGGCTTGCCGTAGACGGTTTTCGACAGGATCGGAAAATCCTTGCGGATCGTTTCGACGTCGTAGGCGGGCACCGGTACAGAGTGTTCCATGTCTTCAATCCAATTTCGCCACGTCGCCGCGCGTCCCTGAGAACGCGCTAAGCGCACTGCAACATGTTGAAGTCCTGCGCAATTTTACCCCAAATCGACGCCGATTTAAGGAATTACGCAGACAGCCCGTCAGGCGTGCTTGTCGAGCCAGGTCGAGATGACCTCTTCCAGCGCCTCGACCAGCGCCTCGTCATCTTCCAGCTCTTCGACGATCTCGGCAACAAAGGCATTGACGAGCATGGCCCGAGCCTTGTTTTCCGGAACACCGCGCGCCATCAGGTAGAAGAGCTGCGTGTGGTCGATATCGGCAACCGTCGCACCGTGCCCGCACTGCACGTCGTCGGCGAAGATCTCCAGCTCAGGCTTCGCCGAGAGATCGGCGTCGTCGGACAGAAGCAGCGTGTTGCATGCCATCTTCGCGTCGGTCTTCTGCGCGTCCTTGGCAACCAGGATCTTGCCCTGGAACACGCCCTTGGCACGATCGAACACGACGTTGCGGATGATCTCCGTCGACGTGGTGTGCGGTACGTTGTGGCCGAGCGTGAAGGTCACGTCCGTGTGGCTCTCGCCGCCGAGCAGGTTGATGCCGCGCAGTTTGAAATCCGCACCCTCGCCGCTCGTCTTGCCATGAATCTCCTGGCGCACCAGCTTGCCGCCGGCGTTGATCACGAAGAGATGCAGCTTGGCATTCTTGCCGAGGTCGAAGCGGATCTGGCCGAGATGGGTATCGGCAGCGCCCTGCTGCTGCAGGATGATCCAGATGACATCGGCACCGTCGGCGAGCGTAATGTCGCTAACGGAGGAGACGAAGCTCTCGCCGTCTTTGGTCGACAGATGCCGCTCGATCACGGTTGCCTTGGCGTTGGCGCCGAACGTCACCGGGAAGCGCGTATGCGCCTGGCCGACACTCTGTACCAGCTGAATTTCCAGTGGATTTTCGACCGTTGCATCATCGCCGACGGCGATTTCGAGACCGCCGCGCACGAGACCGCCGTTGATGCGGCCGATCGCGTCGTCAAAGCCGAGCACAGCGAGGCCAGCCGTGGCCGAACCGTCGAGCAGGCTGTCGACATAGGAGCGGACCGTCACGCCCTCGGGAAGGTTGCCCTTGACCTCGGCCTGGCCGTTTCGGACCGAAAACACCGTCGAGCCCGGAACCAGCGCGTCGACGCGATCGGCAAAAGCCGTCGGATCGGTAGCCGGCACCGCGCGCAGCAGCGTGCGCAGGTCGGTGTAGTGCCAGGATTCGACACGGCGGGTCGGCAGACCCGCAGTCCTCAGTTCGTGCACCAGCGTGTCGCGAACCGAAAGCACCGAACCGTCACCCGGCAGATCGCCGATCTGCGCGGTATAGGCGTCGACGAGCGCCGTCTCGGCCGCCGTCATCTTGATTGCCTGTTGCATATTCATTCGAACACTCCTTCAACAGGCTCTAAGCTGCGGCCTCGATGATATCCGCGTAGCCGTTGGCTTCGAGTTCGTGCGCCAGCGTCTTGTCGCCCGACTTGATCACCTGGCCCTTGTAGAGGACGTGTACGGTGTCCGGCACGATGTAGTCGAGCAGGCGCTGGTAGTGGGTGATGACGACGACGGCGCGATCCGGCGAACGCAGGGCGTTGACGCCGTCGGCGACGATCTTCAGCGCATCGATGTCGAGGCCGGAGTCGGTTTCGTCGAGCACGCAAAGCTTCGGCTGGAGCAGCGACATCTGCAGGATTTCGGCGCGCTTCTTCTCACCGCCGGAGAAGCCGACGTTGAGCGGGCGACGCAGCATTTCCGGTGCGATCTTCAGCTCGGCAGCGGCTTCCTTGACGCGGCGCATGAATTCCGGCGTCGTCAGCTCGTCTTCACCGCGATACTTGCGCTGTTCGTTCATCGCCACCTTCAGGAACTGCATGGTGGCAACGCCCGGGATTTCGACCGGGTACTGGAAGGCAAGGAAGATGCCCTTGGCCGCACGCTCGGACGCGTCGAGTTCCAGGATGCTTTCGCCGTTGTAGAGGATGTCGCCTTCGGTGACTTCGTAATCTTCGCGGCCCGAGAGGATGTAGGAGAGCGTCGACTTGCCGGAGCCGTTCGGGCCCATGATGGCGGCAACTTCGCCGGCCTTCACGGTCAGGTTCAGGCCACGGATGATCTCGGTGCCGTCTTCGGCGATGCGGGCGTGCAGGTTCTTGATTTCAAGCATTTCTATCGTCCTCTTGGGAAACGAACGTTCGTTCGCGCGCAAACTCTCGGTGCGCGCCATTCAATTTTCAGTCCAGGGCCTTAGCCCACCGAGCCTTCAAGCGAGATGCCGATCAGCTTCTGCGCTTCGACGGCGAATTCCATCGGCAGTTCCTGGATGACTTCCTTGACGAAGCCGTTGACGATCAGCGCGATCGCCGCTTCGGTCGGGATGCCGCGCTGCAGGCAGTAGAACAGCTGGTCCTCGGAAATCTTCGACGTCGTGGCTTCGTGCTCGAACTGTGCCGTCGAGTTCTTCGCCTCGATGTAAGGAACGGTATGCGCGCCGCACTTGTCGCCGATCAGCAGCGAATCGCACTGGGTGAAGTTGCGGGCATTCTCGGCCTTGCGGTGGGCCGAAACCTGGCCGCGATAGGTGTTTTCCGAGACGCCGGCAGCAATACCCTTGGAGACGATGCGGCTCGACGTGTTCTTGCCGAGGTGGATCATCTTGGTGCCACTGTCGATCTGCTGGTGACCGTTGGACACCGCGATCGAGTAGAACTCGCCGCGCGAACCGTCGCCGCGCAGGATGCAGGACGGATACTTCCAGGTGATCGCCGAACCGGTTTCGACCTGCGTCCAGGAGATCTTGGAGTTCTTGCCACGGCAATCGCCACGCTTGGTGACGAAGTTGTAGATGCCGCCCTTGCCTTCCTTGTCGCCCGGATACCAGTTCTGGACCGTCGAGTACTTGATCTCTGCGTCATCGAGCGCAACGAGTTCGACGACGGCGGCATGAAGCTGGTTCTCGTCGCGCTGCGGTGCGGTGCAGCCTTCGAGATAGGACACGTAGGCGCCCTCTTCGCAGATGATCAGCGTGCGCTCGAACTGGCCGGTGTTCTTCTCGTTGATACGGAAGTAGGTGGACAGTTCCATCGGGCAACGAACGCCCTTCGGCACGTAGACGAAGGAGCCGTCGGTGAAGACTGCGGAGTTCAGCGTCGCATAGTAGTTGTCGGTCGTCGGAACGACGGAACCGAGATACTTCTTGACGAGATCTGGGTGCTCGCGGATCGCCTCGGAGATCGACATGAAGATCACGCCGGCCTTCTTCAGCTCTTCCTTGAAGGTGGTAACGACCGAGACGCTGTCGAAGACGGCGTCGACGGCGATCTTCGACTTCTGCACGCCGGCCAGGATTTCCTGTTCCTTCAGCGGAATGCCGAGCTTTTCGTAGACCTTGAGGATCTCGGGGTCGACCTCTTCAAGCGACGTCGGACCCGTGATGCCCTTCGGCGCCGCGTAGTAGTAGATGTCGTTGAAGTCGATCTTGGGATAGCTGACACGAGCCCAGGTGGGCTCATCGAGCGTCAGCCAGCGGCGATAGGCCTCAAGACGCCATTCCAGCATCCATTCCGGCTCGTTTTTCTTCTCGGAGATGAAGCGAATGATGTCTTCCGAGAGACCCTTCGGGGCCTTCTCGACTTCGATGGTCGTCTCAAAACCGTATTTGTACTGGTCAACGTCGATCTGACGGACCTGATCAATGGTCTCCTGCACGGCAGGCATGTCGTTCTCCAATCTTGCCGGATCCAAGGTCCGGCAGCTTGTCAACACGATGCGCTTGGCACACCGCTTATGTAATGGCTAAAAGGCGCTTTTCACCCTGTTTGCCAAGCGGAAAATTGCTTTTCCGCAATTTCGTCCGGTCGTTCCGCTCAGGCTGCTTGTCCGGGCGCTCGTCTTCTTGCTGCTACCTTTGCAAAGACCGCGGCGCAACGGTCGATATCAGCCTGTGTCGTGCCCTCGCCGATCGAGATTCGAAGTGCGCCCTGGCGCGGATCGTAACCCATCGCCGTCAGCACGTGGCTCTGCCCGACCTTGCCCGAGGAGCAGGCGGAACCCGCCGACAACGCCACACCTTCGAGATCGAAGGCAATCTGCCCGGTCTCGGCCTTGAGGCCAGGAAGCGTGAAGAAGATCGTGTTGCCAACGCGCGAAACGTCGCGGCCGTGAATAACCACGTCGGTTGCCGCGGCCAGCATCTCGCCTTCGAGCATGTCGCGCAACGCGCTGACCACGCCCATTCGTTGGCCGACATCTTCGCCGACCTTCCGGGCGGCCGCTGCAAAGCCGGCAATCGCCACCGGATTTTCAGTCCCGGAACGGTGCCCCTTTTCCTGTCCGCCGCCGCGGATCAGCGGTGCGGGCATCATAACCTCGCCGCGCGCCACCAGCGCGCCGGCGCCCTTCGGGCCGCCGATCTTGTGCGAGGAGACGATCAGGAAATCGGCGGCGAGGTCTTCAATCGAAAGCGGCACGCGGCCGGCGGCCTGCACCGCGTCGACGACGAGAATGCCGCCATGGGCGCGAACGATCTCGGCGATCGCGGCGATCGGCTGGATGATGCCCGTCTCGTTGTTGACCAGCATGACGGCAACCATCGGCAAGCCGAGCTGGCGATCATGCGCGGATAACAGCTCCCTCAGCACCGGGAGATCGACGACGCCGTCTGAAATCACCGGGATTTCGCTGAGGGCTTCGCGCGGAAAGCGTCCGCCTTCGCGCACGGCCGGGTGCTCGATCGCCGAGGCATAGAGCCGGCCGATCTTCAGCGGCGTGCGGCCCATGCGGAAATCGGGCGTAAGCACCAGGTTGGCCGCTTCCGTGGCGCCGCTGGTAAAGATGACGCTGCCAGGCTTGGCGCCGCAGAGCGCTGCCACGTCGCGACGGGCGTTTTCGATCAACGTGCGCAACGCGCGGCCCTCTCCGTGAACGGAAGAAGGGTTGCCAAGGAGGTCGAGCGCCGACAGGCAAGCCTCGCGCGCTTCGGGCAGAAGCGGCGCCGTGGCGTTCCAGTCCATATAGATGCGCGAACTCGACATGATTTCCTTCGCTAGATCAACAGGTCACAGGCCCGCAACCTCTGGCGATGCATTTTCCTTGAATTTTCCGCGCCGCTTGCCTTATGAGACGAAGCACAAGGCGGAATGCCCGCACAGAAGTTTTGAACGGTTCTAAACTAGGTTTTAGAAAAGCTGACTGCTTTCGTCAAGACTCATCGCGATCTGAACCCAAGATTCGAACCAGGAACACTCCCGGAGAGCCAATGCCCGAAATCATCTTCAACGGACCCGCCGGCCGCCTCGAAGGCCGTTATCAGCCTTCGAAGCAGAAGAGCGCGCCGATCGCCATCATCCTGCACCCGCACCCGCAGTTCGGCGGCACGATGAACAACCAGATCGTCTACCAGCTCTTCTATATGTTCCAGAAGCGCGGCTTCACCACGCTCCGGTTCAACTTCCGCGGCATCGGCCGCAGCCAGGGCGAATTCGACCACGGCGCCGGCGAGCTTTCGGATGCGGCATCCGCGCTCGACTGGGTGCAGAGCCTGCATCCGGATTCGAAGAGCTGCTGGGTTGCCGGCTATTCCTTCGGTGCCTGGATCGGTATGCAGCTCCTGATGCGCCGCCCGGAAATCGAAGGATTCATGGCCGTCGCGCCACAGCCGAACATCTACGACTTCTCGTTCCTCGCGCCCTGCCCGTCCTCGGGTCTGATCATCAACGGCGATTCCGACAAGGTTGCGCCGGAAAAGGACGTCAACGGCCTCGTCGAGAAGCTGAAGGCGCAGAAGGGCATTCTCATCACCCACAAGACGGTGCCCGGCGCCAACCACTTCTTCAACGGCCAGGTCGAAGGCCTGATGACGGAATGCGAGGACTACCTCGACCGTCGCCTCAACGGCGAACTGACACCGGAGCCGGCCGCCAAGCGTATTCGCTGAAAACCCGGGCCACGTACAGGAGCGCCGCGTACCCCTTCGGGTGCGCGGCGTTTTTTATGGACAAATGCGCCCCATGGTCGTGCGCCCGAAGGCTGCAAAAACTCTCACCCGATAGGATGAGTTTCAGCGCCGTGTGATCGGCGTATAGTGCAAGTCTAGGCTGTCTGGGTGGGGCAGAGCCGAGCAGCATTCACGGGAGGGAGCCATGTCGCAGGTGTCGAATGTGTCGGCGTGCGAGCCGAGGTGGCTAACCCTGCCCGCCACTCCGCAGCTTCCGGCTGGCGGACGTGAGGGTGTTGTCGAGCTCGCGGACGCCAGGATCTGGCACGCGGTGTATGGTTCGGGTGCTCCCGTCATTTTGCTACATGGCGGGCTAGGCAATTCCGACTATTGGGGGCTTCAGGTCACGGAGCTCGCCAAAACCTGTCAGGTCATCGTGATGGACAGCCGGGGTCACGGACGCAGCTCCCGAGGTAGTGGGAGCATGAGCTATGATCTCATGGCAGGCGATGTCATGGCACTGATGGCTCACCTGAGGTTGCCAAAGGCGGTCATCATCGGTTGGAGCGACGGCGCGATTATCGGGCTCCTGCTGGCGATGGGGCATCCCGATCTCATAGCCGGTGTCTTTTCCTTCGGGGCAAACAGCAATCCATCCGGAACACACGATTTTACCAAGAGCGTCGTCTTCAACGCCTATATCGCGCGAACGGGCGAAGAGTACGCCCTGCTGTCGTCGACGCCAGGGGGATTTAAGCGCTTCTTCGACGAGATGATGGCGATGTGGACTTCGCAGCCGAACATCACGGCCGACGACCTTCAGAAAATCCGGGTCCCTGTCTGGGTGGTGGATGGCGACCATGAGGAAGCCATCAAACGGGACGACACGCTGTTAATCGCCGACAACATTCCGGGGGCCGGCCTGTTGATCCAGCCTGAGGTCAGCCATTTTTCGATACTGCAGAACCCGCACCAGTTCACCGAAGACATCCTCCGGTTTCTCCGAGAGAAATGCATCGCCTAGACGCCGGTCGTCTATGACCGCCCGATCCAGTGTGGAACGCTTGGGTTGACGACCGTGGTCGGTGCTTCGGCACATTCGACACGGTTGCGACCGTTGGCCTTGGCTGTATAGAGCGCCTCGTCGGCGCGCTGTATCACCGGATCGAGCGCCTCGCCGATGCCGACGGCCGTGACGCCGAAGCTCGCCGTCACCCTTGCTGCTTCCGGAAGTCCGCCGATCTGCTGGGACATGATCGCCGCACGCATGCCGTGGGCGACGACGCGCGCTTCGGATAGATCCGTGCAGGGCAGAAACACCGCGAACTCTTCGCCGCCGAGACGGCCGGCGACGGCGCGGTTGGGCATCACGTCCATCAGCACCCGGGCGAATCGGCGAATGACTTCGTCGCCCGTGAGGTGGCCATAGGTGTCGTTGACCAACTTGAAGCGATCGAGGTCGGCGAGAATGACTGTTCCCGGCGTCTGGGTGGTGCGGGCGTGCAGGAGCGGCATGACCCGTTCGATGAAGCCACGGCGATTGTAGAGGCCGGAGAGCAGGTCGATTTCCGAGCGCGCCTGCGCGTCGTCGACAATCTCCTTGACCATCACGCCGAGCATGGCAAGGCCGGCGCCGACGATGAGGATCGCACCGAGCGCCTGCGAGATGAGCGCAAACGGGCTGGAAACATAGTCCTGGGCCGTTACGCCCGAGCCTGCGACGACCGCGGCATAGATCTTTACGAGGTAGTAGGCGGCCGAGAGCGCCAGCAGGCCGAACAACAGCCAGTCAAAGAAGGTGCGACGGCCGGAGCGAAGGACGACCGATGCCGTCCACGCCTGGATCACGACAAAGGGCGCCTGGTACGGGATCGCATGCTCCCAGGTGCCTCTCGGCAGGTCGTAGATCGCCAGGTCCAGGGAAACGCCGGCGACGAAGAAGGCGCCGAGCAACGGCACGCGCACCGGCACTTGATAGAAAAGGCCGAGGCCAAAACGCAGAAGACAGAAGCCGCCGAGCACGCAGGCAAAGGCGCTGACGGCAAAGAGCCGCGGGGTCGAGGAAAAGGGAACGATCGTTTCGCAGACGGCTGCAAGCGAGGCGACGGCAAATCCGGCAGCGCACCAGAGCGCCGCACGCCGCTGCCGGCTCTTTGCGGCAATGATGAGAAATGCGGCCGTGAAGATCTGCGCGATGATGAAATTCACGGCCAGCAGAGAAATCGCACCACCCATCGACGAACCCGAAACCCTCGTGCGGCACCAAGCCGCTCCTCGCCACCTCCAGTGGCAGCGGCTGAGATCCTAATTCGCTGTTGCGAAAATTTGATTAATCCGTTGGGATGACGGACTTATGGCGAAACGCGAGATCAACTTCAAGTTCCGCGCGCCGGCCGCCGCTGACCGGTTGCCGCACGCCCGTCGTACCCGGATAGGTAAGCGGCAGGCCTCGCAAGGCACGCACGGCGAGGTAGGCCCAGGCCTCGGCCTCCATCGAATCGCCGTTGAAGCCCACCGCCTCCGCCGCAAGCACTGTCGCGCCCTCTACTTCGGCAAGCGAAGCGAGGTCACGCATGATCACCGGATTGAGCCGGCCGCCGCCGCAGACGACATAGGTGACTGGCCGCTGTGGCAAGTGCCCCGCCGATTTGATGATCGCTGCCGCCGTGACATGGGCAAGCGTACGTGCGCCGTCGGCAAGGCTCGCATCGCTTCCGGCCGGCGGTGCAAAATCGCTCCGGTCCAGAGAGCGGCGCGTGGCCGCGGAGAAGAAGGCATTGGTGAGATAGCGTTCGGCAAGCGCCGGCAGCACCGTTCCCTCGCTGGCGATCATGCCGCCCTGGTCGAAGGGAATGCCGGCATGCGCTTCGACCCACTGGTCGATCAGCGTGTTGCCGGGACCGCTGTCATAGGCAATGAGCGTCTCGCCTTCGCCGATGAAGGTCAGGTTGGAAATGCCGCCGATGTTGACGAAGACAACCGGTGCTGGAAGGCCGGCCGCGCCTCGCGCCAGTGCCGCGTGGTAGGCGGGGATCAGCGGCGCGCCCTGCCCTCCATGTTCCATGTCGTTGGCGCGCATGTCGTAGACGACATCGATGCCCGTTTCTCCGGCAAGGAGCGCGCCGTCGCCGATCTGCACCGTCAGGGCCTCGTCCGGGCGGTGCAGCACGGTCTGTCCGTGAAAGCCGAGCACGTCGATATCAGCCGCCGACAGGTTGTTCTGTTTGAGGAAGGTCTTGACCGCTTCTGCGTGTCGCAGCGTCAGGTCGCGCTCAAGCGCATCAAGGGCGCCCGGCCTTTGGTCACGTTGCGTGATCGCCTTCGCTTCAACCAGTCCCTGCTTCAAACGATCCCGAAATTGCGCGTCGTAGGGAAAGCTGGCAGATGGTCCGCGCTCGACGACGGTCTCCCCGTCGGTTCGCAACAGGGCCACGTCGATGCCGTCCATGCTCGTGCCACTCATCAGGCCGATTGCGGTTCTTGTCTGTGTCATGCGGGTCAATATTTCCAGAATCACTTTTGAAGTGATTATGCGCAAAAACAGTGCTAAACGCCCGTTCGTTCAAAAACTCCCCCCGCAAGAGAGACAGATCATGTCCGGTTTCAAGTCCGATTTCCTTCACACCCTCAGCGAGCGTGGCTTCATCCACCAGATCTCCGACGAGACTGGCCTGGACGAACTGTTCCGGAAGGAAACCGTGACGGCCTATATCGGCTTCGACCCGACGGCGCCGAGCCTGCATGCCGGCGGCCTGATCCAGATCATGATGCTGCACTGGATGCAGGCGACCGGCCACCGGCCGATCTCGCTGATGGGCGGCGGCACCGGCATGGTCGGCGACCCGTCCTTCAAGGACGAGGCTCGCCAGCTGATGACGCCGGCGACGATCGACGCCAACATCGCCAGCATCAAGACGGTGTTCTCCAACTACCTCAGCTATGGCGAAGGCCCCAAGGACGCGTTGATGATCAACAACGCCGACTGGCTGCTCGGCATCAACTACCTCGAATTCCTGCGCGACGTCGGCCGTCATTTCTCGGTCAACCGCATGCTGTCCTTCGACAGCGTCAAGACGCGGCTTGATCGCGAGCAGTCGCTGTCCTTCCTCGAATTCAACTACATGATCCTGCAGGCCTACGACTTCGTCGAGCTGCACAAGCGCACCGGCTGCCGCCTGCAGATGGGCGGCTCGGACCAGTGGGGCAACATCATCAACGGCATCGACCTCGGCCACCGCATGGGCACCGAGCAGCTCTATGCCCTGACCTCGCCGCTTCTGACCACCTCGTCGGGCGCAAAGATGGGCAAGTCGGTCAACGGCGCCATCTGGCTGAACCCGGACATGCTGTCGGCCTATGACTTCTGGCAGTACTGGCGCAACACCGAGGATGCGGACGTCACCCGCTTCCTGAAGCTCTACACGACCCTGCCTATGGCCGAGATCGATCGGCTCTCCGAGCTTGGCGGCTCTGAGATCAACGAGGTCAAGAAGATCCTGGCAACCGAGATCACCGCCATGCTGCACGGCCGACCGGCCGCCGAGCAGGCGGCGGAGACCGCTCGGAAGACTTTCGAGGAAGGCGCGCTTGCCGCCGACCTGCCTTCGGTCGAGATCCCGACGGCTGAGCTTGAAGCCGGCCTCGGCCTGCTGACGCTGATCGTACGCGCCGGTCTTGCCGCTTCCAACGGCGAGGCGCGTCGCCATGTCCAGGGCGGTGCCGTCAGGATCAACGACGAGGCCGTCAGCGACGAGCGTCGGATCATCGGCACCGGCGACGTGACCGCCGACAATGTCGTCAAGCTGTCGCTCGGCAAGAAGAAGCACATTCTGGTGCGCCCGGCCTGAACCGGAGCGCCACTCAAGAATTTGAAGGGCCGGCCCGACAGCGCCGCGCGTCTGTTAAGACGCGCAAAGGTCGCTGTAGAACTTTGAAGTGCTGCATGTTTTGTCCTTAAATCGGCGACGATTTAAGGACATGCAGTGCGTCGGCCTTCTTCATTGGAACTCGAAGATGCTGCGGAAGACGCCCGGCGCGATGATCGACAAAGGATTGATCGTCAGCTTCGGCTGGTTGAACGGGCCGTTGAGCTTGAAGGTGATGCCGAGCAGGCCGCGGTCGCGGCCGTTGCCGAGCAGCACGCCGATCAGCGGCAGTTCGCCGAAGATGCGGTTCAGCCCATAGGCCGGCATGAAAGTGCCAGTCATGTCCATGATGCCATTGTTGTCGCGCACCGTTCCCTGGAAGGTCGCGCCGACATCGGTGCCGCGCAGCACGCCGCCCTCGACGCGGATCGCGCCACGGTCGAGCGCCAGTTGCGCGAAGCCGCGTTCGAAGCGGGCCGAGCTGACGTCGATGTCACGGCGCACGGCCTGGTTCAGGCTTCGGCCGTCGGCACCGGTGGGCGTCGACACCATCGATTGCAGGCGCTGCTCGCCGACGAGCTGGAACTTTCGGATATCGACGCTGCCCCGCCAGGAGCGCCCGCCACGGTCACGCAGTTTGAGATTGAGCAGGCCGCCGCGCATGTTCTGGTAGATGTCGGCAAACCGCGCCAGCGCGCCGGCATCTCCCGTAGTCAGCTCTAGCGTGTTGTCGGCACCGGCCTTGGCGAGCCGGGCAACCAGCGCCTGACCGCTGCTCGTCACGGCCGAGAGGTTGACGTCCTCGATCTGACGTCCGCGCTCGCCGTAGACCAGATTGACGTTCGAGAGCGATTCGCCATTGAAACCGGTGACGCGATCGAGCTGGGCCTTGATGGCAATGTCGTCGCCACCACCCTGGTTCTGGTCGCTTCCGGTCTTCAATTGGGCCAGGATCGGCCTGATATCGGCTGCAGCGCCGCTGAGCGACGCGGTGTAGCCGCCCCTGGTGCGGTCGATGGAGACCTTGAAGTCGTCGCCCTGCGCCAGGCGGACATTGTCGAGATCCGCCGAGAGCAGACCGCCATCGTCGATCTGCAGCTTGCCGCGCGCACCAAAGCCGTCGCCGGCAACCGCGAAATTGCTGATTGTTGCGATCTTGCCGTCCATCGAGGACGTGAACTGCGCCTCGGCCGGAATCCCGACGCCCTTGCTCCAGCCGATCCAGGGAAGCGAGAGCTGGGCTTTCGTGAGGTCGATCTCTGCCGTCTGCCGGCTCGCCTCGTCGATTGCAACGTCGATCGTGATCGGTCCGGAAACGATCCGAGAAAGCCCAGGTATCAGTTTCTGCCAAACACCCTGCTCCAGCGAGCCCGAAATCTCGCGCGAACGCTTGACGGTCGAACCGGAATCGACCGGTTCCGTCAGCGCGACCTTGACCTTCGCGCCTTCGATACGGGCATCCGCATCGAGGACCGCCTGCTGATTATCGACCCGAAATGTACCGACGAGATCCTCTACGGCGCGCCCGAACATGGCCTTCTGGACGGTGACCTTATCGAGCTGCATCTGTACCTGATAGAGCGGCTTCGGCGGCTTCTGATCCGAGATCAGGCCGAAACGGGCGCCCACGACGGCGGTCAGAGGACCGCTGAAATCTTCCGGCAGCAGCGGGGTCTTTTGTAGCGCCTGAATCGGCTTGTAGCTCACGAGCTCGGCGATCGCATCGGCATCGCCGCCAACCTCGATCTTCATCTCCGCCATCAGTGGTTTCGTGTAGACGTCGGGAAGGATGAAGTCGCCGCCGTTGAGCGCGACCGCGCGTCCAGACGGGAAGAAGGCGGTCCCCTTCTCGATCTCGGCTGTCATGCGCTGGCCGCTCAGCTTGAACTTGCCGGAGGTGTCGCGCAGCGGGGGTATCTCGCCGGTGATGTTGATGCGCGTGTCGTCGATATCGAAGTTGATATTGAGCTCCTGCTCGTTGAGCTTGAGCTCGCCTTCGTTGGTGGCGATCCGCCCCTCGGCGACCGATACTTCGATGCGGGCATTGGTGACCGTGCCGCCGAAGAGGTTGGCGATCGCCCAGCGCCGCGCGCCCTTGGCCAACCACCACGGCCACAATTGCTTGACGGCGGTCGCCTCCATGCGATCGCTGACCGAGGCGAAGCTGATCTGCGGTGATGTCTTGCCGAAGGCGACGGAAAGCGATCCGAACATCGAACCGAGCGGGGTCGACACGGCGAGCTGGTCGAAGATCAGTTGGCGCTTGTCCGACACAAACCGGCCATTTGCCTTGGCATCGAAGATCAGTGGCGCGTCGGCGACGTCTTCCGGGGCGGAGCTTGCGTTCTTGAGCAGGAGGTCGATGGCAAACCCCTTCTCCGTTGCGCCGGCAATCTTGTCGAGGTCGATAATCGCTCCGGTAAACGGAAAGGTCGAACGGCCGATCTTGACGGCCGACGGCAGAATTTCGACGGACGAGCGCTCGAAGTCATAGGCGACGTCCATTTGCGAGGCATTGAGCGTCGAGACGAGGTTGCCTGCGTGGAACTCGCCCTTGGACGTGCGCACGGTCACGCGCAGATCCGGTTTCGCATTGCCCGCGGCCCGTGTCGCCTTCAGCGACAGCCCGGCCGATGCGACGACGCCGAAGGGCGGCTCCGAGCCGACTTTACCGTGGTAGAAGAACGGTGCGAGCGGCAGATTGGTGATCGACGCTTCGAAGCCGGTCATGTGCCCCTTGTCGCCAAGGGCGTCGGCGCTGAGATCGACGTCCACCCCGTCGACGGTGACGCTGCCCTTGACGCTCATCGAGCCGCCGGCGTCACGGTTGAACTCGAGCGCGTTGGCGACGACGGGCACGACGCGATCGCGGGAGCCGATGACGGAGAAGCTGAAATCCGACAGCGTGACCTTCTGGCTGCCGCGGCCGGCCGCCATCTGCGATATGCGGTCGACGTGGGAGAAGATTGCCTCCAGCGTATCGCCAACGTCGGCAATGCGGATCTTGGTGAGATCGAGCGGTTCGCCGCGCGGCAGCAACCCGGAATCGAAATCGCCGCCTTCCGCTTCGAGGTTGGAGACGGCGATGCGTCCGGTCATCAACGCCAGCGGGTCGAGCGCGATCGAGATCGCGCGGAGCTTGGCGACCGGCTGGCCCGAGGACGCTTCGCTGAGCGCCACTTCGCGGGCTCTGAGCGCAATCGCGCCGCTCGCGGTCATGCGCACCACAGTGCTGCCGACCTCTACGCGGTAGGCATCGCCGAGCGCTGCATTGAGTGCGGTGCGGGCGCGCGCGTTAAGCGTGCTGTCCATCACCCCGCTTTCGATGACGACAATGAGGATCGCCGCGATGGAAAGCGCGAGCAGCGATGTCAGCAGTGCGATCTTGGCACAGAAGCGCGCGGCTTTGTTCTTGCGCGGCGCGTGCACGATCATGGGTTCGTGCGCCTGCGCCGAAGGCAACGCATGCAACGCGACGATGTCTTTCTTGCGAAAGCCGACTTTTTCGCCGCGGATCTCACTCATCAGCGCGGGCGTCCTCCATACGATACGAGCTTCGTCGTCGCCCTCCGTCTCTGTCATTTCGGGGCGACCACTTCTCGCTTCTTGTAGACCACATGTCATCGTGCCGAGTCACCAAGGGACGCGGGACCATGCTGTGGAAAGCGACCACCTGCGATGGAATTCGCGCGCGCAGGCGACTGCAACGTTTCGTAGCGGCCCATGCCGTCCGAAACCTGTCGAATCTAGCACAAATGCGCTGGACGGCAGTCGACGATTTTCGCTATGCCCAAGAGCGCCGCGCGCCTTGTGGCGCGCAAATGTCGCTCGACTACCTTGAGCACTGCACGTTTTGCCCTCTGGTCGGCAAAGACCAATGAAAACATGCAGTAGCGCGCGATTGTCTGCAAAACTTGGCGGAAGGAAGGTTTAATCATGGCAAGACCCGGTCCCGGAGATGTCGCTCCCGACTTCACCCTGCCGCGTGACGGCGGCGGTACGATTTCGCTCTCGGCCCTGCGCGGCCGCCCGGTTGTTCTGTTCTTCTATCCGAAGGACGATACGCAGGCCTGCACGCTTGAGGCGATCTCGTTTTCGGAACTTGCCGACGAATTCGCCGCAGCCGGCATAGCCCTGATCGGGCTTTCGCCCGATTCGGTGAAGAAGCACGACCGCTTCGCCAAGAAGCACAACCTGACGGTGCCGCTCGCTGCCGACGAGGAGAAATCGGTCGTCGAAGCCTATGGCGTCTGGGTCGAGAAGATGATGTACGGGCGCAAGTACATGGGGGTCGAGCGCAGCACCTTCCTGATCGGCGCCGACGGCGTCGTCGTCAGGGTTTGGGAAAAGGTGAAGGTGGACGGCCACGCCCGCGAGGTCCTTGACGCCGCAAAGGCGATCTGAGGGCGCCGATGACCGAGTTGCCCGTGTTCCACAGCCTGCGGGGCGGTGCAGTCGAAGCGATCCGCGCCGCCGACCTCGAGGTCAAGACGGCGCTCGCGCAGGAAGCCGCCCGGCGCTGGCAGCGCCGCACGCTGTCGCTGCGCTCGCCGCTCGACCGGCCGGTGCCGGTGCGCCCGGGCCGACCGGACAAGCCGGTGCTGACGCCACCGACGCAGGTCAAGCGCCGGTCTCTCGGTTCGCTGAAGGGCCGAATCGCACTTCTGCACTCCATCGCCCATATCGAATTGAACGCCGTCGATCTCGCCCTTGATATCGTCGCCCGCTTTGCAACCGAGCCGGTGCCCAATTCCTTCTTCGACGGCTGGATGCGTGTCGCCTTCGAAGAGGCGAAGCACTTCCGCATGGTCCGCCAGCGCCTGAACGACCTCGGCGCCGACTATGGCGACCTGCCTGCCCATGACGGCCTCTGGCAGGCGGCGCACGATACGCGCAACGACCTGACGGCGCGGCTCGCCGTCGTGCCGCTCATTCTCGAAGCGCGCGGTCTCGACGTGACGCCAGCGCTTCAGGCCAAGATGCGCGAAACCGGCGACTTCGAGAGTGCGGCCGTGCTCGACGTCATCTACGAGGACGAGAAGGGCCACGTCGCCGTTGGCGCCAAATGGTTCCGCTTTCTCTGCGCCCGCGAGAAGAAGGACCCGGCAGCGACCTTCCAGCAGCTGGTGCGCGCCAATTTCCGCGGTCCCCTGAAGGCGCCGTTCAACGATATCGCCCGCGCCGAGGCCGGCCTGACGCCGTCGTTCTACCGCTCGATGACCGCTTCGACCAATCGATAGCGGGCATCACCTTCCCGCAATCTTGCTTACCGATTGTTAACCCTAACAAAGTGTAATGATCCCCAGGTGATGCGAGGCAACGCGCACATGGCGGGAGAGAACGGGTGTCTGGACATCAGGCAAATCGTACCTTTGGAAAACGCAAGCAGAATCACGTCCTGATCCTGGCCAGCGGCGACAAGGTCCGGCACATGACCGTGCGCCCGTGGATGGCGGCGATCGCTGTCTCCTTTGCAGGCGTCTGCAGCATCGGCTATCTCGCGGCCACTTCCTATCTGGTTTTGCGCGACGACCTGATCGGCGGCACGATTGCCCGCCAGGCCCGCATGCAGCATGAATACGAAGATCGGATCACCGCGCTGCGGGCGCAGGTCGATCGGGTCACCAGCCGGCAACTGCTCGACCAGCAAGTGGTCGAGGAAAAGGTCGAGAAGCTGCTGCGCCAGCAGATGGCGCTGACCTCGCGCAACGGAAAGCTCGGCGCCCTGGTCGAAAGGGCCGAAAATTCCGGCGTCACGACCGCAACCGATGCGCCTGCGGCCGTCGAGCCGCTTGCCTATGAAAAACGCGCCGATGCGAGCAGCAGCGGCAGTGTCAAGGCGATTGAGAAGCTGATGGGACTGACCGTTGCGCCGGTCAGTGCTGCGGCTGTCCCCGCCCTCGCCTATGCAGCACCCGATGCCGGCGAATCAAGTTCCGACCGCGCCGACCGGATTTTCTCAAAAGTGACGCTCTCGCTGAAGGATGTCGAGCGCGAGCAGATGACACGGGTCCAGCGACTGACGGACGGTGCGGCGAAGACGTCGGATGCGATTCGCTCGATCGTCGGGCGCACCGGTGTCGACCTGCCCGTTGACGATGTCGCCGAGTTGATTCCGGCCAACGACATATCCGGCTCCGCCGAGACGGCGATCGGCGGTCCCTTCGTCGAGCCTGTGAACGATGACGATTTTGGCCGTTCGCTTGCCGCGCTCGATACCGCACTCCTGGAGCTCGACCGCACGCGCGCCGAGGTCCGCAAGCTGCCCTTCGGCAACCCCTCGCCGGCCAGCGACATCACCAGCGATTTCGGCAACCGGCTTGATCCGTTTCTCGGGCGTCTGGCGCTGCATGCCGGCATCGACTTTCGCGCAACGGTCGGCACGCGCATCCGCTCGGCAGCGCCTGGAACGGTGACCAATGCAGGGTTGACGGGCGGCTATGGAAACATGGTCGAGATCGACCATGGCAATGGTGTCGCGACGCGCTACGCCCACCTTTCCACCGTGCTGGTGAAAGCCGGCGACCGGGTGAAGGCTGGCGAAGTCATTGCCAAGTCCGGCAACACCGGGCGCTCCACCGGACCGCACCTGCACTATGAAATCCGGCTGAACGGCAATGCCGTGGATCCCATGCGGTTTCTGGATGCGAGCACCAACCTCGCAAGCTATATGAACTGACGCTACCGCGCGGTTCCGCTTGACAAGAAATGCGACAGATTCGCCACTATTTACCTTTTACTGCTTCAACGTGCTGGATTTCTTGACTTTCGGCGGCGTTCAGCTTAAGAGCGCGGCCACGTGCTCGTGCGTTTTCCATCGATCGATCAGTGTTCTATTGAACCGGAACGGAAACAGATTTCCCTTTGACCAATTTTGCTGACCTTGGCCTGAGCCAAAAAGTTCTCTCCGCTGTCACCGATGCGGGCTACACAATCCCGACCCCGATCCAGACAGGCGCTATCCCGCCGGCGCTGCAGCGTCGTGATATTCTGGGCATCGCCCAGACGGGCACGGGCAAGACCGCTTCGTTCGTGCTGCCGATGCTGACGCTGCTCGAAAAGGGCCGCGCCCGCGCGCGCATGCCGCGTACGCTCATTCTGGAGCCGACGCGCGAACTCGCCGCACAGGTCGCAGAGAACTTCGACAAGTACGGCAAGAACCACAAACTCAACATCGCGCTTCTGATCGGCGGCGTGTCCTTCGACGAGCAGGACCGCAAGCTTGAGCGTGGCGCTGATGTGCTGATCTGCACGCCCGGCCGCCTGCTCGACCACTTCGAGCGCGGCAAGCTGCTGATGAGCGGCGTGGAAATCCTGGTCATCGACGAGGCCGACCGTATGCTCGACATGGGCTTCATTCCCGATATCGAGCGCATCGCCAAGCTGATCCCGTTCACGCGCCAGACGTTGTTCTTCTCGGCGACGATGCCGCCGGAAATCCAGAAGCTTGCCGACCGCTTCCTGCAGAACCCGGAGCGCGTCGAAGTCGCCCGCCCGGCTTCCACGGCTCAGACGGTGACGCAGCGCTTCGTTGCAGCGCATGCCAAGGATTACGAGAAGCGCGCGGTACTGCGTGATCTGATTCGCGCCCAGGACGAACTGAAGAACGCGATCATCTTCTGCAATCGCAAGAAGGATGTCGCCGACCTCTTCCGTTCGCTCGACCGCCACGGCTTCTCCGTCGGTGCGCTCCATGGCGACATGGACCAGCGGTCGCGCATGACGATGCTGGCCAACTTCAAGGACGGCAACATCAAGCTGCTCGTCGCCTCCGACGTTGCGGCCCGCGGCCTCGATATCCCTGATGTCAGCCACGTCTTCAACTTCGACGTTCCGATCCATGCGGAAGACTACGTCCACCGCATCGGCCGTACCGGCCGTGCCGGCCGCTCGGGCGCGTCCTTCACGCTGGTGACCAAGCGCGACACGAAATTCTCCGACGCCATCGAAAAGCTGATCGGCCAGAAGGTCGAATGGCTGAACGGCGACCTTTCCAATCTGCCTGAGCCGATGGAAAGCCACGATACCGGCCGCCGTGAACGCGGTCGTGATGGCCGCAAGGACCGGAAAAAAGATGGGGATCGCGGCTCCAAGGCCCGTTCCGATCATAAATCCGATACCGTGCGCGCCGATAGTGAGGCCGAAATTGAAACAGTCGTGGAAAGGGCGGAATCGGTGAAACCGGCACGCAGCGCAGAGAACAAGCAGGCACAGAACAACCGTGGCGATCGTCCGGTGCGTGCATCGAACCCTGCCAACGACGACAATCGCGACCGCCGCAACCGTCACCGCCGCGACTATGACGACGGCCCGACGCCCGTCGGCTTCGGCGACGAAATCCCTGCCTTCATGCTGATTGCCGGCAAGGCCTGATCCGAAAGGATGGGCCAGCCGGGCATCGATTTTCCGGGCTTCGGCTGCGGACTTGTCATCGTGCGCGATGGCAAGATTCTGCTCTACAGGCGCGTCAATGCGCCTGAGGCCGGGCATTGGAACATCGTCGGCGGCAAGGTCGATCACATGGAGCGTTCGCAGGCTGCGGCCTGCCGCGAGGCCGAAGAAGAATCCGGCCTCAAGATTGGCTCGACCGAATTCCTCTGCCTCAGCGAACAGGTGATCGACGCTGACCGCCAGCACTGGATCTCTATGATCTATGTGACCCGGGATTGCTCAGGTGAACCTCAACTCACCGAACCGGACAAGCTTTCCGAATTCGGCTGGTTTAGCCTCGACGCCCTGCCCCAACCGCTATCCCGCTTTACCGCCGATGCCGCCGATGCCTTGCGCAGGCATGAACAGGGCGTCGCCGCATAGCAGCCGCCCACCGGGGCCGGTGTTCTTCGTACGTCCCTCGTTCTGTGCATTGCTGGTGCCGCTGTCGGCGGCGTTCCGCGGGCACCAACGGATCCGGCCGATGTCACTTGGGCGCGCCGATGGGAAACGTGGTGATCGTGTCAATATTTTCATCTGAGGCGCAGCTGCCGCGCATAGGCTGGACGGCCTACTTCCTGGAGCGTAGCGCCGCCTCATAGGCAAGCCGCACCCACCGCGCCATCTCGTCCGGATCATCGAATGCGTCGTCCGGAATGCTCCAATAGGGCATCTTCACCGGCTTGCCCTTGCCGTCATAGGCCCATTGCCGCGAACCGGCCGCCTCCAGCGCCGGCGCTGTTTGCTCGTCGCCCTTCAGCAGAATTTCGCCATCGACCTCAAGGGCGAAGATCACACCCTGGCAATAAATGCCCTTGCCGCCGAACATCCGCTTGATGGTCACCGGCCCGAGGACCGCGAACATGTCTTCGATTGCGGCATTATCCACGCGTCTGTTCCTCCAAGATACCGCCGGCGGCGACGATCTGTTCCGGCGTGTCGAGATCGAGGCGCGCCGCCGCGCCGAGTTCGACATCGATGACCGGCAGCCCGCTCTTTTCGATAATGTGCCTTGCACCAACGTCTCCGACCAGTTGCTTGATCGCCGAAAATGTCTGTCGCGGCAGGATCACCGGATTGCCGCGCTGTCCGCCTGCGGTCGCGCGGATGATGGAGCGGCCACCTTCGGCGACGAAACGTTCGATGAGCCGGCACAGATCGTCGCCGGTTATCCCGGGCATGTCTGCAAGCATCACCAGCATGCCCGGCGCCCGCGCCCCGACTGCCGAAAGCCCGGCCGTCAGCGAAGAGGCCATGCCCGAAATGTAGTCGGGGTTGGAAACGAACGTCACCGGCAGCCCTTGCAGCGCGTGGCGGATATCGGCCTCGCGGTGGCCGGTCACGACGCTGACCTTGCCCGGAGCGGCCTTAAACGCGGCTTCGACGCTGCGGCGCACGAGCGGCACGCCATCGAAAGTTGCGAGAAGTTTGTGCCCGCCGTCAGCGCCCATACGGCTGGCCCGGCCAGCGGCCAGAACGACGACTGAAACCGAGCCGGATGACAACTCCGTTGCATGTTCGCGTGGCTGCGGCCGGGTCGGGATCTCACTCAACAAGCCGCCGACGCCAAGGCCGGTAATATCGTCGAAGCTCGGCCACTCGCCGGCGAGGATCCGGTCGAGGATCCAGTCGAAACCATTCTCGCGCGGGCTGCGGGCGCAGCCGGGTGCACCGATGACCGGCGTTTCGCCGACGCGGCCGAGAACGAGAAGATTACCGGGGTCAACAGGCATTCCCACATGATCGACCACGCCGCCGGCCCGCCGGATCGCCGCCGGAATGACGTCTTCGGGATCGGCGACCGCCGAAGCGCCGAAGACGATCAGCAGGTCGTGCGTTGATCGCATTTCGGCGATCGCCGCCCCCACGGCGTCTTCGCTATGCGCGACGCGCCGTTCGGTGAAGAGTTCGCTTCCGGCCTGTCGCAGCCGCGCCGCGAGGATGGCATGGGTCTTGTCCATGACCTGGGATTTGAGGTTCGGCAACTCCGTTGCTATCAAGGCCGCGCGACGCGGCGCAAACGGCTTGACCTCGAAGGCGCGATGGTCGCGCAGAAGCCTCTCCGCCTGCTCGACGAAGGCGCCGGCGACCGCAAGCGGGATGATCTTGATCGTTGCGACCATATCGCCGGGCTGCACCGGCATATGGTCGTCGAGACAGGCGAAGGTGATGGAGGGATCTAGGCGGTTCAAGCGATCGACAATTTCGCGGCTCGCAACGAAGAGGCCTGCGACCTCGGAATAGACGTTGACGCGGCCGGTCGCTGCCCGCGAAAACCGGAGATGATCGGGGGCTATGGAAGCGGCAATGCGCGTGGCTGCCTCGTCTTCCGGGAGGTCGCCGGCATCAAGGCGGGCGGCCACCACCTCCACGACGCCTGAAGCGGTCAAAGCGACGATGTCGGCGGCTGTGACCCGGTGCCCCTTCGGCAGCCTGGCATCACCGACCTTCACCGCATGCGCGAGCATCGCGCCCTCTGCTTCTGCGACCTTGATCGGGCCGAACCTCATACTCCACTCCCTGCGGAAGCAACGTCCCGCCGTCGCAGCGCCTCGATGATTTCGGCGAGGATCGCAACCGCGATTTCGGCAGGACTTGCCGCGCCGATATCGAAACCGATCGGCGCACGGATGCGGGCCATGTCAGCATCGGCGACACCCGCATGCCGCAGTCTTTCGATCCGTGTGGCATGTGTCTTGCGGCTGCCGAGCGCACCGACATAGAAACAACCGGCCGACAGTGCCGCCCGGATCGGTTCGTCGTCGATCTTCGGGTCATGCGTCACGGCTGCAAGTGCCGTGAAGCGGTCGAGCGGTCTGAGTTTCAGGGCGTCCTCCGGCCAATCGGCGATGAGGTCGACGCCGGCAAAACGTTCCGGCGTGGCAAAGGCCGTACGCGGATCGATGATGGTCATGTCGAAGCCGGCAACGGGCGCAAGCTGCGCCAGGGCCTGTGAAATATGCACCGCGCCGATGACGAGGATGCGCGGCGGCGGCAGGTAGACATTGAGGAAGAAGGAGCCCTGCCCGGTTTCGACGATCCCGGCTCGGCCGGACCGCAAGGCACGGGCAACGGCTTCGCGCCAGGGTTCTGGACAGTCGTCGCCTTCGAGGTAGACGCGGACACCACCGGTAAGATCGCTGGCGGTGACGGCGGCGCGGCGGGCCGCGCGCGCAAGATTGAGTGTTTCCAGGATCGCCCGTTCCATTGTCAGCCGTTAACCCGTTCCACGAGGACCCGGATCCGGCCGCCGCAGGAAAGCCCGACGCGCCAGGCGGTCTCGTCCGCGACGCCGAAGTCGAGAACGCGCGAGGTGCCAGAGGCGATCACGTCGGCCGCTTCGGTGATGACCGCGCCCTCGACGCATCCTCCCGAAACAGAGCCCTGAAAATTGCCCTCACTATCGATCACCAGATGGCTGCCGACCGGCCGTGGCGCCGAGCCCCAGGTCTCGATCACCGTTGCGATCGCCACCCGGCGCCCTTCCTTCAGCCAGGCTTCGGCGATGTCGAGCGGATCGAGAACATTGACTGCCTGCCTCATGCCTGCCACCTCCCATGCGCGCCGGTCACCGTGGCCCGGCCAGGATCAAGGAACCGCCGCGGGTCCGCCTGGCGGGAGCGCTGCCCGGACAGCGCCTTCACCAGTTCGCCAATTGATTCAAGATTGTGCACGGCCCGGAATTCGTCAACATGCGGCAGCATCGCCCGCACACCGCGCGCCCGCGCCTCGAAGCCGTCGAAGCGCAGCAGCGGGTTCAGCCAGATCAGCCGCCGACAGGATCGGTGCAGGCGGTCGATTTCGATTTCGAGATCGGCGACGTCATCGCGCTCCAGACCGTCGGTGATCAGAAGCACGATCGCGCCCTGCCCGAGCACGCGCCGCGACCAGCGCCGGTTGAACTCATGCAAGGTCTCGCCGATGCGCGTGCCGCCGGACCAGTCCTTGACCGCAGCGACGCAGTCGTCGATCGCCGCATCGGGATCACGATTGCGCAATTGGCGCGAGACATTGGTCAGCCGCGTTCCGAAGAGGAAGGTATGAACGCGCCGCCGTTCCTCGGTCAGCGCATGCAGAAAGTGTAGAAAGATGCGGGTGTACCGGCTCATCGAGCCGGAGATGTCGGCGAGCACGACAAGCGGCGGATGAACGACGCGCCGCTCCCGAAACCTCGGAAGGATCAGTTCGCCGCCAAAGCGCATGGCGTCGCGCATGGTGGCGCGCGGGTCGATGCGGATCTGACGCTTCGAGGGGCGGAAGCGGCGCGTGACGACGCGGTCCATCGGTAGCGTCAATGCCGAAAGCGCGCGCTTGGCCTCGGCAAGCTCGGCAGCGCTCATCTGCGCGAAGTCGGCCCGGCGCAAAAGCTCGCGACCGGAGACCGTGAAACGTGCATCGACTTCGATCTGCGGCTCGTCGCGCGGCGGTCGATCGGCCTCGTGGCCAGAAAGCAGCGCGTCGCTGACGCGGGTCTCGCCTGCCCGGCGCTGCTCCCGTTCGCTCTCGCGTTCCGGCGCCAGCGGCGACATCATCGCGATCATTTTTTCGACGAGACCGCGCGACCGCCAGAACAAGCGAAACGCCTCGTCGAAGACCGGCTGGTCCTCGTGACGTTTGACGAAGACGCATTGCAGCGCGGCGTAGAACGCGTCCCGTCCACCGATCCCGATCAGCGCCACCGCATCGATGGCGTCGGCGATGGCGCCTGGCCCGATCTTGATGCCGGCGCGCCGGAGCGCGCGCGCGAAGAAGACAATATTGTCGGCAAGCCGTCCGTCGCCTGGCGCGGATGGCGGGGGAACATCGTCCCTGTGCTGTTCCCGCGCCTCCGTCATCAGCTTGCCGCCAGCAATTCCGCCTTGACCTCGGAGAGCAGCTTTCGCCCCTCTGCCCCCTCTATCCTGGCGATGTCGTCCTGGTATTTGAGTAGGGTGCCAAGCGTGTCGGCGATCGTCTCTGGATCGAGCGCCAGCCGGTCGAGTTCCGTCAGCGCCGTTGCCCAGTCGATGGTTTCGGCAACGCCCGGGTTCTTGAAGAGGTCGATCGTGCGCAGCCGCTGCACATAGGCGATGACTTCCCGTGACAAGGTGGCATTGCAGCCGGGAACCTTGCGGCGAATGATCTCCAGTTCCTGCGCCGCCTTGGGATAATCGACCCAATGATAGAGGCAGCGGCGCTTCAGTGCGTCATGGATCTCGCGGGTGCGATTGGTGGTGATGATGACAACAGGCGGTTCGTCCGCCCGGATCGTACCAAGTTCCGGAATTGTCACCTGGAAATCGGACAAAACTTCCAGCAGGAACGCCTCGAAGGCTTCATCTGTCCGGTCGAGCTCGTCGATCAGGAAAACGGGCGCACGTCCCGAATTGGAGGAAATGGCCTGCAGAACCGGGCGGCGGATCAGGAAACGTTCGGAGAAGATGTCGCTTTCGACCCGCTTGCGGTCGACCTTGCCGGATGCTTCCGACAGGCGGATTTCGAGCATCTGCGCCGGATAGTTCCACTCGTAGACCGCCGAGGCGACGTCGAGACCTTCGTAGCATTGCAGCCGGATCAACGGCCGGTCGAGCGCCTTGGCCAGAACCTTGGCGATCTCCGTCTTGCCGACGCCGGCTTCGCCCTCAAGAAAAAGCGGGCGCTTCATCCGGAGTGCAAGAAACAGCACCGTCGCCAGCGCCGTGCCGGCGAGATAATCATGTGCCTCCAGCAGTGCCATCGTCTCTTCGATGGACTGTGGCAGGCCCGTTGCCGCCTGTGTCGCCATGTCTCCTCCACCACGGCCCGAATCGATCGCTGGATGCTGGAAGGGGGCAAAATCCACCGGCCAACTCAACGACTTAGAGCGATCTTCTCATGTTGCGATGAGCAGTCGACCGCTGAGTAAAAACTTATAGCGAGTGGTATCCGCGGTCCACATAAATGAGCGGCGGGCGGGACGGCCCGATCGCGACGTCGACAACCTCGCCAAATAGCACCAGATGCGTGGCGATCGTCTTCACCTCGACAAGACGGCAATCGAAAGCGGCGGTGGCATTGACGAGGATTGGCGCACCGGTTGTAAGCCGCGTCCACTGTCCGAGCGCAAAACGCAGATCCATGTCGAGCTGGTCGCGGCCGGAGAAGCCATGGGCAAGCGCCCGGTGCTCGTCGCCGAGCAGGTTGAGTGCAAAGCTGTCGCTGCGCGTGAAGATATCGTTGCGCGGATTGGCGCCGTTCAGGCAGACGAGAACCGTCGGCGGGCTATCGGAAACCGAGCAGGCCGCAGTCACAGTGACGCCGCGCCGCTCGCTGCCGTCAGCGGCGGTGATGATCTGCACGTGACCGGCCAGGCGGCTCATCGCGTCGCGATAACTGATAGGGTCCAGCCGGGTCTTCTCCAACACATCTTTCTCCGGGCGATGTCAGGCACATACATAGACGCTGGCGGAAAATATGAAACCCGCCGGAGGGAGAATCTTGCACATCTGCGACGTGGCCTTGACGCAGATTGAACCTTCTTCGCCAGGAGCGGCATCTTTTCCTTTGACGCCGGGAGGCACATCCTTAAAACATGCGGCAACGACCGTGCCTCGCGTCTGACGCGAGCGGCAACGGAACAGGAAGCTGTGGTGGCTCGCCGTAGGACTTTGCCCCGGATCGGTTCGGTCGGGAAAGCTTGCGGCGGCGGAGTAAGTGAATGCGTCGATCCATTGTCAGCAGCCTTATCCTTGCCGGACTGGTACAGGCAACGCCGGCTTTGGCGGCCGGCATCAAGGTGGCGGTCGTGGCGCCTGTGGAAGGTCCGTTCGCGCCGCTCGGCAAGCAGATTGTCGACGGCGCCGGCTTCAAGGCCGGTGATCGCGGCAGCGAGATCGTCGTCATTCCCGAGACCTGCGATACCGCCGGCAGCGAGGCACTGACCAAAGCGCTGCTTGCCGCAGGTGCCGAGGCCGCAGTCGGCTTTCTCTGCACCGAAAGCCTGGATGCGGCGCTTCCGGCACTGACCGAGGCGGGCTTGCCGGCGATCACGCTCAGCGTGCGCTCCGATATCCTGATGGAAGACGCGCTCAAGAACAAATGGCCGCTCTTCCGCCTCGCACCGAGCGGCAATGCCGAGGCCACGGCGATCGTCGATGCCATCGTCAACCGCTGGAAGGACAAGCCCATCGCGCTCGTCGACGATGGCACGATCCACAGCCGGGAACTGGTCGAGGCCGTGCGCGCAGCACTCGCCGAAATCGGCATGACGCCGGTCTTCAGCGACACCTACCGGCCGGCGCAGGAGCAGCAGATCAACCTCGTGCGGCGCCTGGTGAAAAGTGGTGCAACCCACGTCTTCACCGGCGGCGACCGGCAGGATACCGCCGTGATCGCCCGCGATGCCCTTGGCGAAGGCGCGAGCCTTACCTTGCTTGGCGGCGATGCCTTGAACGCGGCCGATCTCACTGTCCCGCTTGCCGATGGCGTGCTTGCGGTAACGCTGCCGGATGCGGCGCAGTCGCCGGAGGGCAAGCCCTTTGCCGACGAAATGCGCGCCGCCGGCATCGAGCCGGAAGGCTATGTGATGCCGGCTTTCGCCGTGATGGCTTTGCTGGAGGAAGCCAAGGACCGGGCAGCACAGGACGACAAGTCGCTGATCGAAGCGATCGCCGGCAAGGGGCCCTACCCGACCGTTCTCGGCCTCACCGCCTTCAACGCTGGGCACGAGCGCGCCGACAATCCCTACCGTTTGATGCAGTGGCAAGGCGGCCATTTCGCGCCCGCGGCCGCTGAAGGAGCCGCCCCATGATGCGTCCCGGACCGCTGAACCTGATCACCGATGTCAAAGGTCTGACGGTCGGCAACGCCGAGGACCATCGCCTGAAATCCGGCGTCACCGCGATCGTCTGCGACCCGCCGGCGACGGCTGCGGTCCAGGTCCTGGGCGGTGCGCCGGGAACCCGGGAGACCGACCTGCTCGATCCGCACAATACGGTACAGACGGTCGATGCGCTCGTTCTTTCCGGCGGTTCGGCCTTCGGGCTCGATGCGGCGTCCGGTGCTCAGGCGGCGCTCAGGGAAATGGGTCGCGGCTTCGCCGTCGGCCCACACCGGATACCGATCGTACCGACGGCGATCCTCTTCGACCTCATCAACGGTGGCGACAAGGATTGGGGCCGCTTCCCGCCCTATCGCGAACTCGGCTTCGAGGCCGTCGGGCGGGCCGGCGCGACATTTTCGACCGGTTCGGCAGGCGCCGGCACAGGCGCGCTGACCGCGAGCCTGAAGGGCGGTCTCGGTTCGGCATCCACGGTTCTGCCGAACGGTTTCACCATCGGCGCCCTCGTCGCCGTCAATGCGCTCGGATCCGCCACCGTCGGCGACACCGGGCATTTCTGGTCTGCGCCCTTCGAACTGGAGAGCGAGTTCGGCGGACTTGGCCTGCCCCACCCGATGCCGGCCGATGCGGCCGACATCCGCATCAAGTTCCGCGACCGCCAGGCCGCCGTGGCCAATACAACGATCGCGGTCATTGCGACGGATGCGGTGCTGACGAAGGCCGAAGCCAAGCGCCTGGCGATTGCCGCCCATGACGGCTTCGCCCGCGGGCTCTGGCCGGCGCACACGCCGCTCGACGGCGATCTGATCTTCGCGCTTGCGACCGGCGCCAGCGGCAAGACGCCGACAACAGAGGATTTCATCGATCTCGGCGCCGTTGCAGCCTCGACCATGGCGCGCGCGATCGCCCGCGGCGTCCACGACGCAACGCCGGCGGAAAACGATCTCATGCCCTGTTGGTCAGAGCGTAGCTGACGCAGCTTTGATCGCAGGCATGTTGTTTGCGGGGCTCGGCGGTGCTATTCCCGCGGAAAACACGCTGGAGTGCGCCATGACCCACCCTATCCGCATTGCCCCGTCGATCCTGGCGGCCGATTTCTCCAAGCTCGGCCAGGAGGTTCGCGATGTCGTCGATGCCGGCGCGGACTGGATCCATCTCGATGTCATGGACGGTCATTTCGTGCCGAACATCACTTTCGGCCCGGATGTCATCAAGTCTCTGCGCCGCTACACCGATGCGACGTTCGACTGCCACCTGATGATTTCGCCGGCCGACCCGTTCCTCGAAGCCTTCGCCAAGGCCGGCTGCGATATCCTGACGGTTCACGCGGAAGCCGGTCCGCACCTGCACCGCTCGCTGCAGACGGTCCGTTCGCTCGGCAAGAAGGCCGGCGTGTCGCTCAATCCGGCAACGCCAGAAAGCGCGATCGAATACGTGCTCGATCAGCTTGACCTGATCCTCGTCATGACCGTCAATCCGGGCTTCGGTGGGCAGAAGTTCATCGACGCCACCGCGGAAAAGATCCGTCGCATCAAGGCGATGATCGGCGATCGACCGATCGAGATCGAAGTCGACGGCGGCATTGCGCCTGAAACGGCAGCCATTGCCACCGGCGCCGGCGCCAATGTTCTCGTTGCCGGCTCGGCGATCTTCAAGGGCGGTTCGGTCGAGGCCTATCGCTCGGCGATCGAAGCGATCCGTGCGCCGGCCGAGAAGGCTTATCGATGACGACACGCGCGGCAATTTCCGGCCTTTGTTGCCTGGCCGCGGCCGCCACTGCGTCGCCGGCGCTTGCTGGCGACTATGCCGCGCTGCAGCCGATCGGCTTTTCCGCCGATGGCAATGTCTTTGCCTTCGAGGAATATGGCGTTCAGGACGGCTCCGGCTTTCCCTATTCGACCATCTATGTGATCGACACGCGCAATGACAGCTTCCTGCCGGGTGCACCGGTGCGCGCTGTCAGTCGCGAAGATGGCAGCCCGCTGTCGAAGGCGCGCCATGAAGCCCGCCGTCGGGCTGCGCCCCTGATCGATGCCTATCGCCTGGCCGATGCGCCCGGGTTGCTCGCAGCCTTCAACCCGATCACGGAAGCCAACGCCAAGCCGCACTCGCTGACCTACGATGCCTTTGCAGCCGATGAAGCGTTCCGCGAGACCTATACGGTAACGCTCGAGGAAAAGACCTTCGAGCCGGACGGCATCTGCAAAGACTTCCTGAAGGAAGCCAAGGGTTTCCGTCTGTCGATGACGATGAAGGCGGGCGCACCGGCAAGCGACGCGCTTCAGGACGACAGCCGCATACCGGAAAGCCGCCGTTGCCCCACCGGCTACCAGGTCGGCGGCGCCATCACCCACCGCAACGACGACGGTTCGGAAACCCATGTGATCATGGTGCTTGTGAAGTCGCTCGGCTTTGAAGGCACGACGGACGGGCGCTGGATCGCGGTCCCGACGCGGATCGCGAAATGAACGAAGCGGCCGCCAGCGTCGAAGCGAAAGCAGGGCCTGCGGCGGTCGGTGCCCGGAAGCGGACCCGCCTTGCCCGGTCCGTGCCGAGCGTTCCGTTGCTGCTCCTTGGCGCACCCTTGTGGAGCGCGTCGATGACGCTATCGGCGTGGTTTGCGCTGTGGCTGCGGGAACGGGACGTGACCTTTCATCTGGCCGAACTTCTTTGGGTCTTCGGGGCCGGCGCTTTGCTCGCCTGGCCGCCGGCGCTGTTTCTCGCCCGCTTCGCGGCGATCGGACGCGGAGTAGAAACGCGTTTCGCGGCCTATCTCTTCTTCCTTTCGCTCGGCACGATCGGGATGACGGCATTGCTCTTTGCCCTCGACTACCGCGAGTTCTATGCGCAGTGGCACGCCCCGATCGGAACCACGACCTGGCTCTTCCAGTTCGCCTTTACGACGCTGATCGCCTTTTACCAGTTTCTCGTCATGGGCCTTCGCCTCTATTTGCCGATCGGCGGTGTTATACTGCTCGCCGTCTGCCTGTGGCTGGCAAGCGATCACCGTGCGCAACGGCGTTGAGCTTCGCGGCTATCTTTGCTAGAGGCACGACCATCCCTCCACTGACGACGAAAGCTTAAGCCCATGATCCCCCGTTACTCCCGACCGGAAATGGTGGCCATCTGGTCGCCGGAAACGAAATTCCGCATCTGGTTCGAGATCGAGGCCCACGCCTGCGATGCGCTTGCCGAAATCGGCGTGATCCCGAAGGATGCTGCGCGCACGATCTGGGAAAAAGGCGGCGCTGCCACTTTCGACGTCGCCCGCATCGACGAGATCGAGGCCGTCACCAAGCATGACGTCATTGCCTTCCTGACGCATCTCGCCGAATTCGTCGGCCCGGACAGCCGCTTCATCCACCAGGGCATGACCTCGTCCGACGTTCTGGATACCTGCTTCAACGTGCAGTTGGTCCGCGCGACCGACCTGCTGCTGGCCGACCTCGACAAGCTGCTCGAAGCGCTGAAACGCCGCGCTTTTGAACACAAGGATACTGTGACGATCGGCCGTTCGCATGGCATCCATGCCGAGCCGACCACCTTCGGCGTCAAGCTGGCGCTCGCCTATGCCGAGTTCGACCGCTGCAAGCAGCGCCTGCTGGCCGCACGCGAAGAAGTCGCCACCTGCGCGATCTCCGGCGCCGTCGGCACTTTCGCCAACATCGACCCGCGCGTTGAAGAACACGTAGCCGAGGCGCTCGGGCTGAAGCCGGAACCGGTTTCGACCCAGGTCATCCCGCGCGACCGCCATGCCATGTACTTCGCCACCCTCGGCGTCATTGCCTCGTCGATCGAGCGCCTGGCGACGGAAGTCCGTCACCTGCAGCGCACCGAAGTGCTCGAAGCGGAGGAGTATTTCTCGCCGGGCCAGAAGGGCTCGTCGGCGATGCCGCACAAGCGGAACCCGGTTCTGACCGAAAACCTCACGGGTCTCGCCCGTATGGTTCGCGCCTTCTCGATCCCGGCCATGGAAAACGTTGCGCTTTGGCATGAGCGCGACATTTCGCACTCCTCGGTCGAGCGCATGATCGGCCCGGATGCAACGGTGACGCTCGACTTCGCGCTCGCTCGTCTGACCAGCGTTATCGACAAGCTGCTCGTCTACCCCGAGAACATGATCAACAACATGAACAAGTTCCGTGGGCTCGTGCATTCGCAGCGCGTGCTGCTGGCGCTGACGCAGGCCGGCGTGTCGCGTGAGGACGCCTACCGCCTCGTGCAGCGCAACGCCATGAAGGTCTGGGAACAGGGCAAGGACTTCCTCGAAGAACTGCTCGCCGACGCGGAAGTCCGTGCGGCCCTTTCTGAAGAAGATATCCGCGAAAAGTTCGATCTCGGCTATCACACCAAGCACGTCGACACGATCTTCAAGCGCGTCTTCGGCTGAGGTTCTGCGCTGAGCGGACGGCCGTAGGCCTTTGGTTTTTGTTGCCATGCCCGCATTTGGAGCACATCGCTCAAATGCGGGCATTTGCGTTAGCAGGAAATTCACGCATTGCGTGCAAAGCTCAGGGCCTGTCAATCCAGGTTCTGAGGATCACATGGCCTACAAGGACAGTGTCGAGCGGGCGACGCAGCGCACGCAAACGAAAATTACAGGTACGGTGACCGTCAAGTCCGGCTCCAGCAGCGGCATCGTCAAGGACCTTTCTGCCGAGGGCATCTGCTTTCAGCTGCTCTTCGACATTGGCGCCAAGACGGGACAGGAAGTGACGATCAGAAGCGAGGAACTCGGCTTCCTGACCGGCATGGTGCGCTGGTATCGCGGCGACAAGATCGGCATCAAGCTCAACCTGTCGTCCAACACCGCGGCGCAGATCTCATCTTACTACAAGCATTTTCGCTAGGCCGAGATTTTCGGCAACACGCCACAAGCGCCGCAGGTCGATCGACGTGCGGCGCTTTTTTTATGAGCGGTTACATTCGCGCCTTCGGCTGTCGGCGATCAGTGTGAACGCGCGCGCGGACCGGGCTCCACCATTTTGCGATAAAGGTGCCAGGTGGCGTGTCCGAAGATCGGCATGATGACGGCGAGGCCGACGAAGACTGGGATCGAGCCGATGACCAGGCCGGCGGCGATAATGAAGCCCCAGACGGCGACGGGCACCGGGTTGACGAGCGTTGCGCGAATGGAAGTCTCGACCGCCGACACGGCGCCGACGTCCCGATCGATCAGCAACGGAAACGACACGACGGATGTCGCCAGAACGATGACGGCGAAGACGAAGCCGACAGCGTTGCCGACGAGGATCAGGTTCCAGCCCTGGTCAGTGCCGATGATACCGTTCCAGAAGGCTGCAATCGAATCCGGCGGTTCCGCCCCGAAGATCTGCACATAGAGCGCCTGGGCGACGAGCAGCCAGATGATGAAGACAACGAACAGCATGGCGGCGACGGCCATGATCGACGGCAGCGCCGGAGAGCGGTGCAGGCGAAGGGCGTGCGGCCAGGAGTAGTCCATGCCGAGTTCTCGCCGTCGGCTGATTTCATAAAGCCCGATCGCAGCGACTGGGCCGATCAGAGCGAAGCCGGAGACAAGAGGATAAAGCAGCGGCAGCATGTTGGCGCCAGCGCTCCAGGTGATCAGAACGACACCGGCGATCGGGTAGATCAGGCAAAGAAAGACGTAGTGCGATGGTTTCTCGCGAAAATCGTCAAAGCCCAAGCGTAAGGCGTCGAATACATCCGCGACGCCAATCTTTTTTATTCCGGGATGGGCGACACTCGCGTCCGCTCCCGACAGGACATGGAATGTTGTCATGGCTCACACTCCTCAACGAACCAGAGCGGCCACGGAACAAAGATGCGACGAACCAAGCCGCACCATCCGCGACCGTCCCTTCGATTATACAGAAAATGCGACCGCTGTCGCCTGCCGCCTCTCGCAACGTTAAGCGGCCTATTGGAACGCGAACATCGGGCTCGTCGGGCAGGCTCCCATGGGTGGCTTCGAGGCCCTGACGCACGGGTAATGCTGAAGGTCTTGACTTCCGCGCCTTTCAGCGCCACATCGCGGCCACCATGAAAGTATCCGACGCTCATATCCTCATCGTTCCAGGCTACACCAACTCCGGACCGGAGCACTGGCAGACCCGCTGGGAGCGCAAGATGTCGACCGCACGCCGCGTCGAGCAGGCGGAGTGGGCAAAGCCTGTCCGCGAGGATTGGGTGGCGCGCATGATCGAAGAGGTCAATGCGGCGGAAAAGCCTGTGGTCATCGTCGCCCATTCGCTTGGCGTCGCAACCGCCGTGCACGCGCTGCCCCATTTCACCAAGCCGATCGCCGGCGCCTTCCTGGTGGCACCTCCGGATGTTGCCAATCCGGCGATCCGTCCGAAGCATCTGATGACCTTCGGTCCCTACCCGCGCGATCCGCTTCCCTTCCCGTCGCTGATGGTCGCCAGCCGCAACGATCCGTTCGGTTCCTACGAGCATGCGGACGACATCGCCAACGCCTGGGGTTCGCTGCTCGTCGATGCCGGAGAGTCCGGCCACATCAACACCGAGTCCGGCCACGGGCCGTGGCCGGAGGGAACGATGGTGTTCGCCCAGTTCTTGAGCCGGCTTAAACCCTGACGCGCCCGATCAACCTGTCGACGCCTTATTAATCCGACGTTCATTGTCCGCGGTCATCATCGCCGGCACGACGCGACTCGTATCATGATGGTGACGAGCGCTGTCGAACCTTGATCTGCGCCGGCATTGACCGGATCGTTCCGCTTGGTTGCTCGGCCGCAGATACTGGACATGGGAAGTGGCCGTAAACGAACGTCTCACCAAAGGTGCGCAAGGCGCACCGGCGCATCCGGATGCTCTGACGCAGGCCAACCTGGAACGGTTGCCGGCAGGCGCCGTCATTGTCGATGCGCACGGACGGATCCTGGCCGCTAACGTCCTTGCCGGAGAAGTGTTCGGCCGCACGCTTGTACAATTGCGACACGCCTTTCTGAATGACTTCGTGGCGGAAGAGGACCGGTCGCGCGTGCCGCCGCGCGCCACATCGACGGTCGCCGAGACGATCCATTTCCTTGGTCCCGACAGCTCCGTGCCGATGCTCGTTGCCTGTTCGCCGGTACGGTTCGCGGATGAAGCCGCCTCGCTGCTTCTGATGTTGCCGGCCGATGACTTCGTCAACGAGATCGCCGGATTGCGCAACGACGAGACCCGCTGGAAATATGCCCTCGACGGCGCGCTTGAGGGTGTCTGGGATCACGACTTCGAAACCGGAGACCTGTTTTACTCGGCCACCTGGAGGCGGCTTCGTGGGTTGTCCGAAGACGCCCAGGTGGATGGTACCCTTGAAAACTGGATCCAGAACGTTCACCCCGACGATCATGCGCATGTGCGCGCCGCGATCGAGCGGCAGGATTCCGGCGAGGCGATCTTCAACACTTTCGAGTATCGAGAGCGTCACGCCGACGGTCACTGGATCTGGATCGAAAGCCGCGGCGCCTCGGTTGCCTACTGGCCGGATGGCAGGCCGAGCCGCATCATCGGGACGGATACCGACATCACCGCCCGCAAGGAGGCAGAGGCCCGGCTCGAGGAGGTCTCCCGCCGACTGAGGCTGGCGCTCGGCGTCTCGAAGATCGGCGTGTTTGACTTCAATCTCGATGCACTGCGCGACGACTGGGACGAGCGCATGTTCGAGATTTATGGTCTCGACCCCGCCGATGGCGCACCAAGCTCTGAGACCTGGGAAAACTCCCTTCACCCCGACGATCGCGATGCCGTGGTCCTCAGAACCAACGAAGGCATCGCCTCGGGTAAACCCTACAGCAATGCTTTCCGTATCGTGCGCCCGGACGGTTCCGTCCGCCACATCCGCTCCAATGCCGCGACCTATGTCGATCATCTCGGAACGCGCAAGCTCATCGGCGCCAACTGGGACGTTACCGAGGACATCGCGCTGCAGGAAGAACTGCGCCAGGCGAAAGCCTCGGCCGAAGCGCGCAACCGTGAACTCGAGCAGGCGCGGATCAGGATCGAGTACAACGCGCTGCACGATTACCTGACCGACTTGCCCAACCGTCGCTACCTGGATCAGATGCTGACGGAGAATGTCGCCGTCAACGCGATCTTGCATATCGATCTCGACCGCTTCAAGCAGATCAACGATACGCTCGGACACCAGGCCGGAGACGCGATGTTGACGCATGCGGCCGCGATCCTGCGTGCCCACGCCCGCCACGACGATTTTATCGCCCGCATCGGCGGCGACGAGTTCGTCATCCTCTGCCGCCGGGACCGCGACCTGCCGCAGCTGACCGAGCTTGCCGAGCGCATCGTCCATGCCTTCCGCCGCCCCATTCCCTATGACGGTCAGCTCTGCCGCCTGGGCGCAAGCATCGGCATCGCCTTCAAGGGGGGCGAAGACATCGACGCCAAACAGCTGCTGATGAATGCCGACATCGCCCTCTATCGGGCAAAGAGCGTCGGGCGCGATCGCGTCGAAGTGTTCTCCGAGCTCATTCAAACCCAGATCCTCAACGCCAAGCGCATCGGCGACGATATTCGCCAGGCGATCGAGGAAGGGCAGTTCACCGTCTATTACCAGCCGCAGTTCCATGCGCGCTCGCTGGAGATATCCGGCGTCGAGGCGTTGGTGCGGTGGAACCACCCGGAGCGTGGCATCCTCACCCCCTTCCATTTCCTGAAGGTGGCCGAAGAGATCAACGTCCTGCCGGCGATCGACAGGAAGGTGGTCGAGCTCGCCTATCGCGACTTTCAGTCCTGGCAAAACGAAGGGCTCGGCGTTCCCAAGATCTCGGTCAACATGTCGTCGCCGCGGCTGCGCGACCCAGGATTGATCGCCGATCTGCGCGACATGCGGATCCCGCCGGGCATCCTTTCCTTCGAGCTGCTCGAGTCCATCTTCCTCGATGACCCGGAAGACGAAATCGCCGGGACCATTTCAGCTCTCGGCGACCTCGGCATCGAAATCGAGATTGACGATTTCGGCACCGGGCATGCCTCGATCATCGGCCTGCTCAACCTCAATCCGGCCCGGCTCAAGATCGACCGGGCGCTCGTTGGACCGATGACCGAAGGTGCCAAGCAGGCAAAGCTGGTGCGGGCGATCGTCGACATCGGCCACTCGCTCAACATCGCTGTCGTCGGCGAAGGCGTGGAGACCTGGGAGCACGCGGCGATGCTGCGGGACCTCGGCTGCGACGTGCTGCAGGGCTATGCGCTTGCGCGGCCGATGGATCGGCTGGAGCTGGAGCAGCGTTTGCGTCGCGGCTGGAAGCCGGTGTTCGGCGGTCCGGACAAATAAAAACCGCCCGGCCAGATGGACGGGCGGCGCTTCAATGAATGCGGCAACAGCCTTTCGGCTTACTTGCTCTGGAGCTGCTGGACGGCTTCGCCGAGCAGTTCGAGCATCCGCACGCGGATCTGCTCTTCGGTCTGGGCAACGCCTGCCGCGTCGAAATCCGCCTTGATCTTGCGAACGACGTCTTCATGGCCGGCTTCTTCGAAATCGGCAGCCACCACTTCGCTGGCATAGGCGTCGGCGTCGGCCTTGCCGAGCAGGCCGGCGGCCCACAGACCGAGCAGCTTGTTGCGACGCGCTTCAGCCTTGAACCTAAGCTCTTCGTCCATCGCAAACTTTGCTTCGAAGGCCTTTTCGCGATCCTGCATCGACGTCATCAATCAATCTCCCTGAGAATTCCATGTCTGAAATCAGTTTATCGCCATAAATCAAAACGCGGGTCAAACTGCAATGTGAACTTTTCCGGTTTGATGACTTTCATGTTACCCTTTGTGCGGTTCCTCAGATCGCATTTGATCAAGGATCAGGACATCGCCGCTTCGTGAGGCGGCAGCAACTTTGGCGCACTTTGAGAAGGCGCGCGGCGCCCCATGCAAATCAGGGGAACGGGCAGATACGCCGATTGTGAAATCGGTTCTTTTCGGCTATGGACCCCGAGAGATGTTCCACGCGCGTCCCGAGAGCGCCAACAACTACAGAGACAAAATCCATGAATCGTCGCCGCCGTATCTACGAGGGCAAGGCCAAGATCCTCTATGAGGGTCCAGAGCCGGGCACGCTCATCCAGTTCTTCAAGGACGACGCGACCGCCTTCAACAAGAAAAAGCACGACGTCATTGACGGCAAGGGTGTGCTGAACAACCGGATTTCCGAGTACATATTCACGCACCTCAACAAGATCGGCATCCCCACGCACTTCATCCGCCGCCTCAACATGCGCGAGCAGTTGATCAAGGAAGTCGAGATCATCCCGCTTGAGATCGTCGTGCGCAACGTCGCCGCCGGCTCGCTGGCCAAGCGTCTCGGCATCGAGGAAGGCACGGTCCTTCCCCGCTCGATCATCGAGTTCTACTACAAGGCCGATGCGCTCGAAGACCCGATGGTCTCCGAAGAGCACATCACCGCGTTCGGCTGGGCAAGCCCGCAGGAACTCGACGACATCATGGCGCTCGCCATCCGCATCAACGACTTCCTCTCGGGCTTGTTCCTCGGCGTCGGCATCCAGCTCGTCGATTTCAAGATCGAGTGCGGCCGGCTGTTCGAAGGCGACATGATGCGCATCGTGCTTGCCGACGAGATCTCGCCGGACAGCTGCCGTCTCTGGGACATCGAGACGCGCGAGAAGCTCGACAAGGATCGTTTCCGCCGCGACCTCGGCGGCCTCGTCGAGGCCTACCAGGAAGTCGCCCGCCGTCTCGGCATCATGAATGAGAACGAACCCGTGCGCGGCACCGGTCCGGTTCTCGTGAAGTAACTTCGGGGAAAATCAAAGTGATCAAGGCACGTGTAACCGTGACGCTGAAGAACGGCGTTCTCGATCCGCAGGGCAAGGCAATCGAAGGTGCGCTCGGCGCACTCGGCTTCGACGGCATCGGCCAGGTTCGCCAGGGCAAGGTCTTCGACCTGCAGATCGAATCCGCAGACAAGGCCAAGGCCGAGGAAGACCTCAAGGCCATGTGCGAAAAGCTGCTCGCCAACACGGTGATCGAGAACTACAGCATCTCCTTCGCCTGATCCTGCAGGCGACGGAATCGTTCCGCGTCTTCGGGCGCGGAACCAGACGTTACGAAATGCCGGAGCAGCCGCTGGTTCCATCGGGAACGCCGCTGCCATAGTCGCAGCAGATGCCAGCTCTTCGGAGCGCGCCATCAAGATTGATCTCGCCGTATCGGAGACAGAGATATGAAGTCAGCCGTCGTCCAGCTTCCGGGCCTCAACCGCGACCGCGACATGATCGCGGCCCTCACCAAGATCTCCGGCAAGGCGCCTGTCACCGTCTGGCAGACCGAGACCGATATTCCGGATGTCGACCTGATCGTCATTCCCGGCGGTTTCTCCTATGGCGACTACCTTCGCTGCGGCGCGATCGCTGCGCGCATGCCGGTCATGCAGGCGATCAAGGCCAAGGCGGAAAAGGGCGTGAAGGTTCTCGGCGTCTGCAACGGCTTCCAGATCCTCGTCGAGGCCGGCCTCCTGCCCGGCGCGCTGATGCGCAATGCCTCGCTGAAATTCGTCTGCCGCGAGATCAAGCTCGAAGTTGTCAACGCCGACACCGACTTTACCCGCGCCTATTCCAAGGGCCAGGTCATCCGTTCGCCGGTCGCCCATCACGACGGCAACTACTTTGCCGATGCCGAGACGCTGAAGACGATCGAAGGCAATGGCCAGGTGGTCTTCCGTTACGCCGAAGGCACCAATCCGAACGGTTCGATGAATGATATCGCCGGCGTCATGAACGCTGCGGGCAACGTTCTCGGCATGATGCCGCATCCGGAAAACCTGATCGAAGCCGCCCATGGCGGTTCCGACGGCCGCGGCCTCTTCGCGTCTGCGCTCGAAGTAATCGCCGCTTAACCATCCGGCTGTAGAAGGCATCCGACCCATCCCCATTTGCGAACGAGACCGTCGATGCCTTCATTTGCCCCTGCACGCCTGACCGGCCTTGCCTGCACGGCCTTCGGCCTAACGCTTCTGGCCTCGTGCCAATCGCCGAAGCCGCCGGCCCCGAGCCCGAACACGGCGGCGCTGCCGACCATGGAGCGCGTGGCGCTCGGCGCCAACAGCTGCTGGTTCAAGTCGGGCGATGCGGAATTCAAGTCTTATCGCCTGGCGCCCGAGCTCAATTCCTTCTCCGGCCGTCCGCGCATCTTGATCGTGCCGCGCAAGTCGCCGGAGGCACGCCCCCTCGCCGTCGTTCAGGCCGAGGGCAATCCGGCCCGCCTGCAGGCCTTCGGGCCGCTGATGAGCGAGCCGACGGGAACGCGCATGGCCGCAGACATCAAGCGCTGGGCCGCTGGCGGACAGGGCTGCAAATAGCCCCAAGCTGAACTTGTCGAATTGATTAAAGGGCCGGTTGACCTCAAGGTTGCCGGCCCTTTTGCATTTCGGACAGTCGTTCCGATCCGATCCGTTAACGCCAGAACGGGACAGTCGATTCCTGACGCGCGTCCTTTTCCGAAACGCCGATATCCTTGAGCTGCCACTCGCTCATCTCCTCGAGCGCCAACCGGCCGCGTCGCTTCGCCGCCAGCTCGCAATAGCGGGTCCAAAGCCGCTTCAGCAGACCCTCGCGTTCGTCCGAATAGTCGCCGCCCAGTAATGTGCCGGTGCAGCCCACGGACGTCGCTTCCAAGCGGGACAAACAAATTGTATCCATTGTACTCATTGACAACCCCAATGCAGCGATTGCTATCGTTGTCTTGGTGATAATTGACATATTTTCCGCTGTAATCTAAAGAATTGTCACTATGACAAATTGGCTCCCCGACATTCAGCAGGGTCACGGTCCGCTCTACGCACGGATCGCCGATCAAATCGAACTGGCAATTGGCAACGGGGCCTTGCCCGTCGGCGCCAAATTGCCACCGCAACGCAACCTCGCCTACGATATCGGGGTGACAATCGGCACGATCGGGCGCGCCTACAATATTGTCCGCGAGCGCGGGCTTGTGAGCGGCGAAGTCGGGCGCGGCACCTATGTGCTCGACCATCCGGAAAGCCGGCCGCCGGAGCAGTCGGACCCGCTGACGACGTCCCTTGCCGGCACCCGGCCCCTGGTCGCGCCCGTTGGCAAGCTCAGGTTCGACAGCACCGCCGCGCCGGATATCGGCCAGGGAACGGTGTTGAGCGAAGTGTTGAGCGAAATCAGTCACGAGCATCACGCCGATATTGCCAGCTACGCGCGGAACTTCCCGGATCATTGGTTCGAGGCAGGCTGCCAATGGCTGGCGCGCGGAGGGTTTCGTCCTAAGCCCGAAAACATCGTGCCGACGCTCGGCGCGCATGCGGCCGTCGTGGCCGTGATCGCGGCGGTGACCGCCCCAGGCGACCGCATCGCCTTCGAGACGCTCACCTATTCGCAGGTCAGCCGCAGCGCCGGCCTGATTGGTCGCCGCACGACGCTGGTCGAATCCGACGCCTTCGGCATGATCCCCGACGACTTCGAGCGCGTCTGCGCGCAGCAGCATCCGAAGCTCGCCTTCCTGATGCCGAGCGCGCAGAACCCGACAGTGGCCGTCATGCCGCTCGCCCGCCGCCAGGCGATCGCCGATATCGCCCGCAAATACGGCGTCTGGCTGGTGGAGGATGATCTTTACGGCGCCATGACCGGCGATCAAACGCCGCTGCTCGCCGAGCTTGCGCCCGAACGCACCTTCCTCGTCGGCGGTCTTTCGAAGTCGGTTGCCGCAGGCGTTCGCGGTGGCTGGGTCGCCTGCCCTCCGCATTTCGGCCAGCGCATCCGCATCGCCCACAAGATGGTCAGCGGCGGCCTGCCGTTCATCCTGGCGGAACTCTGCGCCCGGCTGGTGCTCTCCGGCTCGGCTGCAGCCTTGCGCAGCCAGGGCATCGAGGAGGTTCGCGCCCGCGAAGCAATGGCGCGCGAGGTCTTTGAGGGTATCGAGTTCGCGTCCCATCCCTGCATTCCGTTCCTCTGGATGAAGTTGCCTGACCCCTGGCTGTCAGGAACCTTCAAGCAGGCGGCTCTTCAGGAAGGCGTGCTCGTCGACGACGAGGACGAGTTCAAGGCCGGCCGTACCGATCGCGTCTTCCATCGGATCCGCATCGGCTTTTCCTCGCCACCGCAGCGCGCCGAGGTGAGAGCCGGATTCCAGACGCTGAAGCGGCTGCTCGACAGCGGCCGAGCCGGCTACGACAGTTTCGAGTGACGATCGAAATCGACGGGGTGACTTTCGCGCAAGCTTCCGCATCATACTGTTTTAGCAGTCTTGCGTAGATGATTCGCCCTCAAGGATTTCGCATGCCGCTATCGCTTCGCCCGGTTCCGTCCCGCCTGATTGCATCCCTTCTTTTCGTCACGACCACCTCCGTCATCGCCGCGCCGGCGGCGGCTCAAGATGGTGTCTTTGACGAAATGCGCTTCGGCGTGACGACATCGATCGCCAGCGGCGGCAAGCAGGAAGACGGCGTGTTTCCGTCGTTCACGCTCTACTTCGATCCGTTCAATGCGGACGGCGCCGCGGATCTCGGCGAAAAGCTGCTGCGTCCACGCGTCTATACCGGTGCTGCCGTGGCCACGTCGTCGAACGGCGTCAACCAGGCCTATGCCGGCCTGAGCTGGACCTTCGACATGACGCAACGCCTCTTCGTGGAGTTCGGCGCGGGCGGCACGGTTCACGACGGCGATCTCGACGATCCCAACGGTTCCGGTCCGCAACTCGGCTGCCGCGTCCTCTTCCGCGAATACGCCGCCGCGGGCGTGCGCCTCGACGAACACTGGAACGTCTCGGCGACCGTTGAACATGCGTCGCATGCCAATCTCTGCGACGGTCCCAACAACGGCCTGACACGCGCAGGCCTCGCCCTCGGCTACAAGTTCTGACGCAGGCCTGCGCAGTCGCGCTCAACAAAGCTTCATACGGGCATCAACCGCTGTTGATCGCCCGTATTTTTCTGTCGCGCCGCGCCGCAGCATAGGTTAAAGAAGCCGCAAAGCGCCCCCTGTTTCTGTTGCGGTTCGCACGCGCCATATTCCTCATTAGTGGATTGCGCGCCGCCCGAAGGATTTGACGGTCGACGATGACGATTTCCAACACCCGCCCCATCACCCCGGACCTCATCGCATCGCACGGGCTGAAGCCTGACGAATACGAGCGCATCCTCGGCCTGATCGGGCGCGAGCCGACCTTCACCGAGCTCGGCATCTTCTCGGCCATGTGGAACGAGCACTGCTCCTACAAGTCTTCCAAGAAGTGGCTGCGCACGCTGCCGACCAAGGGGCCGCGCGTCATTCAGGGCCCGGGCGAAAACGCCGGCGTGGTCGATATCGATGACGGCGACTGCGTCGTCTTCAAGATGGAAAGCCACAACCACCCGTCCTATATCGAGCCCTACCAGGGCGCGGCAACGGGCGTCGGCGGCATCCTGCGCGACGTCTTCACCATGGGCGCCCGTCCCGTCGCAGCGATGAACGCGCTGCGCTTCGGTTCGCCCGACCACCCGAAGACCCGCCACCTCGTTTCCGGCGTCGTTGCCGGTGTCGGCGGCTACGGCAATTCCTTCGGCGTTCCGACCGTCGGCGGAGAAGTCGAGTTTGATTCCCGCTACAACGGCAACATCCTCGTCAACGCCTTTGCCGCCGGCCTCGCCAAGAGCGATGCCATCTTCTACTCCAAGGCCGAAGGCGTCGGCCTTCCCGTCGTTTATCTCGGTGCCAAGACCGGCCGCGACGGCGTCGGTGGCGCGACCATGGCGTCTGCCGAGTTCGACGAGTCGATCGAAGAAAAGCGCCCGACCGTTCAGGTCGGCGACCCCTTCACCGAAAAATGCCTGCTCGAAGCCTGCCTCGAGCTGATGACGACCGGCGCCGTCATCGCCATCCAGGACATGGGTGCAGCCGGCCTCACCTGCTCGGCCGTCGAAATGGGCGCCAAGGGCGACCTCGGTATCGAGCTCGACCTCGACACCGTTCCGGTGCGCGAAGAGCGCATGACCGCCTATGAAATGATGCTGTCGGAAAGCCAGGAGCGCATGCTCATGGTGCTCGAGCCCGCCAAGGAAGAGGTCGCCAAAGCGATCTTCGTCAAGTGGGGCCTCGATTTCGCAATCGTCGGCAAGACGACTGACGACCTGCGCTTCCGTATCCTGCACCAGGGCGAAGAGGTCGCGAACCTGCCGATCAAGGAACTGGGCGACGAAGCTCCGGAATATGATCGTCCCTGGACCCCGGCCAAGACCGCGGCACCGCTCGCAACCAACGACATTCCGGCAGCCGACGTCGCCGACTCGCTCGTCAAGCTCGTCGGTTCGGCCAACAATTCGTCGCGCCGCTGGGTCTACGAGCAGTACGACACGCTGATCCAGGGCAACTCGCTGCAGCTGCCGGGCGGCGACGCCGGTGTCGTGCGCGTCGAAGGTCATGCCTCCAAGGCGCTTGCCTTCTCCTCCGACGTGACGCCGCGCTACGTCGAAGCCGATCCTTACGAAGGCGGCAAGCAGGCGGTCGCCGAATGCTGGCGCAACCTGACGGCAACCGGATCGCTGCCGCTGGCAGCCACCGACAACCTCAACTTCGGCAACCCGGAACGCCCTGAGATCATGAGCCAGCTGGTTCATGCCATCAAGGGCATCGGAGAAGCCTGCACCGCACTCGACTTCCCGATCGTGTCGGGCAACGTCTCGCTCTACAACGAGACCAACGGCCAGGCGATCCTGCCGACCCCGACCATCGGCGGTGTCGGCCTGATCAAGGACTGGTCAAAGATGGCGCGCATCCGCTTTGCCGCTGAAGGCGAAACGATCCTCGTCGCCGGCGCGCCGGCCGGTCTCGGCTCGCACATCGCCCAGTCGGTCTATATGCGCGACGTTCACGGCCGCACCGATGGCCCGGCGCCCCATGTCGATCTGGCGCATGAGCGCAAGGTTGGCGACTTCGTCCGCGGCCTGATCGTCGATGGTCTTGTAACCGCCGTGCACGATTGCTCGTCGGGCGGCCTGGCACTTGCCGTTGCCGAAATGGCGATGGCTTCGGGCATCGGCGCCTCGGTCGACGCTGTTGCCGGCCATGATCCGATCGCTACCTTCTACGGCGAAGACCAGGGTCGCTACGTCGTGACGGTTGCCGCCGGCGCGCTCGACGCGGTTGCCGCTCGTGCCAAGGCTGCCGGCGTCTCGCTCCCCGTCATCGGCAAGACCGGCGGCGACGCCGTCAAGCTTGGCGACGCCAAGGCCGTCTCGGTTGCGGATCTCCGCGCCGCCCATGAAGGCTGGTTCCCGGATTTCATGCAGGGCGACCTCGCGCCTGAAAACTGAGAGATCGATGACGGGAGCCGCACTTTCTGCGGCTCCCGTCACCCCTATTGCGTGCCTGCTTGCAGGCGCTGCCGACGGCGATCATTTGATCGTGTCGGCGCTGGCAACTACCCTCCCTCACCCAATTCAGCAATTGCGTTCCGCCCCTGAATCGTGGTTCCCTTGTTTCATGGACAACGTCGGCAGGCTGCTGACGTTGCAGAATAAAAAGGGAGTTGGCGTATCATGCCCATGACACCAGGCGACATCGAAGACATGATCAAGGCGGGGATTCCCGGAGCCAAGGTCACGATCCGCGATCTGGCCGGTGACGGCGACCACTATGCCGCCGAAGTCGTGGCCGAGGCGTTTCGTGGCAAGAGCCGCGTGCAGCAGCACCAGATGGTCTACAACGCACTGAAGGGCAATATGGGCGGCGTGCTACATGCCCTGGCACTTCAGACGAGCGCGCCGGAGTAAGCTGGCGTGGCTGACCTGATCAAGGAACTCGTCAGCGGCGTCGTTGACAGCGCGCTCAAGGAAATTCTGAGGAAGACCGGCGTCAAGCGCACGACCACCAAGCGGACGAAGCGCCGGACGCGGCCGGCGGCCTCTGGCGGCGGCATCCTCGCGGATATCCTTGAAGCCGCCATCCGCAAGCCGGCGAAGAAACAGGTCAGCCGGCGGAAAACCTCGGCGGCGCGCAGCAAGACGCGGCGCCGCACGGCTTGAGTGGTATTAAAACCACATCTTGAGGCCCATCAATATTTGTTGCGATTGGGTGGTGAAAGTCACCAATATGCATGCTATCTAAGACCCAATCGATATCCGGCCCTTGAAGCCGGCGCAGGAAGGAAGACAGGATGAGCGGAATTCACGAATTCATCGACAACGAAGTCAAGACGAACGATGTGGTGCTCTTCATGAAGGGTACGCCGCAGTTCCCGCAGTGTGGCTTCTCCGGTCAGGTGGTCCAGATTCTCGACTACATCGGCGTCGACTACAAGGGCATCAACGTGCTCGCCGACGCGGACCTGCGCCAGGGCATCAAGGACTATTCCAACTGGCCGACGATCCCGCAGCTCTACGTCAAGGGCGAATTCGTCGGCGGTTGCGACATCGTGCGTGAGATGTTCCAGGCCGGCGAACTTCAGTCCCACCTTTCGGAGCAGGGTATCGCCGTGAAGGGCGCTGTCGCCTAACTCAAGGACGCCTTGTCCCGATCCATCGGAGAAGGCGGGCAACCGCCTTTTTTGATTCGGACGTCTCGTCCGGATCTCGATTTTCGTTGTCTTCCCAAAGGCTTTGCGCGCTTGGTTCGCGCAATGACCGTTTGAATGTTTGTGAAAGCAGGCTTCCTTCCTGAAACGTTTCCGGCGTTCTGCAGCGAGGCCTGGGGCCGCATTTTCGGCCTGTCATGAAGCAGTCGCGATCGTTCGGCATAAGCAGCAGCGGTTCCCGCTCCGGCCTCCCGGCACGGAAATGACCCCGTCGCTGCCGATCGATGCTCCCGCCGCTTCCTGCAGGCCCGGTCCATGTGGTGCGGCTTCCCGGTCGCTCCCGCCTGACATCCCTGTGCCGACCGGCATTTAGCCAGCCGACATCCTTCTTTTTCCGGAGCGGTCCGGACCCAGACCTGTTTCGCTTGGCGCCCACCGCGCCGCTAGGACTTTTGAAATGACAAGCACGACCAACGACGATGCCCTGCCCGGCCTCACGAAATTCCAGTTCATCGCGCTGATGGCCACACTGATGGCGACGAACGCGATTTCGATCGACATCATGCTGCCGGGCCTCCAGGAAATCGGGGCCAGCCTGGGCGTGGCGTCGGAAAACGAGCGGCAATACATCATCACCGCCTACCTGCTCGGCATGGGCGTGGCGCAACTGTTCTTCGGCCCACTGTCGGACCGGTTCGGGCGCAAGCCGCCGCTTCTGGCGGGCCTTGCCCTTTATGCCGTCTGTGCGGTGGCAATTGCCATGGTGCCGACCTTCGGCCTCATGCTCGCCCTTCGCTTCATGCAGGGCGCGGGTGCGGCTGCCACGCGCGTCATCACCATCTCGATCGTCCGCGACGTCTATGGCGGCCGGCAGATGGCCGAGGTGATGTCGCTGGTCATGATGGTGTTCATGATCGTGCCTGTGATCGCCCCGTCGATCGGCCAGCTCATCATCAGCTTTGCCGAATGGCATATGATCTTTATCATCGTCGCGCTTTATGCGGTTATGAACATCGCGATCGTGCTGTCGAAGCTCGGCGAAACGCTTGATCCGGCCCACCGCCGCGCCTTCACGCCGTCGGTAATCCTCAGCGGTTTCCGCATCGTGCTGACCAACCGGTTGTCGCTGCTGTATACGCTCGCGACCTCGGTTATCCTTGGCGCGCTCTTCGGCTTCATCAACTCGGCGCAGCAGGTGCTGGTCGGCGTCTACGATCTGGGCGTGTGGTTTCCGCTTGTCTTTGCGGCTTTCGCGAGTATGATGGCGGTCGCTTCCTTTACCAACTCCCGCCTCGTCCGCCGCTTCGGCATGCGGCCGTTGTCCCATGCGGCCCTCTGCGGCTTTACGCTCGCAAGCTTCATCTGGATGTCGGCCTCGCTCTATGCGCCGCTGCCCTTCCCGGCCTTCGTGGTCCTCTATTGCGCCACGATGTTCCAGTTCGGGCTGATCGCGCCAAACTTCAACGCCATGGCCATGGAGCCGCTCGGCCATGTCGCCGGCACGGCGTCCTCGGTTCTCGGCTTCATGCAGACGATCGGCGGGAGCGTGATCGGAGCCTTCATCGGCCAGTCCTTCGACGGAACGGCCACCCCGCTTGCCACCGGCTACTTCACCGTCGCGGCCATCGGCCTCGTCTTCGTGCTCATCGCCGAACGCGGCAAGCTGTTCAAACCGCACCATCAGCCGGCCGGCTGATCTCTAAAGCGCCAACTGTCGCTGTCGCGTTCTAAACCGCCGGCCAGCCTTTTCCAAAGATTGAATTTACGGGTTTTCCCAATGTCCACCATCACCAATCAATCCGAACATGTCGACGGGGTCTCGGGGGCCGAGCGCCTCAACATGGGCATCGTCGAATTCATCATCACCATCGCCGTCATGACGGCGAGCGTCGCCATCGCCATCGACAGCATGCTGCCGGCTCTGCCGGCAATCGGCCAGTCGCTGAACGTCGCCAACACCAACGACAGCCAGCTGGTGATCGGCGTCTTCTTCCTCGGCTTCGGCATCTCGCAGATCTTCTTCGGCAGCCTGTCTGATGCCTTCGGCCGCCGCAAGGTGCTGCTCGGCGGCCTCGCCTTCTTCACCGTGTCGATGTTTGCCGCCGCCCTCACCCAGAGCTTCGAGACGCTGCTGATCCTGCGCTTCATCCAGGGCATCGGTGCTGCGGCCATCCGCATCACCACCATGGCGATCGTGCGCGACTGCTTCGGCGGCCGCGAAATGGCGCGCGTCATGTCCTATGTGATGATCGTCTTCATGATCGTGCCGATCGTCGCCCCCTCGATCGGCCAGCTCGTCATCCTCTATGCCAACTGGCACTGGATCTTCATCCTGATCGGCGTCATCGGCGCGATCCTCTTCGTCTGGGCCTTCTCCCGCATGAAGGAGTCCCTGCCGCGCGAAGAGCGCATGCCGCTCTCCGTCGGTGCCGTCGCGTCGGGTTTCAAGACCGTTCTCACCAACCGCATCACTTGCGGCTACATGATCGGCATGACGATGTTTACCGCCGTCATCTGCGCCTACATCGTCACGGTCCAGCAGATCTTCGGCGAGGTCTACGGCCTCGGTGACTGGCTGCCGATCGCCTTTGCAGGTACGGCCGGCGGGATTGCTGTCGCCAACTTCGCCAACGGCTTCTTCGTCCGCAGTTTCGGCATGCGCCGTATCTCGCACGTCTCGATGATCCTGTTTACGCTGATCTCGGTCGCGGGCTTCGTGATGTCGCTCTCCGGCACGCCGGCCTTCGTCGTCAGCTATCTGATGTTCTCGGTGCTCCTGATGTTCTTCGCCGTCATCGCGACGAACTTCACCGCGATCAGCCTGGAGCCGATGGGCCACCTTGCCGGCACCGCTACGGCGATCACCGGCTTCGTCTCGACGACCGGTGGCGCGCTCATCGGCGGCGCAGTCGGCCAGCTCTTCAACGGCACGCTGCAGCCGCTGTTCGGTGGCTTCGCCCTCTTCGGGGCCCTGACGATCCTGGCAACGCTCTGGGCCGAGAAGGGCAAGCTCTTCACCCATCCCGGCGACAAGGACGTCAGCATGGATCACGGTGGCGGCCATATGTAACCGGCCGCCGTAAGGCAAACAAAAAGCCCGCCCGGAGCAATCCGGGCGGGCTTTGTATTTTGGGCTGCTTCGAACGGCTCAGACCGTGAAGACCTCGCGGCGCAGCGTCTCCCAGCTCTCCTTGTCGGTGGCAAGCAGCAGGCCGCCATTGAGATGCGACGGCAGATAGGGCGAGCCGTCGAAGCGGGCGGCATAGGCGCCGGCTTCCTGCGAAATCAGCGTGCCGGCCAGGTGATCCCACGGCATCAGCTTCTGGTACATCAGGAAGTGGATGTGACCGCCGGCAAGCATGCGATATTCATGCGCGGCGCAGCGGTAGCTGGTGGCGATGCGAACCTTGGCCATGTTGGCCATGACTTCGCGGCGTGCTTCCTGCTTGTAAAAACCGGTCGAGGCACCGCCGACCATGGCCTCGAGCGGCACGCCTGCGGTGACCGACAGGCGCTCCTGCGATCCATTGGCGCGGCACATCCAGGCGCCGGAGCCCTTCTCGGCGATCACCCAGTCGTTGCCGAGCGGATCGTAGATGATGCCGGCAACCGTCTCGCCCTTGGCGACGACGCTTGCCATAACGCCGAAGAGCGGCACGCCGGCGGCGAAATTGAAGGTGCCGTCGATCGGGTCGACGACGACGGCGAGATCGGCATCGGCGAGCTTGTCGAGCAGCGCCGGGTCGGCCGCAACCGATTCTTCGCCGACGAAAAGTGCGCCCGGCGCGACGTCTTCGATGCGTGCCTTGATCAGCCGTTCGGCCGCCTCGTCGCCCTCGGTCACGAGGTCGATCGCTTCCGATTTCACCCTGACGTCGCCGGCTTCAAGATTGCGGAACCGCGGCAGGATCTCTTTGACCGCCGCTTCCTGCAGCAGATTGGCAAGGCCGGCAATGTCGACGGAATGGCTCATTCTTTGGGCTCCGGTGTGAGGGACTGGAAATCGAACAGCTTGGGATCGAGCAGGTGCGACGGGTTCACGTGGCCAAGCGCCCGCAGCATCGTGTCCTTGCGGCCCGGCATGCGTCGCTCAATATCGGCCAGCATCGCCTTCATCGCATTGCGCTCGAGGCCGTCCTGCGAGCCGCAGAGGTCGCACGGGATGATCGGAAACTCCATTGCCGCCGCGAACTTGGCGAGATCGTCCTCGGCCGCATAGGCGAGTGGCCGAAGCAGCATCAGGTCGCCCTCGTCGTTCAAGAGCTTTGCCGGCATCGAAGCCAGCCGGCCGCCGTGGAAGAAGTTCATGAAGAAGGTTTCGAGAATGTCCTCGCGGTGGTGGCCGAGCACCAGCGCGTCGCAGCCCTCTTCACGGGCGATGCGATAGAGGTTGCCGCGGCGCAGCCGCGAACAGAGCGAACAGTAGGTCGCCCCCGTCGGCACCTTCTCTTTCACGATCGAGTAGGTGTCGCGATACTCGATGCGATGCTTGACGCCGATCGATGCCAGGTATTCCGGCAGGATGTGCTTGGGGAAGTTCGGTTGGCCCTGGTCGAGGTTGCAGGCAATGAGCTCCACCGGCAGCAGCCCGCGCCATTGCAGGTCCATGAGCAGCGCCAGCAGGCTGTAGCTGTCCTTGCCGCCGGAAAGGCCGATCAGCCAGCGCTTGGCGCCCTTCAGCATGCCGAAGTCGTCGAGCGCCTGGCGGGTCTGGCGAAGAAGGCGCTTGCGCAGCTTGTTAAACGAGACGGAGGACGGCATGCGGCTGAACAGCGGATGCGCGCCGGCGTCGATTTCGGTCTCAAAAATGGTTTCGGCCTGGTCTTGCGACGCGTTGAGCGAAAGGTCCATGGCGGGGATCCTGTGCGGCAGGCAGGCGCAACCGGCGCCCGGCTAATCTTGGGCCAGCACTTGCCCGCTCCAGCCGTCAAGATCAAGGGAAATCGGCCGCACAGTGCAGATCGCCCTTGTCGGAGGAGTTCAGGGACCGAAGACCGACCAGCCAGTGCGCGCCGCGAGCATTTCGAGCGCCAGCGATCCGAGCAGCGAATTGCCGTTTTCGTTGAGGCCAGGCGACCAGACGGCAACCGACGCCTTGCCAGGCGCCACCGCCAGAATGCCGCCGCCGACGCCGCTCTTTCCCGGCAGGCCGACGCGATAGGCAAAATCGCCTGAGCCGTCATAGTGGCCGCAGGTCAGCATCAGTGCGTTGATGCGCCGCGCCCGCTGGCGCGAGACGACGTTATGGCCGGTCAGCGGATTGCTGCCGCCGGCGGCCAGAAACAGCCCGGCTTTCGCAAGCTGGCTGCAGGTCATGGAAAGCGCGCAGTGATGGAAATAGACGCCGAGCACGTGGTCGACGGGGTGGTCGAGCTTGCCGAAGGAGCGCATGAAATTGGCAAGCGCGAAGTTCCGGTAACCGGTGGCCGTCTCCGAACGCGCGACCTCATGGTCGATGACGATCTGGTCGTCGTCGGCGAGATAGCGGACGAACTGCACGATCTCGCCGATCAGTTCCCGCGGCGTATGGCCGGCAAGGATCAGGTCGCTGATGGTGATGGCGCCGGCATTGATGAAGGGGTTGCGCGGCTTTCCGCCCTCTTGCTCGAGCTGGACGATCGAGTTGAAGGCGGAGCCTGAGGGCTCGCGGCCGACACGGTGCCAGATGTTCTCGCCGTGTTTGCCGAGCGCCAGCGTCAGCGTGAAGACCTTGGAGACGCTCTGGATCGAGAACGGCACCTCGGCATCGCCGACGCGATAGATCTGGCCGCCTGTGGTCACGATCGCCATGCCGAAATGCTTGGCGTCCACGCGCGCGAGCTGTGGAATGTAGTCGGCGACCTTGCCCTGGCCGAACCGCGGGCTCAGCTCCCGATGAATGTCGTCGATGATCGCCTGCAGATCCTGCGGCTTCTGCTCTTCGGGCATCGGGCTTCCCTCTTGGTCATCGCCTTCGGATCGAGGCGACGATAAGGCGCTTATTCGCTGGGATCCGCGGTAGCGCGGATGCTGCTCGGCACTGACAAAAAAGCCGCCCGTTTCCGGGCGGCTTTCGAAACGTCACAAGGCGAGAGCCTCGGATTAACGCGAATAGAATTCGACGACCAGGTGCGGTTCCATGACGACGGCGTAAGGCACGTCGGAGAGAACCGGTACGCGGACGAAGGTCGCGACCATCTTGTTGTGATCGGCTTCGATGTAGTCCGGAACGTCGCGTTCAGCGAGCGAAACCGATTCGAGAACGGTTACGAGCTGCTTGGACTTTTCCTTGACTTCGATGACGTCGCCCGGCTTGCAACGGTAGGAACCGATGTTGACGCGGACGCCGTTGACCTTGACGTGGCCGTGGTTGACGAACTGACGGGCAGCAAAGACCGTCGGAACGAACTTGGCGCGGTAGACGATCGCGTCGAGGCGCGATTCGAGCAGGCCGATCAGGTTTTCCGGGGTGTCACCCTTGCGGCGGTCAGCTTCGGCGAAGATCGCGCGGAACTGCTTCTCGCGGATGTCGCCGTAGTAGCCCTTGAGCTTCTGCTTGGCGCGCAGCTGTACACCGAAGTCCGAGAGCTTGGACTTGCGGCGCTGGCCGTGCTGGCCCGGGCCGTATTCGCGGCGGTTTACCGGGGACTTCGGACGGCCCCAGATGTTTTCGCCCATACGGCGGTCAATTTTGTACTTGGACGATTCGCGCTTGCTCATCGCATTTCCTTTCAAACAGTTACACCGGCCTGTTTCCAAACCGGATCAAGGAAACACGCCCTCCTCTGAACCCATTTTCGGGGCTCTGACAGGTTTCTCACGATCACGCAGACGGAGAAGCCACGGGACATGTCAAATGAAACACCGGACATTTCTGCCCGGCGTTGGGGCGGCTTTAGTGGGTCCGGCTGCTGTTGTCAAACGAAATCGTGACAAACAGCCGTTGATCAGGCCGGATCACTCGGTGGCGCTTGCTCCAACGAAATCAGCAGTTTCCTGAGGAGCGCCGCCAGCGCCGTGCGGTCTTGCTTGCTCAGCACCTCGAGGTAGCGCGACTCGCTCGCCATGTCGGCGCGAAAGGCGGTTTCCGCAAGGGCTATTCCCTTTTCCGTCAGCCCGACGACGCTGCTGCGGCCGTCGGACGCCGAGCGTTCCCGCTGGATCAATCCTGCCTTCTGCAGCCGATCGAGGCGGTGCGTCAGTCCACCGGACGAAATCATCAGCAGCGTATAGAGATCCGTCGGCGTCAGCCGGTAAGGCGGGCCGGATCGCCGCAGCGTCGAGATCACGTCGAACTCGCCGCGGTCGATGCCGAAAGAGGCGAAGGTCTCCTCGATCGAGGGGCGCACCAGATTGGAAAGCCGGTAGGCGCGCCCGAGGATGGCCATAGGCTCGGTATTCAGGTCGGGCAGTTCGGCCGCCCACTGCGCTTGCAGACGGTCCACATGGTCCCTTCCCTCATTCTCATTCTGCATCGTTCACCTCGGCATCGGTCAATATATCTTGACGAGAAGATAGTTTCGAGTAATATCTTCTCGTGAAGATAAAACATTCCCATTGGGAAGCCAACCCGGACGACGATGGAGGCCAGCATGTTTCATGTCATTCCCCTTACAGAACAGAAGCAGAGCCCAAACCGCACGATCCTGTTTGAAGGTGGGCAATTCGGCACGCCGATCTCGCTGTTCCTGATGGATGCCGAGCCTGGCCAGGGGCCTGCCCTTCACGTTCATCCCTATCCGGAAACATGGATCGTGCACTCGGGCGAAGCGGAGTTCACCGTCGGAGAGCAGAAGATCATGGGTAAGGCCGGCGATATCATCGTCGTCGATCCGGAGACGCCGCACCGCTTCGTCAATACCGGCACCGGCCGCCTGCAGATGACCTGCATCCACGCGTCCGATCACGTCATCCAGGAATGGGTCTGACGCCACGATACCGTAACGCGCCAGCGCCGTCTGAGCGTGGTCGGAATAGCTGATGCCTTTACGCGAAAGGTCGAGGTTCACTCCGCCGCAGCGGCAGCCGCAGCCGTCACATCCGGCCCGTTGGCGTCGCCTGGAGCGGTCTCGCTGCCAAGGTCCGGGAACGCGACGATGCGCTTTCCGGCAAAATCCGCATGGATGACGATCAACCCATGCTCCTCGAAGTAGCCGAGCAGACGGCGGGCCCGCCTTGCGGAGTGCGTGCCATAGGCGCGCGCGATCATCGCGTCGGAAGGGCACGGCAGGCCGCGGACGGCCGCCTGCGCCATCATCAGGAACACGGCTTGCAAGTCCTCGGTAACGCGATCGGCAAGCTGCAAGGCCTGCGCCCAGGTTTCCGTTGCCGCCGTCTCCGCGTCGATGCCGGAGCGCGCGACGGCCATCTTGCGGCGGAAGGCGCTCAGCGACAGGGCTGCACCGGATGGCAGCCGGCGAATACGGCATCGCACCAGAAAATCCTGGAACAGTTCTGCATCGGGGCGGAAGGCTGCTTCCGGATTGCTGAGGATTTCGACAAAGACGCTGTCGAGCAGGCTCTCTTTTTCCTCGGCGGAAAGTTCCGGCTGTGCCTGCCTTGCCTCGACCGGCGCGGCAGGCTCGGGCCGCGGGCGGGAGAGCTCGGCCAGGATGTCGGTCGTCGGGCGCGGCGGCGCAACCGCGCGGCGCACGATCGGCCGCGTCAGCTCCTCCGGATCCGGCGTGAAGATCAGATCCTCGACGTCCTGCGGCGCCTCCGGCAGCGGCATCAGCTTCGGGCTCGTCGAGCGCGCCGATGTCTCGACCGCGCCGATCGTCACCTTGAGCGGCCGGCGCGACAGCGCCGGGCCAAGCGCGACGAAGGAACCGCGCTTGAGGTCGCGGAACATTTCCGCCGTGCGCCGGTCCATACCGAGCAGATCGGCTGCGCGCAGCATGTCGATGTCGAGGAAGGTGCGGCCCATCAGGAAGTTCGAGGCTTCCGCCGCCACGTTCTTGGCGAGCTTCGCCAGGCGCTGCGTGGCGATCACTCCGGCAAGGCCGCGTTTACGGCCGCGGCACATCAGGTTGGTCATGGCGCCGAGCGAAATCTTGCGCACCTCTTCGGTGACGTCGCCGGCAACCGACGGCGCAAACATCTGCGCCTCGTCGACGACGACCAGCACCGGATACCAGAACTCGCGATCCGCATCGAACATGGCGTTCAGGAACACGCCGGCATTGCGCATCTGCTGCTCGATATCGAGACCTTCAAGCGAGAGCACGCAGGAAACACGATGCTGGCGGATGCGGTTGGCAATGCCGATCAGCTCGGCGTCGGTGCGCTCACCCTCGACAACCACATGGCCGAACTTGTCGGCGAGCGTGACGAAATCGCCCTCGGGATCGATGATGCATTGCTGCACCCAGGGTGCGGATTGTTCCAGCAGCCGGCGCAACAGATGCGACTTGCCCGAACCGGAATTGCCCTGCACCAAGAGACGGGTGGCCAGAAGCTCCTCGATATCGAGCGAGGCCGATGTCCCTTCGGACGTCGCTCCCATGTCGATGCCGACCTTCATTTCCACCTCGTCATGTTAAATCTTACGCAGGTCCGGATGCGATACCGTTGCGCACTGTGCCTGAATACTCTTGATTTATTCGCGATCACGCGGAGACCGCCTATCGGGCGACACCTAGCACGGATTTCCCGGAAATCCTGCCGTCGGCGCACATAACCCACAGGGAATACGCTTAGGAAAGTCTCCTCGGAAAAGAACCGGATGTAGAATCTGGCGGTCACAATAAAAAGTTGAATATCGTACTTTTGCGAGAAGGCACGGACGCCCATATGCGATTTGGTCGAAGCGATTTGCCGGGGCAGAATGCAGCACCACGAAACAGCGCAGCAGATGGAACTGAACAATCTCGATCGCCGTATGCGCGATGCTTACAAGGACACGCAACGGGTCGCCTCGAAAGACGACGCCGAACGCGCCAGCCGCATGCGCTTTCGCGCCGCCTGCGTGCTAGCTGTTCTGATCGGCCTGTTGCTGGCGATCTTCTTTTAAAGTGCCGTGCCGGCCATAGGAACGCATGAACGGGCACTACCCGATCGCTTCGGCATGCCCTGCTCGCTTTTCCCCGATGGCATCAAGTGCCACCGTCAGGCCAAAGCCCTGCATCAGCCGCCGCGTGGCGAAATCCGGTTTGCCGGAGGTGAAGATCGCCGGGTCCTGGCCGTTGAGCGGTTCGAAGCCGTTCGGTTGCGGCACGAGCGAACGCGCCCGTCTGGCAATCGCTTCGGCCGGATCCAGCCAGTCGACCGGCCAGGGTGCCAGCCTGCGGAAGACGTTCGCCATGAAGGGATAGTGGGTGCAGGCAAGCACGACGATATCGGTCTTCCTGCCGTCCATCTCGACGAAACACGGTGCGATCTCGGCTAGTACCGTTTCGTCGTCCAGTTTCTCGCCGCGGATATAGGCCTCCGCCATCTTGGCGAGGTTTTCGGAGCCGACGAGCCGCACATGGCATTGGCTGGCGAAGGACTGGATGAGATCGCGCGTATAGGCCCGCTTGACGGTACCCGGGGTCGCCAGCACCGAAACGAGGCCGGAGCGTGTGCGCTCTGCCGCCGGCTTGATCGCGGGCACCGTGCCCACAAAGGTCATTTGAGGAAAGGCCGCGCGCAGATCGGCGCCCACCAGCGTGAAGGCGGTGTTGCAGGCGATCACGCAAATTTCCGGATCATGCTCGGAAAGCAGCCGGCCGAAGAGCGCGATCACGCGCTCTTTCAGCGCCGCCTCTTCCCAGCCGCCATAGGGAAAGCCGGCATCGTCGGCGACATAGATGAAATGCCGCTCGGGCATCAGCACCCTCGCCTCTCGCAGCACGGTCAAGCCACCAATGCCGCTGTCGAAGACGAGGATGGGTTTCAGTTCACTCGCTGTCACCTTTGTCTCGCGCTTTCCTGCTGTGTTCGCCCGGAGCGCCGGAGCCGCGCGGGTTTTCCCGCGTGAACCGGTCGAGCGAAGAAATGACGCCGCGCAGCACCTGGATTTCGGATTCGGTAAAGGACGGCCTGGTCAGAACCGCGCGCAGGTTCTCGACCAATTTCGGCTTTTTGTCGGCGGAACGGAAGTAGTTGCGCGCCTCAAGCGCTTCCTCGACATGCTCGAACAGACCCTGCAGGTGTTCCTTGGTCGCCGGCCGCTGCGAGATCGCCTGGAACGAGGTCTGGTCCTCAGACTCCATGCCGGTCTTCAGCCATTCATAGGACATCAGAAGCACGGCCTGGGCGAGATTGAGCGAGGCGAAAGCGGGATTGACCGGAAAGGTCACGATCTCGTCGGCCAGAGCCACCTCTTCGTTGGTGAGGCCCGTGCGCTCGCGTCCGAACAGGATGCCGGTTTTCTCTCCGGTCTGGAAGCGCTGGCGGAGTGTGCGCGCCGCGACGATCGGCGAACGCACCGGCTTGTAGCCATCGCGGTCGCGGGCGGTCGTCGCATAGACGAAGTTGAGATCGGCGATCGCCTCTTCGACCGAACCATAGAGCTTGGCAGCGTCGATCACGTGGTCGGCACGGCTTGCGGCTGATCGTGCCTTTTCGCTCGGCCAGCCGTCGCGCGGATTGACGAGCCGAAGCTCCGCCAGGCCGAAATTCGCCATCGCGCGGGCGACCATACCGATGTTTTCGCCGAGCTGCGGATAGGCGAGAATGATCGCCGGTCCTTCCGCCAGAAGTTCGCGCTCGCTGTTCGTTCCTGCCATTTCCTTAGCCTTCGCCTTTCGTTCGGCGTTTCCCTTGCACAAATGCGGGCGAAATTAAAGTCCACTACAAATGAAGCCGGTTGAGAGACACCCCGATCATTTCCAGACCAAGCTCCGCATCGTCCTTCGAAATCGGCAGGTGGCGATCGACCGGCGCACCGATCCGGCCGACCTGGTAGAAATAGGCCGAGGCCTTGTCGCGCACCGTCTGGACGAGCGCGAGATTGGCGTCGATGTCCGCCTTGAAATCGGTTCCTTCCAGCGCCGCATCCGTGCCGACACGCCGCGCGAAAACCCGTGCCCAGTAGGTGCAGGCCATGAAGATCGCCAGCGCCTGGCGCACATGACCGGGACGCGTCACCAACTGCCAGGGAAGCCCGAGCGGCTTTGCGGCGGCGGCCAGGTCACGATAGGCGCGGTCGAGCGCCTGCGAGCGGGTAATGAGCACCAGACCCGATGCCCCGTCCCGCGCCGCCTGCAGCAGGCCCTTGAGTTCGTCGCACCAGGTTGCGACGGCGGCATCGAGCGTCGTGCGGGTGCGCGTCGGAAACACGACGAAGGCGACCGCCGCACCGGCGATCGAGCCGATCATGGTTTCCTCCAGGCGCAGTTGCAGCAGATGCGGGCTCAGCACGCCCATCAGGCTATAGACCAGCGACAGAACGACGGAGATGAAGAAGGTCATCGTCGCATAGGAGACGGCGAGGAAATAGAAGGCGAGAAAGACGCAAAGTGCGCTGAGCGGCAGCACCAGGTAGATATTGCCGGCTACCAGCGTGCCGACGATGATGCCGACCACAATGCCAAACAGTGTGCCGGCCGAGCGCTGCAGCGCCTTGACCGCCGTATCGCCACGCGAGCGCGTGTTGGTGAAGACGAGAAACGCAGCAAGCACCGCCCAGAACCAACGCTCCCGCGACAGCATCAACCCGAACACCATGGCGATGCCCGAAGCGAGCGTGATCTGGATCGCCGCCTTCAAGGCGGGATCGTTCAGCGACGGCCTCCAGCGGGCGGCAACGCCGCTCAAGTGCAGTGGCGGCTCTTCCAGATCGGCCGGCGTCAGCTTTGCAAGGCTTCGGGCGAGCCTTTGCCGGACGTTGCGCAGCCACAGCAGCGCCTTCACCGTTTCTTCGCGGCGCGGAGCGGCATCGCCGAGCCGCGCGATCTCCGCGTCGATCCGTCCGCCGTCGCGCGCCACCATCGCCTCCACCAGTGCCGGCGGCGGCATCGATTGGAAGCTGACGACCATCACGCTTTCGGCCGCAAGATGCAGGTCGAAGAGGTTGATGACGAGGTCGGAGGTCGTAAGGCCGGGCTGCGGTTCCGGCCGCCGGTTTTCCGTCGGAATGAAGCTTTCCGCCATCAGCACCGCTTCCTTCAGACGCTCTTCGGCCGCATGCAGCTGACGACGATCGGCCGGTGACAGAACGGGCTTGCGGGCGATCTCCGCCAGTTGCAGCAGCATCTGGTCTACGCGACGCTGCACGCTTGCGGTGGCGCGCAGGAGGTCGCGATAGCGATCATCCGGCAACAGCCGCGTGCGGACGAGATGCGCGACGGTGGCCGAGACGGCCGCTCCGAAGAACAGGGCTGGCAACTGGTCGAGCGTGGGCCTCAGATAGGCGCCGGTGAAATAGGACATGAAGGCGAACATGCCGACGGCAAAACCGCGGGGGCCGAAGGAGCGGCCATAGACCGCGAGAAAGATGATCAGCAGGAAGACGACGTCGGAAACGTAGCGGTGATTCTCGAGAACCGACGCAAGCCCCACCATCGAAACGCCGACGAGGACGGCGATGATGCGGGTGAGCCGCTGGCCGGCAATGGTGCGATCGCGCACCGCCAGTCCCCCTTCGATCGACAGCGACGCCGCAAGCCCGAAGGCGGCCGGCGGCAGCGGTGCGACGAGGTAATGAAACGCCATCAGCAGCAGGATGGAAACGACGATGGTCGCGGTGATGCGCGAGGCCTGCCGCAGGCGGGAGAAGGCCGGATCGTTGGCAAGAAGCCAATCGCGCATACGGGAACGAAGTGCCATCGGAAGCCTTTGCTTGTCCCGCGGCCGCCTGTGGACGCGCGCCGCCTTCGCCGGTTCTTCCTGCATAGCGGCAGATGCGATCTTTGCAAGGCCGGCGCGACGAAAGCAGGCGTCGAAAAGCGGTGGCGAAGAGCCGTCCGAGGTCCGTCTCCACCTCCATCCAAAGTTTCAGCCAAGCATGCTTTGCCTTGTCGGTTCTGAGTGCTATAGGGCACAGGATTTTTCAGAGAGGAAGGGACATCGCTCCCGCTGTCCCGCATAAGCTACGAGGCATATTCATGGCAAAGATCAAGGTCGCCAATCCGGTCGTCGAACTCGACGGCGATGAGATGACCCGCATCATCTGGCAGTTCATCAAGGACAAGCTGATCCATCCCTACCTCGACGTCGATCTGGAATATTACGACCTCAGCGTCGAAAACCGCGATGCTACTGAAGACCAGGTAACGATCGACGCTGCCAACGCGATCAAGAAGCACGGCGTCGGCGTCAAGTGCGCCACGATCACGCCGGATGAAGCCCGCGTCGAGGAGTTCAAGCTGAAGAAGATGTGGAAGTCGCCGAACGGCACGATCCGCAACATCCTCGGCGGCGTCATCTTCCGCGAGCCGATCATCTGCAAGAACGTTCCGCGCCTGGTTCCGGGCTGGACCAAGCCGATCATCGTCGGCCGTCACGCCTTCGGCGACCAGTACCGCGCCACCGACTTCAAGTTCCCGGGCAAGGGCAAGCTGACGATGAAGTTCGTCGGCGAAGACGGCAAGGAAATCGAATACGACGTCTTCGACGCACCGTCGGCCGGCGTTGCCATGGGTATGTACAACCTGGACGATTCGATCACCGAATTCGCGCGCGCTTCGTTCAACTACGGTATCCAGCGCAAGGTTCCGGTGTACCTGTCGACCAAGAACACCATCCTCAAGGTCTATGACGGTCGCTTCAAGGACATCTTCCAGCAGGTCTTCGACGCCGAATTCGCCGAGAAGTTCAAGGAACTGAAGATCTGGTACGAACACCGCCTGATCGACGACATGGTCGCCTCGGCCCTGAAGTGGTCCGGCGGCTACGTCTGGGCATGCAAGAACTACGACGGCGACGTGCAGTCGGACATCGTCGCCCAGGGCTTCGGCTCGCTCGGCCTGATGACCTCGGTCCTGATGACGCCGGATGGCAAGACGGTTGAAGCCGAAGCCGCGCACGGCACGGTTACCCGCCACTACCGCCAGCACCAGAAGGGCGAAGAAACCTCGACCAACTCGATCGCCTCGATCTTTGCCTGGACCCGTGGTCTCGCTCATCGCGCGAAGCTCGACGGCAATTCCGAACTCGCAAAGTTCTCCGAAACGCTTGAGAAGGTCTGCGTCGACACCGTCGAAGCCGGCTTCATGACCAAGGACCTGGCGCTCCTCATCGGTCCCGATCAGCCGTGGCTCTCGACCACCGGCTTCCTCGACAAGATCGACGAGAACCTGCAGAAGGCCATGGCTGCCTGATAGGCTCCAGTCCCAGAGACAACGAAACCCGGCCTCGCGCCGGGTTTCTTTTTTGGACCAATGAAAATTCCGGAACGCGGATCGGCGCCGGACTGCAGCCGGTACTCGCACGACTTCAAGGCGAGCGCGGCCATGCTACCGGCAGCGACTGCTAGAACATGTCGCGGCTGCTGCTGCGCGGATCGTCGCTGACGATATGCGGGTCGTAGATCCCGCCTCTCGCGCTCCGGCGCCATGGCCGGGCCGGATCGACGGGGTCCCTGCCGATATCCGCCACGACGATCGATGGTCCATCCCCGCTGCATCGGACCGCCCATTGCCCGTCGGGCGAAACAATCCCTGAAGGAGCCGTCAGGCCGGGCTGCGCGAGAACCGCAAAACTCGCCCAATAGCGATTGATTGAAGCATGCCCCTGCACCTCGGCGGCAAAGGCAATGTCGTTCGCCAGAGCGCCGCCGGAGGTCGAAAACAGCACGCAATCGACGTTCAGCTGTTCGTATTCGATGAAAAGCTCGGGAAAGTGGCACTCGATGCCGAGCGCGCAGCCGAAGCGGACGCCGTCGATCTCGAACGCCAAAGGGATCGTTCCGGGCGTGTACATGAACGAGACCTTGGTGTTCGACAGCATGCGCTCGTCGTAGCGTGTCGCGACCGCCCCCTTGTCCGAGATCACATAGAGGCTGTTGTGCGGGCGATGCGGTTCGGTGAGCTTGTGAACGGATCCAAGGACCGTCCATAGGCCGAGGTCCCGCGCCAACGTCCGTATGGTATCAAGCTCTTTGCGCAGAACCGTCCACTCGAAACGGCGCCAATCGGACTGGCCTATTTCGCGCGGACCGATCGTCGACATGATGCGCTTGTTCGGAAAGCACGTCGCGCCCTCGGGGAAATGCAGCACCCGCGCCCCGGCCCGATGCGCCTCCCGCATCAGGTGTCGGATCCCTTCGCCGGCATGGTGAAGGGCCGCCGCATCGCGGGGATCGTCGAAATAGCCGGATTGCGCCACGGCCAGGCGCAGCAATCTTGGTTGCGCCACCAAGTCTTCCGCCGACGCCTGGCGAAGATGCATGAGTGCAGTTGTATAGGATTCGCCGGTCTTGGCGGCACGGGCGCGAACGCGCCGTTTGAAATTTCGGTTTTCAGTCATCACAGGGCCTTTCGCGTCTCGGGCAAGTTCCCCAACAACCGGACCCGAAACGGTGGGACCGAGATTGCGACCCGAGACTGAAGTCCCTTTGCCTCCGTGAAAGGATCGTGCTGGGGACGATCTTTGGAGGTTCGGCGCAGGCCACGCCGAACCAAAAGGTGCCGCTCGGACACTGATTCGTCAATTGCGGGTGTGTGCTCGGGTGTCTGTCACTTCAAAGGCAGATAGATCTCGCTCAAGAGTTCGGTCGGCGCAACTTCGCGGGGATTGTTGAGATATTTCTCGAACATCAGGCTGTCGCGGATATCGCGGCCGGACTGCGGCAGCCATGTGCCGTAGAGCCATTGGTAGGCCTTCGGCATATCCGCGTAAGGGCCTTTGTGGCGAAGCACCGCATAGCGGCCGCCGTCGAGATGCTGCGGGGTCAACGGCGCCTCCGCCGGCATCGGTCCGCGCGCGCTGACGCAGGCAAAGGAGCGCAGTTTTTCCGCGGGCACCAGTTCCGGATCGTCGAGGTAGATGCCGATCATCTCCATGTCCGGCCGGAACAATTGCCGTGAAAAGAGGGTGCCATAAAGCGTCTCGAACGCCTTGCCGATCTCCATATAGGAGCCGGTGTGGGCGACGCCGACGAGGTCGAAGGCTTCGACGTCCTTCAGGGTGACTTCATACATGTCTGGAATTCCTTCCGTTGAAGCGGTTTCAAAGGCGACATGGCTCCCCTCCTTGCGGTATCGCGCCGGCGGCAGCCCATAGGCGGCCTTGAAGGTGCGGTTGAAGGATTGCAGATTGGGATAGCCAGAGCGCTGCGCGATCGTTTCGACAGGAAGATCGGTCTGGGCGAGATCGGCCGCTGCCCGCTGCAGCCGCAGCCGCTTCACCGTTCCTGCCAGCGTCTCGCGGTGAACGGCCCGGTAGATCCGGTGCCAATGGTGCGGCGACAGACAGGCAATCTCGGAAAGGCGATCAAGGTCGAGATCGCCGTCGAGATGACCGTAGATGTAGTCGCTGACCCGGTGCAGACGCCGTTCATAGGTCGCCCACGCTACCCGCTCTTCCATGTCCAACCTTTCGCGCTTTGCTCACGGATGGGTAGACCATAGATCAATTTGACAAATCCTGCGGAGTTGCGGGCGTGCTTCGACTGAGATTTGTACGAGCCTTCCGCGATATAGGACCCCGGTTTGACCGTCCGAGGCGCCGAGGCTCTGTTCGTGTGGGCTGGTGATCCGGCGGGGTATGACACGCACGACCGGAGGGGGCTCGCGGGACCGCGAGCGTGAAGCTACACAAGCCCTGCCCGATGCAAACAAAAAGGGCGCCGCAACGGACGCCCCTTTTCCTATTCTGCTGCGGGTACCAATCAGCCGGCGAGTGCGACGGCCACCGCTTCGATCGCTTCGGCCGCCTTGTCGCCATCCGGACCGCCGGCCTGGGCCATGTCGGGACGGCCGCCGCCGCCCTTTCCGCCGAGAGCGGCGGATGCGACGCGAACGAGGTCAACGGCGCTGAGCTTCGAGGTCAAGTCGTCGGTCACGGCAACGACCGCGCTTGCCTTGCCATCGCCGGAAACGCCGACGAAGGCAACGACGCCGGAGCCGAGGCTCTTCTTGCCGTCATCGGCCAGGCTCTTCAGATCCTTGGGCTCGACGCCCGAAACGACCTTGCCGAGGAAGCGAACGCCGGCGATTTCGCGGGCGGCATCGGCCGAACCCGCTTCGCCGCCACCACCGAGTGCCAGCTTCTTCTTGGCCTCAGTCAGCTCGCGTTCCAGCTTGCGGCGCTCGTCGAGCAGCGCCTCGACGCGGCCGAGCACGTCGCCCGGCTGAACCTTCAGCGTGTTGGCGAGCGTCTTCACGCGCTCGTCCTGCTCGTTCAGATAAGCGCGTGCCGCTTCACCGGTCAGCGCCTCGAGGCGACGAACGCCGGCGCCGACGGCGCTTTCCGAGACGACGCGCACCAGGCCGATGTCACCGGTGGCAGACACGTGCGTGCCGCCGCAGAGTTCGACGGAATAAGCGCGGTTGGCCTTGGAGCCGTGGATGCCGCGACCCATCGAGACGACGCGAACCTCATCGCCGTACTTCTCGCCGAAGAGCGCCATCGCACCTTCGGCAATCGCATCATCGACGCTCATCAGACGCGTGGTCACCGGCGTGTTCTGGACGATGATCTCGTTGGCCATCTCTTCAACGACCTTCAACTCCTCCGCCGTCATCGGCTTCGGATGAGAAACGTCGAAGCGCAGGCGTTCCGGCGCTACCAGCGAGCCCTTCTGGGCCACGTGGGTGCCAAGCACTTCGCGAAGCGCCTCATGCAGGAGGTGCGTGGCCGAATGGTTGGCGCGCAGGCGCGAGCGGCGGGCGTGATCGACGTCGAGCTGGGCGGCGTCGCCGGTCTTGACCGTGCCTTCGGCCACGGTCGCGAAGTGGACGAAGAGCCCCTCGCCGCGCTTCTGCGTGTCGGTGACGGTGAGCTTGCCGCTTTCCGTCGTGATCGTGCCGGTATCGCCCATCTGGCCGCCCGATTCGCCGTAGAACGGCGTCTGGTTGAGCACCACCTGGACCGTGTCGCCCTTGGCGGCGGTTGCTACGACAGCGCCATCGCGCACGATCGCCTGGATCACGCCCTCGGCGGTCTCGGTGTCATAGCCGAGGAAATCGGTCGCGCCGTGCTTTTCCTTGAGCTCGAACCAGATGGTCTCGGTCGCAGCTTCACCGGAACCGGCCCAGTTGGCGCGGGCTTCGGCCTTCTGGCGCTCCATGGCAACCGAGAAGGCGTCGGTGTCGACGGTGATGCCCTTGGCGCGCAGCGCGTCCTGGGTCAGGTCGAGCGGGAAGCCGTAGGTGTCGTAGAGCTTGAAGGCGGTTTCACCGTTGAACTGGTCGCCTTCAGACAGATCGGCAGATGCGTCGGACAGCAGATTGAGACCGCGCTCCAGCGTCTTGCGGAAACGGGTTTCCTCAAGCTTCAGCGTCTCGGAGATCAGCGCTTCGGCGCGCACCAGTTCCGGATAGGCGCGGCCCATCTGGCCGACGAGTGCCGGCAAGAGCTTCCACATCAACGGATCCTGGGCGCCCAGCAGCTGCGCGTGACGCATCGCACGACGCATGATGCGGCGAAGCACGTAGCCGCGGCCTTCGTTCGACGGCAGCACGCCGTCGGCGATCAGGAAGGCGGACGAACGCAGGTGGTCGGCAATGACGCGATGGCTGGCGCGACGGTCGCCCTCAGCCTTGACGCCGGTCGCTTCTTCCGAAGCCGCGATCAGCGCGCGGAAGAGGTCGATGTCGTAGTTGTCGTGTTCGCCCTGGAGAACGGCTGCGAGACGCTCGAGGCCCATGCCGGTATCGATCGACGGACGCGGCAGGTTGACCCGCTCTTCCTTGGTGATCTGCTCGTACTGCATGAAGACGAGGTTCCAGATCTCGATGAAGCGGTCACCGTCTTCGTCGGCCGAGCCCGGAGGTCCGCCCCAGATATGGTCGCCGTGGTCGTAGAAGATTTCCGAGCACGGGCCGCAGGGGCCGGTATCGCCCATGGCCCAGAAGTTGTCACTGGTCGGGATGCGGATGATGCGGTCGTCGGAGAAACCGGCGATCTTCTTCCAGAGATCGAAGGCCTCGTCGTCGGTGTGGTAGACCGTGACCAGCAGGCGCTTGGCGTCGAGGCCATACTCCTTGGTGATCAGGTTCCAGGCGAGCTCGATCGCGTTCTCCTTGAAGTAATCGCCGAAGGAGAAGTTGCCGAGCATTTCGAAGAAGGTGTGGTGACGCGCGGTGTAGCCGACATTGTCGAGGTCGTTGTGCTTGCCGCCGGCGCGAACGCACTTCTGTGCCGTAACGGCCGTCGAATAGGGACGCTGCTCCAGGCCGGTGAAGACGTTCTTGAACTGCACCATGCCGGCATTGGTGAACATCAATGTCGGGTCATTGCGCGGCACCAACGGGCTCGACGACAGGACCTCGTGACCGTTCCTGCGGAAATAGTCGAGAAAGGTCGACCGGATTTCATTCACGCCGCTCATCTTGCGTCCTATTCTTAAGCACCGATTCCGGCCCGGGTCCGGCCCACGCCGCGCCACTAAGCCATTGTCCCTAAACCCTGCGGCCACCCGTGGTGACCGCACCCTCCAACGCGCTGGGTCGCCGGAACCAAAGGCTTTTATCGCTCACATATCCGACTGTCCAGACGCCAGCAAAAAACCGGCCGCCCACGGGACGACCGGTTTTCTGGTAACCTCAGTGGACCGAGCGGCTTATGCTTCCGGCGGCTCGTCACCGTCGTCCGCTTCCGGACCGCCATTCTCGAGGAACCGATCAGCGATCAGGCCGGCGTTCTGGCGCAGCGCCGTCTCGATTTCGCGCGCGAGATCCGGATTGTCGCGCAGGAACGTCTTGGCGTTCTCGCGGCCCTGGCCGAGACGCTGGCTGTTGTAGGAGAACCAGGCGCCAGACTTTTCGACGATGCCGGCCTTGACGCCGAGGTCGACCAGTTCGCCGGTCTTCGATACGCCCTCGCCATACATGATGTCGAATTCGACCTGCTTGAAGGGAGGGGCCATCTTGTTCTTGACGACCTTGACGCGGGTCTGGTTGCCGACGACCTCTTCGCGCTCCTTGACCGAGCCGATGCGGCGGATGTCGAGGCGAACCGAGGCGTAGAACTTCAGCGCGTTGCCGCCGGTGGTGGTTTCCGGCGAACCGAACATGACGCCGATCTTCATGCGGATCTGGTTGATGAAGATGACCATGCAGTTCGACTTGGAGATCGACGCCGTCAGCTTGCGCAGCGCCTGGCTCATCAGGCGGGCCTGCATGCCCGGCAGGCTGTCGCCCATTTCGCCCTCGATTTCGGCGCGCGGCACGAGCGCTGCAACCGAGTCAACGACGAGAACGTCGATCGCGCCGGAGCGCACCAGCGTGTCGGTGATCTCAAGCGCCTGTTCGCCGGTGTCGGGCTGCGAGATCAAGAGGTTTTCGAGATCGACGCCGAGCTTGCGGGCATAAACCGGGTCAAGCGCGTGTTCAGCATCGACGAAGGCGCAGATGCCGCCCTTCTTCTGTGCTTCGGCGACGGTCTGCAGCGCCAGCGTCGTCTTACCCGAGCTTTCCGGGCCGTAAATTTCAACGATGCGGCCCTTCGGCAGGCCGCCAATGCCGAGCGCGATGTCGAGGCTGAGAGAGCCGGTCGAAACCGTCTCGATCTCAATGATGCTGTCCTTCCCACCGAGCTTCATGATCGATCCCTTACCGAACGAACGTTCGATCTGGGAAAGTGCCGCTTCAAGCGCCTTGCTTTTATCCACCGATTTGTCCTCTACGAGCCGCAAAGAGTTTTGTGCCATTTGGTCCACCTTTAGGTTATTGAAGCTACCGAGGCAATGAAGCCGCCGCAGGAGTTTTTGTACATGTTTTGTTCCGTATTTGCAAGAGCGCGACAACACATTGAAAAACAATAGCTTTCAACGATACGTTCGATTCTTGTTCACGGAACGAAACCAGAGTTTTCGAATGTTGGCGCAAGCCCTTCGAACCTGCCCGGCAAGGCTCGGCCGATTCGCCTGCGCATGAGACTTTGAGCAGGTCGGGCGCGTGGCGCTTCGCGACGCGGCATTGCAGGATGCCAACAGATATTCGGCCGATCGGCCAAGCAGAGGAACATTCATGACGCAAGCTGACATCGCCGTTTTCGGTGGCGCGCATATCGACAGGCGCGGCCGTATATCGGGAACGACAGCGCCCGGGTCGAGCAATCCGGGAAGCTGGTTCGAAGAAGCGGGCGGCGGTGGTTTCAATGCCGCGCGCAACCTGGCGCGGCTTGGCCACAGCGTGCGCATGATCAGCACCCGCGGCGGTGATGCGGCCGGCGAGATGGTGACCGCAGCCGCGGCCGCCGCTGGCGTCATCGACAGTCCCCTCACCTTTCTTGACCGCCAGACGCCGAGCTATACGGCGATCCTCGAAAACGACGGCAATCTGGTGATTGCGCTCGCCGACATGGAACTCTACCGGCTGTTCTCGCCACGGCAGTTGCAGCGGCGGGCGCTCCGCGAGGTCATCGCCGCGAGCAAGCTGGTGCTGACCGACGCCAACCTGCCGGAAGAAACGATCGCCGCACTTGCCCAGTCGGCTGCCGGCAACGGCCGCCTCGTCGCCGGCATCGCTGTTTCGCCGGCCAAGGTCATCCGCTACCGGCCGTGCCTCTCGCATCTCTCGTTCCTGTTCATGAACGAATCCGAGGCGCGGGCGCTGACCGGCAAGGAGGCGGCCGAGGCGGAAGAATGGCCGGCCCTGTTGCGCGGTCTCGGCATCAACGGAGGCGTCGTGACCCGGGGCGGCCGTGCGGTCGTTGCCTTCGAGGGCGATAGCGCCTGTGTCGTCGTGCCGCCGGCCCTGCCCGCCCTTGCCGACGTCACCGGCGCCGGCGACGCGCTCGCCTCCGGCTTCCTTTCCGCCCGCCTTGCCGGCCGCGATATCGCCGATTGCCTGCGGCACGGCATCGCAGCCGCCGGTTTGACGTTGCGTTCTCCCTTGGCCGCATCCGAAGAGATGTCCGCGGCCAATCTCGAACAGGCGCTGGCCCTTGTGCCCACGCCCCAAATGCTGTCATGACATTTGCCAGCAGAACTCCCAAGGAAAGACCATGACCAAACCCGCTTCCCCCTTCCTGCCGATGGAATATTCCGACGAGGTCGCAGCCGCCAAGGCGCGTGGCGCGCCGATCGTGGCGCTGGAATCGACCATCATCACCCATGGCATGCCCTACCCGGGCAACCTGAACATGGCCCGCAGCGTTGAAGCGATCATCCGCGAACAGGGTGCCGTGCCGGCGACCATCGCCGTCATTCATGGCGTACTGCATATCGGCCTTGACGATGCCAAACTCGAAGAACTGGCCAAGACCCAGGGCGCGATGAAGGTCTCGCGCGCCGATCTCGCCTTCGCGATCGCCGAGCGCCGCACCGGCGCGACCACCGTCGCCGCGACGATGATCGCTGCTGCCCGCGCCGGCATCCGCGTCTTTGCGACCGGCGGCATCGGCGGCGTGCACCGTGGCGCCGAGCTCTCCTTTGACATCTCCGCCGACCTCGATGAACTCGCCCGCACCGGTGTCATCGTCGTCTGCGCCGGCGCGAAGGCGATCCTCGACATTCCGAAGACGCTCGAAGTGCTCGAGACCCGCGGCGTTCCGGTCGTCACCTATGACAGCGAAATCTTCCCGGCCTTCTGGTCACGCGACAGCGGCCTCAAGAGCCCGCTGATGCTGAACAGCCCGGCCGCGATCGCCAACTTCCAGACCATGCGCGAGCTGCTCGGCGTCGAAGGCGGCATGCTGGTTGCCAATCCGGTTCCGGAAGCTGCCGAGATCCCGCGCGAAGAGATGGAAATCTATATCGCCCGCGCGCTCGACAATGCCGAGAACGACGAGATCACCGGCAAGGCGGTCACGCCCTATCTGCTCAGCAACCTCTTTGAAATGACCGAGGGCCGCAGCCTCGAGACCAACATCGCGCTGGTCGAGAACAATGCCCGGCTTGCCGGCGAGATCGCCGTCGCGTTGAACGTGAAGTAATCCGGTAAGAAACGGCGAGAAATAGAGAAGCCCGGCCCGCAAGCGCCGGGCTTTTTACATTGGCGAAGGCTGACGATGCGTTGGAAGTTTGATCAAGCACCTGATGTTGCCTGCGTTACCTGCCGCTCGGTGCTCGCGGGGCACCCGGTTCTCGTCGCAACACATCATGAAGACGATCATTCATGGGCGTTTACAGATGGCGCACCGATCGACATGCCGAAAGTGCTCGTGGTCGCGATGGCGGAGGTCGTCGAGCGCCACACCGACCTTGACGAGATCGCCGATCTTCCTCCCGGCTGGTCGGCAACGCGCGGCTCGGCCAATGGGCCTTGGTCAAGGCAGCAGAACGACTAGGGGCGGAAGCCTAACGTACCCAGCGCCGACCCCGGTCGATATCCCCTGGCGTTCAACGGCTCTAGGAATCGAGCATTTCGCGCACGGATACCGCCAGCTGCTTCAGCGAGAACGGTTTCGGCAGGAAGCCGAACTTGGCATCCGCCGGCAGGTTGCGGGCAAAGGCGTCTTCGGCATAGCCCGAGACGAAGATGAACTTCAGGTCCGGGTACTTCTTGCGCAGTTCGGTCAGGAGCGTCGGTCCGTCCATTTCCGGCATCACCACGTCGGATACGACGATATCGACGGCGCCGTTGAGCTCGTCCATGATGTCGAGCGCCTCGACGCCGGAGCCCGCTTCGTAGACGGTGTAGCCGCGCGTTTCCAGCATGCGCTTGCCGCCGCGGCGAACAGCCTCCTCGTCCTCGACGAGCAGCACGACTGCCGAATCTCCGGTGAGATCGGTCGGCTCCTCGGTCTTGACCACGGGAGCCGCTATCGTCTGCACCACCGGCGCAGCAACGGTTCCGGTGCCTGCCTGCGCGGGCTCCTCGGGCGCAACCGGCACCTCGATATGGCGCGGCAAGAGGATGCGGAAGGTCGTGCCCTTGCCCACTTCCGATTCCGGATAGATGTAGCCGCCCGACTGCTTGACGATGCCATAGACCATCGACAGGCCGAGACCGGTGCCCTTGCCCACTTCCTTGGTCGTGAAAAACGGCTCGAAGATTTTGTCGAGGATTTCGGGCGCAATACCTGTTCCCTGGTCGGAAACTTCCACCATCACGAAGTCTTCGTCCGGCAGCTCACGGCGTCCGAAGGCCGAAACCTCCGCCGCCGGCAGATTGCGGGTGCGAAGTGTAATGATGCCGCCTTGGGGCATGGCGTCGCGGGCGTTGACCGCGAGGTTCAAAAGCACCTGTTCGAACTGGCCGAGATCGGTCCGGACCGGCCAGAGATCGCGACCATAGTCGACCTCGACCTTGACGTTCGTTCCGGTCATGCGGTCGACCAGCATGCGCAGGTCGCCGATCACGTCGGTCATGTTGAGCACCGTCGGCCGCATCGTCTGCTTGCGCGAGAAAGCAAGCAGCTGCCGCACGAGAACAGCGGCACGGTTGGCGTTGCGCTTGATCTCCATCAGGTCGGCGAAGCTCGGGTCGGCCGGCCGGGCAGACAGAAGCAGGTGGTCGGACGACAGCAGGATCGCCGTCAGCACGTTGTTGAAGTCGTGCGCGATGCCGCCGGCAAGCGTGCCCACGGCGTTCATCTTCTGCGTCTGCGCCATCTGGTTTTCGAGCGCTTTCTGCTCGGTAATCTCCAGCGCATAGATGATCGCCGCTTCCTCCGGCGCCTGATCGGTCTGGTCGATCACGGCATTGACGTAGAAGCGGAAATGGCGCTCGCCATCGGTCGGGTGCAGCGCGTCGATCGGCGCGATGTCGCCCTGCCGGTCCTTGGCGGCCGCCAGCGCGTCGTGCAGGCGAAGCTTCTCGGTTTCGTGCACCACTGCATCGATCAGCGCGCCGCGCTCGACGTCGTCCTGCGAGACGAGACCGGAAAACAGCTTCAGGAACGGCGCGTTGGTGCGCAGGATCCGGCCATTGCCATCGACCGAGGCGATCGCCATCGGCGTATTGTTGAAGAAGCGGGTAAAACGCATCGCTGCGCTCGACGCCGACTGGTCGCTGTCCTCGCCGCCCTCGCGCGACATGACGATGGTGCGGCTTTCGCCGGGCGCGCCGTCGCGGGTCGAGGAGACACGGTGGATCATGCGCACCGGCAGGCTCTGGCCGTTCAACTTGCGCAGGTCGAGGTCGAGCATCTTGGTCTTCTTCAGACCCGGTTCGGCCTGCACCGCCTGGACGAGCGTCAGCCCCTCGCCTGCCACCAGATCGCCAATACTTATCGAGCCCGGCTGGAACTTGGTGAGATCGATGCCGAGCCAGTCGGCAAGCGTGGCGTTGATATAGAAGATCTCGCCCTTGCGGCCGGCGGAGAAGAAGCCGGCGGGTGCGTGATCAAGATAATCAATCGCGTTCTGCAATTCCTTGAAGAAGCGCTCCTGGTCGTCGCGTTCGGCGGTGATGTCGGCGATCTGCCAGAGATAGAGCGGATTGCGCTCGCTGTCTTCGAGCGGCAGCACGCGTGCCTTCAGCCGGAACCAATGGGCGCCGGAGCCGGTGGCCGCACCGGTCGCAAGCGGCTTCAGCAGGCGGAATTCCTCATGCCCCTGCTTGCCCTCGTGCAGGCCGTTGGTCAGCCGGTAGATTGCTTCCGTCGCCTCGCGATTGCGCGACAGGATCGTTTCGAGCGATTGGATGCCGGCAGCGTTCCTCGCGCCCGTGAGCGCGCCATAGGCGGCGTTGGCGTAGATGATCCGGCCCTTCCGGTCCGTGACGATCGTGCCGTCCTCATGCGCATCGAGAAAGGCGCGCGCCAGCTCGTCCGGGCGCGATTGCGGCATCACCTCGATGAAGCCGATGACCGAGGACACGAGAAAGAAGATGCCGACCATGGCGAGAACGCCGAGGATGCCGAGCACGATCTCGTTTTCCATCTGGTTCCGGAAGATCACGAAGGCGATGGCCGAGACGGTGAGGACGATCGCGAGCAGCACGATCCGCAGCACGGTTCCGGGCCTGACGCCACGGTCAACAACCGGCATCTGGTAGTCGCCTGACTGCCGCAATTTCGTCATCGGGTCCTCTTACGCGGCCGGCGCCGCGCGCGGCGCGGCCCAGCCCTTCCGGCCGGCATCCGCTCAAACCGCCGGGCAAAATCGGCCATAGCCGACACGCCCTCGATCATTCGGACAAGAATCATCTTTAACAATCAGAGATAACAGCAAAAAGCACCTGTGCGGAAGCATTCGAGCCAATTCACAGGGAATGTCGGCGAAGTGCTTGTCCGAGCCCGAAAAAAGCCGTCAAATACTGCCACTCGAAAGGCAGAAGGAGTTCACCCTATGATGGAAACGATCATCGCCGACAACGGCAGCCGGTTCGTCGTCGCCGCTGCAGCGGTCGCGATTGGACTTTTGTGCCTCGTGGCTGTGCTCTGGATCATGCGCAACCGTCCTTCCTCGCCATTCATCCGTGGCGGCAAGAACCGCCAGCCGCGCCTGGCCGTGCTCGATGCTGCCGCTGTGGACACCCGGCGCCGTCTCGTGCTCGTGCGCCGCGACGATGTCGAGCACCTGATCATGATTGGCGGGCCGACGGATATCGTCATCGAAAGCCGGATCGTCGCCGGCGGCGACGAGCGCCCGGCCGTCAGCGAACGCTCAGCTGTCATCGAACGCAAGGTGGCTGAAAGCCGTCCGGCAGCCAGGGAACCCGTTCAGCAGCCCGCGCCGACGATGCAGGCCGAACCCGTCGTCGCGACGCCGGTTCGCCCCATCACCCGGACAGAGGAACAGCCGGTCGCTCGCGTCGAGCCGGTGGCGCCCATGCGCGTTACGGCCGAACAGCGCCCGGTGGCAGCACCTGCCCTTGCTGCAGAGCAGCGCCCTCTCGCTCGCCCTGTCGCCCAGCCCGCACCCGAGAGCCCGTCTATCACCTCCGTCGCAGCACCCGCGGTCAACGTCGATGCAGCCATGAACCGCCCTGTGGAAATGGCGCAGGCTGTACAGCCGCAACCCATTCAGATGCAGCCGGCCCAGCAGCTTCAGCGCCCCGCAGCGATCATCCAGTCGCAGCCTCAGCTACAGCCGCAGCCGGCTCCTGCGACCGCCCTTTCTGATTTCGAGCGCCTTCTCGACGCGGAGATCACCGGCGACCTGCAGCGCCTGGGTCCGGCAACATCGGTCACTCCGGAAAACCGTGCGCCGGCCCATTCCGGCCGTCAGGAGCCGACGCTTGGCGCGCCTGTCGCCGACGGCGGTCATAAAGAGCCGACAATCGAAGAAGAGATGAACCGCATGCTGGCCGACATCTCCGCCGGGCGGAAGCCCTGATTGCCGCATTGGCCTGACGGCGACGTCAGGCATCGCGACGGCAGCGAGATACTTGTCTGAGCCCAGGCATCGAAGCGAAGAGCCGCTTCGTTGCTTCGGAAGAAATTCGGGACAACGGAAAAAGGCGCGGTTTGACCCGCGCCTTTTTTCAGATTGTTACGAAAGCCCGAAAGCTTATTCGTCCCGGTAGACCTTTTCCCGCCGCTCGTGGCGCTCCTGCGCCTCGATCGAGAGGGTCGCGATCGGACGGGCGTCCAGTCGCTTCAGGCCGATCGGCTCGCCTGTTTCTTCGCAGTAGCCGTAGGTACCTTCGTCGAGACGCTGCAACGCCGCATCGATCTTGGAGATCAGCTTGCGCTGGCGGTCCCTGGCTCTGAGCTCGATTGCCCGATCAGTTTCGGAAGAAGCCCTGTCTGCGAGATCCGGATGATTGGCGCTCTCCTCTGCCAAGTGATCCAGTGTCTCGCGTGCCTCGCGAAGGATGTCGTTTTTCCAAGCGTTCAACTTGGCCCGGAAGTACGCCCGGTGGTTGGCATTCATGAATTCATCGTCCTCGGAAAGGACGAAGGTACTAAGATCGATCTTCTCACTCAACGCGATTCTCCTGAAGAACATCTCATTGCGGCGGTGTATAGACCTATGGAAGCTGTGATTCAAGCCTCGCAACAGACACTCAACCGTATTTTAATGTTGCTAGCGTTTCAGGCTAACTGACGAATATTTCATCAAAATTACACATCGGATCTTGATTTCCAACTTGCGCCCACCGAAGCCGCCGCCTCTGCTCGCTGAAAAGTGACAATGACGTGTTTGCGCCATTTTACCGTCCATTCACGACCGCGGCAAAGCGCAGCACCGGCAGTCCCCGAAAAAATCACGGCGGCCAGCTTGATCTTTATGGTGCGTGCGGGGAAAGGTGACGGTCTGCCGGCCGACATGAAAGCCGGCAAAATTCTACCCTGTCGCTGCAACCGGCAGGCAACGCCGGAACCGATCGATGCAAGACAGCGCCCCCAAGGCTCTCCGCCTCTACCTCCTGCGGCACGCCCGTTCCGGCTGGGCCCTGCCGGGCCAGCGCGATTTCGATCGGTCGCTGGACGAGGTCGGCTACATCGATGCGGAGCGGCTTGCCCAGACGGCCGCAGACCAGGGCATCCGCCCCGACCGCATCCTCTGTTCGACGGCGGTGCGCTGCCGCGAAACGGCCGAGCCGTTCTTCCGCACGGTCAGCGAAGAGCTGGATATCCGCTACATCGATGCGCTCTACTCCGGTCCGACGAGCATCTATCTCGACCTCATCGATGCGCACCGGCATGTAAACGCGCTGATGCTCGTCGGCCACAATCCGATGATCGAACAATTGCTCTGCAGCCTGGTGGGCGACGAGGCCGCCCGCGAAGCGCTTCCCGATGGATATCCGCCGGCTGGCCTGGCCATTCTGGATCTGCCGTCTGACGCTGCCTCCGCCCGCCTGATATCGCTGCTGTTGCCGACGCCATGAAGGCGCACCGTAAGAAGAATTGACACGTGCGCGTTGCGGCGCCGCAATTAGTGCCTATATCGCGGAGGCAGCCCGCAGCCGATCGTCGTTCGGCGGGCTTGACGATGCGAACGACCCCGGGAAACACGCCGCAAGAAAGACCAAGACTTGGCGCCTAACCTGACCAGCTTCAAAGACGACGCGCTGATCGCGCTCGACAACCTCACCGACCGCGCCTCCGGCCTCGTCAATCCCTCGATCCGGCTCGGCGTTACCGGCCTGTCCCGTTCGGGAAAGACCGTCTTCATCTCGTCTCTGGTGCACAATCTGCTGAACGGCGGGCGCCTGCCGGTGTTCGAGGCGGTGCGTTCGGGCCGGGTCTCGAAGGTCAGGCTCGAGCCGCAGCCCGACGATGCCGTGCCGCGTTTCCAGTATGAGGATCATATCGCAGCCCTGGTGCGCGATCGCATCTGGCCAGACTCCACGCGCGCTATCTCGCAGCTGCGCATAACCCTTGAATATGAGAGCGCCAGCGGCTGGAACCGGCTGTTCTCGCCGGGCCGGCTGTCGCTCGACATCGTCGACTATCCCGGCGAATGGCTGCTCGACCTGCCCCTGCTCGCGCAGGACTTCCGCGAGTTCAGCAACAATTCGGTGGCGCGCGCCCGTGCACCTGGCCGTGCGAAGTTGTCGGCCGAATGGCTGACGCTTGCGTCGTCGGCTGGCTCGACGGCGACAGCCGACGAAAGCAGCGCCCGCCGGCTCGCCGAGAGCTTCACCGGCTATCTCAGGGCCTGCAAGGCGGACGAACGCTCGCCCTCAACTCTGCCGCCTGGACGTTTCCTGATGCCGGGCGACCTCGAAGGTTCGCCGGCGCTCACCTTCTCGCCGCTTCCGGACCTACCCGAGGGCCGTGCACCAAAGGGTTCGCTCTGGGCGATGATGGAGCGGCGCTACGAAGCCTATAAGAAACATGTAGTCAGCCCGTTCTTTCGCGAGCATTTTGCGCGCCTGGACCGGCAGATCGTGCTCGTCGATGCCCTGCAGGCGATCAACAACGGCCCTGAGGCGCTGCTCGATCTCGAGCAGGCGCTGGCCGACGTGCTTGCCTGCTTCCGTCCGGGGACCAACAGCTGGCTTTCGTCCTTGCTGACGCGACGGATCGACAAGGTGCTGATCGCAGCAACCAAGGCGGATCACCTGCATCACGAAAGCCACGACCGGCTGGAGCGCATCGCCGCGCGCCTCGTCGATCGCGCCGCCGAAAGCATCGGATTGAGCGGCGCCGGCCTCGAGGTCACGGCGCTTGCATCGGTCCGGGCCACCCGCGAAGCGACCGTCAACCACGACGGCCATGCGCTGCCGGTCATCGTCGGCACCCCGATTGCCGGCGAGAAGATCAACGGCGAAATCTTCGACGGAGAAAGGAAAACAGCGATATTTCCCGGTGACTTGCCGGAAGATCCTGAAGTTCTTTTCAAGACGTTGGAGACCCGGTCCGGCGCGACGACCTATATCGAAAGCGCTCATCCGCTGCCGGAACTCAGCTTTGTTCGCTTCCGCCCGCCACATCTTGAGGAAACCGGCGGCGGCTTGAAACTGTCGGTGCCGCATATCCGCCTCGACCGGGCCATGCAATTCCTGTTCGGAGACCGGCTCGCATGAGTGACGACAGCAACGGTCGCAGCCGCCGTCCCGGCGCCTTTTCAGTTGGCGAAGACAAGCCCGCCGAGGCCCGTCCGCAGCTGCGCGCGCGGCGCGCGCCCGCAAGTTTCGACGACAATGTGGTGCTGACACCCGATGCGGAAGACCCTTTCCGTGAGACCACGCTTGCGGTGGAGGCCCTCGCCTTGCCCGAAGCAAGTCCTCGCAAGCGCCGCCTGTCAGTTGGCAAGATCGCGACCGGCGCACTCGGCATCATCCTGTCACTGGCTGCCGGCCTCTGGGTCGACCGCCTGCTTCGCGATCTCTTCGCGCGTGCCGATTGGCTCGGCTACGCCGCGCTTGTTGTCGTCGCGATCGGTCTGCTGGCGCTGCTGATCGTCGTCGGCCGCGAATTTTCGGGGCTAATGCAGCTCACGGCGATCCAGAAGCTGAAAGCGGAAACGGAAGCGGCGGCCGCTTCGGCCAGTGCGAAACCCGCGCGCGCGGCGCAGGCAAAGCTCGTCCACCTGCTGGCCAGCAATCCGCGGACGGCGCGCGGGCGCACACGGCTGAAGGAAAGCGAAGGCGAGATCATCGACGGTCCGCACGTGATCGAACTCACCGAGCGCGAGCTGCTCAGCCCACTCGACCGCGAGGCGCGGCGCCTCATTCTCGCGGCTTCCAAGCGCGTGTCGATCGTCACGGCGGTCAGCCCGCGGGCGCTCGTCGACCTCGGCTACGTCCTCTACGAATCTGCCCGCCTGATCCGCGCCATGGCCGAACTTTACGGCGGTCGCCCCGGCACGCTCGGCCTCTTGCGGCTGATGCGCGACGTGATCGCTCATCTGGCCGTCACCGGCTCGATCGCCGCCGGCGACAGCCTGATCCAGCAGGTGCTCGGCCACGGGCTGGCTTCGAAGCTCTCGGCGCGCCTGGGCGAAGGCGTCATCAATGGCCTGATGACCGCACGCATCGGCATCGCCGCGATGGACCTTTGCCGCCCGATGCCGTTTCGCGCGCTGAAGCGTCCCGGGATCGGTGATTTTCTCGCCGACCTCAGCCCCGGCGCCGGACGCGTGATTGGCGAAAGCGGCGAGAAATAGCGCGGTCACGCGAAACTAGATCCCCGCATACCAGTCGTAGCCGAGATCTTCCCAATAGCCGCCGCGCCCTCGACCGAAGGGCGCGAGATCGGCAACGACTTCGATCGCCTTGATGTACTTCGCCATCTTGTAACCCAGCTGGCGCTCGACCCGGACGCGCAGTGGAGCACCGTTGGCGACCGGCAAAGCCGCGCCGTTCAGGCCATAAGCGAGGATCGTTTGCGGGTGATGCGCATCGAGCATATCGATCGATTCGTAATAGGCGACCGAGCCGCCAAGGCCGAGCGGCATGCTGTCGAAGCAATGAAAGACCACGTAACGCGCCTCGGGCTTCACCCGGGCTTCATCGAGGACGCGAGTAAGGGCAACGCCGCTCCACTTGGCGATGCAGCTCCAGCCCTCGACACAGTCGTGTCGAGTGATCTGGGTGCGCGACGGCATGTTTCGCAGCTCTGCAAGCGTCAGGTGAAGCGGTCGCTCGACCAGGCCGGAAACGCGAAACTGGTATCCGGAAAAGCCGTCCTGCTTCAGCGCGAGATAGGTCGCATCACCCGGGTCGGTGGAGCCGTTCGGTCGTTGCCCCTGCCGGATCTCGCTCTCGGCAAATTCCGGCGCCAGCCGATCAGCCGGCACCAGCAGCCGCTGTGCTCGGTAAGTAAGGCTGTTGGCGGATGCGAGAAAGTCGCGCACGCGACTGCCACTGCCAACGAGGCCGTCGAGTGCGTCGCACCCGGCAAGCGGCAACGACGAGGCCGTCGCCCCTGCCGCCGCCAGGAAGCGCCGGCGACTGAGGAGGAACGCGCTCATGTCCTTCCTCCCCGGTCCACCGAACGCCTGATGCGATAACGCCCAGTAATCATCGACCGCATCTCGTTGATCGGACCGGCGGCAAAAACCATGGCGATGTGCACAGTGAAGAAGCCGACGAGCAGCAGCATCACGACGAAATGGATCGTGCGGGCCGTCTGCCTGCCGCCAAAGAGTTGAACCAGCCAGGGCCAGCCGGCGTCCATGCCCGGCGACATCGTCAGCCCTGTCGCGATCATGAGAGGAAAAAAGACCAGGAGAACAATGCCGTAGGAGAGTTTCTGCAAGCTGTTGTAACGCCCGTCATGTTCGAAGCGCAACCGCAGATGCGCGATGAAGGTCGCGGGCAAGGCGCGGATGTCGGCCAAAGCGGGAAGAATGTCCCGCCGCAGGTGACCGTTGATCGCGCTTGCGACCAGCCAGATGGAATAGACGACGGCAAACATCCAGGCGAAGAAGAAGTGCACGACGCGGCCGGTGGCGAGGTCCTGGTAGGACGGCACGGTCAACCAGGCCGGAAAAGCCCGGTAGGCCCTCTCCTGTTCCGGCCCGCTGACGCCCAGGACACCGGTGGTGTCAACGCTCAGCCCCAAGACTGTCGTCAGGCCGCGAACCTCGCCGCTTCGTTCATGCACAGGCCCAATCGACAGGATGCTGTTGTCGAAGGCAAAACCCGACTGCTGCCCGACATAGAGTGCCGGGTGCGCGTTGAAGATCTGCAGGCCGCTGAGAAACAGAAAAGAACAGCGCGCCGGCCCATCCCCAATGGGTAAGCCGGGTTGTCAGCCGGTGCAGCGATATCACCAGGCTCTGCTGTGCGTCTGACGCGGTCGATTCGGAATCATGTCCTGCTATAGCCATGGGAAATCTCCCGTTTCCCATGGTTATACGTAGCGCGATTGGGGCAAGTTTCATGTCCCCGCACAATGCTCGCCGAAATCCGCCAACCCACTGTATTTCCTAAGCCAAAAATGCTGTGGTCAATCCGCTTTTCGGCCACAAAGAAGCCGCGCCGCGCACCGCGCAGAAACCGTCCGTTAACCATTTGCGCGCAAATGTGGCTTTCAGTTTCGGACGTTGACCCATCAAGGATCGTTTATGTTCTCGCGCCCTTCTTTGATCGCTCGCGGCGCTGCCGCCTTCGCGCTTGCAGCCACCGTCGGCCTTGCGACACCGGCTTTTTCCGGCGCCAAGGACAAGGTCTTTTTCGAGAAGGTCGCGGGCCAGTGGAAGGGCCCGGGCGAGATCGTCGCGGGCAAGTACAAGGGCACCAAGTTCACCTGCGATCTCTCGGGCGAACCGGTTGCGGGCGATGACACCGGCATCAAGCTCGACGGCTTCTGCCGCGTCGGCGTGTTCAAGCAGCCGATGTCGGCGCTGATCACACAGAAGGGCAACACCTATACCGGCAAGTTTCTCGACGGCGCCGAGGGCAAGGGCCTGGATATCATTTCCGGCAACGTCGCCAAGGACAAGGTCGTCGTCGGCATCAATCGCAAGAAGCTGAATGGCGCCATGATCGCCCGTCTGCAGGACGACCAGACGATGAACATCACCATTTCGGTCAAGGTCGAAGAAACGATGGTGCCGGTCATCGGCGTCAGCCTCAACCGCCAGATCGACGCGATCGCTGTCGGTTCGATCAAGTAACGTTCAACACCCGAATAAACGACGAAGCCCCGGCATCGACCGGGGCTTTGTCGTTTGTGGATTATGTTGCGGTCCTGTTCAGGCGCCTGCGCGCCACCAGCTCATGTCACCATCCGCAACCTCGATGCCTGCGACGTCAGCCTGCTGCAGCCAGTCGCCGACCGGACGGCCGCCAACAGCCATGTCGGCGGCGAAATCGGCAAGCGGCATCAGTACGAAACCGCGCTCGGTCATCCTCGGATGCGGCAACTCCAGTCGCCCGCCCGCTTGCGCCATGCCCTCGAAGGTCAGCACATCGATGTCGAGCGTGCGCGGCCCCCAGCGCTCGTCGCGAACCCTCTTCATCGACCGTTCGATATCAAGGCAGGCGTCGAGCAGGGCTTCGGGCTCGAGCGTCGTGTCGACCTTGGCGCAGGCATTGTAGAACCAGGCCTGGTCCGTCTTGCCCCAGGGCGGCGTGCGATAAAGGCGCGAGACGGCCTTGACCACGCAGTCGTCGCGGGCATCGAGCAGGCGAAGCGCTTCGGCCATCGCCTTGCGGGGATCGCCGAGATTGCCGCCAAGCCCGAGTGTCGCTGCCCGCCAGTTCACCTCAGACGACATGCTCGACCGTCACTTCGACATAATCGAGCACACCCGGAACCGGCGCATTCGGCTTACGGATCGACACCTTGGCGCGCTTGATCTGCGGGAAGCGCACGCAGAGCGTCTTGGCCACTTCCAGCGCCAGCGCCTCGATCAGATAGCGACGGCGGCCGGTGACGATGCGCTCGATCTCCTGGAAGGCGATGCCGTAATGCACGGTGTCTTCGATCGAGTCGTCGACCAGCGCCGTTCCCTGTTCGACTTCGAGCTCGGCATCGACGAAGAAGCGCTGACCAAGAAGCTCCTCCTCGTCGAAGACGCCGTGGCGCGCGAAGAAGGCGCAGTTCTTGAGGGTGATGATATAGGTCGCGCTCATGCTTCTCAGTCCCATCGGCTTTCTTGGATCGCCATGATTGCGCGGTCGAGCCGCTCAGCAGTCATGCGCGTGATTGGTAGTCACAGGTTCAGGCGGAATGCGGACGAGAAAATCTCACCTCGCTCTGGCGTGCAGCATAGCATCCGCCATCACCAGTGCATCCTTGCTGTTTGCGACATCGTGTACGCGGAAAATTGAGGCGCCGGCAACGCGCAAAAGCGCCGTTGTCGCGGCCGTCGCCATGTCGCGATCGGCCGCCTCTCGGCCGCTGACCGCGCCGACGAAGCGCTTGCGCGACGTTCCGACCAGGAATGGCAGCTCGAAACGGTGCAACTCTGCGAAGCGCGCCATCAATTCCAGGTTCTCATCCGTGTCCTTGGCGAAGCCGAAGCCCGGATCGAGAATGATGCGATCCCGCTCCACGCCGGCAGCTGCCGCGATCTCGAGCGACCGGTCGAGAAAATGAAACTGATCGGCGATCACGTCTGCGAGTTTTTCACGGCCCCGGCCCGTATGCATGACGCAGATGCCAGCGCCGCTCTTGGCGGCGACAGTGGCAATGTCGGGTTCGCGCTGAAGGCCGTGCACATCGTTGACGATATGCGCGCCGGCGTCGACCGCAAGCTGGGCGGTCGAGGCTCTGTAAGTGTCGACGGAAATCAGCGCATCGGTATCACGGGCAAGCGCTGCGATGACAGGCAGGATCCGCGCCTGTTCTTCCTCGGCGCTGACGGGCGCCGCATCGGGGCGTGTGGATTCACCGCCGATATCGAGGATCAAGGCGCCCTCCTCCAGGCAGCGCATCCCTTGCGCCACCGCGGCAACGGCATCGATAAAACGGCCGCCATCGGAAAAAGAATCCGGGGTAACATTGACGATCGCCATCAAAACGCCACGCGGCCCCAGTTCGAGGCTGCGTCCATGCGCCAGCTTCCAGCTAAATTTCTGAAATGGATTGTAAGTCATTTTCCCTCACCATCCGCATACGGCCGGGAGCCATCGTTTTGCTGTTGCGCCGGCGCTGGCTATGCCCCAAGCTTGATTGAAGTTCAACCGAAGAGAACCACGCATTGATGTCCCGAGTACGCGTCCCGTTCAAAGTCGCCCTTCTTGCTCTCCTGGTTGCCGCCCCGCTTGGCACGGCCTCGGGCGAAACCGTGGTGAACAAGAGCTTCTCCTATTTTTCGATCGGCGGCCGGACTGCGGAAGAACTGGACAAGGCACTCTCGGCCAGCGGCCCGATGATGAAATCGACCGGCGCACGGCATCCGGGCGCGACCCGCATCAAGTTCGGCGGCTCGATCACCTATGTCAGCCGCAACGGACGCTGCGCCGTCGGCTCGGCCCGCGTCACGCTCAACACGCGCATCATTCTGCCCAAATGGAAGTATCGCCGCCAGGCCGGACGTGACCTCGCCCTCGTGTGGGACACGCTGTCAAGCGACATCAAACGCCACGAGGAGCGCCACGCGGAAATCGCCCGCAATCACGCGCGGCGGATGGAGAAGATGTTCCTGGCGTTGAAGCCGCAGGACACGTGCGAAGAGATGCAGGAAAGCGTTGCCCGCGTCAGCGCAACCGCGATAGAGGCGCATGACAAGGATCAGGCTCGCTTCGACCGCACCGAAGCCGCCAACTTCGACAAGCGCATGATCCGTCTTCTGCAATACAGGCTGGAGACGCTGAAGAAAGCGCAACAGTAGATAGCAAAGCCGGAACCCCGAAGAAGAGCCTGACTATAGTCACGGATAGGGCCATTTCAGCGGCAATACCCACAGTATTTTATTGGTGAAATATAACGATGGCTGCCGGCCGGCGACTCATCTATATTCAAACCAATGAGAGAGGGGCCGGGACAAAGACTAGCCCCACAAATAGAGTAGGTTATGCGCGACGCGATTGCGGCGCGAAAAGCTTAGATGTTGCCTTTACTTTGAATTGCGCAACGTTGTTCACTTGAAAAGAAAAAGAAGAATCGAACAGCGGAGCCGGAACGGGTTCTCCTGGCGTGTCTTGGTGCAGCAGATGTTCCCTCCCTCATCTGTATGCGATGCGCCCTCCTCGCCTCGCTTGTCCAACGACCGGCGAGGCGCTTTTTTTTGTGCGGAGGTCTGAAAGAAGGGGCGTGGGACGCAGGCGTTAGGCCTGGCGCTCCGGCACGTGCACGACGAGACCGTCGAGCGCATCGCTCATCTTGATCTGACAGGAAAGCCGCGACGTCGGGCGGACGTCGTAGGCAAAGTCCAGCATGTCTTCTTCCATGGCTTCAGGAGCGCCGACGGTTTGAGCCCAGGCATCGTCGACATAGACATGACAGGTCGCACAGGCGCAGGCTCCGCCGCATTCCGCTTCGATGCCGGGAACCGAATTGCGAACGGCGTTTTCCATGACCGTCGAGCCGTTCTCGACATCAAGTTCGTGGCGCGCGCCATCAAAGGCAACGATCGTAAGTTTTGTCATGTCTCTTTCCGGAATGAACTGGTGGATTGGCCGGGCGCAAGGCCTGTTGAGAAAAGAACCCCGCGGGCGCAAATTCAGGGAAAGTTCTTCCAACAAATCGGCCGGCCAGTCAACAACGGCCGTCATTCTGTGCGTCGCCGCAGATCGTGCCGGTAGCAATGGCTGCCGGCACGGCGCCCTCTATGCGAGGCGCGGGCATCGTGCGACAGACAGGGGTCGGTTAGGCCCCCTGTCTGCTCGGTAGCCGCTAGCGGCAGAGCTTCAGAATGAAGAGCTCGGCTTCGAGCACGGCCGATGCGAGCTGGTCGCAGAGCGAAGCTTCGGCCGGATTGTGTTCGATCGCGCCGGCAACGCTTGCAACGTCGACGGCACCAACCGCAAGGGCTGCGCCCTTTAGCCGGTGGGCTGCCTGGGCACGGGGCGTGCCCTCGCCTTCGGCGATTTCCTTCAAGACCTGGCGCGCCTGGCGCGCAAAGAGTTGCAGCACTTCGATTTCGAGCGCCTTGTCACCCATCGTCTGGACGGCGAGGTGAGCAAAGTCGATCGGCTTTTTGCCTGACGCAGAAGAGTTTCCCGGACTATCCGGGGCTTCAAAGGCAATCCTGAGGGCCGCCATGAGCCAATTTCCCTATTGTTTGTTTGATGTTGGCCTGTTTCCGGCATCGCTTCATCGGGAGCGGTGCCGCCGCCCGCACTGTTCAGACTTCCATCTTCGGCGGGCTCCGGCACCTATTGGCTCAAATCCGGGCGCAATATAGGCAGTATTTTGGGAAAATGGTTAACGTCCGTTAAACTCTCTGATTTCCTTATCTTTTCCGGCTTTTAGACCTGCACCGCATTAAGATTTCATTAGGATTTTAATCAACCCCAAGCGCTCTTAATTGTAAGAACCCAGCTAATGTGTCACTACGATACGCTTAGGAACGGACCCGCGTACGAAAATGGCAACCGTTCCGGTGGATAAGCTCGACGCGTGGTCCCATTCGGCCACAAATGCGACTATCCGTCGAGGCAATGCAGTGGGTGATCAGTAGGGTATTGCGTAGATCCGATGCGCGTATCTTGCCGTCACCGCCCATGAGGAAGAGACCCTGCCCGCTAACGGGCCAGAGGCGCTTTCCGTTCTGGGCAAAAGGTAATGAGGCGTATCCCTATGGCGACGAAAAAGAGCAATGAGTCGATCGACGAAAAGGCGTTCCAGGCTCTGGAAGCTGCCCTGAAGATTGATTTCGACGAGCTTGCATCGAGCCCGAATGACAAGACTTCCTTGGATGATCCGGAGGAAAATGTGTCTCAGCCCACCAATCAGGCGGCGACGCCCGATCAGAATAAGAAAGCACGGCCTCAGCCGGAACAGTCCCGCGGGGCACGTGCTGCAGAAGCGGCCAAGACGCTCGCTCCGGAACCTGCGCCCAAGTCCCCGTCCCTTTCCGCCGCCAACGACGATGGTCGCCGTTCGCCGGCTGCGATGCTGCGTGCGCTCGACGTGCGCTCCAATCGCGCCGCGATCCGCGTTGCTGCGCTGGTGTCCGTCATCTGGGCGGTTGCCGGCCTCGGTGTCGCCAACCTTCTTTACGGGCCGCAGATCTGGCAGATCCGTTCGCTGAGCGACCTTGCCGCCACCCCTGGCGCCGTCGGCGTCGCGATCGGCATCGTGCTGCCGATCATGCTCTTCTTCTCCTTTGCCATCATGATCGCCCGCGCGCAGGAACTGCGCAACGCCGCGCGCTCGATGGCGGAAGTCGCCCTGCGCCTTGCCGAGCCGGAAACGGCTGCTGCCGATCGCGTCATGACGGTCGGCCAGGCCGTCCGTCGCGAAGTCTCGGCGATGAACGAAGGCATCGAACGCACGATTGCCCGCGCCACCGAACTCGAAACGCTGGTTCATTCCGAGGTCAACGCGCTCGAACGCAGCTACAGCGAAAACGAACTGCGCGTGCGCACGCTGGTGCAGGAACTCGGGCTTGAGCGCGAAGCCATCATCGGGCATTCGGAGCGTATCCGTTCGGCCATCTCCGGTGCGCATGGCAAGCTGAAGGACGACCTGGAACAAGCGAGCGAAGACATTGCTTCGCGCATTGCAATCTCGGGCGAAGCCTTTGCCTCGCTTATCGACACCCGCGCGGCTGCCCTTAGCGAGAAATCGGACGGCGCCTTGCAGTCGATCGGCAGCATGCTGACGACCCGCACCGATGCGCTGCTTTCGGGCCTGACCGCTGCCGGCCTCGGTCTCAGCACCGAATTTGACACCCGGCTTGACCAGCTCAGCGACACGCTGACGAAGCGCGGCGAAGACCTGCTCAGCCAGTTCGAAACGCGCGCCTCCTCGCTTGACGCCAGCACCGAGAAGCTGAATGCGGCGCTCAACGAACGCGCCCGCCAGCTCAACGAAACACTGATCGCCCGCACCCGCGACCTCAACGAAAGCCTGAGCGTCGGCCAGCACGCCATCACCGGTGGCCTCGACCACGTGCTCGCCTCGCTCAACGCCACGCTCGACGAAAAGGGCGCGAGCTTCCGCCAGAGCCTGCGCTCCAGCGCCGACGACGCGATCATGGACCTCGACCTTCGCGGCGGCTTCTTTGAAGAGAAGCTGCAGACGACCGTCGGCCAGCTCGCAACCGCCTTCGACGAGCGGTTCCACGAGTTTGCCTCCGCCTTCGACAAGCGTGCGAGCCTGCTCGACACCAAGCTCATGGAAAGCCTGCACCGCATCAACGAGACCGTCTCCGGCGGCTCGGAGGCGATCGGCGGCGCGCTCGACAGCAGCATCGAGAAGATCGGCTCGGCCCTTTCCGACCAGTCGCTGACGCTTGCGACCACGCTCGGCGCGACCCAGGACTTCATCGAAGAGACGATTGCGAGCCGTACCACCGAACTCGGCAACATGATCGGCGATGCGCACACCCGCATCGACAGCGTGCTCTCCGAAAAGACCAGCGGCCTCATGGGTGCCCTCACCCAGGCACAGGACCGCATCGAAAACGGCTTCGGCCAGCGTGCGGACGCACTTTCGAGCGCACTGACGACGAGCGAACAGCGCCTGACCGAAGGTCTCGACAGCCGTACCGCTGCCTTCGTCGACGGCCTGCAGGCCGCGCACGCCCGCATCGAGCAGACCCTGCACGGCTCGACCGACGAGATCACCAGCGCCATCGCTGCCAGCCAGCACCGCCTCGACAACACCCTGTCGGAACGCACGCTCGCGCTTTCGACGATCCTCTCCATGGGCGCGGACTCGATCGACACCGCCGTCAGCGGCACGGCCGACCGGCTGGAGCGCGTCCTTTCCGAACGCGGCGAAGCGATCTCCGACGCGCTCACCAACCAGACGACGGCGCTTGACGGCGTACTCGCCGAGCGCGCCGCCGCCATCACCTCGACGATGTCGTCGCGTGCCAACGAGATGGCCAATACGCTGAGCCGTCACGCCGAAGACGTGGCCGACAGCCTGACCTTCCGGGCAACCGCCGTCGCCGAAACCATGACCGATCGCGTCGGTGATATCGAGCAGAAGCTCTCCGAGAGCGTCAACACGATCGCCGAAAACCTGGGCGGCCGCGTCAGCCTGATCTCCGATACGCTCACCCAGACGAGTGCCCGCATCGCCGAAGATCTGAGCGGCCGTGTCAGCAAGATCTCCGATACGCTGACCGAGACCAGCGCGCACATCGCCGATGCGCTGACCGCGCGCACCACCGAAGCGACCGCGTCGCTTGCCGGCAAGGCAGCGGAAATCGAGGAGACGCTGAGCGGCCGCGCCGAGCACTTGCGCGATACGCTCTCGTCCACGCACGAACAGATCCGCGTCACGCTCGACGACCGCATCAACGCCATCAACCTTGCCGTCGGCCAGGGCCGCGAGCAGCTCGAAGGCATGCTTGCCGATCAGTCGACCGCGATCGCCACGACGCTCGCCACCAGCGCCGGCATGCTGGAAATGTCGCTCGAAGAGCGTCAGTCGGCACTCGCCAGCGCCATCGACCGCAGCGGCGAAGTGCTCGACAGCCGTATGCGCTCGACCACGGGCCATATTGCCGAGCGCCTGGCCGAAACCGCCAACCAGATCAGCCTGGCGGCCGACAGCCTCACCAACCGCGTTGACCTGTCGATCAACGGCCTCAACGATCGCCTTGACGATACCGGCATGCGCGTTGAAACCAGCCTCGGCGCACTCGAAGAGCGCATGCGCGAGAGCGCCGGCAACATCAGCTCGATCGTCGACGAAACCGGCATGCATCTCGAGACCCGCGTTGGCGTCCTCGAAGACCGTATTCGTGGCACCGTCGGCAATGTCGGCGCCGTGGTCGACGACACCGGCGCACGGATCGAGAGCAATCTCGGTGCCCTCGAAAACCGCATTCGCGGCAGCGTCACCAATGTCGGCTCCGTCGTTGATGATGCGGCGGCCCGTGTCGAAGGTGGCCTCAGCGCGCTCGAAGACCGTATCCGTGGCAGCGTCAGCGGCGTCAACGCGATCGTCGGCGAGACCGGTGCACTGATCGAAAACAGCCTCGGCGTCCTTCAGGACCGCATCCGCGGCAGCGTCAACGACGTCAACACCCTGGTCGACGATACCGGCCTGCGCCTGGAAGTCAGCCTCAGCTCGCTGGAAGATCGGGTCCGCGACAGCGTCGGCAGCGTCAACCAGATCGTCGACGGCGCCGGACAGCGGATCGCCGACAGCCTTGGTGACCGCGCTGGCGACATCGACCGCATGAGCGAAGTTGCGGCAACCCGGATCACCGGCGCCATCGAGTCCGGTGCGGAACGCATCGCCGAACGCCTCGGCACCATGGATCGTGCCCTCAACATCGGCCTAGATAACGTCAACCGCACGATCGAGGGCAAGGCGGCCGTTCTGGTCACCAGCCTGCGCGGCGCCGTTCACGAGGCAACGCAGGATATCGACGCTGAAGCCAATCGCCTGGAAGGCAAGACGTCCGACATCGTCGCCAATCTGCGCAGCGCAGTCGGCGGCGTGGCTGAGGACTTCGATGCCGAAGCCGTGCGCCTGGAAGACAAGGCAGCCGGTCTCGCAAACACGCTCCGCAGCGCCGTTGGCGATGTCGCGCAGGAACTCGACGCAGAAACGCTGCGCATGGAAGACAAGGCTGCCGGCCTCGTCAACACGCTTCGTAGCGCCGTTGGCGACGTCGCCCAGGAACTCGACGCAGAGGCACTGCGCATGGAAGACAAGGCCGCCGGCCTTGTGAACAGCCTGCGCGGCGCCATTAGCGGTGCAGCTCAGGAAATCGACGCGGAAGCTGTCCGCTCGGCCGGGCTGCTGTCGAAGGCAGGCGACGATTTCGCCTCCGCACTTGCTGCTCGCCAGGCAGACTTCGCCAACACGATCGACCAGACGGCAGCCGCCACCGCCGCGCGCCACGCCGAGCTTGCCAACTCGATCGAGCAGAAGGCGGCAGCGACCGCTGCACGTCATGCCGAGCTTGCCCGCTCGATCGCCGACGCGGCCGACACCGCAAGCGCACGGCTGGCCGCAACGCACAGCCAGATCGCCAACCACGCCGACAACATCCACCAGGGCCTCAGCAATACGGAGAAGGCGCTGGAAGCCCGTGGCGAAGCAATCCGCACCACGCTCGACGAGCGCACCCGCGAACTCAACTCGATGCTCGCCGGCCGCTCGATGGAGCTGTCGCGCCTGATCGACGAGCAGGCACGCCCTGTCATCGACCAGTATGCCGCCACCGGCCGCGAGGCAGCCGAGCGCATCGCTGCCGTGACACAGGAAAGCGCCGACCGCCTGCGTGCGGAAAACGCCGCCCTCGTCAACGCCATCGCCGAGCGCACGGGCGAGACGCTGAACGCGATCTCCTACCGCGCCGAAGAGACGGCAAAGGCGATGAAGATGGTCGAAAACCGTCTGCAGTCGACCGCCCTTGGCCTGATCGACCAGCTCGCCAACAACAATGCGGCCATTGCCACGGTCATCGACCAGGCGAGCAGCAACCTCGGCGAAATGGACCAGCGTCTGGAATCGACGATCGCCCGCGTGTCGGAATCGACCCGTCAGGCCTCCGACATGCTGTCGACCTCCACCCGCCTCATCGAAGGCAAGGTCGACAAGCTCTCCGATATCTCCGCCTCGACCCTGTCGCAGATCGGCGGCATTGTCGGCCGGTTCGAAGACCACTCGCGCGTTCTCGGCCAGGCCTCCGACCTGCTCGGCGCGGCCCAGTCGAACCTCGTCAGCACGCTCGAGGAACGCCAGGATGCGCTTCGCACCCTGTCGGTCGGCCTCGTCCAGCGCTCGGAAGAGATCGAACGCACGATGCGTGCGCTCGAAGGCTTCGTCGACGGCGCCTTCCAGCGGGCCGAAGAACGCTCGGGCCACGTTGCCGGAAACCTGCGCAGCGGCATCCAGCAGTCCTTCGCCGATGTCGGTCGCCTGCTGACGAGCGCCGAACAGCGCGCGGCGGAAGCTGCTGAATCGATGCGCAACACGCTCGCCCAGGCCGGTGACGAAGCCGGCGCCTCGGTCGAGCAGGTCTTCAGCCGTGCCGAAGAGCGTTCGCGCCAGATTGCCAACACGCTTCGCTCGGGCGTCGAGACCTCGTTTGCCGACGTCAACAAGACGCTCTCCTCCGTCGAGGGCCGTGCGCTCGGCGCATCGGAAGCCCTTCGCCAGGCGATCGCCAAGGTCGGTGAAGATGCCGGTGCCTCGATCGAGGGTGCCTTTGCCAATGCCGAGGAGCGCTCCAAGGAAGTCGCCTCGCGTCTGCGCGGCAGCGTTGCGGCCTCGGTGTCCGACATCGAGCGCATGCTTGCCGAAAGCGGCAAGAAGTCCGATGGCGTCGCAGACCAGCTGCGTGACGCCGTTCGCGTCGCAATCGACGAGGCGATCGGCCGCTTCAGCGGCGCGACTGACGAGATCCGTCGCTCGGCTGGCGAGATCCGCAAGGAACTCGACATGACCCGCGAAGAGCTGAAGCGCGGCGCCTTCGACCTGCCGGAAGAAGCCAAGGAAAATGCGGCCGTCATGCGCCGTGCCGTCGGCGAGCAGATCAAGGCGCTGCAGGAACTGTCCGACATCATCGGCAAGTCCTCGACGCAGCTCGAAGTGGCCCAGCCGCTGCGCCAGCAGCCGGCCTCCGCTCCGGTCGCCCGTCCCGTGCAGCAGCAGGCAGCCCCGCAGCCGCAACCGGTCGCACAGCCGCAGCCCCAGCCAGTGGCACAGCAGCCAGTGGCACAGCAGCCGGTAGCGCAGCAGCCCGTCATCGAGCAGCCGCGCCGTCAGGAACCGGCGCCGGCGCTGCGCGGCAGCCTCGGTATCGAGCAGCCCGCCGTTCGCCAGCCGGCGCCGACGCAGGCTGTGAGCAACGAGGTCGCCGAAGGTGGTGGCTGGATGCGTGACCTGCTCCGTGCGGCGTCGCGCGAAGAGGCACCCTCGTCCGCGCCGCAGCGTCCGGCCGAGGCTCAGCCAACGGCACGGGCCGGCGACAGCCGCAACCCGCGCCACGTGGTTGAATCGCTGAACTCGCTTTCGGTCGATATCGCCCGCGCCATCGATCATGATGCGTCGGTCGATCTGTGGCGCCGCTACCAGCGCGGCGAGCGCGACGTCTTTACGCGTCGCCTCTACACGCTGAAGGGCCAGCAGACCTTCGACGAGATCAAGCGCAAGTACGACCGCGAGCCGGAATTCCGCACCGCTGTCGACCGCTACATCGCAGATTTCGAAAAGCTGCTCGCCGATGTCGCCCGCAACGACCCGGACAAGCGCATCACCCAGACCTACCTGACGTCGGATACCGGCAAGGTCTATACGATGCTCGCCCACGCCGCCGGTCGCTTCAGCTAAGCGAGCCCGGATAGAAACAATCAAAACGGCCCCGTCTTGCGAAGGGGCCGTTTTCGTTTGCAGGGATATCAGAGAAGAAAAGCGACGGATCACTTCCGCTAAGATACTAGCGATCCCTTATGATGCAGTGCGCTCCTTAAGGCGCTCCCGGCACGCGTACGACCGGACTCTGCCCCTTCTCGCAAGTTCGGGCCACTACCCGCTAATCACGGCTGCGCGAACGGGATTTGGGTTCGTAGGCGGGTGTCGTGAACAACGGGCTGTCGACATGCTTTAGCCGCGCCTGGCGACGCGTGCTGACTGGACCGGCTCAACGCAGTGGCGAACAGCCGCCGACATTGGCGGGCTTGACCCGGCCCGCCTGCAGATCCTTCAGGTAAGGCTTGTTCGGGTCCGGTCCGCCGAGCGCGTCGTCGTAGGTCGCACGGTCGATCTTGAGCATGCGGCCGGTTGCGGTGAAGCTCACCATCTCCTTCTTGTTGACATAGGCAGAAGCGACGTTCAGCCGGCAAAAGAACGTCTTCTCGCCGTTGCCGACCACCCAGCCCCAGGCGCCGGACTTGCCCCTGGAGAGCTTGCCGGTGGCGTAGCCTTGCTTGGTGAGCGTCGCGTAACTCTCGGCCTGTGCAATGCCGGGAACAAAGGCAAGAGCTACCACGGCGACCGCCGCCAGGCGCTTGAAAGAAATAGACATCGAGATTCACCCCTCTGAAGAAACAATAACGCAGCCTTCTAGGCGGGCGCCAACGGTCGATGCAGCCATAACATGCAGTCGTCCTTAACGGCATCCGGACGGCCAGACACTCAGCCAGCCAGACAGGTGGAACGCAGGAATGAATGTTGACATCATCGCGCTCTGCATCTGAAGTTCGTCCGATGGATAGGGAGCTGCCTTGCACGACACAGCCGATTGAAATCTGCGATTGGTCCTCCGATTGGGCGGAGCGGTTTGCCACCAAGGCGAAGACGATCCGCCAGGTTTTGGGCGATCATGCCTTGCGTATCGACCATATCGGCTCCACCGCAATCCGTGGTCTGGCTGCCAAGCCGATCATCGATGTTCAGATTTCCGTTGCCGATCTGGAGCCCCTCGACGTCCTGGCGGAAAAAATGGCGGCGATCGGCTACCTGTGGCGGCCGCAGAATACCGATCTGACGAAACGCTACTTTCGTGAGCGCCCTGGCGACGAACGCACGCACATCCATGTGCGCCGAGCGGGAAGCTGGCAGGAACGATGGTCGCTGCTGTTTCGCGACTACATGCGTGCCCATGCCGCGGAACACGGCCCATACGTCGAGCTGAAGCGGGCATTGGCAAGCCGACATCGCCACGACCGGGCAGCCTATACCGAGGGCAAGTCGGAACACTTGTGGCAGGTCATTCGACGCGCGGATCGGTGGGCTGCGGCAAGCGGCTGGAGACCAGGTCCTTCCGATGCGTAGGCCGGTCTTCCGCTGCCCCGGCACAGCCTTAATCCGAGATCGGTGCGGTGGCCAATGATCGGCCGAATACGGTAGCTGCTGTCTGCATCGCAAGCCTGTCCTGCGAGCGACTGGTGTTTAGCCGCCTGCCCTTCGCCAAAGGAATGCGTGAAGCATCACGAACTTGCTGCATGTCGGCCAAATTCCTCGCCCAAGGTCAACGGTGTCGGGACGCACGGTGGTAAACGAAAAAGGCCCCGGACGAACCGGGGCCTTTTTCGTTGGGTCTTGGTCGTACCGGCCTGAGCCGGAGCCGATCAATGTTCCTTGTTGGCGTAGACCGACTTCTTGGTGAGGTACACCAGGCCGGTGAAGATCAGCAGGAACACCATGACCATGAAGCCGGTGCGCTTGCGCTCTTCGAGGTGCGGCTCGGCGGCCCACATCAGGAACGCCGAAACGTCCTTTGCGTACTGGTCGACCGTCTGCGGCGTGCCATCGTCATAGGTGACCTGGTCGGCGGAGATCGGCTGAGCCATCGCCAGCGCGGCAGCGTTGGCGAAGTACGGGTTGTAGTGCGTGCCTTCAGCCACTTCGACGCCCTGCGGCGGATCCTGGTAGCCGGTCAGCAGCGCGTGGATGTAGTCCGGGCCGCCTTCCTGGTAGGGCCAGAACATGTCGAAGATGAACTGCGGGAAGCCGCGCTCGATGCCGCGAGCCTTGGCGATCAGCGAGAAGTCCGGCGGAGCTGCACCGTTGTTCGATGCGGCAGCCGCTTCCTTGTTCGCGTAAGGCGACGGGAAGTGGTCGGAGGCGACAGCCTTGCGGGTGAACATCTCGCCGTCGGCGTTCGGGCCGTCCTGAACTTCGTAGTTCGCCGCAAAGGCCTTTACCTGGCCTTCCGAATAGCCCAGGCCTTCCAGCGTGCGGAAGGACACCAGGTTCATCGAGTGGCAGGCAGAACAGACTTCGGCGTAGACCTTCAGGCCGCGCTGAAGCTGACCCTTGTCGTAGTGACCGAAGGGACCGGCAAAGCTCCAGTCCTGCTGTTCCGGCTTGTGGATCGGATAGTGGGGCGTACCGCCGCCATGCTCCTCGCCGCCCTTCGCCTCTTCGGCAACAGCCGCACCGAGACCGAGACCAGCGACGACAGCGAGTGACAGAATGCCTGTAACAAGCTTTTTCATTGTTGTGGGTTCCTTATCAATCGCTGTTCTGATCAGGCGCGCGCGGCAGCCGGCTGCGCCTTGGCATTCTGCTTTTCCAGCACCGCTTCGGTGATGGAGTTCGGAATGCGCTTCGGCGTCTCGATCAGACCGAGGACCGGCAAGATGACGAGGAAGAAGCCGAAGTAGTACAGCGTGCCGATCTGCGACATCACGACGTACAGGCCTTCCGCCGGACGCGAGCCGAGCCAGCCGAGCAGGATGGCGTTGGCCACGAAGACCCAGAAGAACAGCTTGTACCACGGACGGTAGACGGCCGAGCGGACCTTGGACGTGTCGAGCCAGGGCAGGAAGAACAGGATGATGATCGAGCCGAACATCACCAGAACGCCACCGAGCTTGGAGTCGATCGGGCCGACATTGAAGGTGATCGCGCGCAGCATCGCGTAGAACGGCAGGTAGTACCATTCCGGAACGATGTGAGCGGGCGTCTTCAGCGCGTCAGCCGGAATGTAGTTGTCCGGGTGGCCGAGGAAGTTCGGCTGGTAGAAGACGAACCAGGCATAGATGATCAGGAAGACGGAAACGCCGAGTGCATCCTTCAGCGTCGCATAGGGCGTGAAGGGCACGGTGTCGGTCTTGGACTTGACTTCAACGCCGGTCGGGTTGGTCTGACCCGTTACGTGCAGGGCCCAGATGTGCAGGACGACGACGCCGGCGATCATGAAGGGCAGCAGGTAGTGCAGCGAGAAGAAGCGGTTCAGCGTCGGCTGATCAACGGCGAAGCCGCCGAGCAGGAACTGCTGGATCCACTCACCCACCAGCGGGAAGGCGGTGAAGAAGCCGGTGATAACGGTCGCGCCCCAGAAGGACATCTGACCCCAGGGCAGAACGTAGCCCATGAAGCCGGTCGCCATCATCAGCAGGTAGATGACCACGCCGAGGATCCAGAGGATTTCGCGCGGAGCCTTGTACGAGCCGTAGTAGAGACCACGGGCGATGTGCAGGTAGACGGCGATGAAGAAGAAGGATGCGCCGTTGGCGTGCATGTAGCGCAGCAGCCAGCCGTGATTGACGTCGCGCATGATCTTCTCGACCGAGTTGAAGGCGACGGTCGTTTCAGCGGCGTAGTGCATGGCCAGCACGATACCGGTCAGGATCTGGACGATCAGCATGACCGAGAGCATGGCACCGAAGGTGTAGGCGTAGTTCAGGTTCCGGGGAACCGGGTAGCTGATGAAGCTATCGTGAACGAGACGCGGCAACGGCAGACGGGAATCAACCCATTTCTCAATGCCAGTCGTCGGCGTGTAGGTTGAATGTTCAGCACTCATTATCAGTAGTCCCCTCAACCGATCTTGATAACTGTGTCGGATACGAACGAGAAGGTCGGCACGTGAAGGTTCTCCGGCGCCGGACCCTTACGGATGCGGCCGGCCGTATCGTAGTGCGAACCGTGGCAGGGACAGAACCAGCCACCGAAATCACCGGCCTGGCCAAGCGGCACGCAACCGAGATGGGTGCAGGAACCGATCATGACGATCCAGTTTTCCTTGCCTTCGCCGGCGGAACGATCGAGGTCGCTCGCGGAAGCGTCGGCCGGAAGGTTGGCGTTGCGCGCAACCTGGTCCTTAAGCTCGTCCAGCTTGACGGCCTTTGCCTCCTCGACTTCCTTCTCCGTACGGTTGCGGATGAAGATCGGCTTGCCGCGCCATTTCGCCGTCAGCGACATACCGGGCTGAAGGCTCGATACGTCGACCTCGATCGAGGCGAGCGCGAGCGTCGATGCGTCCGGACGCATCTGGTCGATGAACGGCCAGGCGACGGCACCAGCGCCGACGACGCCTGCCATACCGGTAGCCAGATAAAGGAAGTCGCGGCGAGTGGGCTCGCCCAAGGCCTCGCTTGAAGTGTCGTGTTCGCTCACGGCTAAACCATCCTCTCACGCAATATTGCGGAAACCGCATCCGCCCCCGGCGAAATTCCTGCCCCTTGCGGTTTGATCCAGGTCAAGGAACCACGCCCTATTCATAGTGCTGTCGCCCCATCGCCTTGCGGTTGCAAATGCGACATCGGCACAGAATCCGAAAAGAATCGGCGCGCGCACAGCACGCAGAATCCCCGTCAATCCGGCGCGTTCTATGCTTGATCGCAAATTATGTCCAGCCTTGACAAGGGCATGTGGGCAGATTGTCGCGGGGAAAAGCGCGGCCAATTGGCACAAGGACTTGACGGCCATCAGTTGGGCGGAATTTGCGCCCGCCGGATGTGCTTGAAGGCGTCCGTAAAGCGCCCTACTCCGCCGCCTCTTCCCGGGCGAGAAATCCGCCGGACTGTCGTGACCAGAGCCCGGCGTACAGTCCGCCGCGGGCAACAAGTTCGGCGTGCGTTCCCTGTTCGACGATCCGCCCCTTGTCCATCACCACCAGCCGGTCGAGCGCGGCGATCGTCGACAGCCGGTGCGCGATCGCGAGCACCGTCTTGCCCTGCATCAGGCGGTCGAGATTGGACTGGATCGCCGCTTCGACTTCGGAATCGAGCGCCGAGGTCGCCTCGTCGAGCACGAGGATCGGCGCATCCTTCAGCATCACCCGGGCGATCGCGATGCGCTGCCGCTGTCCGCCCGAAAGCTTGACGCCGCGCTCGCCCACATGGGCGTCGAGCCCCTTGTGGCCGCGCTGGTCCTGAAGGTCGGCGATGAAGTCGTAGGCTTCGGCTTTCCGAGCCGCAGCGATCAGTTGCTCCTCGTTCGCGTCGGGACGGCCGAAGAGGATGTTGTCGCGGATCGAGCGATGCAGAAGCGAAGTATCCTGGCTGACCATGCCGACCTGGGCGCGCAGCGACTCTTGCCTGACGGACGCGATATCCTGGCCGTCGATCAGGATGCGCCCGCTCTCAAGATCGTAGAAGCGCAACAGGAGATTGACGAGCGTCGACTTGCCGGCGCCCGAGCGACCGACGATGCCCACCTTCTCGCCCGGGCGCACCACGAGCGAGAAATCGTCGATGACGCGGTCGCCCTTGCCGTAGTGGAAGCGGACGTGCTCGAAGCGGATTTCCGGCTTGCTCACGGCCAGTTCCGTCGCGTCGGGCCGATCGACGAGACCGATCGGCAGAGAGACCAGTTCGGCCGAGTTCTGGATCGTGCCGATGTTGCGCATGATCGAGTTGAACTGCGTCATCATGCGGCCAAGCAGCATGTTTAGCCGGAGCACCAGTGCCAGCGTGAAGGCGACCGCGCCGGAACTGATCGAGCCTGCGAGCCAGAGATGGATGGCGTAGACCGCGATCGCCGTGATCATTAAGCCGGAAAGCAGTGCCAGTGAGGCGCGCACGGCCGTCAAGAGCCGCGTGAACGGGATGACCGCGCGCTGGAACCGGTCGAAGCCGCCGCGGATATAGCGGTCGTTCTCCTCGTCGCGCCCGAAGAGCTTCAATGTCTGGATGTTGGAATAGGCATCGACCATGCGACCGTTCAGCATCGACGCCATTTCGGCGGTATCGCGGGCGTGCTTGCGGATGCGTGGAACGAAAAAGCGCGCCAGCACCAGGAAGACGACGATCCAGAAGCCGACCATCGCGGCCAGACGCCAGTCGAGCTGCGCCACCAGCGCCATGGTGGACGCCGTGTAGATGACGATGAACCAGACGACCTGCAGCAGCGAGACGAGCAGGTCGCTCGTTGCCTGCGCGCCGGCCCAGACCTTGGTGACGATGCGGCCGGAAAAGTCATTCTGAAAGAAGGTCAGCGACTGCCTGGCGACGTGCACGTAGGATTGCCAACGCACCAGGTTCAAAAAGCCTGTCGTGATCGCCTGTTCTTCGACGAGCGCCGCCAACGACACCGCGATGAAACGGAAGACCATGACCGTCAGGAGCATGAACAGAAGCTCCGGGCCATTGGCGGCGATCAACCCGCTCCAGCCAGCTTCCGGCTTCACGGTGTCGAGCAGATCGACGAGCCGCCCGACGAAGTAGAAAAGACCCGCCTCCAGCATGGCGACGAGGCCACCCAAGACGGCCATAGCGATGAACGGTCCCTTGGCCTGTCTGGCGTAGAACCAGGCAAACCCCCAGAGCGATTTCGGCGGCTGCAGGCGCTCGCGCGGTGCGAAGGGCTTGATCCAGTTCTCGAAGAGGCTGACGATGGCGCTGAGCATGGTTCCGATATAGGCGGTTCGGCAGGAACAGCAATCGGTTTCGACACAATTGCAGATTACAAATGCGTAACGTCTAACAAAGAGGCCCGCCGCTCTTTCGAACGGCGGGCCTCAGGTTGCTTACTCTGCGGCCTCTTCCTTCTCGACGTCGTCGGCGATGAAGCCACCCGATTGGCGAGACCAGAGGTCGGCGTAGAGACCGCCATGGGCAACGAGCTCGGCATGCGAGCCGGTCTCGACGATGCGGCCGGCCTCGAGGATCACCAGCCGGTCCATCTCCGTCAGCGTCGACAGGCGGTGGGCGATCGCGATCACCGTCTTGCCGGCCATCAGCGCGAACAGGTTCTCCTGGATCGCCTGTTCGACTTCGGAATCGAGCGCCGAGGTCGCCTCGTCGAGGATCAGGATCGGCGCGTCCTTCAAGAACACGCGCGCGATCGCGATACGCTGGCGCTGGCCGCCGGAGAGCTTGACGCCGCGTTCGCCGACCTGGGCGTCCAGGCCCTTGCGGCCCTGGTTGTCCTCGAGCCCCTGGACGAAGTCCCAGGCGTTCGCCTTCTTGGCCGCCGCAATGATCGCCTCGTCGTCCGCTTCCGGATGGCCATAGGCGATGTTGTCGCGAATGGAGCGGTGCAAGAGCGAGGTGTCTTGCGTCACGACGCCGATCTGCGAGCGCAGGCTGTCCTGTGTGACGGTGGAAATATCCTTGCCGTCGATCCGGATCGCACCGTCCTCCAGGTCGTAGAAGCGCAACAGCAGGTTCATCAGCGTCGTCTTGCCCGCACCCGAGCGACCGACGAGGCCGATCTTCTCACCCGGCTTGATGTCGAGCGACAGGTGATCGATGACGCCCTTGGCCTTGCCGTAGTGGAAGCGGATGTTGTCGAAGGCAATCGCCCCCTTGTCCGCTGTCAGCGCCTTGGCGTCCGGCTCGTCGACGATGTCGTGCGCCTTGGTCATCATGCCGATGCCGTCATAGACCGTGCCGATATTCTCGAACAGCGCCGAGACTTCCCACATGATCCACTGCGACATGCCGTTGATGCGCATCGCAAGGCCGACGGCGATCGCGATCGCGCCGACGGAGATCGCACTCGTCAGCCACAGATGGATGCCAAGCGCTGCGATCGCAAAGAGCGCGATACTGTTGTTGGCATAGACCAGCACGTGGAACAGCGTCACCTTGCGCATCTGGCGATGCACGGTGTCGAGGAAGCCGTCCATGCCGTCGCGCGCATAGCCTTCCTCGCGGCCGGCATGCGAGAACAGCTTGACCGTACCGATATTGGTGTAGCTGTCGACGATCCGGCCGGTCATCATCGAGCGCGCGTCCGCCTGCTCCTTGGAGATCTTCTGCAGCCGCGGCACAAAATAGCTGACGATGCAGATGTAGATCGCCAGCCAGATGCCGAGCGGGATCACCAGCCGCCAGTCGGCGGTGGCGACGACGGCGAGCATCGTGACGAAGTAGCTGACGACATAGACGAAGACGTCGAGGATCTTCATCACGGTTTCGCGCACGGCTAGCGACGTCTGCATGACTTTCGTTGCCACGCGTCCGGCGAACTCGTTGGCAAAGAAGGTCATGCTCTGGCGCAGCAGGTAGCGGTGCATCTGCCAGCGGGCGATCATCGGATAGTTGCCGAGCAGCACCTGATGCATGATCAGCGAATCGATCGCCACGAGGCCCGGCAGGCCGATGAGGACGAGCGCACCCATCCAGAACAGCCGTCCGCCTTCGGCGGCGAGGAAGCTCTCGCGGTCGGCGCTCGACAGCCAGTCCACCATGTTGCCGAGGAACTGGAACAGCGCCACTTCGCCAATGGCGATCAGCGCCGTACAGACGGACATGATGATGAGCCACGGCGCAGCCGGCTTGGAGTAGTGCCAGCAGAAGCCGAACAGAGTCTTCGGCGGAACCGTCGGCTCCTCCGGCGGATAGGGATTGAGGCGGGATTCAAACCAGCCAAACATAACATTGCTCCTTCAGAGTATTTTGAAGGAAAGCGGGATTTCGCCCCGCATTCTTATGATGAAAAAGTCAGTCCGGAAATGCAGCCCGCAAAGGGCTTCGTCTTCCGGAGTCCCGGAAGCGCGTCGATCTCGGTTAAAAGATAGGTCGCGGAACCGGTCAGGCCAAACGGTGGCCCACTACTCCAGGAAGGCGTGTCAACATCAATACATTCATGTTTGCCTCCGTCGGTTCGCGTTGAAGAGGTCCGATCTCTACCCTTATTCGCGCTCGCATGCCAGATTGTCGCAGGCACTTTCTTGCCCAATTTTTCATCGCTCCGACCGCTGTTGCCGTTTCGGCACAGATTAGCGCAGGCAATATGAGCGACCTCAAAAGCAAGCAGCGCCGGACGTTTCGCGGCGGAGAACAAGGATGATCGCTTCATCGGACACGCCTCCTGACCTTCAAAGTGTCGGCTTTCTCCTGCGGCGCCCCCGCGAGGGTGACGCAGACGCGCGCCCGAGGCTCGGCCGCCATCCGGATATCTACCGGATGTTCGGTGCGGGCAGGTCGTTTCCCGGCCTCTTCGGCCACGGTGAAGCGGCCGCCTGGGTAACGCGCATCGCCGAACATCCGGCCGCCTGGATCATCGATCAGGACGGCCTCGTCGGCGAAGTGCGGCTCGACAACATCAACCGCGCCGATCGCCGCGCGAACTTCGCCATCGGCATTTTCGATCCGTGTCGCCTTGGCAAGGGTCTTGGCACGGCGGTCATCAAGCGGGTATTGGCCTATGCCTTCGACGAACTTGCCCTTCATCGGGTCTCGCTGAGGGTCCTCGCCTTCAACGAGCGGGCGATTACGGCCTATCTCAAGTCCGGTTTCTCGATCGAGGGCCGCGAACGCGAATCGGCGTTGATCGACGGTGAGTGGCACGACGACATCATGATGGGCATCCTGGCTGCGGATTTCGATACGCGGCGCAACGCCCCCGGAAACGAGTAACCTGACGTGAGCAATCTGCGCATCGCCCTCTACCAGCCCGATATTCCCGGCAATACCGGCACGATCCTGCGCATGGCCGCCTGTCTCGGGCTTTCGGTCGATGTGATCGAGCCGGCCGGCTTCGACCTCTCCGACCGAAACCTGAAGCGCGCCGGCATGGACTACATCGCGTCGGTGGCGCTCACTCGTCACGTCAACTGGGAGCGCTTCGAAGAGTGGCGCTCGGCGAGCGGACGTCGGCTGGTGCTCGCCTCCACCAAGGCTGCCCTGCCCTATACGCGCTATGATTTCCGCCCAGACGACATCCTGCTTTTCGGGCGGGAAAGCGCCGGCGTGCCCGATCACGTGCACGAGCGCGCCAATGGCCGCATCCTCATTCCGATGGCCGACGGCCAGCGCTCGCTGAACATCGCGATCTCCGCCGCGATGATTGCGGGCGAAGCGATCCGGCAGGTTTCGCCGATTTGATACCGTCTCCATAGCCGTCTCCTTGGCGGCAGGCCGAGCCTTTGAGGGCCCGGCCGAGAGCCCTCGTCTCCAACGTTACGCCGCGACTTCGTTGTAAGGTTTGCTCTTGCGCGCCTGCTTCAGCACCCGCGCCCACCAGGTCAGGCGATCCATCATCAAAAACAGCGGCGCGCGGAGCTCCTCCGGTTTATAGAGGTTGCCGGCAGCATCGAACTTCGACCACGCCTTCGGGAAGGCCACGCCGTCGCGCAGTGTCACCGTGTGCAACTCTCCAAACACCTGGCGCAATTGCTCGACCGCGCGAATGCCGCCCGAGGCGCCGCCGTAAGAGACGAAGGCGACCGGCTTTGCGTGCCAGGGCTCGTAGACAGAGTCGATCAGTTCCTTCAGCGCCGCCGGGTAGCCGTGGTTGTATTCGGGCGTAACGACGATGAAGGCATCCGCCTCGGCGATCTTGCGCTCCAGCCATTCGCCGGGATTGACCGCCGCGCCAAGGCCGCGCGACGTTCTGAGCCGCGCCGGGTCGATGATCGTCAGCGAGAAGGTGTCGGAAGCCGATAGTTCCCGGATCAGCCAATTGGCGACCGTGTCGCAGAAGCGACCCTGCCGCGCGCTGCCATAGATCACGGCGAGGGTCATTTTCTCAGTCATGGGGATCAAGCTCCTGTTGTCTCAGTCATGGAGCCAATGCTATAAAACCTCAAGATTAGTTGAGGTCAATAGCCGTTATGACGATTGTGAAACAAAGCGAATTGCGCCGCGAACTGACCGTGGGCGAAGTGGCGGAGCGCAGCGGCGTCGCCGTCTCCACCCTGCATTTCTACGAGGCCAAGGGCCTGATCCGCAGCAATCGCACCCGCGGCAACCAGCGCCGCTATCCGCGCGGCGTGCTCAGGCGCGTCGCCGTCATCAAGGTGGCGCAGCGCACCGGCATTCCATTGTCGGAGATCCAGGACGCTTTGTCGGTTTTGCCGGACGATCGTCCGCTGACGGTCGAGGATTGGGGCAGATTGTCCGAAAACTGGCGCGAACAGCTGAACGAACGCATCGCCAGCCTGATGGCGTTGCGCGACCATCTGACGAGCTGCATCGGCTGCGGCTGCCTGTCGCTGCGCGAATGTCCTCTGCGCAATCCGCACGACGTGCTGTCGATGGAAGGCGCCGGCCCAAGGCTCATGGATGAAGACAGCCACCCTTGAGCGGCCGCCACGACCAAAGGTGCCTACACATGGTCATTGTGCGGAAAAGAAGATGAAGTCAGAACTAAGAGGTCGAGTTGCGATAGTCCTTCCTCTTCTCGCTCTCATCCTGTTCTCATGGTTCTATTATCTTGACGATCGCGCATGCGCCGCAGGGGATCAGCAATGCGTCGTCAATACATTCCTGGCGCTTGCCCTGGGGACCGTGATACTCGGGCTTGTAGCCATCATTAATCTATTGATTCTTCTCGGAAAAACTCTGATTTATATTCAGGATCGAAATCGAGGTTGAGCGCTGTGCTACCTTGGCTCGCAGGGAATCTGGCGCGTTTGTTGACGTGACCGGTGATCTCTGAAAAAGCGGCAGGGGCGATGGATCAATCCGCGGTCGGCAGGCGGCGCATCGTAAACTCGATCTCGTCGCCCTCGAGCTGGCGCCAGCTTTCCACCTCGGTCCAGTAGGCGGCCTTCGGCCAGGTGTCGAACCATTCCCGCGCTTTTGCACGGGCAGCACTGCGATTGAGCCGAAAGGTTTCCCGCACGAAAAGGCCGTCGCCTCGTGTCGGATTTTCCCGGCGATGCCGGGCGATCTGCCGCCGCAATCCATCGAGCGGCGGGCCTGCAGGTATTCTTGCCATGGGCTATACCTCTGGATTGTAAGATAGTGAGGCAAGCCTGCCTTTGCCAGAGCTTTGTGTAGGCGGGTTTCGCCGGGGCCAAGGACACGCCGCGACCGAGTGGCCGAAGCGCTGGACCGCCGTTGCCATCAGCGCCAAAGTGTGAACTGTGTCGACTTCAATCGAATCGGCGGCATCTCATCGGGAAATCCCGCCAACAGGACGTAATTTCATGGAACGACCGCAGCTACCCCAGGGGCTCCCCGCAGACATCGAAGATAAGAAGGCGGAGGCGCGTGCATGGTTCGAAGGGCTGCGCGACACCATCTGCGCCGCCTTCGAGGCGGTGGAGGATGAGCTGACCGGGCCGCTATCTGACCGCGCCCCCGGCCGCTTCGTTGCCAAGGACTGGAGCCGTGAGGATGGCAAGGGCGGCGGTGGCCGCATGTCGATGATGGAAGGCCGCGTCTTCGAAAAGGTCGGCGTGCACACCTCGACCGTCTACGGCGAGTTCTCGCCCGAATTCCGCAGCCAGATCCCGGGTGCAGCCGAAGATCCCCGTTTCTGGGCTTCGGGCATTTCGCTGATCGCCCATCCGGTCAATCCCAACGTGCCGGCCGTTCACATGAACACCCGCATGGTGGTGACGACCAGCAACTGGTTCGGCGGCGGCGCCGACCTCACTCCGGTGCTCGATCGCCGTCGCGTCATGACGGATCCCGACACGCAGCTCTTCCACCGCGCGATGGAGATCACTTGCGGGCGCCATGCGGTCGCCGACCATGCCAAGTTCAAGAAGTGGTGTGACGACTACTTCTTCCTGCCCCATCGCAATGAGGCGCGCGGAACCGGTGGCATCTTCTACGACTGGCTGCATTCCTCGGAAGAGCAAGGCGGCTGGGACGCCGATTTCGCCTTCACCCGTGATGTCGGCAAGGCGTTCGCCATCGTCTATCCGAAGATCGTGCGCACCAATTTCAATGCGCCCTGGACCGAAAACGACCGCGACGAACAGCTGGTGCGCCGCGGCCGCTATGTCGAGTTCAACCTGCTCTACGATCGCGGCACCATCTTCGGCCTGAAGACCGGCGGCAATGTCGAGTCGATCCTGTCGTCCCTGCCCCCGGTGGTCCGCTGGCCGTAATCTCGCCGGCAGTCCACAAAATGAGAGAAGCGCTCCACCGCGCAGACGCGCTTCTCTCCGGACCATTCACAGCGTGTCCGAACCTATGAGTGGCTCACTGACCACGGTCGTTCCGAACGAAGATCTTTGGACCTTCCCTGACGTCACTTGCAGATCCGCACCTTCTTCCAGAAGACCTTACCGTCGGCGCCATAAGCCCGTTCGGTTTTGACGACGCAGCTCGGTTTGCAGCCGTAGCTATAGTTCGCGGCCTTCGCCGGCATGGCCAAGGCAAGTGCCATCGTCGTCGCCAGAGCCATGGCGAAGCAAGAACTGCGCATTTTGTATATCCCCGTGTAATCCGACCGCGACGGAGCCGCCCGTCGCCTGAAACGAGCCATCGCACGGATCAGTCCCACCCCGCTGTTTCGAATGAAACAGGCGAACAAAGCCCGCTATCAGGCGTTTCACCTTCGTCGAGCGAGGTGAAAACAATGATCTTCAAGAAACGGACATTTTACGGAGATGAACCGGAGCGGCAGGTGGCCGATCACCCGGCCGAACTGGAGCGCCGCGTCGCCCATCTCCTGGCGGTCACGCCCGGCCTCGATGCAGCCGATGTCACTGTTACCGCCAAAGGCAACACCATTGTGCTTGCCGCGTGGCGACCGAAGGCGAAGTTTTCCGCGCCGAAGAGGCGGCAAAACAGGTGCAAGGCGTCGCGGAAGTGATCAACCGGATCGAGACGGTCACCGCAAGATAGAAGCGTCCTCGGCTCCTCAGATGGAGCCGAGCGTCCAGCTGACGATTTCTGCCGAAACATTGGCGAAGGCCTGATCCATGGCCTTGATGAAGGCCGTGTTGCCCGTGCCCCTGACCGCGGCCGTGGCGCGAAACGCCTTTTGCGCCAGCACCGTGCCGTTGCGATCGTTGAGGATCTTGGCGAAGATTTCGACATTGGCCGTGTCGGCGCCCTCGGTCGAAATCTCGAAGGCGCGGATTTCGGTGATGACCTGGTAGTCGATCGCCAGGCCCTGGCCGGGTTTGCCGACGCCGCCGATCTTGCCCGTGTCCTCGAAGGCCTGCACGAGCTTCGCCTGTACCAGCTTCGGCAGGCGGTCGCTCCACTGAGCCTTGGCGAGATATTGCAGTTCCGCGCCGGAGAGGCGGATGACGACCTGATCGCTGTCGAGTGCCTTCAGAGCCGTCGGCTCCGGCACGAGGATCTGCTTGCCGGTCGATGCGCGACCTTCGACGGCCGGCCTTGCCGAAAGACTGTAGGTGTCGTTGACCGCTTTGGTACCGCAGCCAGCAAGTCCTGCTGCCAGCATGATCATCAGGGCGGAGCGCCACGCTCCCGCTACTCGCACGCCCACCAGCCCTGGAAAACTCATACTGCCGTTACCTTTGTCCCACACAACTTCGGTGCATTCCCGATCGAAACACACCACCCGGCCCCACGCCGGCTGTGCCCACCGACTCAGCGTCGGGTGCGGCCATCATATTGCTTTACCGTCTCGCCGCCAAAGAGAAGGCGTTGCGGATCCTTGTCGAACGTCGAGATCGTGTTCTCGAGGCTCTGCACCGTGCGGCGCGTATCTGTGACGAGCGCCTCGACGTCGCGCAGCCCCGAATTCGAGAAGCGCTTGAGGTTCTCCGCAATCGGGCCGATCTGGGCGTTCAGATTGTCCGCCATCTTGCGGAACGAGGCGAGCGTCGCGCGGGCGTCAGCCGAAAGCGACGGCGCGTCCGCATCGCCGAGGAAACCGTCGACCTTCACGAGAATGCTGTCGACCCGGTTGGCCGAAGCGTTCAACTTGCTTGCCAGCTGCGTGACGTCGGTGATCGTGCGGTCGATGTCCTGCTGGCGCGCCGTGATCTTGTCGGCGAACTGCGAGATGTTGGCCACCGTCTTGCGGGCGTCCGCCGTCGCCGCTGTGATGTCGTTGACGACGAGCTCCACCTTCTGCTTGTCGACCGAGGCGACCAGCGTATCGACCCGCTCCAGCGTCTTCTGGGCGTTCTTGCCGAATTGCTCGTAGGTTTCGACCGTGCGCCGGAAGGCAGCGATGGTTTCGGAAACGCCGCCCGAGGCAGCCTTCAGGTCGGTGCTGATCTGCTCGACGTTCGAGACGATCTGATCGATCTTCTTCGGATCCACCGATTTCACCAGAGTTTCGGCAGATTCCAGAGTCGAATCGAGCTTCTTGGACGCAGCACTCACCGAACCGGAGAGTTCCGTCACGCTCTTCAGGAAGTCATCGATCGCGCCGGAATTGTTCGCGAGCGCATTCGAAAACGTCTCGGCATTGCCGATCGTCTTGGTCAGCGGACCGCGCACGTCAGTGACGAAGCCCTGGATGTCGGTGATGGCGCTGTTGGCGCGGTCCATAATCTGGTCGGCCGTCGCGAGCAGGCTGGTGACGCTCGACTGGTCCGCAAGGATACGCGCCTGCGTACCCTTCTCGATCGCAGTCTTCAGGATGTTTTCGTCGCCCTTGTGGCCACCGCTGAGTTCGATATAGGCCGCACCGGTCAGGCCTTGCACTTCCAGCGTCGCCTTGGTCGACTTGAGCACCGGCGCGTCGACCGAAACCTCGGTCAGCGCGATCGAATAACGCGGATCGTTGGCATCGATCGCGAGGTTGCGAACCGTGCCGACGGGAATGCCGTTGAAGCGCACCGGAGAGCCGACCGAAAGGCCGTTGGCCGACCCCGGAATGTTGACCACCAGCTCGATCATCTCGCCGCTACGGCCATACTGCGACATCCAGTAGACGAAGCCGAATGCGGCTGCGACCACGAACACCGTGAAGAAACCGACAATGGCGTAGTTCGCTTTCGTTTCCATTCGTACCGACTACCTTCGTGGCCGCTTCACCGGCTCTACCTCCGATCTCGACGCCTGGGCATCAAAATCGGCTTCTCAAGATTCATTGATCGTTCCGCACGATCGATCGTGCCCGCTTGCCACGGAAATAGGACTGCACCCACGGATCGTCGCAGGCCAGCATGTCTTCCACCGTGCCTTCGACCAGGACCTTCTTCTTGCCGAGAACCGCGATGCGGTCGCAGACCGAAAAGAGGCTGTCGAGGTCGTGAGTCACCATATACACGGTCAATCCCAGCGTGTCGCGCAGCTTGGCGATCAACTCGTCGAACTCCGCCGCCCCGATCGGATCGAGCCCCGAGGTCGGCTCGTCGAGGAAGACCAGGTCCGGATCGAGCGCCAGCGCGCGCGCAAGTGCGGCGCGCTTGATCATGCCGCCCGAAAGCTCCGACGGGTACTTTTCCGCCGCCTCCGGCGCAAGGCCGACCAGCTCGATCTTCACCCGCGCCAGCTCGTCCATGAGGCTCTGCGGCAGGTCGAGATATTCGCGCATGGGCACCTGGATGTTCTCGCGCACCGTCAGCGCCGAAAACAGCGCTCCGTGCTGGAAGAGAACGCCAAGACGCATGTCGAGCGCGATGCGTTCGCCCTCGGTGATGTTATCGTAGTCCGCGCCGAGGATTTCGATCTTGCCGGACCGCTTCGCAAGCAACCTCAGAACCGTGCGCATCAGCACCGACTTGCCGGTGCCCGACGCTCCGACGAAGCCGAGGATTTCGCCGCGGTAGATCTCGAGGTTCAGCTTGTCGAGCACGATGTTGGAGCCGAAACCGACCGTCAGGTCGCGAACGGAAAGCACGGCCTCGCGCCCGTTCGCCTCGGTCGGTTGGTACCCCTCGTGACTCTTTTCGATTGGGTTCACGCTGTTCTCCGCATCAGAAATCAATGGCCGCGTAGAACATGGCGAAGAGCCCGTCGATCAGGATCACGACGAAGATCGACTTGACCACCGAAGACGTCACGTGGCGGCCGAGCGACTCCGCGCTACCGCCAACCTTCAAGCCCTCGACGGCTGCCACGACCCCGATGATGAGCGCCATGAACGGCGCCTTGATCATGCCGGCGGCGATCGACGAAAAATCGATGGCTTCCTGCAATCGGGCAAGGAAGGTTGGGATCGTGATGCCGGAATAGCCCCAGGCAACGAGCGCCGCACCGACGAGCGCCGCGAAGTTTGCGATGATCGTCAAGAGCGGCAGCGCGACGGTCAGCGCCACGAGGCGCGGAAATACGAGTACGCCGACCGGGCTCAGCCCCATCACCTTCAGCGCATCCACCTCTTCACGCATCTTCATCGAGCCGATTTCGGCGGTGATCGCGCTGCCGGAGCGGCCAGCGATCATGATCGCGGTCAGCAGCACCCCGATTTCACGGAGCTGCAGGATGCCGACGAGATCGACGACGAAGACCTCGGCGCCGAAATAGCGCAGCTGGAACGCGCCCTGCTGAGCGATGATGGCGCCGATCAGGAACGACATCAGCGTGATGATCGGCACAGCCTTCACGCCCATGCGGTCGATCTGGTGAACGATCGCCGCCGGCGAGACGCCGCTGTGCCGTCCAAGCTTAAGCTGGGCGCCGCGCACCGCGGACCCCAGGATGTACATCGCAGCGACGATATCTTCCCACGTCGCCGCCATGACCTCGCCGACCGGGGCGAAGATTCGCTGAAACAGCGGCAGCCGTTCGCCGTTCTTTTCCGGCGAACGCAGTTCAGCCGGCAGGGCGTCGATCAGCTCGACATAGCGCTGTCCGCCTTCGGCGAAATGAACGTTGTCGCGCGACGGGCCGACGACACGGGTCATGAAGCGGCGGATGATCCAGGCGCCTGCGGTATCCATCGCCGTCACGCCGGACAGATCGAACTGCGCGGCTCCGTCGCCCTTGCGCGCAAGGCCGTCGAGCTTTGCTGCCATCGCTTCGGCCGTCTCGTGCCGCCAGGTGCCGGTGAAGACATAGCTTCGCCCGCCGCCACTCTCGGACAGCGCGACATCGGCGGTCATCTTGCGGGCGGCTTGCGACACGTGTCTTCTGTTATCCCGATTTGCCTCTGCAAAACTCGTCCAATCTCGATAGATTTGAGGACAAGATTGTGCAGCAGACCTAAAGTGTTACCACGACTGTTGCGCGTCCGACCGGAGGCAACGACTGTGTAAAGATTCGTAAATCCTTCCACCGTCATAACGGCTCGCACCTTTGCTGTCACCCGAACGTTGCGGCGCTATGACGCCGGGCCAACAGATTACCTGCCGGAGACGCTTTCATGTCACTTTCCCTCGATGCCACCGTGGAACATTTCCCGATTGCGGGCACGTTTACGATCTCGCGCGGCTCCAAGACGACGGCAAGCGTCGTCACTTGCCGCATCGGAGACGGTGTCCATACGGGCTCCGGCGAATGCGTTCCCTACGGCCGCTACGGCGAGACGATCGACACGGTGCTCGCCGAAATCGCCGCCATCCGCCACCACATCGAGGCCGGGCTCAGCCGCGCCGATCTGCAGCGCGCGATGAAGCCGGGTGCTGCCCGCAACGCCGTCGATTGCGCGCTGTGGGATCTGGAAGCAAAGCAGAAAAACAAGTCGGCCCATGTTCTTGCCGGCATTTCTTCACCGGAAGCATTGACCACGGCCTATACGCTTTCGCTTGCCGAGCCCGACGCGATGCGCGAGCAGGCCGCCAAATATGCCCACCGCGCGCTCCTCAAGGTCAAGGTGGGCACGTCGGATGATGCTGCCCGCATCCGTGCGGTGCGCGCCGGCGCACCGGAAAGCCGCATCATCCTCGACGCCAACGAGGGCTGGACGCCCGAAACGCTTGCCTATCACTTTGCGATCTGCGCCGAGGAACGGATCGACCTGATCGAGCAGCCGCTTCCCGCCGGCCGCGACGAGGCGTTGGCAACGATCGCCCGTCCCGTTCCGATCTGCGCTGATGAAAGCGTGCACGCGACCGGCGACCTCGCTGCTCTCGTCGGGCGTTACGACGCCGTCAACATCAAGCTCGACAAGACCGGCGGCCTGACCGAGGCACTGCGCATGCGCGATGAGGCGGTCTCGCTCGGGCTCAAGGTCATGGTCGGCTGCATGGTCGGCAGTTCGCTCGCGATGGCGCCGGCGATCCTGGTGGCTCAAGGCGCGGATTTCGTCGATCTCGACGGGCCGCTGCTGCTGGCGCAGGATCGCGAGCCCGGCCTGCGCTACGAGGCCTCGCTTGTCTTCCCGCCGGAGCCGCGCCTCTGGGGTTGAAGATACCAGGCAGCGACGGCAAAGCAGCAGCCGGCAAAGGCGACGACCGACATCGAATAGAAGCCGTTCACCCCGTACCAGGCATAGAAATAGCCGGACAGGAACGTGAAGATCGCGGTGAAGATACCGGTATAGAAGAAGTAGAGCCCCTGCGCCGACGCTTCCTGTGATTCCACCACCCGCTCGACCAGCTTGTGCTGCATGCCGGTGTGCATGATCGCATAGGTGAAGGCGTGGAAGCACTGCAGGATGAAATAGCCGCTGAAGCCGAGATCCATCGGGAAGATGATCCAGCGCACCACGGCGAGAAAGCAGCCGGACAGGATCATCACCCAGACGCTGAAACGGCGGCTGATCGCCTTGGCGAAGATGAACATCGTCACTTCCGCCGCGACGCCCGCGCTCCAGAGCAGGCCGATCTCGGTACCGCTGTAGCCGATGTGCTGCCAATAGATCGCCGAGAAGGCAAAGAGCATCGCGTGGCTGGCGTTGACCAGCGTCACCCCGATCAGCAGCAGCTGCAGGTCGAGCTGCCGCAGCGACTTCGGCGGCGGCTCCGTCAATGCCGTGATCGGTGACGGCCGCCGCGGCTTGCCGACCCGTGGCGCGGCATAGGCCATGATGATCGTCAGGCCGAAGCCGATCGCCATCGCCGGCAGTACCATGTCGCTGCCGAAGATGCCCACCATCCAGCCGCCGAGCATCGTCGCGCCGATGAAGGCGACCGAGCCCCAGAGCCGCATATGGGCGTAGTCGAAGCCCCAGCGCCGCACGCCTGAAAGCGCGATCGCCTCGACGATCGGCACATAGGGAGAATAGACGGCCGACTGCAGCGTATAGATCAGCAGCACCGGCCAGAATTCGCGGAAATAGAACAGAACCACGGCCGTTGCGAGCGACAGGAAACCGGACCAGATCAGGACGATCGCCCGCTCGCCGAGCCTATCGGCAATGACGCCGGCGATCGGCGCCGTGATGACGCGCACGAACATCGGCAACGCCAGAACGACGCCGATCTCGAAGTCGCTCATCGACAGCGTGCTCAGCCACATCGGGAAATATGGCATCGCGAAGCCGTTGACGATCAGCGGCGCACAGAAGAGCAAAGCAATGCGAAGCGCAAAATGGCGCGGCGGAGGGCCCACATAGGCGGGCGCTTGGAAGGGAATCATCGTCTGACCTGATGGCTGTGCCCGATCTCTAGCACGAGCCGGGCGCCCCTCGCCATAACCTAGTTTTCGCGACAGGAATATCGCTGCGCCGCGAAGGTCAGGCCGCGCGCTGGGTCAGCAGTTGGGCGAGCAGTTTGTCCGCTTCGCCAGACGCTTCGCCTTCGCTGGCGCCACCGCGCATCTGGTGCCAGGTGATCAGTTCCATCGTGCCGTCGTGGTGCTCGGCAATCGCCGTGCAGCTTTCCACCCAGTCGCCGGTGTTGATGTAGCGGATGTCGCCGATCTCCTCGATGACAGCATGGTGGATATGACCACAGATCACGCCCTGCGCATCGTGACGGCGCGCCTCCTCGGCGACCACCTTCTGGAACTCGCCGATGAAGTTGACGGCGTGCTTGACCTGGAGCTTCGCCCAGGACGAGAACGACCAATAGGGCATGCCGAGACGTCGGCGGACCGCAGCAAGCCCGATATTGATGGCGATCGCCGTGTCGTAGGCCCAATCGCCGAGATAGGCGAGCACGCGGGCGTTGCGCACGACGACGTCGAATTCGTCGCCGTGCAGCACGAGATATTTACGGCCGTCGGCCCCCTCGTGCATGTAGCGTTGCGCCACCTCGATGCCGCCGAAATGCACGCCCGGAAAGTCGCGCAGGAATTCATCGTGATTGCCGGGGATGTAAACGATGCGGGCGCCCTTGCGCGCCTTGCGCAGGAGCTTTTGCACCACGTCGTTGCAGTTCTGCGGCCAGTACCAGCTGCGCTTCAGCCGCCAGCCGTCGACGATGTCGCCGACCAGAACGATCGTCTCCGCTTCATGATGCCGCAGGAAGTCGAGCAGGTAGTCGGTCTTGGCGGCCTTCGAGCCGAGATGGATGTCCGAGATGAACAACGTCCTGAGCTTTCGTACGGAGTTGTCTTGCTGCGCCGCCATCATGCGAGCCTCGTCTTCAGGTTATGCTTTCTGCCTTCGTGAAACCAGACTCGTGTTTCAGGAAGATGACATCAACATTGCGTCACCGGTCCCCCCGCTGAAATCAGCACTGCAAAACTGTACCTCGCTTCGAATTCATGCCAAAAGGCACGACCACGAATGAGGAATGTGAGAGCATGAATACGGGCGACAAGACGAAATCCCATACCGGTCCGGCCAGCGGCGACATCGACCAGCAGGCCCTTTTCTTCCACCGTTACCCACGCCCGGGAAAGCTCGAAATCCAGCCCACCAAGCCGCTCGGCAACCAGCGCGACCTGGCGCTTGCCTATTCGCCAGGGGTTGCAGCCCCCTGCATCGCCATTCGTGACAATCCGGAAACAGCCGCCGATTACACAGCGCGCGCCAACCTGGTCGCGGTCATCTCCAACGGCACGGCCGTCCTCGGTCTCGGCAATATCGGTCCGCTGGCTTCCAAGCCCGTCATGGAGGGCAAGGCCGTCCTCTTCAAGAAATTTGCCGGCATCGACGTCTTCGACATCGAAATCGACGCGTCGAGCATCGAGCGCATGGTCGACGTAATCTCGGCGCTCGAGCCGACCTTCGGCGGCATCAACCTTGAAGACATCAAGGCGCCCGAATGTTTCGAGGTGGAGCGGCGCCTGCGTGAAAAGATGCAGATCCCGGTCTTCCACGACGACCAGCACGGAACTGCGATCATCGTCGCCGCCGCCATCCTCAACGGCCTCGAACTCGCCGGCAAGGACATCGCGACCGCCAAGATCGTCACCTCGGGCGCAGGTGCCGCCGCACTCGCCTGTCTCAACCTTCTCGTGACGCTCGGCGCCAAGCGCGAAAACATCTGGGTCCATGACCTCGAAGGCCTCGTCTACAAGGGCCGCGAGGTACTGATGGACGAATGGAAGTCCGTCTACGAGCAGGATAGCAGCAACCGCGTGCTTGCCGACAGCATCGGCGGCGCTGACGTCTTCCTCGGCCTTTCCGCCGCCGGCGTCCTGAAGCCGGAACTGCTGGCGCAGATGGCCGAAAAGCCGCTGATCATGGCGCTCGCCAATCCGACGCCGGAAATCATGCCGGAAGCCGCCCGCCAAGCCCGTCCGGACGCGATGATCTGCACCGGCCGCTCGGACTTCCCGAACCAGGTCAACAACGTTCTCTGCTTCCCGCATATCTTCCGCGGCGCGCTCGACTGCGGCGCAAGCACGATCAACGAAGAAATGAAGATGGCGGCCGTACGCGCCATCGCCGGTCTTGCCCGCGAAGAGCCTTCCGATGTTGCCGCCCGCGCCTATTCCGGCGAGACCCCGGTCTTCGGCCCGGACTACCTGATCCCCTCGCCGTTCGATCAGCGCCTTATCCTGCGTATCGCGCCGGCGGTTGCGAAGGCAGCCGAGGAAAGCGGCGTCGCCACCCGTCCGATCCAGGACTATGACGCCTATCTCGACAAGCTGAACCGCTTCGTCTTCCGCTCGGGCTTCATCATGAAGCCCGTCTTTGCCGCCGCCAAGAACGCCCAGAAGAACCGGGTTATCTTTGCCGAAGGCGAAGACGAACGCGTGCTGCGCGCCGCCCAGGTGTTGCTCGAAGAAGGCACGGCCCGACCGATCCTGATCGGCCGTCCGCAGATCATCGAGACGCGCCTGCGTCGCTATGGCCTGCGCATCCGTCCGGATGTCGATTTCGAGGTCGTCAACCCCGAAGGCGATCCGCGCTACCGCGACTATGTCGAGGACTATTTTGCCCTCGTCGGCCGTCTCGGCGTCATCCCGGAAGCCGCCCGCACGATCGTGCGCACCAACACGACCGTCATCGGCGCGCTCTCGGTCAAGCGCGGCGAAGCCGATGCGTTGATCTGCGGCGTCGAAGGGCGCTACAGCAAGCACCTGCGCGACGTATCGCAGATCATCGGCAAGCGCGACGGCGTGCTCGATTTCTCGGCCTTGAGCCTGCTGATCTCGCAGCGCGGCGCAACTTTCTTCACCGACACCTATGTGAGCTACTGCCCGAGCGCCGAAGAGATCGCCCAGACGACGGTCATGGCGGCACAGGAAATCCGCCGCTTCGGCATCACTCCACGCGCCGCCCTCGTCTCGCATTCGAACTTCGGTTCGCGCGATTCGGAGAGCGCCACCAAGATGCGCACGGCGCTGCAGCTCGTGCGGGAACTCGCGCCCGATCTCGAGGTCGACGGCGAAATGCACGGCGATGCGGCGATCTCGGAAGCGTTGCGCCAGCGCGTCATGCCGGACAGCAGCCTGTCGAGCGAAGCCAATCTGCTGGTTTTCCCCAATCTCGATGCCGCCAACATCACGCTCGGTGTCGTCAAGACCATGACCGACAGCCTGCATGTCGGCCCGATCCTGCTCGGCTCGGCGCTTCCGGCCCATATCCTGTCGCCGTCCGTCACCTCACGCGGCGTCGTCAACATGGCGGCTCTGGCGGTGGTCGAAGCCAGCCATCCGGGTTGAGATGGCAACGCGGAGATCGCCACCGGTCTTCGCTGCATTCGGGCGCCATGCCGGCGCCGGCAAAACCGTATCCGGATGTCGCGCCTGCTTCAGGCGCGGCATCGCTGGTTTTGCAGATCACCCGCGAATCAGCCCCTGTCACGCGGCCGATCGACGACCACAATCAAGGCGTGCGCAATTGGTCTTATACACCAATCGGGAAAGTTTGCGCTGGACAAAAGGTGAACCTCTAACCATGCTGGGGCCTCGGACGAGATTCGGTGTTGTGGCATGACTGAGCAGCAGGCTGTCCTCGACATGCTGGAAATCCTGGAATGTGGCGGCTGCGTCGAGCCCGCTCATTTCTTCACATTGATGCGTCGAACCTTCCGCATTGCCCATCTTCTCTATCTCGAAGCGGAGCCCTATGCGGACGAGCTCAAGGTTTGCCGGCTGCATCACACCTTCGGCGCCTACGCTGCCGAGATCTACCATGCCCGCAGCCTTCACCGGATCGATCCGATCCTGAAGCTGGCGCTTGGCGGCGTGCGGCCGGTGGAATGGACGATGGCGCGGCATCGCTTCCCGGAATGCGAACCGTTGTTCCAGGCAGCCCAGGAAATCGGCATATCCACTGAGGGCGTCGCCTTGCCATTGCCCTCGCCCGCCGGGCGCATGGCGTTGCTCGCAATCAACGTCAACATGACAGCCGGCGAATGGACGACCTATCGCCGCCATCACCTGCGCGATTTCCAGCTGGCCGCCAATCTCTTCCATGCCGCCATGCTGGAGCACGGCGCCATGGCCGGCAGCATTTCGACCCGAGAGATGCGGTTGACCGGCCGCGAGACCGAGGTCCTGACCTGGGCCGCCGCCGGCAAGAGCTATTGGGAAATCGCCACGATCCTCGGCATTTCCGAGCGCACCGTGCGCTTCTTCATGACCAATGCGCGACGCAAGCTGAATGTCGTTTCCAACACTCAGGCTGTGGCACAGGCCGTACGACACGCTCTGATACCCTCCGTTTGACACCCGACAATACGCCTCCACCGAAACCCCTCGAAATCTAGTGGCAAATATCGCGCATTTGAACTGTCGCTAGCGACAGTTACGCAACCGCCGCGAGCCTGACAGCATCGCCCCATCCCCAAACTCGGATGGAGAAAACGATGATCAGGATCCTGAACGGAAAGACCCGCGCACAACACCCGGCGGCCGTCGACGACATGTTCCGGTTGCGCAAGCGCGTCTTCCACGACTTCCTGAAATGGGACGTGCAGACCGAAGGCGACTGGGAAATCGACAACTACGACCAGGCAAACCCGCTCTACGTCCTGTCCTATGCGCCCGATACCGGCCGGCTGCGCGGCGCGCTTCGCCTCCTGCCGACACTCGGCCCAAACATGCTGGACGATACCTTCCCGATCCTGCTCGGCGATAATCCGGAAATCCGCAGCGCTTCGGTCTGGGAATCCAGCCGCTTCTGCATCGAGCCCGAGATCTCGCAGGACCGCGCCTCGAACCAGGTGACGGTCGCGGCCGCCGAACTGATGTGCGGCGTCGGCGAGCTGGGCCTTGCTTCCGGCATCAGCCACATCGTCACGGTGACGGATGTGTTCCTGGAGCGCATGTTCCGGCGCATGGGATGCCCGGGCGAGCGTATCGCCGAACCGCATCGCATCGGCTCCGTTTTCGCGGTTGCCGTCGCCTGGGAAGTAACGCCGGATCTGCTCACGCGGATGAAGGCGGTCGCTGCCATCGAAGGTACCGTGCTCGAACGTCCGATGTCGCTGGAAACCGCCCGCGCCGCCTAAGCGCATCAGTCGATCTGCGCTGTTAACGCAAACCGTCGCTTGTCGTTGCACGATCACCGACAAGCTCTATGATGGAGGCGAAACAGGAATGCCGCTGGCAGCCACCCGCAGAAGGTCGGCGCCGACCTGGCAACAGGAAGAGACTTTCGCCCGTGTTCACGCGCATGAAACACGTCGCTGCGGCCCTTGTGCCTCTGGTTCTGATCGGTGCCGGTCCGTCACTGGCATCGACGGCCTGCGACCGACTGAACGCGCGGCTCGCGCAACTGCCTGACTACGTCGCCAGCAATGCCGATGCGCGCGACTACGCAAGCGCGATCTCGCGGCAGAATATCGAGCTGCGGCGGGCAAAGAACGACCGCCGCCGCGCGGGTTGCAGTGGCGGCAACGCCATTGGCTTCGACGGCGGCGACCCCGACACTTGCTACGGCCTCAACAGCCTGATCGCCGAGATGGAAGACAATCTGCGCATGCTGAAGTCCGAGCGCGAGCAGATCGTCGCCGGCGGCAGCGACGACAGCCGGCGACGCATCCTCGCCGCGCTGGAGATCAACGGTTGCTATGGCGACCGCGAGGAGTTCGCAAGCGTGGAACCGGACGTGCCGGAAAGCCACCGCAACATCGTTGCCGACCTGCCGCCGGAAGACGCCTACGGCCCGATGCTCGGCCGAGGCGAAGACGGCTACGCGCCGCAGGAGCGCTACTATAGCGGCACGCTCAGAACCATGTGCGTGCGCACCTGCGACGGCGCCTTTTTCCCGGTTTCTTCGGATGCGACGCCGGCCGATTTCCCGCGCGACGAGCAGGCCTGTCGGGCGCGCTGCCCGGGGGCTGAGACCGAGCTCTATTTTCACGACCTCAACACGGAAGAGAGCGACAAGATGGTCTCGGCCGTGACCGGCCGTCCCTATACCGAAATGCCCAACGCCTTTGCCTATCGCACCCGCGCCGTCGGAAAACCCGGCCAGTGCGGCTGCCAGATACCCCAGACCGCCTCGACCACACCGAAGGCAAACGGAACGAAGATCGGTGACGACCAGTCGTCGATCATCGTCATCGAGACCAAGAAGCCGGAAGCGGCGAGCAATACCGCCAAGGCGCCGGCCGAAGAGCGGCCTTACGATCCGTCGAAGAACAAGGTTCGCGTCGTCGGCCCGACCTACCTGCCGCAGGAAGAAACCGCCATCGACCTCAAGCATCCGAAGGGACCGGCCTATCAGCCGGTCCAGAATTGATCGGACGAGGCCTTACGCCTTCTCCTTGCTGCGTCCCCATCCGTCTTCGAAAACCAGCTCGTCGAGCGGCAGGCGCTGGCGCCAGCCCTTCACGGCGAGTTCCGGCTGCTGATAGAGGCGATCGACATAGCCGAGGCAGAGCCAGGCAACGATCTCGATATGATCTGGGATGCCGAGAATCGCCTTGATCTCGGCCTCGTGGAAAATGCTCACCCAGCCGACGCCCACCCCTTCGGCCCGCGCCGCAAGCCAGAGGTTTTGCACGGCGCAGACGGTGGAATAGACGTCCATCTGCGGATTGTGGGTGCGCCCGAGTACGACGGCACCGCCGCGCGTGCGGTCGCAGGTGACACAGATGCTGAGCGGCGCCTTGCGGATGCCTTCCAGCTTCAGCGCACGGTACTTGGCCTGTTGTTCCGCCTCGAACATCAGCGCGGCCTCGTCATTGGCGCGGCGAAACGCCTGCCAGACGCGCTCACGCGTTTCTTCCGCCCGCACCAGCACGAAGTTCCACGGCTGCATGAAGCCCACGGACGGGGCGCTGTGCGCAGCGGCCAGCAGGCGCCCGATCAGATCATCCGGCAATGGCGCGGGCAGGAATTCATCGCGCACGTCGCGACGTGTCTCGATGGCACGGTAGACGGCCTCCCGCTCTGGCAGCGAAAAGGCGCCGGCAGCCGCAAGGCCGCCCTTCGGTTCAGTCAGCATCGTTCGATCCCCAACAATGCGAAAACCTCCCGCCGTCCACGCGGGGTTCGGTCTATCTCGCCAGGCCGGTCTTCTGACTTCGGTTCAACCGATCACCTCGCCTTCCCAGATCGATTGAAGATCCAGTGGCAAAACCTTGAATCAACTCAAGGCTCTCTTAGAGGCGATCGTCCCCGTCACAGCGTTGGGCACGTTCCGGAATGACACCGGATTCCCGATTCTCCCGCTTTCGCGGGCACCTGACGACGGCACTAAGTGCACAGCCGTTTGAGAAAGACAAGCGCGCCAACCCGGTCGAGACATGGCGCGCCACTTTCCGCCGGCTACTGTCGAGCTTAGTCGTTTGCCTCCGCCTCAAAGCGGAGCGACCGGATGCGGCGAGTCGTCATAGGCGCCCCAGACCGACTGATCGAAGCAAATCACCGATCCGGTTATCAGCCCGGACTCGGCCGACGACAGATAGGCGCAGGCCCGCGCCACTTCAGCCGGATCGACGAGCCGACCGAAAGGCTGGTCGGCCGCCACCTTTTCGAGCCAATCGGCAGCCGCGCCATGAAACTCGCGCTGGATGCGGTCTTCGCCTTCGGACGCCATCCAGCCGATATTCAGCCCGTTGACGCGAATGCGGTTGCGAAGAAGCGCATAGGCCGTGTTTTTGGTCAGCGTTTCGAGCGCGCCTTTCGACGAACAATAGGCGGCAATGAACGGCTGGCCGGCCATCGCCGACATCGAGCCGATGTTGACGATCGTGCCCTCGGTCTTCTCCCGCCGCATGATCTTCACCGCCTCCTGCATCAGGAAGAACGGCGCGCGCACATTGGTCGCGAACATGCGGTCGAAGAGTTCGGGCGTGGTGTCGAGGATCGTGCCACGGTCGGTGATAGCTGCGGCGTTGACCAGCGCATCGACCCGTCCGAATTCCGCGTCGCAAGCGGCGACCACCTTGCGGGCGTCCTCTACTTTTTCCAGATCGGCCTCGACATAGACGACTTTCGCGCCGCTTGCCTTGCCGATCTGCTCGGCCTTCGCCCGCCCCTTGGCGGCGTTGCGGCCGCAGATGACGATGCCTTCAGCGCCGCGCTCGGCGAAAAGGCCAGCAATCGTCGCGCCCAGTCCCTGCGTACCACCGGTGACGATGGCGATCTTGCCTTGCAATTGTCCACTCATCGAATTCCTCCCTCGGAAATGATCGTTTGAAACGGCTGCGGCTCCCGGCTGAAACACACCGGGAGCCTGTCAAATTGTAACTCGCTCGTCAGCTCAGCTTGCGCTTCGCCTGCGCCTCCAGCACCGAGAGAAACTCTTGTTCGCCCGTCCCCGCAGTGAGAGCCTCGCGCATCAACTGCGCCTGCGTCTTCGGCGCCAACCCGCCGAGTGGCGGATCCCGGTCGAGATTGGTGGGGAACGAATAGCCCTCGGCACAGGAGGAGATCGCGTTGGCCGCTTCCGCCTGCGTCAGCGTCCCGCCCGCCAGCAAGGCCCGCAAGGCCGGATAGAGCGTCGCGCTCATGGTCAGTCGGTCAACGGTTTCCATTGCGCGACCGAAGGCCGAAGACACCTGCAGCAGGTTGGCCACGCGGCGGATATCCCGGGAGTGGTTGGTGCCGGCGGCATGGAAGAGCGCCGGGTTGAAGAAGACAACGTCGCCCTTTTCAAGGGGAAGCTGCACGTGGTGTGCGTCGAAATAGGCGCGGAATTCCGGCCGGTTGAGCGCCAGATAGCCCGGCACATAGGTTTGGCTATAGGGCAAGAACAGCGTCGGTCCGCTTTCGAGCGGCATGTCGCAATGGGCAACCGCCCCCTGCAGCGTCAGCACCGGTGAAAGCTTGTGCACATGCGCCGGATACTGCTCGATCACGGCCGCGGTCTGGAAGCCGAGGTGATAATCCCGGTGCGCCGATTGCGCCGCACCGCCAGGATTGACGCGATTGACCTGCGCCGTCATCTGGTAGTTCGGCCCGAGCCAAGCCTCGCTGACGAGCGCTATGACGGCATTGCCGTAATAGGAGGCGAAATTCTCCGGCGCGTTCAGGCAGTGCTTTTCCAGCGAGTTCCAGATGCGGTCATTGGCGCCGGGTTTGGCGAAGTGATCGCCGCCGCCGCTGTTGCTGCGATGTTGCTCTTCGATGATAGCGTCAAAGACCCCGCTTGCGACGTCGATTGCTGTCGTATCGGCAAAGGCGCGCTTGAAAACCGCCACGCCAGGCCCGGTCGCCAGTACCTCGCAGATCTCCGCCAGAACAGAACGCCGCGCCTCGGCATCGCCGCACGCCGCAATCAGCGCGGCGCTGTCATAGATCAGGATATTCTTTTCGCAGCCGGAAGCATGGGGGTAGTCGGACAGGCTGGTTTGGCGTTCGACTTCCGCCCGGAACGATTCGAGATCGCAAGCCTCTTCGGTGAGCCAGACGCGGTCGATCCGCTGGCGCGCTTTGTTGTCGGTCTTCATCGCGTTTCCTCCTCTGGAACATCCTGATGAACACGACTATAGGCGGCGGCAAAACATGATATAGAGCAAGAATCCATCAAAAATCCATCAGGAGAGCAAGGCGATGGCCCATCCGTTTCTGGTCAAGGACATCGCCTTTCAGGCCGGGCTCAGCACCGCGACCGTCGATCGCGTGCTCAACGAGCGGCCGGGCGTGCGCCGCCAGACGGAGGCCCGGGTTCGCGCAGCCATCGAGGAATTGGAGAAGCAGCAGGCCGGCCTCGACATCCAGGGGCGCAAGTTTGCGATCGATATCGTCATGGAGTCGCCACAACGCTTCACCGATGCGGTGCGTCGCGCCTTCGAGAGCGAGGCGATGACCTTCGCGCCCACCGTCTTTCGCTGCCGGTTCCACTTCGCCGAGACGATGCGCCCACAGGAGATCGTGCAACTGCTCGACCGAATCCGGCTGCGCGGGACCGACGGCCTGGTGTTGAAGGCGCCGGACGTGCCCGAGATCGTCGCCGCAGTCGCCCGTTTCGAGATGGGCGGCACGCCCGTCGTGACGCTGGTAACCGACCTGCCCCATTCCCAGCGGACGGCCTATGCCGGCGCCGACAACCGGGCGGCGGGCGAAACGGCCGCCTACCTCCTCGGGGAGCGCTTTTCCGGCGCGCCGGCAACTGTGCTGGTGACCCTTTCGAGCGGCCGCTTTCGTGGTGAGGAGGAACGCGAGATCGGCTTTCGCCGGGTGTTGCGCGAGCGCTATCCGGCAATCCGGATCGTCGAGATCAGCGAAGGCCACGGCCGCGACAGCGAAACCGGCCGCCTGGCTCACGCGGCGCTCTCGGCCAATCCCGATATCAACGCGGCCTATTCGATCGGTGGCGGCAACCGCTCCGTCCTTGCAGCCTTCGAGCGCCTCGAACGTCACTGCGCGCGCTACATCGCCCATGATCTCGACGAGGACAATCTGGCGCTGTTGCGGGAACGGCGCATTCACTTCGTGCTGCATCACGACCTCAGGACCGATGCGCGCACCGCCTTTCGCACGATGATGCTGCGGCCCGGCGCCCAGGCGCCGGCAATCGGCCCGCAGCTCTCCGCCGTGGTGGTGATCACGCCCTACAATGTCCCGGAGTAACGCTGCTGCCGATCCGCGGGTAACGTTCAGGCCGCCGACTGGCCGTCGTTCTTTTCGGCCGGTAACACCATGTCGTCCGCCGTTTCGAAGCGGTTGCGGCCGCGCCGCTTGGCCAGATAGAGCGCTTCGTCCGCAGCCAGCAGCAACTGGCGTGCCGTCAGGCCATGCCGCGGCGCAAAGGCGATGCCGGCGCTGCCGCCGACAACGAGCATTTGGCCCTCGAAAGCGACCGGCGTCTGCGCGTCGGCGATCAGGCCGGCCGTCAGGCTGCGGGCGTCGGCCTCGCTGCAATCGCCGAGAATGACCGCGAATTCGTCACCGCCAAGCCGCGCGACCGTGCCCTTCGGGCCAGCCCGGTTGCGAAAGCGTTCGGCCATGGCCACCAGCACGGCATCGCCGGCGGCGTGGCCGTGGCGGTCGTTGACCTCCTTGAATTCATCGAGGTCGGCATAGACGAGCGTGAACGGATGCGTCGATGCCCGCAACAGGGCTGCCGCCAGCATATCGTCGAAGCCGCTGCGGTTCATCAGCCCCGTCAGGCGATCGTGCTTGGCAAGGTGCCGGTTCAGCGCCTCGCTCTGCTGCAGGGCGGCAAAGAGCGTCGAGAACCGCAGCGCCACGAAGGCCATCAGCAGTGCTGCGACGATCGCCATGATAATGACGCTCGGCAACAGCTCCGCGCGGACGAACCCACCGGGCGATTTCGGCACCCAGGCGGCCACGAGACAGGACGAATCGGAGCAGCGCCCGACAGACGCATAGGCACTGCCTGCAGGCCGCTCGTTGAGCGGAACAAAGGCCAGCCCGCGAATACCCAGCCGTGCCGCGATCTCGCGCGTCATTTTCGGCGTGACCGGCCGAACGGCGACCATGAGCACCGGATCGCGCCGTTCCGCCGGAACCACCAATGTCTCGGGGATGACCGCCTGCACCACGGCAACACTCATGCGCCCACCGATCTCGCGCAGGTCCACCGCGTGGATGCCGGGCACGGCCGGCATCACGGACTGCGCATCTGGCGTCGTGACATCGAGATTGTAGGTGCCGTCGTTGTTCCTGAGCGCATTGTCGTAGCGGCGCTTGGCTTCGTCTACGAGATCATCGACCTCGTCGAGCGGCACGCGGGCCACCTCTGCCGGAACCGATGCGCCGTCCTTGAGCGCCGTCGAAACGGTGCGGGCCGGATCCGTGAAGATGATCCAGGAGAAGCCGTAGTCTTCCCAAAGCCAGCCCGAAAGCTCGTCGGCGACGAAACTCTCGCTGACATGCCCCGTCGCCAGCTCCTCGTAGGTCTTGTCCCAGAAGGACACCTGCGCCTGGAACTGAACGACCGCATCCATCTGGTGGCGCAGCTCGTTTGCGACAAGCCGACGCTCGGCCGAAAGGCCGAAGCGATCGGCCTCGGTGACGGACCGGTCGAGGACATAGATGAGGCTTGCAATGATCAGGACCGCGACCAAGGTACAGGCGGCATGGATCGCCCAGACCGTCTTGTCCCGCTTTGCCTGCCGCAACGCCTTTTCCACCACGCCAGTCCCCCTCGTCCGTACCGGCCCTGCCGGGCATACTAGCACTTGTGGAGGTGCGATGCGCAACGATGGCAGCCGATACTGCCGGCACCCTAGCGACCAAAATCGAAGTTTGGCTTAAATAAGCTGGTGATAAAATACTTAACGATTTCAACCGGCTGAATCGCCCGACAATCAGCGGTCGCAGCGGGGATCAGGAGAACGCGGGCGACTGCCCGCGCCTCCCTCTGCGCATCCTATTGCGGCGCGGCCGCCGAAGCGCGCAGCAAGGCGACGATCTCCGCATTGCCTTGCTCCAGGGCAAGATCGCGTATCGACGGGCCGGCGGCGCCATCGCGCACGCGTGCATTCGCGCCCCTTTCGAGAAGCAGCCGCACCGTTCCTGCCTGCCCGTTGATCACGGCAAAGGCAAGCGGCGTCATCCAGTCGTACTGTGGCTCCGGCCTGCCGCGCCCGCGGAACGTGCCGAACGGCGTTTCGATCAGATCCGGCTGCCGGTCGAGGATGTCGGCGAGGCGCGCGGCCACGCCAAAGGACGCAGCTGCGAAGATGTCGAGCGGCTGATCCTTCAGGAAAGTGACCATCGCGTCCTTGCCGTTGTATTTGGCCCAGCCGATCGGCGGTGCATGATGGTAGGGGTCGCGGGCTAAGGCATCGGCGCCGTGATCGAGCAGGCGCCTCGCCATCGCGACATGTCCATGCAACGCCGCCTCGTGCAACGGCGTGCGCGAGGTCATGCGGTTGACGTCGAAGCCGAGTGAGAGCATCAGCGCCACGGCGTCATGCCGGTCCTCACCCGCCGCCTCGTGCAGAATGGCGGGGTGTGCAGCCTGGGTTCGAGCGACAAGTGTCGGATCCCTATCGACAAGTTCCCTCGCCTCGTCGGCCTTCACTTCCCCAACGGCACGGGCCAGCCGGTCGACATCCTCCAGCGGCGCTTCGGTCGCGCCGCGCGACACGAGGTATTGTGCCAGTGCCGGATCGCCGCCGAGCTCCGCCCATTGATAGGGCGTGCGCCCCTTGATCGGGCGATTGACGTCGGCGCCGTGCGCAACAAGCAGCCGGACGCGATCGGAGATGCGTTTTTCCAGTGCCCAGGCAAGCTGATAGTCGAAGACGCGTTCGCCATTTTCGACCAGGCCGCCATCGTTGCGCACCAGCCAGTTGTTGCGGTCGTCGGCATTAAGGCCATGGTCGAGAAGCAGCTGGAGGCAGGAATTGTCCGGTTCGAACATCCGGTTGTAGAGCGCCTGGCTGTCATTGGCTCGGGCACCGGCATTAAGCAGGAGCCGCGCAAAGGCAAGGCAATCCGGGTGCGGTGGCTGCCGCTCCGGTCCCGCCTCGCCCTCGCCGAAGACGCCGGTCAAAGCCGTGAAACGATACTGGCCGTCGTCGAGCCAGTAGACGTTCGGATCGGCCCCGCGCGCAATCAGGCGGGCGCCCGCCGGCAGCGACGAGCTGCCGGGAACGCGGGCATATGCGGCGTAGAGCAACGGCTCCCAGTCGAACGGACCGCCGCGCTTCTCTGCGAGTTTCGGGTCGCGATCGAGAAAGCGGTCGATCGCCGCGGCGTCGCCGAGCGCAGCGGCCACGTGAATGTTGTCCCCGGCAATCTCAGGATGGTCCTTGAGAAGGTCGAGTGCCTGAGCGAACCGCTCGGGATCGGCAGCGACGTCGCCGAAATAGGAGACTGTCGCCAGAGCGAGAAAGCGGTTTGCGACCTGTTCGGTCGACGGCGTGCCGGTCTCGGCTTTCTCCAGATGCCGCTTCAGCCGTGTCCAGCTGGCAAAGCCGAATTCGCGGGCAAGCACCAGCTGGGCATCCTGAAGGCCCATTGCGGTCGGTTCGGAGAAATAGGGAAGCGCCCGCTGTCTTGCGCTGGCATCGCCAGCCTTGACGGCCTTCAAAAAGGCCTTGGCCTGCTTGCGGATCGTATCGAGGGTAATGTTCGCGGAAAGATCGCGCGTGATCATGAAAGACCTCCTTTCATTCACGTCCGGTATCCGCGCCCACAGACTGAAAAGAGGTGTGGCAACCAAGTTCAGTGAAACAGGTGGGCCTTGCCCTTCCCGCGGATCGGATGCGCCCTGCGAACGACCTCATCGCTAGCATGGCCTCGATATACTTGTCCAGCGCGGTCAGCTTTCCCGTTCGTAGCGGACGAAGGCGAAACGATCGCCCGTAGGCGCCCAGTTGGGAACGTTGATCGTTCCCTGCCCGCCGAAGAGCTCGAACAGGATGCGGGCATTGCCGCCGTCCAGGTCCATCAGCCTCAACCGGACATCGAGATCCCTCGGATGATCGAAGACGTCGCCGTCATAGGAAAGCACGAGCAGATGCTTACCGTCAGGCGACGGATGCGGAAACCAGTCGCCATAGGGGCTGTCGGTGATGCGCGTGACGTCGCTACCGTCCGGGCGGATCCGCCAGATCTGCATCTGGCCGGTACGGCTCGAGTTGAAATAGATCCATTCGCCGTCTGCCGACCAATCGGGCCCGTCGTTGCGGCCCTCCCCATGGGTGAGCCGCCGCTCCTCGCCGCCGTCGACGGAGATCGTATAGATGTCGAAGACCTGGTCGCGGATGCCGCAATAGGTCACCGTGTTCCCGTCGGGCGACCAGCCGTGCCAATAGGAAGGCAGGTTGCGGGTGACGAGCCGCGGCGTGCCGCCTTCGGCCGGCAGCAGGTAGATCGCCGATTTCCCGAACTCGGTCTTGTCGCTGATCGCGATCGTCGTGCCATCCGGGGAGAGGCCGTGGTCGTTGTTGCAGAGCGTCGCAAAACCGGTATCGATCTCCACCGGTTCGGAACCATCAAGGCCAAGCCGATAGAGCCTGCCGTCACCGTTGATGATCAGATGTGAGCCGTCCCGCGACCAGTTCGGTGCCTCGACCAGCCGGTCCGTCTGCCAGACAACCCGCGTTTCACCTGTTGCGATGTCATGGATTTCGACGGAACTGCGCATGCTCTTCTCTCCCGGACGAGGCCGCTATTTCTTGTCTTCACCCGCCGGCAGAGTCGCCAGAACCTTGGAACAGACCGATTGCATCAGAACGGAATCGCGTCGGTCCCGCCAGGTGGTGACCAGACCCCAGGCCAGCAGGAGCAGGATGCAGATGAAGGCAACGCCGACGACGGTGAGGCTTCCGGTCGCAAGGCCATAGACCCCAAAGACCGCAGGCGTCGCGAAATAGCCGATCTGCGCCGAAAGCTGCCGGCCGGCGGAAACGTCGCTTGCCGACCACAGTCGCAGGAGCCGGATTTCCTCGTCCGTAAAATCTGCACGGCCCTGTCGGCCGTCCGTCTCTTCGGAGAGGATATCCATCGCCTAGCCCCGGTCGCGGAAGCGGTTGGTGATCGGGTAGCGGCGGTCGCGTCCGAAGTTCTTCTTGGTGATCTTGACGCCCGGCGCCGATTGCCGGCGCTTGTATTCGGCGATGTAGAGCAGATGCTCGACCCGGTGAACGGTCACCTCGTCATGGCCGCGGGCGACGATCTCGTCCGTCCCCATTTCCTTTTCCACCAGGCATTCGAGAATGTCGTCGAGCACCGGATAGGGCGGCAGCGAATCCTGGTCCGTCTGGTTGGGACGAAGCTCGGCCGAAGGCGCCTTGTCGATAATGTTCTGCGGAATGACGATGCCGGAAGGACCAAGCGCGCCCGGAGGAACCGTGGTATTGCGCCAGCTCGAGATGGCATAGACCTGCATCTTGTAGAGGTCCTTGATCGGGTTGAAGCCGCCGTTCATGTCGCCATAGAGCGTGGCATAGCCGACCGACATCTCCGACTTGTTGCCCGTCGTCACCACCATCGAGCCGAACTTGTTGGAGATCGCCATCAGGATCGTGCCGCGGGTGCGGCTCTGCAGGTTCTCCTCGGTGATGCCGGATTCCGTGCCTTCGAACGTATCGGAGAGTGCGCTGAGGAACCCTTCGACCGGCTCGGAGATCGGCACGATGTCGTAACGGCAGCCGAGGGCCTCGGCGCATTCCTTGGCGTCCTTCAGCGATTCGTGCGAGGTGTAGCGGTAGGGCAGCATGACCGTGCGCACCCGCTCCTCGCCGAGCGCATCGACGGCGAGCGCTGCGCAAATGGCGGAATCGATACCGCCGGAGAGGCCAAGCACGACATTCTTGAAGCCGTTCTTGTTCACATAGTCGCGGAAGCCGAGCATGCATGCGCGGTAATCCGCCTCCTCCCGCTCCGGCAGGCGCGACTTCAGGCCGTGCTCGCAATGCCAGCCGCTCTCGCCCTTCTTCCACTCCACGATCGAGACCGCCTCTTCGAACTGGCTCATCTGGAAGGCGAGCGACTTGTCGGTGTTGAAGGCGAAGCTGGCGCCGTCGAAGACCAGTTCGTCCTGGCCGCCGAGCTGGTTGGCATAGATCATCGGTAGGCCCGTCTCGATCACCTGCTTCAGCACGACCTGATGGCGCACGTCGACCTTGCCGCGATAATAGGGCGAACCATTCGGCGACAGCAGGATTTCAGCACCGCTTTCGGCCAGCGTCTCGCAGACGCCGAGATCGCCCCAGATGTCCTCGCAGATCGGAATGCCGATGCGCACACCGCGGAAATTGACCGGTCCCGGCATCTCGCCCGGATCGAAGACGCGCTTCTCGTCGAACTCGCCGTAGTTCGGCAGATCGACCTTGTCGCGGATCGCGATCACCTTGCCATCGTCGAGTACTGCCACGGCGTTATGTCGGCCGGTCTTCGACAGGCGCGGGAAGCCGATGATGACGCCCGGGCCGCCATCGGCCGTCTCGGCGGCCAGCTTTTCGACGGCCTGGAGGCAGGCCTTGAGAAAGGCCGGCTTCAGAACAAGGTCTTCCGGCGGATAGCCCGAAATGAACAGCTCCGTCAAAAGCAGGAGATCGGCGCCCTGTCGCGCCGCATCGGCGCGCGCCTCACGCGCCTTGGCCAGGTTTCCGGCGATGTCGCCCACGGTCGGATTGAGCTGGGCAACGGCGATACGAAGGAGCGAGGGGGCGTTTTTATGGGCGGTCATGAGCGGGCCTGTCGGTCTGTCCTGAACGATTGCATCTGACTTTCGCAATGTTCTTTAGCGCAATCTGCGGAAAAATACCCACAGCCAATCGCAGCCACGCGAAAAAAACCGAAAACTTCTGTTTTTCCCGGTCCTTATACTGGGCCGTTCGTGCGGCTTCACGCCACGAAAAGCCACCCTCCATTCCCGTTAAGAAACCATTCATCCCCTGTTCAAAATGACGGGCGTATGACAGTTACACGACGCATTTATGAAATTGGAGAATATGTTGGCCAGTATCGATTCCGCTGTCGCGCGAGGCTCACGTGTCTATGCCGACCGACCCGGCTTCGCCGCACGGCACGCCAAGACGCTCGCTTCCACGCGCAGCGCCCTGTTCTCCCTGTTCGTTGCAACTGCCCTTGTCTTCGCCGTTGAACTGATCGTCCGTCAGTCGCTGACCGACACCCTTTCCTACGTCCTCGACCCGACGCGCCCGGCGCTGACGACCATCGGCATATTCTTTCTCATTCTGCTCGCTGTCGACGGTATTTTCGGCCGCGAGCACAAGTCCGCCGTGGTGATCGCGCCGCTGGCACTTCTGCCGGCCGTCATCTGCCAGCAGAAGCAGGTGTTCCTGTCCGATCCGCTCTATCCGACCGACTTCCTGTTCGGCCGCCAGATCATGGAGCTGATGCCCGTGCTGGTAAAGGACCGTCCGTGGACGGCGCTCGGCATCGCCGTCGGCCTGGTTGCCACCGTCGTCGCCATCGCCCTCCTGTTGCGCTTTGCCTGGCGGACCTTCCCGAAGCTGACGACCCGCGAGCGTGTCGCCCGCCTCGCCTTCGCGCTGCCGCTGCTCGTCGCCTTCTGGAACATCATGGATTACAACCAGTTTTCCTGGATCCGTGATCGCCTGAAGGTCATCCCGATCATGTGGGACCAGACCGAGAACTATAAGCACAACGGCTTTGCGCTCGCCTTTGCGATCAACCTGCCGATGGCCAATGTCAGCGCGCCCGCCGGCTACATGGCCGACGCGATCGACCGCATTCCGGTGAAGCCGCTTCCCGCCGGCACCTCGCACCGCGGCAAGCCCGACGTCATCGTGCTGATGAGCGAATCCTTCTGGGATCCGACCCGCCTGCCGAACGTCAAGCTGTCGCCCGACCCGATGCCGACGATCCGTGAAATGCAGTCGGGCAACGTCTTCTCGCCGGAGTTCGGCGGCATGACCGCCAACGTCGAGTTCGAGGCGCTGACCGGCTTCTCCAACGCGTTCCTGCCCTATGGCAGCATCCCGTACCAGCAGTACATCCGCAATCCGATCCCGTCGCTTGCCACTTTCTTCCGTGGCGAAGGCTACGTCTCGCGCGCCATCCATCCGTTCCAGAGCTGGTTCTGGAACCGCACCGCCGTCTACAAGGCCTTCGGTTTCGACATGTTCAAGTCGGAAGAGAACATGCCACCGATGCAGAAGCGCGGCATCTTCGCCTCGGACGACTCGCTGACCAACGAGATCATCCGCCAAGCCGACGCGATGGACGACCCGTTCTTCTTCTTCGCCGTCACACTCCAGGGCCATGGCCCCTATGAGGCCAACCGCTACGCCAACAACACCATCAAGGTCGAAGGCGATCTGCCCGAGGCCGACCGCCAGGTTCTTGCCACCTACGCGCAGGGCATCAAGGAGGCTGACGACAGCCTGAAGAAGCTGATGGACTGGGCCAAGAACCGCGATCGCGAAACGGTTATCGTGCTCTTTGGCGACCATCTGCCGCCGCTTAACACCGTCTATACCAGCACCGGTTTCATGAAGGGTGTGACGGCGGAGCGCAAAGGTTCGAAGGAGCAGATGAAGGCGCAGCATGAAACGCCGCTCGTCGTCTGGTCGAACAAGACTGGCCCGAAGAAGAACGTCGGCACCATCAGCCCGGCCTTCCTCTCCTACCAGATCCTCAAGCAGTCCGGTTACGAGCATCCCTACTACACCGGCTTCCTCGGCAAGGTGTATGACCAGTACCGCGTCGTCGACCGCTACATGCTGATCCGCAAGAATGGCAAGGAAGTCGCCGAGTGGTCGCGCCAGCCGAAGGTGCCGGCACTCCTGCGTGACTACCGCTTCCTGCAACACGACATGATGTTCGGCGACCGCTTCTCGACCGACCGGTTCTTCAAGTCACACGCTGATCTCTTCGCCAGCGTCGAAACCCACTGATCGAAGACCGGAGCGGCCAGCAACCGCTCCGGTCCTTGCGGCATTTTCGCGTACCGCGTGATTTCCTTGCGGCGCTGACGCGCTAGATTGTCTCCGGCCAACTCCGGAGATCGCCATGCCGCACTTCAATGACATATCGAAACAGCTTTTCGGCAAGCCGCTCAGCGAGCTCGGAGAGATCGAGCGCCGCATTCTTACCCATGCCCGGGACCGACGCACGCTCGCCACCGATTCACATGCCGCCTTCACGGCACGGCTCTCCTTCGGCGACAGGCTCGCAGACAACATCGCCCGCGTCGGCGGCTCCTGGAGCTTCATCATTGGCTTCTGCGGCTTTCTCGTCTTCTGGGTTTTGCTGAACACCATTCTGCTCGCCACCGGCGCCTTCGATCCCTACCCTTATATCTTCCTCAACCTGATGCTTTCGATGCTCGCCGCGCTGCAGGCTCCGGTCATCATGATGTCGCAGAACCGCCAGGCGGAGCGCGACCGCTTCGCTGCCTCGAAGGATTACGAAGTCAATCTCAAGTCGGAAGTCGAACTGATCGCACTGCATCACAAGGTCGACGACGTGTTGCTGCGCGAGATCTCCGAATTGCGCGCGGACCTGGCGACGCTCAACCGGCAGCTCGAACGCTATCGCACGCCCCCCGGACAGGAGTGACCGGCCCCCGGCCGAACCGGGACGATGCGCTGGCGATACGCAAGCCTGCCCTCGCGCGGATTCGGCGCCCGGACGCGGGCGCGCAGCCGCCGCGACAGGGCGAAAACTAGCTAATTTTCATAAATACTAATTCAACTGTGAATACACATTTTGCAACATTTGCGAAATGCATTGGGATTCAACAACTTATCGGAGTATGAAAAAATTAATATTTGAGGATCACGTTATGGGTGCAGGGACATTCGAGAAATACAGCAACGTGGGTACGCGGAGATGCTGCAATGTCCAACTTCAAGCGCCTGTTAGGCGGCCGGGACGGGGCCGCTGCGATCGAATTTGCAATAATAGCACCACTCTTCTTCATGTGCGTGCTGACCCTGATCGCCTATGGCGTCTATCTCAGTGCCGCCCATTCCATTCAGCAGATTGCTGCCGATGCCGCCCGCACAGCCATCGCCGGCCTCTCCCAAACCGAGCGTGAACGGCTCGCGACCGACTATATCCGTCGCACGACGATGGATCAGGCCTTCATCAAGTCGTCGCGCATGACCGTCACCGTCAGGGACGACGCCAACAACGCAAACCAGTTCACCGTCCGGATCAAATACGACGCCGGCGACCTGCCGATCTTCAACCTGTTCACATTCGCCATGCCGAGCGAACAGATCGAGCGCTTCGCAACCATCCGCATCGGAGGGGTCTGATATGCTGTGGAAACCCATGCGCTCCCTCGCCCGAGCCCGTAGCGGCAATATCGGTATCTCGGCCGCCCTGGCCATGCCGTTGGTGATCACGTCCATGGCCCTTGCGATCGACTACGGCTACCTGACCGTCCAGAAGCGTGAAATGCAGTCTTCGGTCGATCTCGCTGCGATCGCGGCAGCGGCCAACGTCTCCGCCGCCGAGAAGGCCGTGCTCAACCACTTCGCCAACAATGGCCTGAACTACGGCGTATCGACGCCGAACGGTTTGTTGACCATCGACGGCAAGACCCTGCCGCCCGGTGACATCAGCACCGCCAAGCTTGATGGCGTCGCGACCGTAGCGCGCGGGCGCTACGTCCCCGATCCGTCGGTCGATGCCGGCCAGCGCTTTATCAAGGACGCCATGCCCACGGACGCCGTGCAGGTGATGCTCGAAAGGAAGGGCGACATCTTCCTCGCCTCGATCTTCAGCGCCCCGCCGGACCTCAGCGTCTACGGCACGGCGGCGAGCTCGAAGATCGCGGCCTTCTCCGTAGGCTCCCGTCTTGCAAGCCTCAATGATGGGCTGCTCAACTCCATCCTCGGGCAGATGCTCGGAACGACGATCTCGCTCAAGGTCATGGATTACCAGGCGCTCATCGACGCCGATATCGATATCCAGCCCTTCCTGAAGGTCATTGCGACCAGGCTCAACCTGACGGCTGCGTCCTATGAAGACGTGCTCAAGGCAAACCTGACGATGCCGCAGTTGCTTGCCTCCATGCGGCTCGTCCAGGGCCTGTCCGGAACGGTCACGGCCGCACTCAAGAGCATCGAACTTTCGACCTCGAACGACAAGCGCACTTTCACCTTGGCGCAGATCCTCAACCTCGATCCGAAGAAGAGCCTGCAGGTCGACGCCGGCTCCGATTGGGCGATGCGCGTAAGCGCGCTGCAGATCGTGTCGGCGGCTGCAGCCATCGCCAATGGCGAAAACCAGATCGCCCTCAATGCCGTGGCCGGCCTTCCGGGCATCGCATCTGCCAAGGTCAAGCTTGCGATCGGCGAGCCGCCCGTCGAAACGCCAAGCCACCGCCTCGGCACGCCCGGCGCAGCAATACGCACCGCCCAGACCCGCCTTGCCGTCGAAGTCAACGTCGATGGCCTGGCCGCCCTTGCCGGCATTCGCATCCGCCTGCCGATCTATGTCGAACTCGCCTATGCGGAAGCCAAGCTCGCCGACATCAGGTGCTATGGCGGCACGCCCGAAAATGCTTCGGTCAGCGTCGATGCGGTGCCCGGCATTGCCGAAATCGCCATCGGCGACGTCGATCAGGCGGTCCTGTCCAACTTCTCGTCAGACGCGCGGGTACAAAGAGCCAAGCTCGTGGACGCCCTGGTGGTCAAGATCGATGCGCTAGCCCATGTCGAGGCGCAAAACCTCAAGCCGACGCGCCTGAGCTTCAGCCCGTCCGAGGTCGCGGCCCGGTCGATCAAGACGGTCTCGACCAAGGACATCCTGACCTCGACGACGCAAACGCTCCTCAACAATCTCGACCTGAACATACAGGTCCTGTTCCTGACGCTCGGCAGCCCGACCATCGTGCAGCAGGCATTGGCCCAAACGCTCGGAGCCGTTACCAAGCCGGTCGACGATCTGCTCTACAACCTTCTGCTGCTCGTCGGCGTACGGGTCGGCGAGGCCGATGTCCGCGTCACCGGCGTCAAGTGCCAGTCGCCGGTCCTCGTGCAGTAGACCCGTTCAAACGGGGCGTTCGACGGCCACCGTCAACGCCCCGTTGAACAAATTCGGTTGCTGACACGTTATGCACAAGGTAGCCCTAGTAAAAGGAATGCAGCTGAGCGCGGCTGGCCGGCGGGGCACCGAGTGTGCCCTTCACTTGGCGGGCCGCGCAAGCATTGGGGGTGTGCGCAGCAGATGCATGTGATGGCAGAGCAGGAAGGCGCAGCGCGGGATGGCTCGCTCGCCTTCACCGCGGAAGGTTTTCTTTGTCATCCGGAGTTACGCAACGTGCTCCAGGCGAGCGCGCGCGATCTGATGGCGGCCTACGACATGTTCCCCCGCATCGCTCGCCTTGTCGCCTCCCACCAGAAATGGACGCTCAGCCAGGCCGTCTACGCCCTGCACCTCGAGCGTGAGCCCGGCAATCCCGAAACGGGGGTTACGACCGCCCGCCTTCTCAAGTTCATCCATGAGACCGGCGGCGCCAGCCGCAATACCGCCGCTGCCTTCATCGCCGAACTGCTGACCTACAAGCTTTTGCGCGACGCGGAGGGCGGCCGGGGTCGCAAGAAGATCCGTCCGCTAGAGCCGACCGAAATCAGCGAAGGCGCCATGCTGCGCTGGTTCATGAGCCAGATGGGAACGCTCGATCGCTTCGACGGCCAAGGCCGTGTCGCACGCGTCGAAGCCGACCGCACCGTTTTCGAACGGGCTCAGCCAATCGCCGCCCGCCTGCTGCTTTCGGATCGCCGGTGGACCCAGCCGCCGGAAGGTGTCGCGGCTTTCGTCTGGACCGAGTGCGGTGGCCTCCTGCTCGACGATCTCATGGCGCGGCCGAAGAGCCTTGAGCCTGTGGACGGCAAAGTCTGGCTGGAGGCGAACCTCTCGGATCTCGCCACGCATTACATGATCTCGAACACCCATATCCGGCGCATCTTCACGCGGGCCCAGGACCTGGGCTTGCTTGGAAGAGCCGATGAGGGGCAGCGCGGCCTGTTCTGGTTGAGTGAGCGGCTGATCGAGGAATATTGCCAATGGCAGGCAGTTAAGCTTGCCGGCCTTGCCAATGGCTTCGAGCAGGCCGAGCGACAGGCGGCAAACCCGCCGGCCTGAACCTCAGACGCGGCCGGCTGCGAATTTCGGCAGGTCGTCCTTGATCTCGTAGAAATCGCCCTGATCTTCGCAGAAGATATGGTAGCCCGGCTTCAGCACCGTCGGCTTGTCAAAGGCGCCCGCGAGGATCGAGGTGTAATCCGAACCGTCCGCCTTCCAGAACAGCGCTGACCCGCATTGACGGCAAAAGCCCCGGCTGGCGCTGTCACTGGCCCTGTACCAGGTTACGTTTTCCGCGCCCTTCAGCTCGAAGTCCTGGTCCTGCACGTTGGTGGCGGCGTAATAGAGCCCGGTCTGCTTCCGGCATTGGCTGCAGTGGCAGAAGATCAGCTCGCGCAACTCGCCGCGCGCTTTGAAGCGAATGGTGCCACAAAGGCAGCCCCCGTGATGAATGTCCTGCATTGCCCCTCCCCAAGTTCATGACCCCTCGATCCTGCCATGGAGCGTGCCGACGCAAGCCACAGCCCGCGCCGCGCCCTGCTCCAGACACGAAAATGCCGGGCCAGCTTCCAGAGCCGGCCCGGCATTGTCAAATTCAAAGCATCCAAGCGACGTTCAGAAAACCTGAACAATGCCAGAGATTTAGATCAGCCGTTGACGACCATCTTCTTCTCGTCGCGGCCGCCCTTCATGCGTTCGGCGAGCAGGAAGGCGAGTTCCAGCGCCTGGTCCGCGTTGAGGCGCGGATCGCAATGGGTGTGGTAACGGTCGGCGAGATCGTCGCCCGAAAGCGCACGCGCACCGCCGGTGCATTCCGTCACGTCGTTGCCGGTCATCTCGATATGGATGCCGCCCGGGTGCGAACCCTCGGCGCGGTGGATCTGGAAGAAGCTCTCCACTTCCGACAGGATCCGCTCGAACGGACGGGTCTTGTAGTTGTTGAGCGTAATCGTGTTGCCGTGCATCGGGTCGCAGGACCAGACCACCTTCTTGCCTTCGCGCTCGACCGCACGGATGAGGCGCGGCAGATGCTCGGCCACCTTGTCATGGCCGAAACGGCAGATGAGCGTCAGGCGGCCGGCTTCGTTGGCCGGGTTCAGAAGGTCGATCAGCTCCAGCAGGCCATCGGCCGTCAGCGACGGGCCGCACTTGAGGCCGAGCGGGTTCTTGATGCCGCGGCAGTATTCGATATGCGCATGGTCGGGCTGGCGGGTACGGTCGCCGATCCAGATCATGTGGCCGGACGTGGCGTACCAGTCGCCCGAGGTCGAGTCGACGCGCGTCAACGCCTGCTCGTAGCCGAGCAGCAGCGCCTCATGGCTGGTGAAGAAATCGGTCTCGCGCAGGCTCGGGTGGTTTTCCGAGGTGATGCCGATCGCCTTCATGAAGTCCATGGTCTCGGAGATGCGGTCCGCAAGCTTGCGGTAGCGTTCCGCCTGCGGGCTGTCCTTGACGAAGCCGAGCATCCACTGGTGCACGTTGTCGAGGTTGGCATAGCCGCCCATCGCAAACGCGCGCAGAAGGTTCAGCGTCGCAGCCGACTGGCGGTAAGCCATGATCTGGCGTTCCGGGTTCGGAATGCGCGCTTCCTCGGTGAACTCGATGCCGTTGATGATGTCACCGCGGTAGGACGGAAGCGTCACGTCACCCTGCTTCTCGATACCCGAGGAACGGGGCTTGGCGAACTGGCCGGCGATACGGCCGACCTTGACCACCGGCTGCTGCGCGCCGAACGTCAGAACGACGGCCATCTGCAGGAAGGCGCGGAAAAAGTCGCGGATCGTGTCAGCGCCGTGCTCGGCAAAGCTCTCGGCGCAGTCGCCGCCCTGCAGCAGGAAGCCGCGGCCTTCGGCGACATTGGCGAGGGCACTCTTCAGACGACGGGCTTCGCCCGCAAACACCAGCGGCGGATACTTCGCGAGGCGCGCTTCGGTCGCCTCAAGCGCTGCCAGGTCCGGATATTCCGGCACCTGCTGGATGGGTTTCTGCCGCCAGCTGTTTGGAGTCCAAGTCTGTGCCATTTCGATCACCTGTTGTCTGCCGCGGATCCAACCGCGCGGGTCACGCCCTGACGGCCGCCCGGTATTCTGAAATTTCACTCAACATCCGCTCGCCCTGCCCCGGTCACTTAGCCAAGCCTCGTGCCCGCCCAGCCGGAAACGCCGCGGAATGCGGGCTTATAGACGTTAAGGAAACGCTTGGAAAGCCATCCTACCAGAATTCATTGCTTTGCAGGGCGCCCGGGGCGCAACGATATTTCCGCGGAGCGCACGATCCCGAAAGTCTTACTCCCTATATCGAAAGAACGATACGCAGTTTCAATGGGATAGTGGCATCCCTGATGCTACAGCCGCCGCCAAGATAGGCGACAGATTGTTCAGCGATCGTGCCCGGCGGCTTGCGGCCGGCAATGGCTGGCCCTCACGTCCCAGCGCGCGCCTGTGCGTTCGGTGAGTGGCGCATCGGAACGCGTCAAGCGCGCGTCCGATCTGCGCCGGTTAAGCAGAAAAGAGAAGGCCGGCAGCACCCAGTGCAGGCCACGCCACTCCGGTCCGTCGAGCGGATCATCCAAGCCGTTGCGTGACCCGCGGCGACGTTCACGCTGCAGAACCGTCCACATGACCGCCCAATGTTCAAACATGGTCTCGCCTCCTTTGCCTTGAGACAATGGGAGACCTAATGTCTTCGCCGGCAGCGTTGTAGGCGCACCGTTGAAAGACGTCTTTCATCCGCGAACGGAAGTCAGGGCGGACGACCCGCGCTACTACGAGACAATGACCGCCATGGAGTGCTTATGGCCGAGGCAGCCTGGGACGATTTGAAACTGTTTTATCACGTTGCGACCGAGGGTGGCTTGAGCGGGGCTGCCACGCGAACGGGGTTGAGCGCGCCGACCATCGGCCGCCGCATGCTCGCGCTCGAGCGAGCGACCGGCAGGGCACTCTTCATCCGCAGTCAGCAAGGCTATCGCCTCGCCCACGATGGCCAGATCCTCCTCGAACATGTCCGTGCCATGCGGAATGCCGCCGCAAATATCTCCGACTGGCACCGCGACGCCTTCGCCCTGCCGATCGTGTCAGTCGCAAGCGACGCCTGGGTCGCAGGTTTCGTCGCCGATCATTCAACCGATATCCGCGCCGCTGGCGACAGTTTTCGCTTCTGCTGCAAGCATGCGCATCGCGGCCTCGACTTGACCTTCAGAGAGGCCGATGTGGCCGTCCTGTACGAACAGCCCCGCTCCGGCAACGTGGCCGTGCGCCGCTCGGTGAACATCGCCTATGCCGTCTATCGCGCCGGCAACATGCCGGAGCGCGAGGACTTTCCCTGGATATCGATTGGCACCGAAGTTGCCAGCTCGCCGGCTGAAAAATGGGTCTTTGAAAACCGCGAGCAGCAGATCCATACGTGGACCGACAGTGCCGCCCTTCTCGTGCGGCTGATCCGCAATGGCGCCGGCCGCGGCGTCCTGCCCGCCTTCGTCGGCGAAGGTGATCCATTCCTGAAGCGCGAAGGCGAATTGATTGAGGGCCTGACGCATCCGTTGTGGATCGCGGCAAACGACGACGACCGGCGCCGTCCGGAAGTCCGGACGGTCATCGATCGCCTCGCCGATCTTTTCAAACGCGAGGAGGCGCGGTTTGCAGGAGCTTCCGCCTGAGGCGGCTCAGACCCGCTCGCCCTTGCGGATGCGATAGGACGGCGAATACATCGTTACCAGCTCTTCCGCCGCCGTCGGGTGCACCGCCATCGTCCGGTCGAAATCGTCCTTGGTGCAGCCGGCCTTCAGCGAAATACCGAGCAGCTGCGCCATTTCGCCAGCGTCATGGCCAAGGATGTGAGCGCCGAGCACCTTGCGGTCGGCGGCATTGACGATCAGCTTCATGATCATCTTTTCCTTGCGGCCCGAAAGGGTCGCCTTCATCGGCCTGAACTCGGCGCGGTAGACTTCGAGTTCGTCGAACCGGCGCGCCGCTTCCTCTTCGGTCAGACCGACAGTACCGATTTCCGGCTGCGAGAAGACGGCAGTCGCGATCAGATCGTGGTCCGGCGACACCGGATTGTTCTTGTACTCGGTCTCGATGAAGCACATCGCCTCATGGATCGCGACCGGCGTCAGCTGAACGCGGTCCGTCACATCGCCAAGCGCATAGATGCCGGGCGCGCTGGTGCGCGAGAAGGCGTCGACGATGATGGCGCCGCGCTCGTCCGTCTTGACGCCGGCGGCCTCCAGGCCGAGACCTCTGGTGTTCGGCACACGCCCGAGCGCCAGCATGACCTGGTCGGCGACGATGTCGCCGTGCTTCATCGTGTGCGCGACGCGCTTGCCGTCGGCGTCGAGCGTGACGGACTGGATAATGTCCTCGCAAAGGATGCGGATGCCCTTCTCCTCCATAGCGACGTGCAGCCCGCGGCGCAGGTCATGGTCGAACCGCGAGAGAATTTCCTTGCCGCGATAGATCAGCGTCGTCTCGACGCCGAGGCCGTGGAAGACATTGGCGAACTCGACGGCGATGTAGCCGCCGCCGGCGATCAGGATCGACTTCGGCAGTTCCGCAAGGTCGAAGGCTTCGTTGGAGGAAATGCAGTGCTCGTGGCCGGGCAGCGCGTCATGCGGGGTCGGATGACCTCCGACGGCAATGACGATGCGTTCGGCCGTTACCGTCTTGCCGCTGTCGAGCAGGCGAACCGTGTTCGGGCCGACGAGCTCGGCGCGCGTATGCAGGATTTCGGCGCCCGCATTGTTGAGGCCCTTCTGGTAGAGCCCTTCGAGCCGGGTAATTTCCTGCTCCTTGGCGGCGACCAGCTTCTTCCAGTCGAACGTGCTTTCGCCGACCGTCCAGCCGAAGCCCGCTGCATCTTCGAAGTGCTCGGAAAACTGCGACGCGTAGACATAAAGCTTCTTCGGAACGCAGCCGCGGATAACGCAGGTGCCGCCATAGCGAAACTCTTCCGCGATCGCGACCTTCTTGCCGAGGCTTGCTGCAAGACGCCCGCTGCGCACGCCGCCCGAACCGCCGCCGATTACGAAAAGGTCATAGTCGAAAGCGGGCATGGGCAGTCTCCTGAAAGCAAGCGGGCCGAAATGGCGATCTGAAAAGCGCGCCGAACGATCCTGGGCCGACACGCAACCGGGCGCAGCCGATGGCCGCGTCGCAGGCACATATAGTGGAGCCTCCGGGCAAAAGAAAAGCCCGGATCGCTCCGGGCTCCTCGAAACGTGATGAAGGCGCTCGGCGCCGCGGCTTATTGTGCCGGCGCCTGAACTGCACCTTCGGCTGCTGCCGGCTGGGTGGAGCCGACCTTCTCGTCGAGCGACTTGGTGGCTTCCTGGGTCAGGTCGCGCGATACGCCCGATGCCCAGATGTCTGCGGCCTTCAGGAGTTCGCGGGATGCGATCGGGCCGTCGTTCAGGAGCTTCTTGCCGGCGGCCGAGTTGTAGAACTCGGTGATCGCGTTCAGCTCTTCGAGCGAAAAGGTCTTGGCGTAGATCGTCGCGGCTTCGTTCTCGAGATCGGCGCGGCGGGCGGCAAGGCTCAGCGCCTTGTCGTCGACGGTCGCAGTGATCAGTTCCTGATGGTTCGGCGATGCCTGGATCAGCGTGTTCTTCAGACGCTCGGCAAGGTTCGGCAGAATGTTGTCGAAGCTGTTGGTTACGCCGAGAGCAGCGATCGTCGCGCGCGCCGCCTTGATCTGGTCTTCGGAGACGTCCTGGGCCTTAACCGCCGGAACGGACGCGGACAGCAGAACCGCGGTGGCAGCGAAAGTGCGGACAAGACCTGCGAGTTTGTTCATTTTTACCCTTGCTCCTGTGTTTGTCGCATGCTGCCCGGGCGATTGCCGCCGCCAGGCCCGCATGTATGGAAACCTGTTGTCTTCACCGCTCCTGCCCCTGACGGGGCAGCGAAGCCGGCTCAGGACGCAGTCAGCGTGCGTGCCCCTTGCGGCCCGGCAATGATTGCCAGCGAAGCGATGCCGATGAAAAGCCCGTGCTCGACGACGCCGGGAATGGCATTCAGCTCCCCGGCGAGCGCATCTGCATCAGGAATACGGCCAAAAGATGCATCGAGAATGAGGTGCCCGCCGTCCGTCAGAAAGGCGCCGTCATGGGACTGGCGGACCGTGATGTCGCCGGAAAGTCCGAGGCGCGAGGCAACCTTTTCGATCGCGATCCGGGTTGCCACCTGACCGAAAGGATTGACCTCGATCGGAAGCTTGAAGGCGCCGAGAACGTCGACCACTTTCGTCTCGTCGGCAATTACGATCATGCGCTTGGACGCAGCCGCAACGATCTTCTCGCGCAGTAGCGCGCCGCCGCCGCCCTTAATCAGACGCAGCTGACCATCGACCTCGTCGGCGCCGTCGATCGTCAGGTCCAGTTCGGGCAGCTCGTCGAGCGACTTCAGCGAAACGCCGAGTTCGAGGCAGAGCCGCGCCGTGCGCTCCGAGGTGGGAACGCCTTCGATGCGAAAGCCCGCTGCAACCTTCTCGGCCAGGAGCCGCACAAACTCCTCGGCCGTGGAACCCGTGCCGATGCCGAGACGCATGCCGTCTTCGACATATTCCAGCGCCGCGGCCGCGGCTTTGATCTTCATTTCGCGGGCGTCCATGCGCCGGTCGCTCCCTTGTGATTCGCACGGGCAATAGGCCGCAATCAGCGAACGGCCGCCCGTTTTTCCGCTGTGACACTTACACGCCCGACGACGCAAACAAAAGTCAAAATGAAATCGGCACTCAGGATTCCGTGTGCTTGCCGGCGCCGCTTGCCATTGCAATCGCCGATGAGTTCGCCTACCCGATCAACAACGGTTTTCAGCGCCAAGAGGTTTTCTCCTTGTCTTCTCCCATTGTCGTCTTCGATCTCGACGGAACGCTCGTCGACACGGCGCCAGACCTGGTCGCCAGCCTCAACCATGCGGTTACCCAGGCCGGCGTCGAGCCGGTCACCTACGGCGACCTCACCCATCTCGTCGGCCACGGTGCCCGCGCCATGATCGAGCGCACCTTTGCGATGCGGCAAAAGCCGCTGGCCGAAGACATGCTGGAATGGCAGCTGAAGGAATTCGTCGATTTCTACCACGGCTCGATGCCGGGCGATTCGCTGCCCTATCCGGGCCTGGTCGACGCGCTCGACCGCCTATCCGGCGCCGGCTTCAAGCTCGCGGTCTGCACCAACAAGCCGGAAAAGCTCGCCACGCGTCTGCTCGAACGGCTCGGCCTGATCGAGCGCTTCGCCGCGATATCGGGCGGCGATACCTTCGAAGTGCGCAAACCGGATGCTGCCCACCTGCTGCGCACGGTGTCCAATGCCGGGGGCCTGGCGACCCGCGCCGTGATGGTCGGCGACAGCCTCAACGACTTCCTCGTCGCCCGCAATGCTCAGGTACCCTCGATCGCCGTTCCCTTCGGCTATTCCGATGTTCCGGTCGAAAGCCTCGACCCCACCGTTGTCATCAGCCACTTCGACGAACTGACCCCGGATCTGGTCTCGGGCCTGTTTTCCAAATAGCAGACAGGAAAAAGGCCGCTCGAAGCGGCCTTTTTCTTGCTTATCCTTCTGCCCGGCGTGCGCCGCGCGTCGCCTCGAAGGCCCGGTTCATATACATGTCGCGCTCATAGACGTCGTTGAAGTACTCGACCACGCCGTCCTTGTTCGGCCAAGCCGTGAAGTAGGCGACGTAGACGGGAACCTTCACCGGAACCTGCAGCGCCTTGTTGCGGCCGCCGGCGATCTCCTTGCCGACATCGTCGACGCTGGTGCCGAGCACGGCCGCCGCCATCAGGCGCGGATCGGCAAGCCGCACGCAGCCATGGCTGAGCGCGCGATTGTCACGCTTGAAGAAGCTCTTCGACGGCGTGTCGTGCATGTAGATCGCGTGACTGTTGGGGAACAGGATCTTCAACTCGCCAAGCGCATTGTCGCTGCTCGGCGGCTGACGCACGGCAACCGATGCGGTCGAGCCGTTCCAGTTGACCGATGCGGACGGGACCGGGCGACCACCGACCTCGACCTGGTAGCCCATCCGGTCGAGATAGTTCGGGTCGCTCCTGAGCTTCGGCAGCATCTCGTTAACGATGATCGACTGCGGCACGCCCCAGTAGGGGTTGACCTCGACCGTCTGGATCTCGTCCTGGAAGAAGTAGGTCTGGTTCGCCTTGGACCCGACGACGACGCGCATGGAGAACTGCTCGGCGCCCTTGTCGGCGTAGGTGGCGGTAAAGGCCGGCTGGTTGATGAAGACGTAGCGGTCGCCGAGACCATCCGGCAGCCAGCGCGCCTGCTCCATGGCGATTTCGAGCTTGTTGATCTTGGAGGCGACCGTGTCGCCGCCCGTCAGGATGCGAAGCGACGCCTGGCCGACGACACCGTCGGCCTTGAGCCCGTGCTCCTGCTGGAAGGCCTCCACCACAGCAACCAGCTCCGGCGTGTATTCCGGCGTGCCCTGGTAGGCGGCAAGAACCGTGGCATGATCGGCCTTCAGCTTCTCCGAGCCCTTGAGGCGGATACCTGCGATGACGTTGGCGAGCTCGGGATTGCTCTGACCCGGCTTCAGCAGCGTGCCGGGCGCGATTTCGACGCGCTGCTCGACGCTCTGCTCGGAGCGCAGCTTCACCAGTTCGGCAGAAAGAGCGGCAAATTGCGCGCTCTTCGGGTTCTGCTCATTGAGAAGCGCGGTCATGTCGCTGCTTGCCGACATCTTGTCGAGAAGCGGCAGCAGATCCACCGTCTTGCGCTTGAAGTCGTGGTAGCCGGAGATCTTGTTCGGGTCGATGCGACCGCGCACCGTGTCCTGCACGTAGCTGAGCGTCGCTGCCGAAAGCGCGATCTCGAACTGCACAAGCTCTTTCTCGCGGGCGATCATGTCGCCGCGATCGAACGTATCGGAGGGCACGCTGACGGCATAATCCTGCGGATCGAGGCCGACCTTGGCGGCGTCGGCAAGAACGGCAACCGCCGCCTTCGCCTTGGCGTCGACGCCTTCGGCGCCAATCCAGATGTAATCCATACGGGCGCCGTAATGGGCTTCGACCGCCTTTGCGACGTCACCCGAGGCGCGCACATTGATGCCGGGAAGGAACTGCCGCGCGTCAGCCAGCGGCATGCGCAGCACCGGCGGCAGCGCGTCGTTGCGCACGGAGCCGGTGACCAAGGGATCGAGCAGCTTGTCGGTTGCGATCCGACGTAGCGGCTCCGCCTTGTAGGTATAGTATTTCGGGCCGGTGATCTTCGGCAGCGGCTTGGCCGCCTGCTGCGGGTCAGCCATCGTGCCCACACCCGGGAGCGGCTGGGTCGGCTGCACCTGCTGCGCCTCGGGCTTCTTTCTGCCTGCCCGAATGAAATCGCCGAACGTGAAGGCCGAAGCCGGCCGCGCGTCCATGGTCGCGATCGCACAGCCGCTCATGAGCGCCACGATCGCTGCCGTCTTAAGAACTCTCATATGAAACTACGTCCCCGTATCGCGTTGTCGCCGAATTCGGCTGAAGCCAGATTCTCGCCACGCCCTCGTGCGCTAAAAGTTATAGAAAAGGATGGTGAATGAAAAGGAAACGCGCCGATAACGATCGTCCTCGAACCTCCGTCTAGAATCTCCCCAACGCCTCATTTGCAGGACGTTCAGCGAGCGATAAAAATTTGATCCCACTGGATTTTATTTCGGTGCGCGCGTTGGCACGGGCGGCGGCCGGCGATCGGCGCTGGAAAAGAAGATGGCGTCTGTGACCGAAACATCACAACGCCGCCAAACGCCCGGCAAGGACCGAATCACGGTGACGCGGCATGCACCCGCCACGCCCAAGGGGTTTCAAACGATTGTAGCATGGCCAGCCATGGACCGCCCCTTTACAAGCTCCAGCCGTCGGGGCAGAGAGAGGCCCGGCACCCTGGAGAGATCGGCCACACGGCCCCTCGCCAGGCTTGATGAACCGCATGATCAAGGCAGGTATCACGATGACATCGACGCGCACGGAAACAGATACGTTCGGCCCCATCGAAGTGGCAAACGACCGCTATTGGGGCGCCCAGGCCCAGCGTTCGCTCGGCAACTTCAAGATCGGCTGGGAAAAACAGCCGGCCTCGATCGTCCGGGCGCTCGGCATCGTCAAGCAGGCGGCCGCCCGCACCAACCAGGCGCTCGGCCGGCTGGATTCGACCGTCGCCGATGCCATCGTCAAGGCTTCCCAGGAAGTGATCGACGGTAAGCTCAACGACCATTTCCCGCTCGTCGTCTGGCAGACCGGCTCCGGCACGCAGTCGAACATGAACGCCAACGAGGTGATCTCGAACCGCGCCATCGAACTGCTCGGCGGCGTCATGGGCTCGAAGAAGCCGGTGCATCCGAACGACCACGTCAACATGAGCCAGTCGTCGAACGACACCTATCCGACGGCCATGCATATCGCCTGCGCCGAGCGCGTCATCCATGACCTGCTGCCGGCGCTGAAGCACCTGCACAAGGCGCTCGAAGCCAAGGTCAAGGCGTTCGACCACATCATCAAGATCGGCCGCACCCACACCCAGGACGCAACGCCGCTGACGCTCGGCCAGGAGTTCTCCGGCTACGCGGCGCAGGTCGCCTCCTCGATCAAGCGCATCGAAATGACGCTGCCGGGCCTTTGCGAACTCGCCCAGGGCGGCACGGCCGTCGGTACCGGCCTCAACGCGCCTGTCGGCTTTGCCGAAAAGGTCGCTGAAGAGATCGCCAAGATCACCGGGATCGCGTTTACCTCGGCGCCGAACAAGTTCGAAGCGCTCGCCGCCCATGATTCCATGGTCTTCAGCCATGGCGCGATCAATGCGACAGCCGCCGCCCTCTTCAAGATCGCCAACGACATCCGCTTCCTCGGCTCCGGCCCGCGCTCGGGTCTTGGCGAACTGTCGCTGCCCGAAAACGAGCCTGGCTCGTCGATCATGCCCGGCAAGGTCAACCCGACCCAGTGCGAAGCCCTGACCCAGGTCTGCGTCCAGGTGTTCGGCAACCACGCCGCACTCACCTTCGCCGGCAGCCAGGGCCATTTCGAGCTCAACGTCTTCAACCCGCTGATGGCATACAACTTCCTGCAGTCGGTGCAGCTGCTGGCCGATGCGGCCGTATCCTTCACCGACAATTGCGTCGTCGGCATCGAGGCACGCGAAGACAACATCAAGGCGGCACTCGACCGCTCGCTGATGCTGGTGACGGCGCTTGCTCCGAAGATCGGCTACGACAACGCCGCCAAGATCGCCAAGACCGCCCACAAGAACGGCACGACGCTGCGTGAAGAAGCAGTCGGCGGCGGCTATGTGACGAACGAAGAGTTCGACGCGGTCGTTCGTCCGGAAACAATGATCAGCCCGGCCTGATCCATTTTGATACACCACGGCGCCTCCAAGGCGCCGTGGCTTTGATATCTCGAACGCACTGTCCATCGGCAAAATCTGCCGTGATCGGTCATGATGCGGCGGCGCGACGGCGGCAAATATTAAGACTTCGCAAATCATTTGCCCCTAAAAATAATGACCGATAAGCAGCGTTTCATATTAGGGGGTTTGCAGATGCAAACGGCAAGCTCGGGCAAGGCTCAGACGCCCGATATCGCAGCGCAGGTAACCCATGCGATGCGCATGATGGGCGTGGCGCCCATCCCCCGCAACTACGAGCTCTATTACGAAGCCTATCTCGGCTCCAACCCGCAATTGTCGAAGGAGCTGGCAGCGCTCGGCAGCCGCGCGACCCAGGAAGAACTGGATGCAATCGGCGCGCAGTATTTCAGCCACATCCATCGCTCCAACGGCATCGAGCGCGCCCACACCACGCTCGCGGCCAAGCTTGCCGAACTCGTCACCCTGTTGCGCGACGAGCAGTACGCGCTCGAGAACTACAACAAGGTTCTCGACGAAGCCTATGTCAACATCGTCAGCAAGAGCGCGTCGAGCGCCGATATCCTGCGCAACGCAATCGGCATCCTGACCGACGCCACGGCCGAGACGATGAGCCAGGGCAAGGAACGCGTCGAGACTGTCGTGCAGAAGTCCTTCGAGATGGAGGTCATTCGGCAGGAGCTCGACGAGTACAAGCGTATCGCCAACACCGACTCGCTGACGCGGCTCGCCAACCGCCGTGCCTTCGACGACAATCTGGCGGCCGTCTACAACAACGAGCACCTGCGAAACTTCACCGGCCTGCTCGTTGCCGACATCGACCATTTCAAGAAGGTCAACGACACCTTCGGCCATCCGGTCGGCGACAAGATCCTTGCGACCGTCGGCGGCGTGCTGCGCGCCAACCTGCGCCGCGAAGCCTTCGTCGCTCGCACCGGCGGCGAGGAGTTCGCCATCATCCTCGGCGACAGCAGCCAGGAAGAATGCCTCCAGATCGCCGACCGCATCCGCACCGTGCTGGCCGCAACGCCCTTCCGCAACTCCAAGACCGGCGTCAATTACGGCCCGATCACGCTGTCCGTCGGCGTTTGCATGGCGACGGCCGCCGAAGACCCGGTCGACCTCTACAACAAGGCCGACATCGCGCTCTACTCGGCCAAGAACGCCGGCCGCAACAAGACGGTTCTCTTCGAAGACGGCATGCGCAAGGAATCCGGCCGCAACTGGCTGATCTACCGCCGCTGAGACAGCAGTGCCTATCTGAAATGAAACCGACAACAGGCGCCTTCACGGGCGCCTTTTGCGTTTCATGGGCAACGAGCCCGCTTTCCGCTCAAATGCGTTACCGGCGGCAGGAATCGGCGCCTGCGGCGCGAGCGATTGCGATGATCTCCGGCCGGTACTCGAAGTGCATCGTGTCGAAGTGATACCAGCGGCCGCCCCAGATGAAGCCGTGTTTCTCGAAGGCTTGGACGATGTCCAGCGGATAGCGGTTGCGGTAGCCGCCCCTGGCTTTTCCCGCCCAACGCCAATAGTCGGCAAAGCGCGTGTTGATATCGATGGCCGCACCGAAGCTGTGGACCGACAACGTCGCAGCGCCGGCAATTGGCCGCCAGTTGAAGGTACCGGCACTCGGGCTGAGATAGCGCTTGAGTTCGGCTTGCCGCGAAAGGTCGGCAGCAACAGCCTTCAGCGCCGCCGCCATCCCGTACTTCCCCGTCACTTGCAGCCGTTCGCCGAACCAGTCCACGCTCACGAGATCCCGCCGGACGGCTGCAGCGCTGCCGCCATAGAGCCGTTTCAGCAGCGCTTCGCTGCGGATGCGCCCCGGGTCGAAATCGACCGCCGGTGGCGTCGCACAGGCACCAAGCGGATAGATCAGCGACAGGCTGTCCTCGACGTCTCCTGCGGCGAGTTTCTCGGCATGGCTTTTCGCTCGGCCGTCGTCGATGACGATCGGCGGTCCGCCATCCCTGAGGACCAGGGCATTACTCTCGATGCGCTCGATGGTATCAGGGTAGCTGGCTGCCAGCAGCCTGAGCTTCTCGGATAGCAACGGCTCGGTGGCCGACGCCTTGCCGGCTAGAAAGGCGAGCAGGAGGGCACCTGTCATAGCTTGCCGCAGCACCCTCGCCTCCAGTTTCTGTGCTTGCCTAATCGCGCCGATCAGCCGGGACGCAGCCTACCACATGGTCTTGGCGGCGCGTCCCGGCCATTCGCGGTCATAGGTTTCGCGGTCGAAATCCGCCTTGGCGGCCTTCAGAAGCGTGCCAGGCGTCGGCAGCGATGCCGGATCGAGGAAGCGGTCTGGGTTCCAGAGCTGGGCGCGCATGACGGCGCGGGCGCATTGGAAATAGACCTCACCGATCGTCACGACGATAACGCTGCGCGGATGTTTGCCGTCGACCTCGAAGCTTTCCGTCAAGCCAGGATCGACACTGAGGACCGCCGTGCCGTTGATTCGCATCGTCGTGTTCGAGCCGGGGATCAGGAACATCAGCGCCACGCGCGGATCGCGCACGATATTGGCGAGCGAATCGACGCGGTTGTTGCCGCGCCAGTCCGGAATCAGCACCGTCCTGTCGTCGGCGATCCGCACGACGCAATCATCGTCCCCGCGCGGCGAGCAATCCAGGCCCTCCGGACCGACGGTCGCGAGCGCGCAGAAAGGCGATGCCTCGATCATCAGCCGGTATTCAGCCGTCAACGTCTTGGTGACCTTGGCCACCGATGCTTCGCTGACGCCGCCATAGAGCGCGTTGAGTTCCTCGACCGAGGCGATGATCGACATACCGTCCTCCAATGCTGCCAAATTTTCCCGGGGAACGATCAGGGCGCTGATCTGCGCGCCGAATCCCGGGCCAGTGACCCTTCGGCCGATAGCATGACAGACTGATGACGAGGTCAACGAAAAATAGTCAGGCGGCGGCTTTTTGATCTTCCGCGTGTATGAAGGCGTTGATCCGCGCAATCACGGGTGCGGCCGAAACAATGCGCCTGTGGCCAAAACCGTTTGCCCAGTGCATCTCGACATTCGGCCCGGCCGCCGCATAACGGCGCGCATGGTCGGCGGAGACTTCCTTGTCGTCTTCCGCATGGATGATGAGCGTCGGCACGGCACGCGCCTGGATCACCCGCGCGGCATCGAAATCATCAAGGCGCCGTCCGGACAGACGCTCGACCACGCCTTCGAAAGCCGCCTGCGCCTTTGGCGACAGGCGAAGGATTTTTCCGAACCCTTTGAAAAGCCAGGTCATCTCGCTCGGCGCGCCGATCAGCACCAGCTTTCTCGGCATATGGCTGTGCACGTCGCAGACGATGCCGCCGGCCGCACAGGCCAGGCTGCCGCCGCCGAAGGAATGGCCGACACAGACGTCGAAATTGCCGAAATGCCGCCAGGCCGCGTCGATCGCTCGAACCGCCGCCGGCATCGTCAGCGTGCGCCCCGGCGAAGCGCCGTGCCCTGGCCAATCGAGCGTCACCACCTCGGCGCCGCCCTTGACCAGGCCGTCGATCATCGCCGACAGATAGTCGCTGCGCGATCCCCAGCCGTGCACGAGGAGAATGCGCTTGGTGTTGGCGGCCTCGCGCGGTGCGGCGAACTTGCGCGCCAGCACCCAGCCGCCGGCATAGGAGAGCGTCACCGGCTGCCCCCTGGCGATCACCGGGGCCGCAGCCGCAAGCGCCGCCCTTTCCTTGGCATTCTTCGGCCTTCTGCCGGGCGTGAGGGTGAACAGCCTGAAAGCGAGCCGCCCGGCCGCCTCGGGTGAAAACGCGTCGACGCCTTTCAGCGCGTTACGGATGACCTTGATCGCAAAGGATGCCATAGTGAGAATCTCTAAAAATGTTCAATGCTGAACATAATTGTACAACGATGAACAAAAATCAAGTGACCACAGAACATCATTTTCCCTGGGACCACCCTCGCTTCCGCAGCTGGATCGCGGTTGCCCGTGCCTGCCAATTGATGCAGCAGACGGTAACCCGCGAGATCGCCCATCTCGATATCAAGCCCCCGCATCTCGACATCCTGATCAATCTCTACCGGTTCGACGGCATCTCGCAGCAGGAACTGGCGCGCAAGCTCCTGGTCGGCCGCTCCAACATGAGCATGCTGCTGCCGCATCTGGAAAAACGCGGCCTGATCCTGCGTCGCGGTGACGAGAAGGACAAACGGGTGCTCAGGCTATCGCTGACGCCCGAGGGCCGCACGCTGACGGAGACCGCGATGGAGATCCACACGGCGCTGATCGAAAGATTGCTCGACGATGAGTCGATCGATGACTGCCTGGTGGTAACCCGCTCCATGGAGCGGCTGATCGGCCTGCTCTTGCGGGAGGAAGGCGAATTGGCCTGAGGTGGGCGCCACGCGGCCGTAGCGCCCCTGAAACCACACGCGGGCGCACGGTCGTCGTCAGCGCGGCTTCTCGGCCTTGTCCCGTGACATGCCCTTCTCCACGAGCTCCTGCTCGTAGCCGGCAAACAGTTCCGCACCCTTTTCGCCGAGTTCGCGCAGGTAGTTCCAGGTGAAGATGCCGGTGTCGTGGAAGTCGTCAAAACCGATGCGCACCGCATAGTTGCCGGTCGGCTGCACCGAAATGATCTGCACGTTGCGCTTGCCGGGCACGGTCACCCGCTGACCGGGACCATGGCCCTGCACTTCGGCCGACGGCGAAAGCACCCGCAGCATCTCGGCCGAGAGATCGAAGGAGGCTCCGTCGTTGAACGTCACCACAAGCCGGTGGCGATCCTTCGACACCCGCAATTCCGTCGGCCAGAATTCGCTCATTTTGCTGCTTCCTTTCGCGTACGACAAACCGGATGCCGGCCATTCGCCGTAATCTGCGTCCCCCGATGCGGCATTGCTCTGAAGGACAACAATGCACTAGCGCAGAAATCGGCGCGCGAGAATTACCCGTCTCTTCCGATCAACACTTTGCGACAGTATGCGCCTTGACGCGACGATCTTCGACGACGACATTGAAGGGGCTGGGAGAAAGACGCTTGAACACAGCAACGATAGACAGATCTGGCGCTCTGCCGCTGGAGCAGAAGACAGCCCCGATGATCGACCCATTCGGCCGGGCGATCACCTATCTGCGCGTGTCCGTTACCGACCGCTGCGATTTCCGCTGCACCTATTGCATGGCCGAGCACATGACCTTCCTGCCGAAGAAGGATCTGCTGACGCTTGAAGAATTGCAGCGTCTCTGTTCCGCCTTCATCGAGAAGGGTGTCCGCAAGCTCAGGCTCACCGGCGGCGAGCCGCTGGTGCGCAAGAACATCATGTTTTTGGTGCGCGAACTCGGTCGCGAGATCGAGGCCGGCCGGCTCGACGAACTGACGCTGACGACCAACGGCTCGCAGCTTGCGAAATATGCCGCCGAGCTTGCAGACTGCGGCGTCAAGCGCATCAACGTCTCGCTCGACACGCTCGACCCGGCAAAGTTTCATCAGATCACCCGCTGGGGCGATCTCTCCAAGGTCCTGGAAGGCATCGACGCAGCCCAGGCGGCCGGCCTGAAGATCAAGATCAATGCCGTTGCGTTGAAAGGCTTCAACGACGCAGAGATTCCCGATCTCATGCGCTGGGCCCATGGCCGCGGCATGGACCTGACCTTGATCGAGACCATGCCGATGGGCGAGATCGAAGAAGATCGGACCGACCACTACATGCCGCTGTCGGAAATGCGCCGGCAACTGGAAGAGCAGTTCACCTTCTCGGAGATTCCCTATCGCACCGGCGGCCCTGCCCGTTACCTCGAGGTGGCGGAAACCGGCGGAAGGCTCGGCCTGATCACGCCGATGACGCATAATTTCTGCGAGAGCTGCAACCGCGTCCGTCTCACCTGCACCGGCACGCTCTATATGTGCCTCGGCCAGAACGACGCGGCCGACCTGCGTACAGCGCTGCGCGCTTCCGAAGACGATGCCTATCTCAGCCAGGTGATCGACGAGGCGATCGGCCGCAAGCCGAAGGGCCACGACTTCATCATCGACCGCGAGCACAACCGCCCGGCGGTTGCCCGCCACATGAGCGTCACCGGCGGCTGATCTTTCATCAGGATACCAATTTGGAAGAACAACCGGCAGGCGGCCCCTCAACCGCCTGCCGGCACCTTCTCCGCGCAGGTGGGGAGAAGGGAATGTGGGGCACACCTTCGTGTCCCCACGTATTCCGCGTGTAAGTGGATAGCGCCTGTATGGGCGCACTTGCCCCTCCGGCACGTTCCCTCGCCCCGCCTGCGGGGAGAGGGTTGGTCAGCGGGTGCCCAAGCCGCCCGCCCGGACACTTAAGCCGCGTAGCTTCGATGCCCCTGTCCGCGGGCGCCGATACCGTCCGTCCCGGTACGGAAGCGTTCGATCTTGTCGTTGAGCGCTTCCACCTGCCGGCGCAGGCCATGGATCTCGGCGGTGTTTTCCTCGACCATCGCGGCGTTCTGCTGGGTGATCATCTCGACCTGATGCACCGCCGAGTTCACCTCGTTGAGACCGGTGTACTGGTCGGCGGCCGAAGCCTCGATGTTGCTGACGAGGTCGTGGATCGTGCCTATGTGGCTGTTGATCACTGTCAGCGCGTCGCCGGTTTCCTGGACGAGAGCGACGCCGCTTCTCACCTGTGCCGAGCTTTCGGAAATCAGCCCCTTGATCTCGCGGGCAGCCCCGGCACAGCGCTGGGCGAGTTCACGCACCTCCTGCGCGACGACGGCAAAACCCCGGCCCGCCTCGCCTGCCCGCGCCGCCTCGACGCCGGCGTTGAGCGCAAGCAGGTTCGTTTGGAAGGCGATCTCGTCGATGACGCCGATGATGGTGCTGATCTTCTCCGAGGAGCGGTTGATCTCGGCCATGGCATCGATCGCCTTGGCGACCACCTGGCCGGAATGCTTGGCGTAGGAGTTGGTCTCGCCGACCGAAACCGTCGTCTTGCGGGCGCTTTCGGCCGTCGCGCGGACGATATCGGTCAATTGACGCAGCGCCCGCGAGCTTTCCTCGAGGGCTGCCGCCTGCTGCTCGGTCCGGCGCGCCAGATCGTCAGCCGACGCGGCGAGATTGCCGGTGCCGCCGGTGATCTCGCCGGTGACAACGCGCACGTCGGCAAGCGTCGCCCGCAGCGCCTCGACCGCATTGTTGTAGGTGCGGGCCATGATCACGTAATCGGCGGGCAGATCCTCGGACATGCCCTCTTCGAGATCGCCATCGGCAAGTGCTGCGAGCACGTCGGAGAGCGCGTTCAGCGCCTGCATCTGCTCGGCCTCGATGCGGGCGCGCTCAGCAGCCCGGCGCGTTTCCTCTTCTGCAGAAAGCGCGCGCGCGGCCTCGGCCTCACGACCAAGCCGGACATTCTCGACCGCATTGTCGCGGAAGACGGCAACCGAGCGCACCATGTCGCCGATCTCGTCGCCGCGGTTGCGGCCTTCGATGGCAACGTCGAGGTCACCATTGGCAAGCCGCGTCATCGTTTCGGTCACGCGCTTCAGCGGACCGCGCAGCGTCTCGACCAGCATCAGGCCACCGATGATGGCGAGCAGCGTGCCGGCGATCATCGCCACGATCGAAACGTCGGCCGAACGCTGGCTGTCGACCTTGCCGGCCTCCTGGGCGCTGCTGACGAAGCTTTCGAGCGTCGTGCTGGCGGCTGCGACCATCGTCGCCGCTTCGCTCTTTGCCGTTTGCCAGCGGCCGCCGACGTCGATCAATGCAGCGGTGTCCTTGTCGATGTTGTCGAGCGACGGGCCGAGCTTACCCGGAAGGTCGCGAAGGGCAGCGTTCTTGCCGCCGAGTTCGCCGAGCTTGGCTGAGGTTTCGCGAACCGCCAGGATGTCGGCCATGACCGGCTCGCGGCCGGCGGCATCGAGCTTGCGATGCAGTTCGCTGATGTGCAGCCGCGTGCTGTCGAGGCCCTTGAAGGTGTCGCCCATCAGCGCGATCAGGGTCTTCAGCTGCGAGATCTCGGCATCCATGCCGACGAAGCGCTTGGCGGCCGTGTCGGAATTCTTCGCGGCCTCCTTGGCAAAGTCCGCTTCGTATTTCGAGAACTTGCTGAGGATCGGCACCAGCGCGTTCTTCTTCGCCTCGTTGTCATCGCCGCCGGCAAGGGTCGCCTGCACCTTCGTTGCCTGATCCTTCAGTTCGGCAATCGGCGCCTGCACCTTTTCCGAGGCGATCTTTTCCGCCTCTTCGATCTGCTTCATGAGATGCGGCAGAAGCTTGTTCGCCTGGTCGATCTTGGCGTCGGGGTTGACGGCCATGGTTACCGGCAGGCGGAATTTCTTGATGCGCTCCGCAAGGCCCTGATAGGCGGCGGCATCGAACAGCAACGCCTTGGCAAAGGCCTCCTTTTCACCCGATTCCTTGCGGATGATGTCGATCTGCTTGTAGGCGCCATTGCCCTGTTCGGTCATGTCGGCAAGAGCCTTGTCGAGCGACGCCGTCACCTGGTCGCGCTCGAGCTTGGTCGCCCAGAGCTTGTCCGTCTGGCTGCGCATGGCTTGACCAAGCGTAAGCACCGAAGCGATTTCCGCCTTGTCCTCGGCACGGGTCAACAGGCCGTCGAGCGTCTTCACGCCGCTTTCCTGTTCGTCGATCTGGGCCGACAGTGCCGTGCGCGTTTCCTCGCTCGGCGCATCGGCAAAAGCCTGCAGCGCGCCGCGCAGCGCCTGGAAATCCGAGAGATTGTTGATGGTTTCCCGCGTCACGGTCATATGGCCGTTGAGCGTGCGGGCAGTGAAGAAGCCGATGAGACCAATGCCGGCGATAAGCGCCACGAGCGGAACCACGAAAAGCAGCACCTTGGTGACGATACGCAGCCGTTGCAGCAAGCGATCGATGAAAGACATTGCGCACCCCTGATTATTCTTATGGGAAGCAGGCCCGCGCGGCGGTTTTTCTTGGCGGAAACACCGATGGGCCATCGGCCGGAGGCTCTCCCAAGCCTCAAGCAAACGTCCCTGGAATGGCCACCCTGCAAGGTTTATTGCGGCGCCACCCCGCCGATCGCGTCATGCGAATGGATGCGGAATTGTGGCGACGATAGGCAGCGAAACTTAAGATTCCGCGAATGAGCTTATGTTCGAACACACCGGCTTTACCGGCATGCGACAGTCTTTCCGGCAAAGGTTCTCCCTCGAAGGCATCTCTTCTACTTGCCGGACAAGAAAAGTCGGGGCGGCATGCGATCCCGTTTGCACAACCCGGCAGCCAATGCTTAAACATTAGGCGATCCATTCACGGATTCGCCTCCCCATCCGCCGGCAGCGCAGGCCGCTTGCCCGGCGTCGCAGGACAGCCAGCATGCAAGCCTCCACCAATTTCCGCGGCATTCTTTTCATGTGCCTGGCGATGGTCACGTTCTCGTGCAACGACGCGCTCGTCAAATCCGTCACCGGCGCAATGAATGTGGGGCAGATCATCTTCGTGCGCGGTTTGCTGACGACGCTGATGGTCGTGCTCGCGGCCTGGCATTTTCGCGCCTTCCGGCCGATCGGAACGCTGATGCGGCCGGTGATCCTCTTGCGCATCGCCATGGAGGCGTTGGCCTCGGTCACCTATATTTCGGCCCTCGGCCAGATCCCGCTCGCCAACGCCTCGGCAATCATGCAGGCGCTTCCCCTGGCCGTCACGCTCGGCGCCGCACTCTTCCTCGGCGAACCGGTCGGCTGGCGCCGCTGGACCGCGATCATCGCCGGCTTCATCGGCGTGCTCATCGTGCTCCGGCCGGGCCCCGAGGGCTTCACGCCGGCGGCGCTGACCGTGGTTGGGTGCGTCTTCGTCACCGCCACCCGCGACCTCTGTACCCGCCGCATCGGCCACGACGTGCCGGCGCTCTACATCACCGTGTCGACTTCGCTCGTCACCACCCTCGTCGGCGCCTTGCTCATCCAGCCGATGGGCGGCTGGCAGCCGATGTCGACGACGACCATCAGCCATATCGCTGCGGCAAGCGTTCTGCTGATGCTCGGCTACCAGACGATCGTGCTGGCGATGCGGGCCGGCGACATTTCGGTGATCGCCCCCTTCCGCTACACCAGCCTGATCTGGTCGATTGCGATCGGCATCTTCTTCTTTGCCGAGGTGCCGGATCACTGGATGCTGGTCGGCGTCGCGATCATCATCGGTTCGGGTCTCTACACCTTCTATCGCGAGACGCTGCGCGGTCGCAAAGCCGTCGCCCAGCGCTCGCTGACCGGCCCACTGGAATAGGAGTCGACAATGCCCGAAAGCCGTCCCTCGCCCCTGATCAGCGCATCCCTGCCCGCCGTCGTCCTTGGCGGCGGATTGTCGCGCCGTATGGGCAGCCCGAAGTTCGGCCTTCAGCTGGGCGGTCAGACGATGTTGACGCGCATCGTCGCCCGGCTCCGGCCTCAGGTGACGAGCGTCGCCGTCAACCTCAACGTCGATCCGGCTGGCGCCATCGACAGAGGCGTGCTCGTCATCGCCGACACAGTCCCCGGTTTTCTCGGCCCGCTTGCTGGCGTGCTGACAGCCATGCGCCATGTCGCGGCGACCAATCCGGCAGCAAGCCACGTCGTCGTTGTTCCGACCGATACGCCGTTCTTTCCGGATGATCTCGTCACCCGAATGGTTGCCGGCCTGACAGAGCACCAGCAGATTGCCGTTGCGGCATCCAACGCGCAGATGCATCCGTTGTTCGGGCTCTGGCCGGTCGCCCTTGCGGACGAGCTTGAGACCTTTCTGACAAGTGACCCGAAGCGCCGCGTCCGCGCCTTCATCGAACGCCACCCTTCGGTAACGGTCGATTTTCCGCTTATCGCGACGGCAGAAGGCGCATTCGATCCGTTCTTCAACGTCAACACGCCCGAGGATCTGACCGACGCGGAGCAATGGTTGCGTTTCTTCGAGGATGACAAAACATGAGCGCCATGAAGATCTTCGGCATCGCCGGCTGGAAGAATTCGGGCAAGACTGGCCTGATGGTACGGCTCGTCACCGAGCTAACGCGGCGCGGCTACATCGTCTCCACCGTCAAGCACGCCCACCACGACTTCGATATCGACAAGGTCGGGGCCGACAGCTACCGTCACCGCGAGGCCGGCGCCCATGAGGTGACGATCGTCTCCGGCACGCGATTTGCCATCATGCACGAATTGCGCGGCGCCCCGGAGCCAGGCTTCAAGGAGATCCTGGCGCGGCTCGCGCCTTGCGATCTCGTCCTCATCGAAGGCTACAAGCGCGAACCGATTCCGAAAGTCGAGGCTCGCCGTCTGGAGTCAGCGAACCGCGAGCCGCTGGCGCCCACCGACCCCCACATCTGCGCAATCGCTGCCGATCATCCGGTAGAAGGCTCCGATCTGCCGGTGTTCGAGCTCGACGACACGGCGGCAATTGCCGATTTCGTCGAGAAGGTCACAGGGTTACAGCGCAAAGGCGTCTGAAATGCGCGAAGGCGCGGCAGGCTCAACGCTGTGAGGCACGGCGATACTCTTCAGGCAGCTTCGCCAGCAACTCCTGCGCTTTCTGCATCCCTTGCGCGGCCGCCTTGGCATACCACTCGGCCGCGGCTGAAAGATCCTGCTCCACCCCATCGCCTCTCGCATAGGCGATACCGAGAAAGAATTGGGCGTCGGCATTTCCTTGCTCCGCCGCCTTGCGGAACCACCTGACGGCAGCCGGAGCGTCAATCTCCACGCCGATGCCATTGAGATAGGCGATGGCGAGATTGAACTGCGCCAAGGCATAACCCTGGTCAGCAGAAAGCTTGTAGAGCCGCGCCGCCTCCTTCGCGTTCTTCTCGATACCTTGGCCATTCGCATACATGACCGCCAGGTTGAATTGCCCTTTGGGATCTCCGCGATCGGCAAGCATCAGGAACCAGCGGTGCGCCTCGGCGTAGTTTTCATCGACGCCGGCACCCGTCAGGTACATGGCGCCGACATTCATCTGCGCTTGCGGGTTTCCCTGTTCTGCCGCCTTCAGGAACAACTCGAATGCCTGAGCCTCGTCCTTCTCGACCCCGCGACCCAGCATGTAGAAGATTGCCAGATCCACCTGCGCCGAGACCATGCCCCGGCCCGCCGCCATGCGGCACCACTTCACCGCCTCCCGATCGTCACGCCCGACGCCGAAGGCGCGCGCGTAGATCGTGCAGAGGAGATTCTGTGCCTGCCCGTTTCCGGCATTCGCAGCAAGCCGCAGCCAGCGATCACCCTCCTTGGTATCGACCCGCCCCGCCTCGCTATTGAAATAGAGCCTGCCGGCATTCACCTGCCCTTCGATGTTTCCCTGCTCGGCTGCTCGCACATACCAGTTGAGCGCCTCGGGAACGCTGCGTTCGACACCGGTGCCTCTCTCATACATAACGCCGAGATTGTACTGGGCGCGGGGTTCCCCGCCGATCGCGGCGCGCGACTCCCAGCGATAGGCCTCCGCGTCATTCCTCAGCGTACCGTTGCCCTGCAAGTAGGCGACGGCAAGATTGTGCATGGCCGCAACCAGCCCCTGGTCCGCAGCCTTCCGATACCATTCGAAGGCCGCGGCCGGATCGCGCGCCGTTCCGCGCCCCTCCTGAAGCATGTAGCCGAGATTGTATTGGGCCGCGGCATAGCCCTGCTCCGCTGCCAGCCGGTAGTAGGCAACGGCCTGCGCGTCATCCTTGGCGACACCCAATCCCTGTTCGTAGTGAACGCCGATATTGTACTGGGCGGCCGGCGTCTTCTGATCGGCTGAAAGCCGAAACCAGCGAAGCGCCTCGACATAGTTCTGCTTCACACCTTCGGCACCGTTGAAGTAGATCGAGCCGAGCAGGAACTGGGCTTTCGCGTTGCCCTTCGCTGCAGCCCTCCCGTACCAGCCGATGGCTTTCATGACATCGTGGGCAACACCTTCGCCGGTCTGGTAGCGCATGCCGAGATCGACCTCGGCCTCAACGTCACCGGCCTCGGCGCGCTCCAGCACCTGCTCGAATGGTGGCAGAGCCGTGCCTGCGCCATAGGCACGCGTAGGCAAGGAAGCCTCCACGAGCAGTGCGATAACGAGCCCGAAGACGACACGTTTCATCCCACCCCTCCAGAACCAGTCGCATAGGGAGAGAAGCCTACGGGGAGGAACCGGCAACGGAAAACGGATTTCGACGGACCGCTACTTTGCGTCGAGCAGCGGCCTCGTGGCCGACGAGACATGAACCGCCGCGGAGGGCGCGCCGCATTCACGGCCCACACTTGCGGCTTACGCCAACGCCCTCGGCGTGCGGATATTTTCCGGTATCAGCCGTTGCTGGCGGTCAGTTCGTCGCGCCGACGGTCATTTCGTCCGGAATGTCGTTCAGTCGCACGAAGCTGTAGCCCTTCGCCTTGAGGTCGAGGATGCCGCGGGCAACGCCGGCGCCGGCGGAATGGGTCGGTTGGTTGATATGGGCGATGATGACGTCACCGTCCTTGGCGGCGCGAATGCGCTTCTCCGCCATCGCCGCACCCAGCAGCGAGCCACCGTCACCGTTCACCGAGTAGCCGGCTATGCGATAGCCCATGGCGCGGATCTGGCTCATCGACGAATGGGTGTATTTGGCCGTCGCGCCGCGAAACCACTTCGGCGCCGGCAGGCCATGCGCCTTGATTGCGACAGCACCGCCATCGACTTCGGCGGTGACTGCCGCCTCGGAGCCGGCTGCCGCGATGCCATAGACGGAAATCTTCACGTCGATCGGCGGCACGTGCATGGCGCCGTGGTCCTCGATCTCGAACAAATCCGGATGCGCCTTCATCACCTCGACGACGAGGCCGTTGCGCTTCAGCCAGCGCGCGGTGACGAAGATCGTGGCGGGGATGCGGTTTTCGATCAGTGTGCCGAGGATGCGCATGTCGGTGGCGCCGCTGCAGGCATCAAGCGTCAGCGCCACCCGCGGCGCTCCGCCCTTTCCCTCGGGATTGGCGGGCAGACGCAGATCCGGCTCGACGAGCCCGGGCGCGGCGATGGCAGAATGGGCGAGCGTGGTGGCGGCAACAAGCGCGAGGGCAAAGGCTTTCATGGCAATCCGGGAAGAAGAGTCTGGGAAGGAATGTCAAACGACGGAAACCCGCCTTTTGCGAGGCGGGTTTCCTGCTCTTATCCGGGCAGTCCTGCCCGAAGCTTGATCCGCCCAGCGCCAATCATTTTGGCGCTGCGCGCGCCTTGTTAGCGCTGCGCGAAGCCCTGTTAGCGCTGTGCGACCGGGCGAACCAGCGGGGTCACACGGCGAATGGTGACGCGACGGTTCTGCTGTTCGGCGTCCTGGGTGCGAACCTTCAGGAAGCGCTCGCCATAGCCCTGGGTCGCCAGGTTTTCCGGCGGAATGCCGTAGACCTCGGTCAGCAGCGAGGCAACCGATTCGGCGCGCTTGTCGGAGAGCACCAGGTTTGAGCGGTCCGAGCCAACGGCATCGGTGTGGCCTTCGATGAAGAAGGTTTCACCCGGGTCCTTGGCGAGGATTTTCTCCATCGCGGCTGCGACCTTGCGCATGGTCTTGGCCTGCGACATCGACACTTCGGCGCTGCCCGTCGGGAAGGTGATCGTGTCGAGGTCGACGCGGCGCACCTTGTCGCGCAGGCGGGCGGAGTGGCGGACTTCGTCCATGGTGTAGACGCGCTCGACACGCTCGACCGGCGGCTCGGCCAGGAACTCGTAGTAGTCGCGATCCGGATCGTCGGAAACGTCGGCGATGTAGTCACGAACCGGGATGCGCAGGCGCATCGGCGGCAGTTCGTAGCCGACGTCGATGATCGCCGGACGCGGACCCTCGTCACGCTCGGGCGCATAGATCATCAGGTATTCGTTGCCGTCGCGGTCGACACGCGAGCGCTGCAGGATGTCGCCGTAACGGTTGTAGACGGTGACGATCCGGTAGCCGCCCGGACGCACGATGGTTTCGCGGGTGCGACCGCGCGGAAGCTGATCGTAGTAAGTCTCTTCCGCATCGTAACGCAGGCGCGGACGGTCGTCGCCACGCACGAAGATCTGGTCGCCGACACCGAGGATCACCCGGTTGTCGACCTGCTCGACGATCTTTACCTCAGTGATGTTGTTGGTGATGTTGTTGACCGTCGTATTGTTGTTGATCACCGTGTTGTTGATAACAGTGTTGTTGACGATGTTGGTCGTCTCCGGAACCACGAAGACCGGAGCCTCATCGACGCGCGTACCCTTTTCGTTGAGGTTCGCTTCGATCTTCTGCGGTAGGTCGGCCGGCATCTCGGCAGCGATCGCAGCCTGCGCTGCGGCATCGTCGGCCGGCGGCGGGGCGTCCTCTTCCTTGGCGCGCAGTTCTTCACGCAGCTTCTGGCGCTCTTCGCGCGCCTGGTTGCCGCCGGCATTGTCGGCGTCCTTGTCGCTGTCGAGCACGGCAGCACCGTTTTCGACCGGCAGCACGACGGTTTCGTCGGTCGCGGCCGGATCATCGGCGATCTTCACCTTCTCTTCTTCGGTGCGGGTGTCGACCACTTCCGGAGCCGGCTGCTGCACCTGCGGCTGCTCGGCTGTTACCGGCTGCTCCGTGCCGGGCACGGGCTGACCTTCGCCGGTCTGCGGCTGCTCGGTACCCGGGACTGGCTGTCCCTCGCCCGTCTGCGGCTGTTCTGCACCAGGCACCGGCTGGCCTTCGCCGGTCTGCGGTTGTTCCGCGCCAGGCACAGGCTGGCCCTCGCCAGTCTGCGGCTGCGGCTCGACGGCGGGAGCGGTTTCGCCACCGGCCTTCGGCTCTTCGGCAGCCTTCTGCTCTTCGGCAGCCTTCTGCTCTTCGGCAGCCTTCTGCTCTTCGGCAGCCTTCTGCTCTTCAGCAGCCTTCTGCTCTTCAGCAGCCTTCTGTTCGTCAGCGGCCTTCTGCTCTTCGGCGGCCTTCTGCTCTTCGGCGGCCTTCTGTTCGTCAGCAGCCTTCTGTTCGTCAGCGGCCTTCTGCTCGTCGGCGGCCTTCTGTTCCTCAGCAGCCTTCTGCTCTTCGGCTGCCTTCTGCTCTTCAGCAGCCTTGCGGGCAGCCTCTTCCTCAGCAGCCTTCTGCTGCTCGGCAGCCTGACGTGCCGCTTCTTCTTCGGCAGCCTTCTGCTGTTCGGCAGCCTGACGTGCGGCTTCTTCTTCAGCAGCCTTCTGCTGTTCGGCAGCCTGACGTGCAGCTTCTTCTTCAGCAGCCTTCTGCTGTTCGGCAGCCTGGCGCGCAGCTTCTTCCTCAGCGGCCTTCTGCTGCTCGGCGGCCTGGCGCGCTGCCTCTTCTTCAGCGGCACGCTGCTGCTCGGCGGCCTGACGGGCAGCCTCTTCCTCAGCAGCACGCTGCTGCTCGGCGGCCTGGCGTGCGGCTTCTTCTTCAGCGGCGCGCTGCTGTTCGGCAGCCTGGCGCGCGGCTTCTTCTTCCGCCTGGCGCTGCTTCTGCAGCAGCAGTTCCTCGTCGGATTGGCCACCGCCCTCCTGTGCAACCTCGAATGGCTTCATCAGGCTGTCGGCCACCGCGGGCGGAACCGCCACGGACACCGACAGCACCGGCAGCGCGACGGTCGCGAACAGCTTGGATCGAATCGACATTTTGTCTTCCTTCCTCTTCCTGGGAGGTCCTGGCCCGCATCCTCTCGTCAACCTGTGACACGCTGAAGAAGAGAATGCGAACACGAATACTTACGGGGCCTTGACCCAAGGTTTCGGCTTTTTTGTGTTGGCCGCGAGACGCGCGGTCCAATGCAACGCCCAAACCGCGAACCGGTTCCTTGACAAGGGCTAGCGGAGGCAAGATTAACCGCCGCTGAACGCCCCGTTCATGTTTCTCCCGCACGGAAAACCACAATCATCGGTCGAAACTTGATTCCCGTTGAGCGCCTTCGCTTTCCTGTTGATTTTTAGTGGAAAAGAGTACGAATATCGCCACAACCGGCGGCAGACGCCCCGGCTGAAATTGGCATCCGCGAAAAACAACAATGCCGGATGTCGACCAACAGAGAGGACTATCATGCGTATTTCCAAGCGGCTGGCAGCCGCCGCATCGGCTGCCGTTTTCGTGCTCATGGCAGGCTCGGCCATGGCCGACGGCGAAAAGGTCGTGATCGGCACGGAAGGCGCCTACCCGCCCTTCAACAACCTGGAAGCGGACGGCACGCTGACGGGCTTCGACATCGACATCGCCAAGGCGCTGTGCGTGGAAATGAAGGCCGAGTGCACTTTCGTGACGCAGGACTGGGACGGCATCATTCCGGCGCTCATCGCCAAGAAGTTCGACGCCATCATCGCGTCCATGTCGATCACCGCCGAGCGCAAGGAAAAGGTCGACTTCACCAACAAGTACTACAACACCCCGCCGGCAATCGTCGTGCCGAAGGATTCGCCGATCACCGAGGCAACCGCAGCCGCCCTTCAGGGCAAGGCGCTCGGCGCGCAAGGCTCGACCACCCATTCCAACTATGCCGAAGCGCATATGAAGGGTGCCGAAATCAAGCTCTATCCGACGGCTGATGAGTACAAGCTCGACATCGCCAACGGCCGTATCGATGCGGTCATCGACGACGTCGTCGTGCTCTCGGAATGGCTGAAGACCGCTGACGGCGCCTGCTGCAAGCTGCTCGGCACCCTGCCGATCGACCCCGTTATCAACGGCGACGGCGCCGGTATCGCGGTCCGCAAGGGCGACGATGCGCTGCGCGAGAAGTTCAACAAGGCGATCGAAGCGATCCGCGCCAACGGCAAGTACAAGGAAATCAACGAAAAGTACTTCCCATTCGACGTTTATGGCAGCTGATTGACGGTTTCCGGTGCGATTTCCTAGTGAATCATGCCGGAAAAACGTCGGTTGATGCGAAAATTGCAACGGCGGATGGCTTGCCCTTCCGCCGTTTTTGTTTGACAAGTGCCTAAAACAAAGCGCGATCGATACGCATAAAAACAGCGCAAAAGGGGAAATCTCTGACATGAGCGGGTTGTTTGCCGGCTTCTATTCCATCCTCTCCTGGATCGGATCGATCGTCGATCCATTCTGCGGCCCGGTCGGGGTCTTTACCTGGCTCGCACCTGGCACGCTTCTCGCCTGCGGTGACACCGGATGGGGCGACGATATCGCCCACGGCTTCGTCATTACCGCGAGCCTTGCCATCGCAACGCTGCCCGTCGGCCTGTTGATCGGCTTCTTCATCGCGCTGGGCAAGCAGTCCGAAGAGCGCACGGTTCGGCTCGCGTCGAACATTTACACGACGATCTTCCGCGGCCTGCCCGAACTGCTGACGCTCTTCATCGTCTATTACGGCTTGCAGATCCTCGTTCAACAACTGCTGGCATCGCTCGGCTACGACGGTCCGGTCGAGATCAATGCCTTCTTCGCCGGCATGATCGCACTCGGCGTCGTCTTCTCCGCCTATTGCTCGGAGGTGCTGCTGTCGGCTTTCAAGGCCATCCCGCATGGACAATACGAAGCCGGTGACGCCCTTGGCTTGCATCGCGGCCGCACCATGCGCCTCATCATCCTGCCGCAGCTCGTGCGCATCGCCCTGCCCGGTCTCGGCAATCTCTGGATGGCGCTGCTCAAGGACACCGCCCTCGTTTCGGTCGTCGGCCTGACCGACATCCTGCGTCAGACCGGCATTGCCGCCCGCGTGACCAAGCAGGCCTTCGAGTTCTACGGTGTTGCCTGCGTGCTCTTCCTGATCCTCGCGATGATTTCCTCGATCGTCTTCTCCTACATTGAACGGCGAACCAAACGTGCGGAGATGGGCCGATGAGTGTCGTTGCAACGATGATCCCGCCGCAGGCGCCGCCGCCGGTTCCGCCGAAGCCCTACACGCTCACCCGCTTCGTCGGCAGCGTTGCGCTCGGCATCTGGCTGGCACTCGGCGTCGGTATCTTCCTGACCGTGGTCGGCGGCTGGGATCCGGACAAGTTTGCCAAATACGGCCCGCGCTTCATCAACGGCCTCGGCGTCACGTTGATGCTGGTCGGCCTTTCGATCGTCATGGGCGCCATCCTGTCGCTGCCGATCGCCTTTGCCCGCATGTCGAAGAACAAGGTCCTGTCGTGGTTCGCCTACGGATACGTCTACTTCTTCCGCGGCACGCCGCTGCTGGCACAGCTCTTCCTCATCTACTACGGCCTCGGCAGCTTTCGCCCGCAGCTGGAAGCGGTCGGCCTGTGGTGGTTCTTCCGCGACGCGTGGAACTGCGCGATCTTCGCTTTCACGCTCAACACTGCGGCCTACCAGGCGGAAATCCTGCGCGGCGCGATCGAGAGCGTGCCGCGCGGCCAGCGCGAAGGCGCTGACGCGCTTGGCCTTCCCCAGCGCGTCGCCTTCTGGAAGATCATCCTGCCGCAGGCAATGATCGTGGCGCTGCGCCCCTACGGCAACGAGATCATCCTGATGATCAAGGGCTCGGCGATCGTCGCGATCGTCACCGTCTTCGATCTCATGGGCGAAACCCGCTATGCCTTCTCGCGTACCTTCGACTTCCAGATGTATATCTGGGCAGCCATTCTCTACCTCATCATGGTCGAGATCCTGCGCAACATCTGGAGCCTGCTGGAAGCGCGGCTGACCCGCCATCTGAAGCGATAGGCTTTCTACGTCGGTTTCGAACAAAGCTTGGCAGCACTCCCTAAGAGAGGCTGCCAAGCTTTTGTTATTTCACGAGAAAGTTTCACTTCGGGACAAATATTAGCCCTTGATTAACAAATCAGGCGTTTCATCATAGGGACCAACCTTTGCGAGAAGTGAGGTCCACATGACGAACGAGATGGAACTTCAGCTCAAGGGCTACGGACTGACGACGGCGCAGATCCTCTACCACCTGCCCGACCATCCGGCCTTCCTGCAAACCTATATCTGGCAGCACTACGACATTGCGCCGGACTTCCCCGAAATGCGCAGCTTCCTGAAATTCTGGGAAGAGAAACTGGACGGGCCGCTGCATTCGGTGCGCTACGTGCACCGCAAGCTGATCTCGGCCACCGAATGGCGCGCACTGAAGGGCGAGCTCATTCTGCACTGAGAGCCGCCGACGGCGACCGCTCTCTGTCACCAGGAACCCTGGATCGGCGAGGCGTGACGCCCGGCGCCCTCAGACATGCACCTCCCCATGCGCGAGTTCGCCTTCGCGCGGCTCCTTGTGCAGCGAGCCGTAGAGCACCAGCCCGTAAAACACGATGACACCAACAATCACCGGCCAGCCGGGCAAGGGACCGAGGGCCGCATTCTGGGCGACGTCCATCCAGGAGCGCACGTGGCCGAAGGGCTCGCCATTGGTGGAGATCTTCGGCGAGGAAATCTTCAGCGCCCACGCGAGCAGCAGGATCAGATACATCCAGCAATAATTGCGCTGCAGCCGGCGGCAAAGCGCCTCGCGGTAGCTCATCAGGAAAGCGGGCTTGCGCAGGCTCTTGGCGATCGACGCCGCCCAATTGAGGTTCGGCGTGCCATCGGGCGCCAGGATCTGGGCGAAGTAGCCGCGCTCCAATTGCCGTACCCGGGCGCGATAGACGTCGAAGAAGCGATAGCGCCGGGCTTCGATCAGGAGCAAGAGCGTAATCAGCAGCATGGCGAAGAGCAGCACGCCATGATGCGACGACGGTGTCGACAGCGAGACCGAGAGCAGCGCCGCAACGACGGTGATTGCCCAGTTGGAGGTCCGGTCGATGCGGTCGCGCCAGCCGGCCATGCGCCCCATTTCGCCGCGATAATAGTGTACCACCGCGTTGATCTGCTCCTGCGACGTCTGCGGCAAGGGCGGGCCTTTCGGCTCCTTCGTTTCGGCGCTCAAGATCAGCGGCCCAAGCTCGGCGGACATCGGCATTCCTCCCGTCTTTTCTTATGCTTGCGATGATGACTCCTTTCCTGTCGCCGATAAATCCCGATGGCGCCGCATGGCGACGTTTTTCGTCCGGAAGGCCAAGGAAATCCTGCCACTGACCGCCAAAACGCCAGATCCACGCCCGCAAACCTTTCGCCGACGGCGATTGCCAAAAACCGGCTGCGGACGTAAGAAGCGCCCATGACCCAGAAAAGCACGAAAATCGACGAGGAAGCGCTGGCCGAGGCCTATAACCGCGCCCTCTCCCTGGAAAAGTCCGGCAAGTTCGATGCCGCGGCGCAAGCCTATGCCGAAGTGCTGGCGCTCGATCCGGAAGACCACGGCGGCGCTGCCGTGCGACTGGCTTCGATGGGACGCGGCGAAACGCCGGTGAAGGCGCCCGATGCCTATGTCGCCACGCTCTTCGACCAGCATGCCGAAGTCTTCGACAACGTGCTCGTCGACCAGCTCGGCTACTGCGTGCCGCTCCTCGTCCGCCAGCGCCTGCAGGCGCTTGAACTCGGGCCCTTCGACCGGGTGCTGGATCTCGGCTGTGGCACGGGCCTGACCGGCGGCGCGCTCCGCGACATGGCCGAAGACATCACCGGCGTCGACCTCTCCGAAAACATGGTCGAGATCGCCCACGAAAAAGACCTCTACGAGACGCTTTACGTTGCAGAGGCGGTCGACTTTCTCGACGACAATGACGACGAGCCCTTCGACCTGATCGTCGCCACCGACGTGCTTCCCTATATGGGCGCGCTCGAAGCGCTGTTTTTCGGCGCGGTCGACAACCTCGTCCCGGGCGGCCTGCTGATCTTCTCCAGCGAAACCCTGCCCGCAGAGACCTTCGCCGGCCGCAATTTCATGGTCGGCCCGCACCAGCGCTTTGCCCATGCCGAGAGCTACCTGCGCGACCGTCTCGCCGCCACCGGCTTCGAGATCGTCGAAGTCGGCGACATCACGGTGCGCCTGGAAGAAGGTGAGCCGATCGCCGGACATCTGGTGGTCGCACGCTTCAAGCCCTGATCGGGCCATGACAGCATCATGAGAAGGGAGCATCGCACGATGCTCCCTTCTCTCTTTTCCGCACCCGCGCCATCGGCTACACCAAGGCGAAAGCAATGGGAGTATTCGGAAAATGGCAAAGGTTGCATTCATCGGTCTCGGCGTCATGGGCTACCCCATGGCCGGTCACCTCAAGGTCCGCGGCGGTCACGAGCTGACGGTCTATAACCGCACCTTCGCCAAGGCCGAAAAGTGGGCGGCCGAGTTCGGTGGTCGCGCGGCGCGCACCCCGGCAGAAGCCGCCGATGGCGCCGATTTCGTCTTCTGCTGCGTCGGCAACGACGACGACCTGCGCTCTGTAACGACGGCCAAGGACGGCGCCTTCGAAAAGCTGAAGGCCAACGCCATCTTCATCGACAACACCACGGCCTCCGCTGAGGTCGCCCGCGAACTCTACGAAGCGGCCAAGGCCCGCAATGCCCACTTCGTCGACGCCCCGGTTTCCGGCGGCCAGGCAGGCGCCGAAAACGGCGTTCTGACGGTGATGTGCGGCGGCGACGAAGCCGCCTTCGATCGCGCCAAGCCGGTCATCGAAGCCTTCGCCCGCATGGTCGGCCTGATGGGTCCGGCCGGTGCCGGCCAGATCACCAAGATGATCAACCAGATCTGCATTGCCGGCCTCGTCCAGGGGCTCGCCGAAGGCATCCACTTCGGCAAAAAGGCGGGTCTCGACATCGAGAAGGTCGTCGACGTCATCTCCAAGGGGGCAGCCGGCTCCTGGCAGATGGAAAACCGTCACAAGACGATGAATGCCGGCAAGTACGACTTCGGCTTCGCCGTCGACTGGATGCGCAAGGACCTCGACATCGTGCTCGCCGAAGCCCGCCGCAACGGCGCCAAGCTGCCGGTGACCGCGCTGGTCGACCAGTTCTACGGCGATGTGCAGGAAATGGGCGGCAACCGTTGGGATACGTCCTCGCTGCTCGCCCGCCTCGAAAAGTGAGCCTTAGCCCGTCCTCGACCGCGGGCGAGATCATCGCTCACCTGCGGTCTCTCGGCTCTGAAGACAATCTCGCCGGCATGGCGCGTTTCGGTATCGTCACCGACACTGCCATCGGGCTTTCCAATATCGAGCTGCACAAGATCACCCGGCTGGTGAAGACCGATCACCGCCGGGCGCTGGAGCTCTGGCAATCCGGCATTCGCGAGGCGCGCATCCTGGCCGCCTTCACCGCCGATCCGAGAGTACTGACGCTCGCCGAGGCGCGCCGTTGGGCGGAAGATTGCAATTCCTGGGAAGTGGTCGATACCGTCGCCGACCTTTTTATTGCCGCGCGCTTCGAGCGCGAACTGATCCCGGAATTTTCAGCCGACGAACGGGAATTCGTCCGCCGCATCGCCTTTGCGATGATCGCGACGGCTGCAGTTCACCTGAAGAAAGAACCGGACGCAGCGCTTCTCGCCTGGCTGCCGTTGATCGAGCAGCATTCCGGCGACGAGCGCAACTTCGTGAAGAAAGCGGTCAACTGGGCGCTCCGGCAGATCGGCAAGCGCAACGCCGCCTGCCACGGCCCGGCCCTCGCGCTTGCAAAGCGACTGGCGGAAAGCTCGAACCGCGCCGCCCGCTGGACGGGCAAGGACGCGGTTCGCGAACTGTCGAACGACAAGACCCTGGCAAGGCTTGGCCTCGCCTGAGTCTGCTAGCTGAGGTCAGTCCTCGCTGGACTTCGCCTGGTCGATCATCATGTAGTCGAGCGGCAGCTCGGTCGTATACTTGATCTGCTCCATGGCGAAGACGGAGGAAACGTCGCGGATCTCGATCTTGGCGATCATGCGCTTGTAGAAGGCGTCATAGGCTGCGATGTCAGGCACGACGACACGCAGCAGATAGTCCACGTCGCCACTCATGCGGTAGAACTCGACGACTTCCGGAAATTCGGACACGACCTCGGAGAAGCGGCGCAACCACTCCATCGAATGGGAGTTCGTACGGATCGACACGAAGACCGTGACCTTGGTGTTGATCTTCACCGGATCGAGCAGCGCGACGCGGCGGCGGATGACGCCGTCCTCTTCCATCTTCTGGATACGCCGCCAGCACGGCGTGGTCGAAAGCCCGACCTTCTTGGCGAGGTCGGCAACGGCCAGCGTGGAATCCTCCTGCAGCAGGCGCAGGATTTTGCGGTCTAGGCGATCCATAAAAGTCCCTCTCGAATTATTTTTCCCTCTATAGCGCGAAATTGATGAAGATAAAGAAAATTTTTTCAGTTCGTGAGAACGAAAACACGTTCGCGCAAGAAGGGCAGCACCGCTTCGAACCAGGGATTTCGCTTCAGCCAGCCGGTGTTGCGCCAGCTCGGATGCGGCAACGGCAGGATCGCCGGCACGGCGTTGCGCATCGCGTAGCGCCGCCAGTTCTTCACCGTCTCGGTCATCGATTTCGGACAGTCCGGGCCGATATGCCAGCGTTGCGCATAGTGGCCGATCGCCAGCACCAGCTCCACCTGCGGCATCTGCTCCATCACCCGGTGGCGCCAAAGCGGCGCGCATTCGCGCCGCGGAGGCAAGTCGCTGCCATGGGCGTCATAGCCCGGAAAGCAAAAACCCATCGGCACGATCGCGAATTTCTCCGGATCGTAGAAGCTCTCGCGATCGACAGCCAGCCATTGCCGCAGCCGATCGCCGGACGCATCGTTGAACGGCAGACCGCTGTCATGCACGCGCAGTCCGGGCGCCTGCCCGGCGATCAGGATGCGCGCCGCAGTGGAGATCACCGCCACCGGCCGCGGCTCGTGCGGCAGCCGGTCGGCCTCGCCGCGCAGCGGGCTGTCGCGACAGATGCGACAGGCCGAAATTTCCGCCCGCAACCGATCGAGTTGAGCAATGCGGTCGTCAGGCATCGGCGATACCGGAAAAAAGTGCGGTCAGGCGTTCGAGCAGCCAGCTGCGGATCGCCGCAAGCCAGCCATCGATGAGGTGCGGCCCCTCGTCGGGATGACCGTTCGTCCGGCGCCACTCCTGCGGTTTCACGAACTCGCCGGCCCAGAGCCCGCGCTGCTCCCGTTCTGCCCTTGCCTCCTCAGCCTCATAGCGCCCGTAGCTCACCGCATAGCCCGAAAGCACCATCTCGCGCCCGACATCGCGGTTGGCCGCATCGCAAACACCGAGCTCGCGGCCGTATTTGTCGCGGCCGTGAAACCGACAGCGCACATCACCCGCCGAGACGAGCGCCCGCAATCGGCCGCGCGCCTCGCGGCCGCAGTCCCAGGCGACGCCATCGCGCCTGCAGGTCTGGTCGAGCTCCGGCGCGTCGATGCCCTCGATGCGGACGCGTTTACCGTCGATCCGCAGGCTGTCGCCGTCGCTCGCGATCGCCGCGCCCCGTGCCGAACCGGTCGCAGATCGCTCTCCGACGGGCAGCCTGTCGGCGACAAAGGCGCCGATCGCCAAGAGGATGAGAATGATCCATCCGCCGGCCATGCCGCCACGTCCGCCGGACGGCGCATGACCGCGGGACCTGCCGCGGCCCTTGGGAAACCGATATGTCGTCCGTCCGAATTTCACGCCTGCCCTAACCTCGATTGCCGCGGGACTGCCTCGCAGACCAGCGCGTCATAAACATGGTCGATTCCAAAAGATTAGAGAAGGAACCTCACATGCAGCGCGATCCATCACGACCTGAGCACGGCTGCGCCACAATGGTTGTCGAATCCTTCACGCACCGCAGCAACTTCTTAAGGATTGCTCACTAGACTGCAACGCAATCGCAACCGTCGCATATGAGCATGAGTATCGCTGCCAGCACATCGACCGATAAGATTATCGTCGACAAATCGCGTAGCCATCGAAACAAGGCCGTTTCGAGGACGGTCCGCGCGACGCGTGAGCGGCTGCAGACAGGCTCGTCGGTGCCCTCGGGCTTCGAGCGCGAGATGCTCAATCTCTACATCGACAGTGCTCTGCATGGCGCGATCGCCATTCCGGTGCTCGTTACGCTGATTGCGGCGGTCGGCATCTATCTCTCCGGCAATCTCGGTTTCGTCCTCTGGGCGGTCATGACGCTCTCGGCCCATGCCGTCACGCTCTTCTTTGCGCGCAAGGCACGCCGGGAAGACATCAGCGCCGAGAAGGTTCCGGTCTGGCGCCGCCGCTTCCTGCTCGGCCAGGTGCTGATGGGCCTCTGCTGGGCGACCTTCGTCGCACAGGATTGCGCGAGCTGCGGCAACGTGCGCTTCGGCTTCTTCGAGGGCACGGTACTGCTGGTCGCGCTTGCTGCGACCGCTATGGGCACGTTCCTGCTGCGCAATGCGCTCCTTTACACTTTCGCCCCGGTCGTGGCAGCCCTCGCGTTTGCATCGCTCACGACCGGCGACGTGATCTATATGGGGCTCACCGGCGTCATCTCGCTGTCGCTGCTCTTTCTGGTGCTGATGACGGACCGCATGAACCGCGCAAGCGTGCACATCCTCTCCGTTCAATCGGAAAAGGACGACCTGATCGCGGAACTCGAAGTTGCAAAGTCGATGTCCGACGAAGCCCGCCGGCGTGCCGAAGAGGCAAACCTCGCCAAGTCGCGCTTCCTCGCATCCATGTCGCACGAGCTGCGCACGCCGCTGAACGCCATTCTCGGCTTCTCCGAGGTGATGTCGACAGAGGTTCTGGGCCCGCTCAGCAACCCGACCTACAAGGAATACACCAACGACATCCACCGCTCTGGCGAGCACCTGCTGAACCTCATCAACGAGATCCTCGACCTGTCGCGCATCGAGGCCGGCCGCTACGACCTCAACGAGGATTCGGTCAGCCTGGTCGATATCGCCGAGGATTGCATCGGCATGGTGCAACTGAAGGCCCGCGCCAAGAACATCACCATCCACCAGCAGTTCGAACACGGCATGCCCTCGGTCTGGATCGACGAAAAGTCGATGCGCCAGGTCATTCTCAATCTGCTGTCGAATGCCGTGAAGTTCACCAATACCGGCGGCGAAGTCACCTTCAAGGTCGGCTGGACCGCGGGCGGCGGCCAGTATCTCTCGATCAAGGACAACGGCCCCGGCATTCCCGAGGAAGAAATCCCGATCGTGCTCTCGGCCTTCGGCCAGGGCTCGATCGCCATCAAGAGTGCCGAACAGGGCACGGGTCTCGGCCTGCCGATCGTCCAGGCCATCCTCGCCAAGCACAATGGCGAATTCATCCTGCGCTCGAAGCTGCGCGAAGGTACAGAGGCGATCGCCATCCTGCCGGCGCGCCGCGTGCTCGAAAGCCTGCCGGCGATCGAGGATGTCGCAGCCCCGGTTCGCCGCCGCAAGAGCTTCGCCTGATCCATGCACATCGAAACGCAGCGCCTCAGGCTTCGGCCCTGGGAAGAACGCGATATCGCGCCTTTCGCGCTTGCCAATGCCGATCCCGAAGTCCGGCGCTACTACTATCCGGCCATTCTGACGCGCGACGAAACGGCAACGATGATTGCCGACTGCGTCCGCCATCTCGCCGACCGCGGCTTCGGCTTCCTCGCCGTTGAACGCAAATCCGATGGCGCGCTGATCGGCGGTCTCGGCCTTTCTGAGGCTGGAGACGAAATCCCCGACGGACCGCATGTCGAAATCGGCTGGATCCTTGCCCGCCCCTACTGGCGGCAAGGATACGCGCTGGAAGCGGCGAGCGCCTACCTGTACCATGCATGGCGCACACTCGGCCTTGCCGAGGTAATCGGCTATACCTCGCGCATCAACCAGCCTTCGCGGGCACTGATGGAAAGATTGGGCATGCGCTCGGATCCGGCCGATGATTTCGACGACGTCACGGTGCCCGGGGGCAACCCGCTGCGTCCGCATGTGCTTTATCGGGTGAAGGCGCCGGCCCGCTAGCCGGTCAGTTCATGAAGCCGTCGAAGATCACGACATAGGCGGCATAGACACCGTTGGCGACAATCAGGCAGAGGCAGGCGAAGGAGCCGAGATCCTTGGCGTTCTTACCCATTTCCGAGATTTCGGGAGAAACGCGATCGACAATTTCCTCGATTGCCGTGTTGATCGCCTCGAAGGCCATCATCAGTAGGAACAGGATCGCCATCGCCACATATTGGAAGAAGGTTGCGCCGACAATGATGAAAGCGATCATCGCGGCCGCAAAGGCGATCAACTCGTGGCGAAAGGCAGCCTCGCCGATCAGCCGCTTGGCGCCGCCGAGCGAATAGCTCGCAGCGGCAAAGAGATGCCGAATGCCGGTCTGCTTCTCGACAGGACCCGTCTGTCCAATGCGGTGCGTGGTGTTCTTGGCGTCCATTTCGTCTCGACAGGGCTTGAAACTGTGCTTGCTTCGACATCGTGATTGAGGCGAATGCAAGGCGGTCTCGGTTGCAGGCACCCAAGACTATAGCTAGGGCGCGCATTTGCGCTTTGGATAGGCGAGAAGGACGCATCCATCAAGGCCCGGCACGCGACAGCTTCGCGCCCGTGACAGGCCTTGGACAGAAACCGGCCGGCCTTCCTGCAAAGCCCGGCCGGAACTTCACTATTCCTTGTTGCTGACGCCGGCCTGGGCAAAGGTCGCCATGCCGCTGTGGCAAGCGGCCGCCGCCTTGACGATACCGGCGGCAAGGGCCGCGCCCGTGCCTTCGCCAAGCCGCATGCCGAGTGCCAGCAGCGGCGTCTTGCCGAGCTTCTCGATCGCGCGCAGATGCCCCGGTTCGCCCGAAACATGGCCGATCAGGCAATGGTCGAGGGCCGACGGGTTGGCCGCCTTCAGGATCGAAGCCGCAGCGGTCGCCACGTAGCCGTCAATGATGACAGGTACCTTCTGGACGCGGGCGGCCAGGATGGCGCCAGCCATGGCCGCGATCTCACGACCGCCGAGGCGACGCATCAGTTCGAGCGGATCGGACAGGTGATCGCGATGCAACGCCACGGCCTTTTCGACCGCGGCGATCTTGCGCTTCAGCACCTCGCCTTCGGAGCCGGTACCCGGACCGACCCATTCTTCGGCCGTGCCACCATAAAGGCCGAGATTGATCGCGGCCGCGATCGTGGTGTTGCCGATGCCCATTTCGCCGATGCACAGAAGATCCGTGCCGCCAGCAATCGCCTCCATGCCAAAGGCCATGGTCGCGGCGCAATCGCGCTCGGACAGCGCGGCTTCCTCGGTGATATCACCGGTCGGGTATTCGAGTGCGAGGTCGAAGACCTTCAGCCCGAGGTCGTGGCTGACGCAGATCTGGTTGATCGCAGCGCCACCGGCGGCAAAATTCTCGACCATCTGTGCGGTGACGGATGACGGGAACGGGGTCACGCCCTGGCGGGTGACGCCGTGGTTGCCGGCAAAGATCGCCACTAGCGGCCGGTTGACCACCGGCGCCTTGCCCGTCCAGGCGGCGAGCCAGAAGGCGATTTCCTCGAGGCGGCCGAGCGCGCCCGGCGGCTTCGTCAGCTGGGCGTCCCGCTCCCGCGCGGCAACAAGGGCTGCCGCATCCGGGCCCGGCAGGTTGCGCAACAATTCGCGAAAATCATCAAACGGCAGGCCGCTGGCACTCATGGGAGGAATCCTTGCATCATCGTGAAGCTCTAACTACGCCCCTCATAGAGGGCGCCGAAAATTCGGGCAACGACATTTGCGCCAATCGGCGTCGCCGTCTCGATCCGCGAGCGGTCGCAGACGGCCTATGAAAGGTCTGGGAAAAGTGTGCGCGGCCCTCGCGGGTGCGCCCGCCCGGCTTGCGAGACTCGCCGCAGTCGGCGAGTTTGGCAGCGGCCGGGTCAATGGCCGCAACCTTGGAGGAGCCATGGGCTTCGTTGGCGATTTCTGTGACGATGTGGCGCGGTCGATCGGCTTTCTCAGCCGCATCCCGATGCCTGCGCGCCATTTCGAAGGTTATGACGGGCGCTTGAGCCGTGCCGTGCGCGCCTTCCCGCTAGCCGGCCTGGCGATCGCACTGCCATCGGCGGCCGTCGCCATGGCCCTCATGGCGCTGCAGGTGAGCTCGCTCTTTGCCGCCTTTGTCGTCGTCGCCATCCAGGCGCTTGTCACCGGCGCACTGCACGAAGACGGGCTTGGCGACACGGCCGATGGCTTTGGCGGCGGTCGCGACCGCGAAGCGGCGCTTGCGATCATGAAGGACAGCCGCATCGGCACCTATGCGGCCGTCGCCCTCATCCTCTCCTTCGGCCTGCGCGTCTCGGCGCTCGCCTCGATCCTGCCGCTCTTTTCGCCGCTGGGCGCCGCCATGGCGATCCTTGGCGCAGCGTGCCTCAGCCGCGCCGCCATGGTTTGGCACTGGTCGTCGCTTCCGCCGGCGCGCAGCGGCGGCGTCGCGGCCTCGGCTGGCGAGCCGGAACCGGCGGCCACGCGCTTCGCGCTTGCCTTCGGACTTCTTGTCGCAATGCTGCTCTTCTATCTCGCGCAGGTCCCGGCGCTCGGCGTCATCGCGGCGCTCGTCGCATTCCTTGCCACGGTCAAGGGCTTCGCTCGGCTGGCGATGCGCAAGATCGGCGGACAAACGGGCGACACGATCGGGGCGACGCAGCAACTGACCGAAATCGCCGTGCTCGGTGCCCTTGCGCTGACGGTTTGAAACATCGATATATCAAGGGAAAACTGAGCACGCCCATGGAATCTCCCTGCATTCTCGTCTGTTCGATCGATGACAAGACCGGCTACTGTTTCGGCTGCGGCCGTACCCGCGACGAAGTCGGACGCTGGACGCTCTATACCGATGCCGAACGCCGCGCGATCATGAGCGTGTTGCCTGCGCGGCTTGAGACCGTCGAACGCAAGCCGCGGCGCGAAACCCGACGCACGCGCATGGCGAGGGAACGCGGCGAAGCATGACCCGTCTTGCCATCCTGCTCTCGATCCTGGCCATCGGCCTCATCCTGCTGATCATCAACCACGACACCGGCCGCACCATGGGGCTCGCCAATGACCAGTTCGGGCAACTGGTCTCGCTCGGGGCCATCGCCACGCTGATCGGCGCCGGCATCCTGCAGAGCCGCCACCGCTTCGGCGAAGGCCTGCGTCAGATCGCCATCTGGCTCTTCGTCGTTCTGGCGCTGGTCTCGGCCTATGTCTACCGTTTCGAGTTGGAGGGCTTCGGCAACCGCCTGCTCGCCGGCCTCATCCCCGGCCGCGCCACCATCATCACCGACAGCGAGGGACAGCAGGAAGTGGTGCTGCAGAAGATGTTGAACGGTCATTTCGAGACCACTGCGACGGTCGACGGCAAGGACATCAGCATGCTGGTCGATACCGGCGCCAGCAACATCGCGCTCACCTATGAAGATGCGGAAAAGATCGGCCTCGACCCGGCCAACCTCAACTATATCGTTACGGTCATGACAGCCAATGGCCGGGCCCAGGCAGCCCCCGTGATGCTTCAGGAGATCTCGATCGGCCCGATCACCCGCCGCAACATCGGCGCAACGGTCGCAGCCAAGGGCAAGCTCGATCAGAGCCTGCTCGGCATGAGCTTCCTGTCGACGCTGGAGATGCTGCAGATGCGTACCGACGAGCTGCGTCTGCGCGACTGACCGGCATCGGCCCCGGCGCGCGGTCGTGCCACGCATAGAAGCAAGGGGAGCACGGCATGGATTTCATGCGACTGCTGAAGTCGATCGAGGAACTGCTCTATGAGCTCGTCTGCTGGCTGCTGTTTTATCCGCTCACCCTGTGGCGCACGCTGCGCCACCCGCAGGCGATGATGCGCTATGCCGACGTCGAGCTCGGCGACGACCTGCCGGAGCAGTACTCGGATGCGCTGAGCCCGCCGCTTTTTCTGCTGATCACGCTGCTCTTGGCGCATGGGCTGGAGCTCGGCCTCGTCAGCCGCGCAGTTCCCTGGGCGCCGACGTCGCTGCTTGCCTCCGACTCCAACCTGCTGATGTTTCGGGCTGTCGCCTTCAGTATTCTGCCTCTGCTGATGGCCGTGAAGCTCCTGCGCAACAAGGGTGCCAAGCTGACACGCGAGACGCTGCGTCCGCCCTTCTTCAGCCAGTGCTACGTCACGGCACCCTTCGCTTTTGCCATCAGCCTCGGTGGCCAATTGCTCTTGGCCGGGCACAACGCCTTCACCACTGTCGGCGCCGCCTTCGTGGTCGCTTCGATCGTCTGGTACATCGTTGCCGAAACGCGCTGGTTCATGGCCGACCTCGGGCTCTCCGCCGTGCGGTCGCTCCTCCACGTCGTGGTCACGATTCTTCAGGCGCTGCTCGCGATGGCCGTCGCCAGCACGATCATCGCCTATGCCAGTGGAGCCGTGCCGGCGCTAGCACCCTGACGACCGATGGAAGTCAGTTACGCAGGCGGTAGCCGGTGCGGAAGATCCAGGCGAGCACCGACATGCAGACAGTCAGGAAGGCAATGATGATCACCGCGCTGAAGATCGGGTTGACGTCCGACACCTCGAAGAAGCTCCAGCGGAAACCGCTGATGAGGTACAGCACCGGGTTGAAATGGCTGACGGCCTGCCAGAAGGGCGGCAGCATCTTCACCGAATAGAAGCTGCCGCCGAGGAAGACGAGCGGCGGGATCACCAGCATGGGGATCAGGTTCAGTTGCTCGAAATCCTTGGCCCAGATGCCGATGATGAAGCCGAACAGGCTGAAGGAAATCGCCGTCAGCACGAAGAAGAAGACCATGACGAAGGGATGAGCGATCGTCAGGTCGACGAAGAGCGATGCCGTCAGGAGAATGATCGTGCCGATCATCATCCCCTTGGTCGCCGCGGCGCCGACATAGCCGAGCACGATCTCCACCATCGAGACCGGCGAGGAAAGCACCTCGTAGATCGTGCCGGTGAATTTCGGGAAATAGATGCCGAAGGACCCGTTACCGATGCACTGGGTCAGAAGCGTCAGCATCATCAGGCCGGGCGTGATGAAGGCGCCATAGGAAACGCCGTCGATCTCCTGGATGCGGCCGCCGATCGCCGCGCCGAAGACGATGAAATAGAGCGACGTGGAGATAACGGGCGACACCACGCTCTGCAGAAGTGTGCGGCGTGTGCGGGCCATCTCGAAGAAATAGATCGATTTGATCGCTTCGATGTTCATCGCCCTGCCCCCACGATTTCGACGAAAATGTCTTCCAGCGAGCTCTGTCGCGTGGAAATGTCCTTGAGCCTGATGCCGGCCTCCGCCAAGGCGGCGAGCAAGGTGGTGATCCCGGTCCGCTCGGCGCTAGTGTCATAATCGTAGATCAGACAATGGCCGTCGCCTTCGAGCGTCAGGTTGTAACCCGAGAGCACGTCAGGCACGCCATCCAGCGGATGGGCGAGATCGACGCGCAACTGCTTGCGCCCGAGCTTCGACATCAGCGCCGCCTTGTCCTCGACCAGCAGGATCTCGCCGCCGTTGATGACGCCGATGCGGTCGGCGATTTCTTCCGCCTCTTCGATGTAGTGTGTCGTCAGGATGATCGTCACGCCCGAGGCGCGCAGCCGCTCGACCACGTCCCACATGCTCTTGCGCAGGTTGACGTCGACGCCGGCCGTCGGCTCGTCGAGGAAGAGGACCCGCGGCTCATGCGACAGCGCCTTGGCGATCAGCACGCGCCGCTTCATGCCGCCCGAAAGCTCGCGCAGCATGTTGTCCTTCTTGTCCCAGAGCGACAGGTCCTTCAGCACCTTTTCGATATGGGCGGGGTTCGGTTTCTTGCCGTGCAGCCCGCGGGAGAAGGTGACCGTGTTCCAGACGGTTTCGAAAGCGTCGGTGGTCAGCTCCTGCGGCACGAGCCCGATCATCGCGCGGGTCTCGCGGAAATCGCGCACCACGTCGTGCCCCCCGACCATCACCGTTCCGCCGCTCGGATTGACGATACCGCAGATGATCGAGATCAGCGTCGTCTTGCCGGCGCCGTTCGGCCCGAGCAACGCCAGGATTTCGCCTTCCTCGATATCGAGGCTGACGCCCTTCAGCGCCTTGAAGCCGGAGGCATAAGTCTTCGACAGATTGGAAACGGAAACGATTGGCGCCATGAAAACTGATCCGGAAGGAGGGGCAGAGTCTTGAGGTCCCGCCCTATATGGGACAATTCATTCCGATTTGCAGCCGGCTGGAATGAAAAAACAAGATGACTGTGCGTCAACGCGGCTGAGACAGTCCCGTATCGGCGCCCGCTCCGGCCGATGTCTGCCTCGGGAGCTTGCGGTCAACCAGCCGGTCATGGACAAGCATCCCGGCCAGCATTGCCACCACGAAGAGGACCGTTGCCGGCAAGCCAAGCGACAGCGAGGCGAGCGCCGGGCCCGGGCAAAGCCCGACCAGCCCCCAGCCGACGCCGAAGATCGCCGAGCCGACGATCAGTCGCCGGTCGATGACCTGATTGTTGGGCAGATGAAAGGTCCCGTCGAACAGCGGATGTTTCAACCGGCGCGTCACCAGAACTCCGAGCGCCGAAACGAAGACAGCGCCGCCGAGCACGAAGGCAAGGCTTGGGTTCCAGTTGCCGGTTATGTCAAGAAAAGCCCGCACGCGGGCCGGATCGAGCATTCCCGACAGCGAAAGACCGAAACCGAATACGACGCCGGAGACGAGCGTCGCGGCAAGGCGGAGCAAGGCGCTGTTCATCCGAAGAAACCCGCAACGAAGACCGTGACGATCGCCGCTCCCATGAAGGTGGCGACCGCGGCGATCGAGCGGCGCGACAGCCTTGCAAGCCCGACAACGCCATGACCGCTGGTGCAGCCCGAGCCCATGCGCGAGCCGAAGCCCACCAGCAGGCCCCCAACCACGAGAAGCGGCCAGGAGGCCGTCACAGTCACCGACGGCCAGGCATCGAAAATGAGGCGGTACAACACCGGTCCGGCAATCAGCCCCAGTACGAACAATGCGCCCGACGAAGCCTGTACGCCCTGCAGCAGGCGCCCTGCGATGCCACTGATGCCGGCCACCCGGCCAGTGGCCACCATCAGGATCGCCGCCGACAGGCCAATCAACAGCCCGCCTACCAGCGCATTCCCGTATTCATTCATGCTTTTGAACCATCTCGACAGAAGATCTGATAGAGCGAGCCGACGAGGCGCGCCACCTTGTCGTGGCTGAGCCGATAGAAAACCTGCTTGGCCTGCCGACGGGTCGCGACAATGCCGGCATCCCGCAAGACCGTCAATTGCTGTGAAAGCGTGGGCTGGCGAATGCCCAGCATTTCCTCGAGCGCCGCGACAGAATGCTCGCCTTCGAGCAGCGCGCTCACGATCAGCAACCTGTTGCGGTTGGCAAGTGTCCTGAGGATTTTAGAAACTTCGGCGGCATGCACAGCCATATCGCTGCGCATCCCCGGAAATTGCATGACCGTTCCCATTTCGTCCTCCTGTGGCGTCAAGGAGTGAGTAGGGCCCCCAATGCTTGTAGCGGCCAACCAGACACTATCCAAGATTGTTATACGAAATAATATAATATCGTATTACTTATTACAAAACCAGACGAAACGGAGAGATCGGCACGGCCTCGCCAACCCAAGGTTTTCTCATACGCAGAAAAACATATAGAAAATTCAGTCTGTTACAATTGGATCCGAAAATGCCGGGAATCGCCATATTTGGGGCAACCGTTCGGAACGCGACCCGGACGAGTAAAACCTAAAGTATAATACTACTTATTTAGGGAATCAGGTCGATTCGCAGATCTTCGCCGACAGCCGGCCAGGAACGCACTCGAACGAAAGCCGGCGCAGGATTTGCTCGGCCGACCACAGCAATTACGCCCAGCTGTCACGAAACCGTGACGCTCTTCGATCAGTTTGCATCGCGCGGGCCGCAACATCGCCCTTTGATTTGCGCTCGTGATTTGCAGGCCGGAGCCTCCCCCTTTTGCTCCGGTCGTTGGGCCGGCCTCCCCGCCGGCCTCTTTTTTTTGCCGGCTCCCGAGCTTCGATAGCCGGCAGCTGGAAACCACTGGTGCCAACCGGCTGAACACCTAATCGCAGTGCCGATAACCGGTCTTGCGCGTCCTCAGGTCGAAGTGGAAATGGTCCTTGTGGAAGGGGTCGCTGCCCGGGCCGAGCACGGTGTTGAAGTACTTGCAGCTGTCGGAACGCACGGCCTTCAGCAACGCCTTCTCGCGGAAGGCGAAGAAGCCCTTCTTGCGCACGTCGATTTCCTTGCCGTTCTTCAGCACGAACTTGCCGACATCGATGGCGTTGCCGCGCGCGTGTTCCGACATCGGATTGCCGCGACGCGAATTCATCGTGCGGCAGGAGTAGCCGCCAAGCGGCTTGATCGTCTTGATGCCGGACCAGTAGCGGTAGCGTGACGACGGGGCGAGTTCGTACTTCACCCACTTCGCGAAAGCCTCGGTCACCTCGCAATTGAGCTTGACCGCCGGCTTCACACCGATGCCGCCGGACAGCCCGTTGAGTTCGATCGGATAGTCGATGCCGCAGGACGGACCGTTGCTGATGCGCGGAATGTCGCGGAAGGTGACGCCGAGCTTTTTCAGGCGCTGGCGGCAAGCAATCTCGGAACCGGGCATCGCGCCGGTATATTCGGGCGTCGACATCGGATTGTTGGCGCGCGGCAGGAAGGCGACCTGCTGCGGCTCCTGCGTGCGGTGAAGGCGCTGCTGTTCCATGGCGCGGGCGCGCTGCGCCTGTTCGGCGGCCATCTTGTCCGGCGACAGCGGCGGCAGATCCGGGTCATAGCCAAGGTTCGCTTCGGCCGGCGCGGCGCTGTTTGCGCCGCCGAGCTGGCGCACATTCTCGTCACCAATACCGCCGACCACCGGCTGGCTGGCATTGCCCTCGGCAATGTCGTTGCTCTGCTCCTCCGCAAGCCCCACCACCGGCTGCTCCACGCCGAGCATCGCATCCATGTTGACGCCCTCTTGGGGAATAGCGCTCGAGCCGGCGCTTGCCGGCTGCGCGCCCGTCGCCACCGCCTCGTCGCTATCGAGCATCGGAAGCGCGCGGCGCGTCTGCTGAGGCGCCGCGTGCTGCGGATTGGTCTGGAAGGTCGAGGGCTGCGTGGCGGCCGGATAGGCGGCCACCTCCTCTGCCGGCACGGCATCGACAGGAACCGGCCCGATCGACCCGACCCGCGCCCCGCCATCGATGCGGCCGGGCGGCGAAAGCGCGTCATCGGTGGCGCAGGTGACGAGCGAAAACGAAAGAACGAGCGCCGTCAGCGGGCGATGGAGACGAGTAACATAGGCCATACCGAACTGCGCCTTCCTCCAGGCGGTCCGAAAAAGACCACCGTCATCGCCCCGCTGCCCTGCCGCCGCCACCGCGTTCAATTGGCACGCAATGGTTGCTACAGCACCTGCAATTGCTGCCTTTTGCCTGTGTCGCAAACCGGGCACAGCGGACAAAAAGCCTGATTTGCCTGGCATTTTATTCAAATACGGTAAACGAAGGCTTGCGCGCCAACCGCTGGAAATGGGGTGTCCGCGCTGCGAATGGTCCATCCATACCGACAAAAAAGAGCCCGCGTCCTCGTCGGACACGGGCTCGCATGCTAAAGGCTTGATCGCTTGGGCCCTAGCGGCACTCGCCGCGATGGACGATCTGGAAACCGGCACCACCCGCCTCGCAGGCGTTGGAGAAGGTTTCGATGCGGCTGCCACGCTGGCCGCAGACCGGGGCATATTCGCGGGTGCAGAACTGGCCCTCGGATGGACGGTCGTCCTCCCTGCGGCATTCGCCGCGGCCGATCACCTGGAAGCCCTCGGAACGCGCCTGGCAGGCGTTCGAGAAGGTCTGCGTGCGGCGGCCGCGCTGGCCACACACCGGATTGTATTCCATCGTGCAGGCCTGCGGCTCGCGATCCGGCGGGCGATAGTCCGGACGGCACTCGCCGCGGTGGATGACGTTGAAGCCGTCAGCGCGCGCCTGGCAGGAGTTCGGGAAGCTGCGCATACGATTGCCGCGCTCGCCACAAACCGGCGCATATTCCATCGTGCAGGCCTGCGGGCGCGTGGGCCTCGGCCCCGGCCGCGGCTCGTCGACGACGACGGTACAGGCGGAAAGAAACCCGAGCGCCAGCATCATGAGCGCGATCGGCCGGGTCAGAAGTAGTTTGAGAAGTGCCATGGTGTCCCCTCTGGTGCAGCGGCCGGCAACCGGAGCGACGCCCCGTCGAACACCTCCCGCTTCTCGCGTATCTATCCCCGGCGGTGCTGAGGTCAAGACAGAGAATGTCTCCGTGCACGACAACCGGTGTGACAACGGCGGCGCCTAAACGCGTATCCTTGCGACAGCATTGCGGCCGACCCCGAATGAAAAACCCGCGCGGCGTAGCGCGCGGGTCGCAATCGACAAACCTGTGGCGTCAGGCGGCGCGGCCGTAACCCGCGTGCGAGCCTGAAGGCTGCAGCCGGAACTTCGTCAGCAGCGACTTCAGCTCGCGGCTTTCGGCCGCCAGCGTCTGGCTCGCCGCCGTGGTTTCCTCCACCATCGCCGCGTTCTGCTGGGTCATCTGGTCCATGCTGTTGACGGCGACATTGACCTCCTGCAGCCCGGTCGCCTGCTCCCGCGCGGCCGTGGCGATCGACGCCACCTGCTCGTTGACCCGGTTGACCTGCGCCTCGATCTCCGAGAGCGCCTCGCCTGTGGAGCGAACCAGATCGACGCCGGCGCCGACCTCGCGCACCGAGGCGCCGATCAGTTCCTTGATCTCCTTGGCGGCTCCGGCCGAACGCTGCGCCAACTCGCGCACTTCCTGTGCGACGACGGCAAAGCCGCGGCCCGCCTCGCCGGCGCGCGCTGCCTCGACCCCGGCGTTGAGCGCCAGCAGATTCGTCTGGAAGGCGATCTCGTCGATGACGCCGATGATCTGGCCGATGCGGCCGGACGAGCTTTCGATCCGCCCCATGGCGTCGATGGCATTGCGCACGATGCCGCCGGACTTTGCGGCGCTGGTCCTGGTCCGGTCGACCATCTCACGCGCTTCGTTTGCCCGTTCGGAGGCATGGCGAACCGTCGAGGTGATTTCGTCCAGTGCCGCGGCCGTCTCTTCAAGGGCGGCTGCCTGCTGCTCCGTCCGGCGGGAGAGATTGTTTGCCGCTTCGGAAATATCGCCGGCGCTGGCGGTGACGATCTCGGTCGAATGCGAGATCGAGCCGATGACATCGCGAAGGGCTGCGACGGCGGTGTTGAAGTCGTCCCGCAGCTTGCCGTATTCCGGCGCGATATGGCCGATCTCGGCGGTGAGGTCGCCACTCGCCAGGAGTTCGAGCGCCGCACCAACGGTTTCCATCGTCTCGGCCTGCGCCTCAGCCGTCGCCCGCTGGCGCTGCTCGTTGCCGCGCCGCTCGGAACTCAGTCGCTCCTGCTGTTCTGCCTCACGCGAGCGCAACTCCAGCCGTTCGCGCACCGAGTCACGCAGGACAACGAGGACCTTGGCCATCTGGCCGATCTCGTCGCCACGGTCGGTTTCCGGCACCTCCGAAGACAGATCTTCGTCGGCGATCGCCCGCATCGAGGCCTTCAGCTTTTCGACCGGCTTGACGACGCTGCGCACGATCGCCAGTGCCGCCATCAGGATGGCAAGAGCGGCGGCGGCAAGAATGCCGGCAACCTGCCAGGCGCGGTCGCGGAACATCGCCGCCAGGTCGTCGGCATAGACGCCGGTCCCGACCACCCAGCCCCAGGGCTTGAAGCCGGCAACGTGCGAATACTTCAGCACCGGCGCGTCGGCACCGGGCTTCGGCCAGTAGTAGTCGACGAAACCCTGGCCGCTCTTTTCGACGGTCTTTACGAACTCGACGAAGAGCTGCTTGCCGTTGGGATCCTTGTTTTCGGTGAGGTCCTTGCCGTCGAGCTCCGGCTTGATCGGATGCATGATCATGGTCGGATGCATGTCGTTGACCCAGAAATAGCCGCTGCCCTGGTAGCGCATCGCCTTGATCGCTTCGAGCGCGCGCTTCTGCGCCTCCTCGCGCGGCAGCGTGCCGGCCACTTCCAGCTTGTGATAGCCGTCGAACACGGCGATCGCGTTCTCGTCCATCGCCGCAAGCATCGCCTTTCGTTCGCCGACGAGCTTTTCCTGCGCCTGGAACAGACCGAAGGTCAGCGCCGCCGCCATGGTCAAAAGCGCGAATGCCACCAGCGCGTAGAGACGCGCCGAAATCCTGAATTTCTTCATTGCCAATCCCTTGCCCCTCGGCGCTCCCCGCGCCGCCCCAAATCCTGGCGCCGCGGCATAGCCGGCAGGCACTCCCAGAGCCTGCAGGTTAGGATGAGGTCTTTGCAAAGCTCCTAACGAGGAACCCCTAAATTTGGCATTCCTCATTCACCCCCTGCGAAAGTATAACGAGCCGGCACCTCAAGGACGTTGCCGGCATTTGTGCGGCAGCGGGGTCTTCCCTCCACAAGTGCGCTCGGGTTACATCTTGTCTCCAACAGGGAGACAGGCTGCATGACCGAACAGACGAGACCGACCGGCGAACTCACCTTGCGCACGCTCGCCATGCCGGGCGATGCCAATGCGGCGGGCGACATCTTCGGCGGCTGGGTGATGGCGCAGATGGACCTGTCCTGCGGCATCCGCGCGGCAGAACGCGCCCGCGGCCGCGTCGTGACGGCGGCTGTCAAGGAAATGGCCTTCGCGCTGCCCGTCAAGATCGGCGACACGCTCTGCATCTATACGGACGTGGTCAAGGTTGGCCGCACCTCGATGACGCTCAAGGTCGAAGCCTGGGCGCAGCGTTATCTCTCGCATCTGATGGAAAAGGTGACGGACGCGATCTTCGTGATGGTCGCGCTCGACGAGAACGGCAAACCGAAGCCGGTGCCGGCGGAAGAATAGGAGCGCGGCGCATGGAGCCTGCCCATACCGACCCGGAGATCTTCTCGCATATCCGCGTCGTCATGGGCATGATCGTCAGCCTGAGCCTCGCTCGGCTCTTGAGCGGCATTGCACTCTTCGTCCAGCATCCCGGCAAGACGCGCGTCTACTGGATCCACCTCGGCTGGGTCCTGTTCATGTTCGTCTTCCTCGTGCACTTCTGGTGGTGGGAGTTCCACCTGCATTCGCTGGCGGTGATCGATGTCAGCGTCTACCTCTTCGTCGTCCTCTATTGCTGCGTCTTCTTCTTTCTCTGCGTCATGCTGTTTCCAACGACGCTCGACGACTACAGCGACTACGAACACTATTTCATGTCGCGCCGGGTCTGGTTCTTTGGTGCCCTGGCGCTTGCCTTTGCCGTCGATCTCGTCGACACCGCGTTGAAGGGAAAGGCCTATTTCGCGTCCTACGGCTTTGAGTACCCGGCGCGCAACGCCGCCTACATCCTGCTCTGCATTGCCGCCGCCTGGACCCCGAACCGCCGCTTTCACGCGGTCTTCGTCGTCGCAGCCGTCGCCTACCAGCTCGTCTGGATGTACCGGGCTTTCGATCTTCTCGATTGAGACGCGGCAGGGCCGTCGTTGAGGATTTCCGTCCAGTGGTCTTGATCCAGCGGCACGGCAGTGCTTTATCCGTTAGTCATATCTATATCTCGCATATGCAGGTCGGGGGACTGTTGCATCATGGAAATCTTTACCGCTGCCGGCCTGGCGGCGCTTCTTCAAGTCATCGTCATTGACCTCGTTCTCGCCGGCGACAACGCCGTCGTGATTGGTCTTGCCGCCGCTGGCCTGCCGACGGACCAACGCAAGAAGGTCATTCTCGTCGGCATCATCGCCGCCACGGTTCTGCGCATCGCGCTCGCCAGCGTCACGGTGCAACTGCTCGAAATCATCGGCCTGCTGCTCGCCGGCGGCATCCTGCTGCTTTGGGTCTGCTGGAAGATGTGGCGCGAAATTCGCGAACAGCAGGCAGCAAACGCTGCGGGCGAAAGCGGCCAAGGCTCCGAGGCGCCCAGGAAAACCTTCATGCAGGCGGCCATCCAGATCGTCGTCGCCGACGTCTCGATGTCGCTCGACAACGTGCTCGCTGTTGCCGGCGCTGCCCGCGAACATCCGACGATCCTGGTAATCGGCCTTGCGCTTTCGATCGCCATGATGGGCATCGCCGCCGGCTTTATCGCCCGGCTGCTCAACCGCTATCACTGGATCGCCTATATCGGTCTCGTGATCATCCTCTATGTCGCGCTCGACATGATCTATCGCGGCGCAGTCGAGGTCTGGCCGCATCTGGCCCCGGCCGTGGCGGCGGTGATGTAGTTACCGCAACGCCGACGACAAACCGCTTTTCGCTGAAAAGGCAGGGTTTACGCCCTGCCTTTTTCTTTGCGTCCGTTGGGGGTGCGTCAGCCCTTGAAGATGAAGGAAGCACCGGCCGCGATCAGCGCGAAGCCGACCAGATGGTTCCAGCCGATCGACTCCTTCAGCCAGAAGACGGAGAAGGCTGCAAAGACGATCAGCGTGATCACCTCCTGCATCGTCTTCAACTGGGCCGCCGAATAGACCTGGTGGCCGATGCGGTTTGCCGGCACCGCCAGGCAATATTCGAAGAAGGCAATGCCCCAGCTGGCGACGATCGCCATGTAAAGCGGCGACGACGTGTACTTCAGGTGCCCGTACCAGGCAAAGGTCATGAAGACGTTGGAGATCAGGAGCAGAAGAACGGGCCAGAGATAGACCGGAGAAAGGGTGAACGACATGAAGAACCTCGGCGTGCGAATCACGCTGAGACGATGCGCCGCCGCCCCGTAGGCGCGCAAGTGCCGCCGCTTCTCCGGCGTAAAGACCTGCCTTGGAAGGCACCGACCCACTATTTTTTTGATGTCTGACGCGGCGAATCGCCGTTTCGCATCAGCTATTTCGGCGATTAGCAATCCCTGCCCTAATATTTTACGGGTTTTGCCACAATTTTGCACCGGCGCATGGTGAATGAAGCTTTGCTGCCCGACGGGGCAGACAGGGGAATACCACACTTCGAAACGGCAGTTGCCGTGAAGCTGGCTCCGCGTTTTGCCGCGGTTCGCCGACGTGCCCGATGCGGCGTTTTTCAACGCCTGCACGCGCGCGTCCGCTGATATCTCCCCGCCCAACATTGGAAACCGTTGAGCAACCGGGTGCCATGCCGGCGATTGCCAGGCCGCCCCGACCGTTCGCACCAAGCAACTTGTCAAGGAGACCTGACCATGAAGGTCCTGGCGTTTCTTGCGGCTGCCTATGTCGCGCTACTGACACCTGATTTCGCCAATGCGGGCATGCTTGCCCAGGCGCAGCAATACAAGGGCCTGCACGAGGTCAAGAACAACAAGACCCTTCGTGCAGCGCTCGGCATCAACCCGGCCCGCACCCCCTGGTGCGGCCATTTCATGGGCATGGTCGCCCGCAAGGCCGGGCGCAGTCCGCCGCAGAGCTTCGGCATCGCCCGTTCCTGGCTGCGTTTTGGCGCGCCCGTGAAGCTCTCCTATGCCCGTCCCGGCGACGTCGTCGTCGTGCGCACCGGCCGCGGCTATCACGTCGGCATCCTGTCCATGCTGTCGAAATCGACGGCCCAGCTGATCGGCGGCAACCAGTCCGGCGGCGTCAGGGTATCGCAGTTCGCACGCGGCCAGGTGGTCGCCATCAGACGGTAGCGCGGCCACAACCGCGCCCGAGCGAGCTTCTTTCAGCGCCGGCTTTCCGGAATGCTGGCTTGCGCCCTCAAGCGAGCTTCAGCCGCATGGCACAGCGCCGCTCTGCCGGCAGCCCGTGCGCAGCCTCGTTGGCAAGGATTTCGGCAAGACGCGGATCGAGTTCGCCCGCATCGAGCGTCACAAAGCCGAGCTTGCGATAGAAGTGCTCGTTCCAGGCAAGATCGCGGAACGTCGTCAGCGTGACGGCGGCGCATGACGTCACGCGCGCATGCGCGATTGCCGCCAGCATCAGCGTGCGCCCAAGCCCCTGCCCCTGACGTTCCGCCTCGACGGCAAGCTGCCAGATGTGCATGGCATCGTCAGCAACCGTAGCGCAAAGAAAAGCGATCGGCCGATCGGAGGCGTCGACCATTACCACCGATAGTCCGGTGCGCAGGAATTCGCGATGAGCTTCTGCCGATTGCACGTCGTCATCGGCAATCCAGGCAAGCTCGGGGACGGTGCGGAACACCTCGCCGGAGGAGCGCTCGATGGCGGGCAGAAGAGAAAGGTCGCTTTCGCGTGTGGGTCGAATCAGCGGCATGGTGGCGCCATCCTACCGCTGCACAGCGCCGCGTCGACCCCGCTGCGTGTTCCCTGGCTGACCGCCACGCCGCTTAAAGCGACAACGCCATCAACATCTCGTCGAAATAGGCATCGTCGACCCGCAGCGCGCGCTGTTCCAGGCCGTATTCGACAAATCCCGCCTTCCGGTAGAGGCTGAGGGCAGCGGCGTTCGACGAGACGACTGTCAGCAACAGCCGCTCCACCTTGCCCCGCGCTTCGGCGATAATCCCGCCGACGAGCAAACGCGATAGCCCGGTTCCTCGTGCCTCCGGCAAGACGTACATGCCCCAGAGGGTCCCCTTGTGCTTTGCCTTTGTCGCCGTCTGGATCGCGAGGCCAGCAACACCCATGAGCTTTTCATCGCTATCGAAGGCGCCGAGGACGAAGCCGCTATCAAGCCGTTCCGCTGTGACCTCGATCGGCCGGCTGGCCTCATCCTCGTAGGATGAACCGAAGGCTTCAGGATGCTTCAGCAGGCCGTCTAGCCGAATTGCCCGATAGGCCTCGGCATCACTCCGCGGAAGCACCGGCGAGTACAATCTCGCGTAGAAGCCGCGCGGAGCATTTTTACGCATTGTGCAGCGTCTTCAGGCCCGATCAGGGCGATTTACGCTTCTCGGACTTTCTAATTTAAGTTACGCTTAATTTCCTTCTGACCAGATGCCGCAGGAGGGGCCCGCCGCCTTGGAACGGAAGCTCGCCGTGATCCTTGCTGCCGATGTCGCTGGTTACAGTCGCCTTGTCGCGACCGACGAGGAAGGCACGCTTGCGACCCTGGCCACCTACTGCGAGACGATTTCCGGCCTTGCTGCGGAGCACGGGGGCCGCGTCTTCGGCGCGGCCGGCGACAGCCTGGTCGCGGAATTCCAGAGCGCCGTGCAGGCCGTGCGGGCGGCGGTCGCCATCCAGCGAACCCTTCAGCGCCGCAATGCCGACCTACCGCCAGAAAGGCGCATGGAGTTCCGCATCGGCCTCAATCTCGGCGACGTGGTTGTCGACGGCGGCAATTTGCTCGGCGACGGGGTCAATGTCGCCGCCCGGCTCCAGCAGGTGGCGCAGCCGAACGACATCTGCATTTCCGGCGCGCTCCACGACCAGATCGAAGGCAAGCTCGAGTTTCCGATGCAGCGCCTCGGCGAGCGCGCGCTGAAGAACATACCGCGTCCGGTCCTGGTCCACCGCGTCGAGTGGCGCGAGAACCCCGCGGGCGGCGACTTGCCCGGCATGCCGCTTTCCCTGCCCGACAAGCCATCGATTGCGGTGCTGCCCTTCGTCAACATGTCCGGCGATCCCGAGCAGGATTTCTTCGCCGACGGACTGACTGAGGACATCATCACCGCACTGTCGCTTTACCGCTGGTTCTTCGTCATCGCGCGCAACTCCTCCTTCGCCTACAAGGGCCGCGCCGTCGACGTCAAACAGATCGGCCGGGATCTCGGCGTGCGCTACATCGTCGAAGGCAGCGTGCGCCGGTCCGGCTCCCGCGTGCGCGTTACCGGCCAGCTGATCGAGGCCGAGACCGGCAACCACCTCTGGGCACAGCGCTACGAGCGTGAATTCGCCGACCTCTTCGCCATTCAGGACGAAATCACCCAGCATGTGGTCGCGGCAATCGAGCCGGAGATCCTGATCGGCGAAAACCGGCGCGCGCAATTGCGGGGAACCGACAATCTCGGCGCCTATGAATGCCACATGCGCGGCACCCTGCTGCACAATGCGCAGGATTCCGCCGCGCATTTCGACGAGGCGATCGAATGGCAGCGCCGCGCCATCGCCCTCGATCCGGAATTCGGCCGCGCGCACATGATGCTCGCCCGCTCGCTCTTTGCCCGCTGCTTCTTCGGCTTCAGCAAGGACATCGACCGCGACAGCGCCGAGCTGCAGGCGGAGGCCGCGCGCGCGGTGGTGATCGACGATCACGACCCCTATTGTCACTATGTCATGTGTCTCGCCAACTTCGCGGCCCAGCGGCCGCACGCCGCGGTCGAGGAAGCGCAACAGGCGATCGACATCAACTCCAACTTCGCGCTCGCCCACATGGCGCTCGGCTGGGCGCGCATCTATATCGGCCGCTTCGCCGAGGCGCTGGACCCGCTGCACAAGGCGCTGCGGCTGAGCCCGCACGATCCGCTTACCTATCTCTTCCTCAACCGCATGGCGCTCGCCCACTACCATCTCGGCAACTACGACGAAGCCCTGCGCTGCGCCGAACGGGCGCTGCTCTTGCGCCGCACCTATTTCAACCTGGTGATGCTGATCACCTGTCTCGGCCAGCTCGACCGCATCGATGAGGCGCGCAAGCTTCTTCCGGAAGCGATCGCCAACGCACCGAACGACGTGCCGCGCTACTGGCGCTTCTTTACCGCCTATGTCGATCCTGCCGACCACGCGCATTTCAACGACGGGCTCGTCAAGGCGGGCCTGCCCATGGTTCCGTAGGCCGCCATGACACGATCGCAACTGTTCGGGGTTCTGATCGGCATGACGGTGGTGGCGTTCTTCACCATTCTGCGCGCCCAGGATCCGCAGTTGCTGCGCCAGGCGCGCGACGTCACCTTCGACGAATACCAGCGCATTGCGCCGCGCCGCTTCGAGCCCATGCCGGTCAAGATTATCGACATCGACGAGGCGTCGCTGCGCGAGCTCGGCCAATGGCCCTGGCCGCGCGATCGGCTGGCGAAGCTGACCGACCGCTTGAGCGAGATGGGTGCGGCCGCGATCGCCTTCGACGTGCTCTTTGCCGAGCCGGACAGATTGTCGCCGCGCACGGTCGTGCGCGATGTCGGCGGCGTCGATCCCTCCTTCCTTGCCGCCCTGCCGGACAATGACGAGATCTTCGCCGAGGCGATCCGCGACAAGCCCGTGGTTCTCGGCTTCGGCCTGACCAACGAGGGCAGCTACCTGCCGCCGGTCAAGGCCGGCTTTGCCCTGACCGGCGAAAGCGCCAACGAAGCGCCGCCGCGCCTGCGGGCCGCGACGCCGCTCAGGCCGCAGCTCGAGGCCAATGCCGCCGGCCTCGGCCACATCAGCCTCAATCCCGGCTCGTCCTCGGCGGTGGTGCGCACCGCCCCGCTGTTCCTGAGCGACGGCCAGCAGTTCTATCCGAGCCTGGCCATGGAGGCCCTGCGGGTGGCCCAGGGTGCTTCGACTTATGTCCTGGCGGCCGCACCAGACGTCGCCAACACGCTGACCGCCGTCAAGATCGGCGACTTCGTCGTACCGCTGATGTCGACCGGCGAGGTCTGGCTCTATGTCACACCGGACACGACGGAACGCTATATCTCGGCGCGCCGCATTCTCGCTGACGGCGAGCCTTCGCCGGATATCCGCGCCGGCATCGAAGGCAGCATCGTCTTTATCGGCACTTCGGCGGCCGGACTGCAGGATGTGCGCACCACCGCGCTCGGCCAGAACGTGCCCGGTGTTTCGATCCACGCGCAGATCGTCGAGCAGATCCTGTCGGGTCGCTATCTTTCGCGCCCGGATTGGGCGAACGGGCTCGAAATCCTCTCGATCGCGCTCGCCGGAACGCTGCTGGTGCTGCTCACCACCTTCGTCAGCCCCGTGGTCGCACTCGTCTGCGGCATGGCAGTGACGGCGCTGGCGCTCGTCGCCTCCTGGATCGCCTTCTACTATGGCGGACGGCTTTTCGATCCGCTGGCGCCGATCCTCGCGGCCTCGATCACCCATTTCGCGGCCACTGCCTACCGCTTCCTGGTGACCGATCGCGAACGCCGCGAGGTGCGGCAGGCCTTCGGCCGCTATCTCTCGCCGTCGCTGCTCTACCGCATCGAGCATACCCGCAATGCCCTCAGCCTCGGCGGCGACGATCGCGAGCTCACCGTGATGTTCGTCGACGTGCGCAGCTTCACCGAAATGAGCGAGCGCATGACGCCGACCGAGGTCGTCGCCTTTCTCAACACGCTGCTCGATGCGCTGAGCCGGCATGTGCTGGCCAACGAGGGCACGCTCGACAAGTTCATCGGCGATTCGATCATGGCCTTCTGGAATGCGCCGGTCGACGTCGCCAACCATCCGCAAAAGGCAGTGCGTGCAGCGCTTGGCATGCGCGAGACGCTAGCGCGGCTGAACGCCGACAATGCCTTCGGCTTCGGCGCCGATCAGGAAGTGCGCATCGGCATCGGCATCCATACCGGGCTTGCCTGCGTCGGCAACATGGGCGCCGAGACGCGGTTCAACTATTCCGCCGTCGGCGACACCGTGAACATCGCCGCGCGCATCGAAGCGGCCTGCAAGGACGTCAACATCGACATTCTGGTGTCCGAGGCGACCGCCCAGGCTCTGCCGGACCATGCCATGCTCGACGCCGGCTCCCTCGGGCTCAAGGGCAAGACGACGCGAACGCGGGTCTATGCCGTCGCCGGCGACGAAAACCTCGCTGCCTCGCCCGCCTTCGCGGATCTGCGCGGCCTGCACGATCGGCTGGTCGCCGCACTCGGCGCTCGGACGCAGACCAGCCGCAGCATCGTCAACGCCGCCAAGCTGAAGGCAGCGGCGCTGACGCCGGCACTCGCCGGTTTCTACGCCCGGATCGGCCGCCGCGCCGACCATTTCGCGCAGACCACCGACGAGAATACCAAGCGTCCTGCCGAATGATCTTGCCCACGGCAGCCGAAAGCCACCTCACAGAGCACATGCGGAAGCGACCGCAGCCTACTGATTCAGTGCAGTTTTCAAGAAACACAGCTCGCCAGAGGAAGGCGGCAAGGCGCACCGGCTCGGCTTTGAGATCAGGCGCGCGCCAGCAAAGCCTTCGCCGCCCCTTCAATCGTGGCTTGGGGCCTGATCCTGCGTCCCCTGATCCTGGCTCGGTTGATCGCCGCCACCGCCGTCTTGCGGCCCTGGGTCGCCGGGGTTGTTCGGCTGCGGCCCGGGATCACCCGGGTTTTGCGGCTGCGGCCCGGGATCACCCGGGTTTTGCGGCTGCGGGCCGGGATCGCCCGGGTTCTGGGGCTGCGGTCCGGGATCGCCGGGGTTCTCCGGCTGCGGGCCCGGATCCCGGGGCTTTTCTTCCGGCGGCGGCTTCTCTTCACGCGGCTTTTCTTCAACGCGAGCCGGTTGCTCTGGGATGGTACGGGTGGTGCCCTCGAACTGCGCCGCGCGCAGCCCGCAACCGCCGCCCACCCAGCCGATCGCTCCGGACAGGCGTTGACCTCCGGAGAGGAACGGCAGCGCCTGGGCATTGCCCAGGGATTTCAACGTCGTGCGGCTTACCCGTTTCGGTTCGGTGGCCCTCCGGCCAGGCTTGGCGACAACGCAATCGCAGCGCTGCGTCAGCTGCCGGCAGCCGCCTGGACCGCAGAAATCCGCCGCGCCGCTGAGCAGCACCACAGCGGTGGTGCCATCCGGGCCGACAAAGAAGTCGAAGGCGGTGCCGCGCACCCCGATGGTGCCGGCCGGCGTAACGATTTCATAGGCGGAATGGCCGGATTTGCCGCTGATCCAGCGGAACGTGCCCTTGGCGGCCATGATGGTCAGCTTCTTCACCGACTTCTTGTCGTCATAGACGAACTTGTCGATGACGACGGAAGACCCCCAGCCGACGGCAAGCTTGGTGCCGTCCTCAAAGACGAACTGCCCGAGCCCGGACTTCGATGTCGATATCCGTTCGTTCTTGTAGACAGGGTCTCTGACCGCAATCGCACCCCGCGCACCGTTGACCGCTGTCCGGATCTCCACTGCCTTGCCGACCGGTTCGGTGGCAAACAGGGACATCGGACCAAGGACCACGGCACAAAGCCCAAGTGCGGCACCACGCAAGCAGAACATGGCACCCTCCAAAGAACTATTGTTATCACGCGGCAGGCTTGGCTGTCTTCTCGCCCAATCGGGGTAACGCTGCGTCAGGCCCGCAACCGTAAGGGTTACAATGCGACAGCAATCCGACCCGTCTCGGTTGAAGCCCGCGATTCAAGGCGCAAACGGCGCCGGAATCGACTTCGGCAACCGGGGCGAAATGTTGCCCTTTTGTACTCCCTCGCCTCTTCACTTTCGGCCGGACTCTCTCCATATTCCCCGCCATGACCAAAGCTCCGAAGAATGCCCCGCCGAAGCCCTCCACCCCGTCCGGTTTCGAAGAAGCGCCGCAGGCGCCTTTGTCAGGCACGCCTCTATCCGGCAATGTTTCCGACTGGGTGAAGCAGCTTGAGGCGGACGCGGAAGCCTCGGCCTTCGAAACCCAGCGCCAGATCGCCTCCAAGGCCGGCAAGCACCGCAAGACGGTGGAGATCGCCGCCTCCAAGGCGGCGCGCAAGGCAGCGGGCGCCGATGATGAGGCGCAGCCGAAGAAGGCGGGCAAAAAGGGCAAGGTCGAGATCGTCGGCAGCAAGTCGGCGCGCGGCACCTCCATGGGCGGTTCGACCGACCCGAAGACCCGCGCCGCCGCCGGCCTCAATCCGGTGGCCGGCCTCGACGTCTCGCTGGAAGACGCCGCCAAGCTGACCTCCACCTCGGGCGTCACCGCCACCGTCGAGGCGCTTTCGGCGCTGATCGAGAGCGGCAACCCGCTGTTCAAGGACGGCAAGCTCTGGACGCCGCATCGCCCTGCCCGGCCGCCGAAATCCGAGGGCGGCGTCGAAATCCGCATGGCGTCGGACTACCAGCCGGCCGGCGACCAGCCAACGGCGATCGCCGATCTGGTCGAGGGCCTGAACTCCGGCGAGCGCAGCCAGGTGCTGCTCGGCGTCACCGGCTCGGGCAAGACCTTCACCATGGCCAAGGTGATCGAGGCGACGCAGCGCCCCGCCGTCATCCTCGCGCCGAACAAGACGCTCGCCGCCCAGCTCTATTCCGAGTTCAAGAACTTCTTCCCGGACAACGCGGTCGAGTACTTCGTCTCCTACTACGACTACTACCAGCCGGAAGCCTATGTGCCGCGCTCGGATACCTTCATCGAGAAGGAATCCTCGATCAACGAGCAGATCGACCGTATGCGCCACTCGGCCACCCGCTCGCTGCTCGAGCGCGACGACTGCATCATCGTCGCCTCGGTCTCGTGCATCTACGGTATCGGCTCGGTCGAGACCTATACCGCCATGACCTTCCAGATGAGCGTCGGCGACCGGCTCGACCAGCGCCAGCTGCTCGCCGACCTGGTGGCGCAGCAGTACAAGCGCCGCGACATGGACTTCCAGCGCGGCTCTTTTCGCGTGCGCGGGGATACCATCGAGATCTTCCCGGCCCACCTGGAAGATGCGGCATGGCGCATCTCCATGTTCGGCGACGAGATCGACGCCATCACCGAATTCGACCCCTTGACCGGCCAGAAGACCGGCGACCTGAAGTCGGTAAAAATCTACGCCAACTCGCACTATGTGACGCCGCGCCCGACGCTGAACGGCGCCATCAAGGCGATCAAGGAAGAGCTGGTGCACCGCCTCGCCGAGCTGGAAAAAGGCGGCCGCCTGCTCGAAGCCCAGCGGCTGGAGCAGCGCACCCGCTACGACATCGAGATGCTGGAGGCGACCGGCTCCTGTGCCGGCATCGAGAACTATTCGCGCTACTTGACCGGCCGCAATCCCGGCGAGCCGCCGCCGACGCTGTTCGAATACATCCCCGACAACGCGCTGCTGTTCATCGACGAGAGCCACGTCTCCGTCAGCCAGATCGGCGGCATGTATCGCGGCGACTTCCGCCGCAAGGCGACGCTGGCCGAATACGGATTCCGCCTGCCCTCCTGCATGGACAACCGTCCCTTGCGCTTCGAGGAATGGGACGCGATGCGCCCGGACACGATCGCCGTCTCGGCGACGCCCGGTTCCTGGGAACTGGAACAGTCCGGCGGCGTCTTTGCCGAACAGGTCATCCGCCCGACCGGCCTGATCGACCCGCCGGTGGAAGTGCGCTCGGCGAAAACCCAGGTCGACGACGTGCTCGGCGAAATCCGCGAGACGGCCGCCGCCGGCTACCGCACGCTCGTCACCGTGCTCACCAAGCGCATGGCCGAGGACCTCACCGAATACCTGCACGAACAGGGCATTCGCGTGCGCTACATGCACTCCGACATCGACACGCTGGAGCGCATCGAGATCATCCGCGACCTGCGTCTGGGTGCTTTCGACGTGCTCGTCGGCATCAATCTTCTGCGCGAAGGCCTCGACATCCCCGAATGCGGCTTCGTCGCCATTCTCGACGCCGACAAGGAAGGCTTCCTGCGCTCCGAGACCTCGCTGGTCCAGACCATCGGCCGCGCCGCCCGTAACGTCGACGGCAAGGTCATCCTCTATGCCGACCAGATCACCGGCTCCATGCAGCGCGCCATGGACGAAACCAGCCGCCGCCGCGAAAAGCAGATGGCTTATAACGAGGCCAACGGCATCACGCCGGAATCGGTGAAGGCAAAGATCTCCGACATCCTCGACTCGGTTTACGAGAAGGACCACGTCCGCGCCGACATATCAGGCGTCGCCGGCAAGGGTTTCGCCGACGGCGGCCACCTCGTCGGCAACAACCTGCAGGCACACCTCAACGCGCTTGAAAAACAGATGCGCGACGCCGCCGCCGATCTCGATTTCGAAAAGGCCGCGCGCCTGCGCGACGAGATCAAACGCCTCAAGGCCGCCGAACTCGCCGCGATGGACGACCCGATGGCGCGGGAAGAGGCACGGTCGCAGGAGGGTGGACGCGGCACCCAGGGCGGCAAGCGCTCCGGCAAGGGCGAGCCCAGCGCAATCTCCCCCCCTGTGGGGGAGATGTCCGGCAGAACAGAGGGGGGTAAGCCCTCCTCATCCGAAACCTACTTCCAGAAACCCTCCCTCGACGACATGGGTCCGGGCACCGACACGGAAACCCCACTGTTCCGCAAACCCGACCTCGACGAAATGGGCCGCGACGTCGCCACTCCCGCCGGTGCGGACAAATCGCTGTTCCGCCGGAACACCCTCGACGAAATGACCGTCGGCCGCACCGAGAAGCCGGTCATCGGCCATGTGCCGGAAAAACCGATCCTGACGCGGGCGAAACCGGGTGTCGGGTCGTATGAGGACTCGGCAGACCAAAAGCGGCAGAAGGGTCGGACGAAGGGGAAGACCGGGCGCCCGGGGCGGTAGAGAACGGAACATTAAGGGCCAACATCGCAATCAGAAGGGGATTGCCAAATCTGAGATGCATCTTAAATTGCATCTCACGAAACAGAATTTGGTGGGGAATCAGTTGACTCTAAAAAGCATCAATTTTGGCGACGTAGACGCCAAGAACGAAATCCTTAAGAACTCCAGAACCGGAGACAGAACGTTCTTCGATTCATACTCAATTCCTGAAAGAATAGATATTGAAAAGTACTTAAATGGAGAGAGGTATTTTATACTTGGGCTGAAAGGCACAAGGAAGACTGCTCTTCTAAGGTATTTACATGACAAAGTAACCAGAGAAGGAGATCATTCCGAGCTAATACTGTTCAAGACACACGTAACCGAGGAAGACAGGCAAAAACTTTCTGCAAGCGCAGGGTATCAAATAGTAAGCGTGAATTATGTGTCTGCATTCATTCAAGACTTCAAGGAACCTTGGAAATGGTTCTTGTATCAAAAGATAGCAGCAAAATTAAGAGATACTGGTTATAATGACGCGCTTTCTATAAAATTATACAAATTAACCGGATTAACTGAGAACAAAATTGGTGGCGCAATCGGAGCAATGTTCTCCAAACTTTCGTCAGGAACGCTTAAATTCTCGGGAGACGCGCTTGGAATAGCACTTGAACTCGGCGTGGAGATAGTATCAAGTTCGGGAGACACAGGAAAGGCGTCACTTTCTGATATAAACAGGGCATGTTCTGAGATACTGAAGAACCTAGAACAACGCCAGAATTTATATGTATTCTTTGATGAACTTGAGCTATTTTATCAAACTCAAGAACAATTCAATCGAGACCGAAGAATCATTAGAGACTTAATATATGCAATCTCTCACATAAACGCCGAATCTGCAGAATATGGCAGGCGTATATTCCTCATTTCATCCCTCAGAACTGAGGTTCTTCATTCAGTTTTGGAGCTTGGGCATGAAATCGGTCGTGACGTTGATGACTACGGCGATCGATTAGACTGGTCGTCCTCAACCGACGGCCCAGAGCATCCTCTTTTGAAGATTGTAGCTCGGAAGATAGCCGTTTCGTCAGAAACGGAGGTAGACGATGTCTGGAATAAATTCTTCCCAGAAAAAATCAACAACCAAGACTATTTTAAATTTATACTCAATTCATCCTACTACAGACCACGGGACATCGTTAGATTGCTCCGAGTTGCGCGGGACTACAACAATGAATCCGATTCATTTACAACAGCCCACTTTGACCAAACGTCCTTGGAGTATTCTAGGCAAACATGGCTTGAAATTACAGAGGAGCTGTTAGCCTCTTACCGGCCAGAACAAATTGCCGCCCTCCAAAGGTTCTTCCTGGGTTTCAGTACTCATTTTAGAAGAAACGACATTGAACAGAGAGCAACCATAAAGTACAAGAATGATATAGAGATAAATGAATTATTCAACAAGAGAGATATAAGTAGGACACTTTCCGATCTTTATCGTATCGGTGTTCTTGGAAATGACTTCGTCGTCAAGAACAATATGGGAAAAGTAAACCATAGAAATCGTTGGGTATTTAGGGGAAACACGACGCTAAACGATGCGGAAAGAATGACAATACACAAGTCACTTTGGAAACATTTGTCGATGGTGCCTGGAAGTGCAACTTGAGGTCCCTGACTAGCTGCTGCCTAGCTTAGGTTGGCCGTATTCTCACCAATACGAGAGCACGCGAGCGAATATAGACATCCCGAGGCGAGGGGCGGCAGTTGGCGGTGCCGGCTGGCAAGCTTGGTTCGATCTGGAGTGATTGTACTTGCCCGAGTCGGGTTTGCCGCTGAAGAACTTCCAACGGCGACACGCCCTTGCCGCCTCCCCCATTCCCCGCTACAACCTCCCGCATGATCAAGACCGCGCTCATCGCTGCCAACTATTATGCGACGTCTCCATAGGGAGCGGCGCGTTTCGATCATGTCTTGAAACAAGCCGCCGTCAGGCGGCTTTGTTTTGTTCAGTGCTCCCTGGCGGCATAGCCATGGAGAGTACCGATGACCCATTCCGACATTCCCACCGATGCCTTTGAGCCACGCTCCGCGATCACACGGACGCTGGTCGAGCGCGGTTATATCAACCAGGTGACCGATCTTGCGGGCGTCGACGGCGCCTTTGCGGCCGGCGTCGTGCCGGTCTATGCCGGTTTCGATGCGACGGCGGACAGTTTGCATGTCGGCCATCTCATGCCGATCATGGCGCTGCGGCGGATGCAGCAGGCCGGTCACAAGCCGATCGTGCTGATCGGCGGCGGCACCACGCGCATCGGTGATCCGAGTTTTCGCTCGGCAGCAAGGCCGATGCTGTCGGAGGAGGAAATCGCGGCCAATGTCGCCGGCATAAGGAAAGTGTTCGAGCGGCTGCTGACCTTCGGCGACGGCCCGACCGATGCTGTCATGGTCAACAATGCCGACTGGCTGGACCGGATGGCCTGGATCGACATGCTCCGGGATGTCGGCAAGCATTTCTCCGTCAACCGCATGCTCTCCTTCGACAGCGTGAAAACGCGGCTGGAGCAGCAGGAGAACCTGAGCTTCCTTGAGTTCAACTACATGATCCTGCAGGCGGTCGATTTCCTCGAACTGTTCCGCCGCACCGGCTGCCGGCTGCAGCTCGGCGGGGGCGACCAGTGGGGCAATATCGTCGGCGGCGTCGATCTCTTGCGCCGGATCGAGGGCGCGGAAGTCTTCGGCATGACCACGCCGCTCCTGACCACCGCCTCGGGCGTCAAGATGGGCAAGACGGCGGCCGGCGCGGTCTGGGTCAACGAAGACCGCCTGTCGCCCTACGACTACTGGCAGTTCTGGCGCAACGCCGAGGATGCCGACGTGGTGCGCTTCCTCAAACTCTTCACCGAACTGCCGATCGACGAGATCGAAAGGCTCGGTCGCGCCGAGGGTGCGGAACTGAATGCGGTGAAGGAGCGGCTTGCCAACGAGGCGACGGCACTGGTGCATGGGCGGCAAGCGGCCGATCATGCACAGCAAACGGCGCGGCAGGCTTTCGGGCGAGGCGAAGCCGCCGCGGGCTTGCCGACCGTCGAACTCGACGACGCCGAGCGCACTGCCGGCGTGATGCTGATCGACCTGCTCGTCCGGGCCGGGCTGGCGGCATCGAAGAGCGAAGCGCGGCGGGCGATCTCAGGCCGCGGCGTCCGCATCGACGGTGAGGTCGCCGAGGATGGCGACGGACTGCTGACCGTCGACGGGCGCCCGCGGCGGCTCTCGCTCGGCAAGAAGCGCCATGTGGTGGTGAAGTAGCGGTTCTCCGCGACGACCACAGCCTCACCGCCCTCAACCCGGCGCTTGTTTTGGACCCTCCTCGCGCCACATCTGCGGCGCGGGGGATGCGTCGGCAAACCAAAGCGCCTGTGTGCGCTGGCTCGGCATCTCCTGCCGCGCCGACGCGCGGCGGCTGGGTCTCTGTGACAGGCACAGAGATGAGGGTGTAGGGGACGCAGCCGCAGAGATCGTGGCTGCATGGGCGTGACGACGGTAACCGGCGGCGCTCTCATGGAAGCGGGTCACGCGTCACCACCGTTGCCGAAGACGTGCCGGGATTACCCTACCGCCCTCATTCCTGTGCCTGTCACAGGAGTCCAGCAGCGCCGCATCTGCGGCGCGAAAGGCCTACTGCCAAAAAGTTTGCCGGAACGAGCCGCCGCAGTTTTCCGCCGTGCGGCCGCATTGGTACGGGATCCCTGTGACGAGCAGAGATGGACGGGGCTGCAGCCGCCAAGATCGCGGCTCCGACGGCCCGGACAACACATCGGGGCTGTGGCGGGCGACATCGTGGCACCAACGCCGCTCGAAAGTGAGCCCGCCCACGGCCACGCCGACGTCGCGGCGATCAGCCCACCGCAACCGCCCTCGCCTCGACCTGCCCTGCGTCGTCGCCAAACTCCTCGCCCCACTTGCAGAGCGCATCCGCCGCCACGTTCAGCGCGGCACCGCGTTTGGTCAGCGAATAGACCACCTTTGGCGGCGTTTCCGGATAGGTGGTGCGGCTGACGAGGCCATCGGCTTCCAGTTCGCGCAGTTGCTGCGCCAGCATCTTCTCGCTGATGGCGGGCATCGCCTGACGCAGGCGGCCGAAGCGGCGCGCGGCCTTGCCGAGTTCGCAGAGGATATCGACCTTCCACTTGCCCTCGATCGCCCGCAGCGCGGTCATGAAACCGCAGTTTTCCATGGCATCCGTCACGTCATCCTCCCTTACGCCGGGGTAACCACTTACCCGCGGGTGCGTATTGCGACCCGATTGTCCCGTCTTACGTCTCAGCCGCGACGACAAATGCGTCGCCTCGAACAATCGAAGCGGGATGCGCGTAGCGAGCGCCGATCCCGCACCAAGGATATGGAGACTGGATATGCAACCTGCAATCAGCGTTTTGGGAATGGGGCGGATGGGGTCGGCATTGGCGCATGCGCTGCTGAAGGCCGGGCACCCGACGACGGTGTGGAACCGTACGCCGGCAAAGGCCGCGCCGCTCGCCGCAGCCGGAGCCGAAGTGGCGGCCAGCGTACGCAACGCCGTCACAGCCTCCGACATCGTCATCGTCAATGTCAGCGACTACCAGGCGACGCAGAGCCTGCTGCGCGACCCTGACGTCACTGGCACCCTCAAGGGCAAGCTGATCATCGAGCTGACCTCCGGCACGCCCGACGGCGCCCGCGAGGTGCAGGCTTGGGCCGGGCGGCATGGCATCCGCTACCTCGACGGTGCAATCCTGGCGACTCCCGATTTCATCGGCACCGAAGCGGGTACGCTGCTCATCTCCGGCCCGGCCGCGGCGTTTGAGGAAAGCCGCGCAGTGCTCGGCGCGCTCGGCGGCAATGTGCAGCATATCGGCGCTGATCCGGGCCTTGCCAACGCGCTCGACAGCGCGGTGCTCGCCCTGATGTGGGGCGCGCTGTTCGGCGCGCTGCAATCGATCGCCGTCTGCCGCGCCGAGGCGATCGATCTCGAAACGCTTGGCAAACAATGGTCGGCGACGGCGCCTGTCATCGATGGCCTCGTCGCCGACCTGATCAAGCGTAGCGCCGCCGGGCGCTATACGGCCGACGACGAGACGCTTTCCTCGGTCTCGCCGCACTATGGCGCCTTCCACCATCTGGTCGAGCTGATGGCCGCCCGCGGCATCGACCGGACGATCACCGACGGCTACGAGGCGATCTTCCGCCGTGCCATCGACGCCGGCCACCTGCACGACGATTTTGCATCGTTGTCGCTGTTCATGGGGCGTCCGTAACGCGTAGGTGACGGGGCGCGCGCCGTCCGCTGTGCCGCCCCGCACCACGATCTTTCAGATTTGCGCTTTAAGCCTTTGATCCATCGCCGCGTGCTGCGCCTGCCGCGCCCTTGCGCCGAGTACAGCGGTGGGCACTCACTTCGCGGCCTCCGCACCGCCCCCTTCGCCTGCCGGCTTGAGTACTCCGACCAAGGTCTTGCCGTCGGTGAAGTAAGGATCGCCGCCGCCGTTGCGGCCCGATGTGGTAGCGCCGACGCCGGGGATCTCATAGGTCGATGCCACCTGCCCGGCCTTGTCGAGGTCGTCGATGACCAGATTGCGTTCGGCATCGAGATCGGGGCCGATGTGGTGGGTGATCTGGCCGGTATCGTGGCTGAGGCCGACGCCGCGGTCGAAGCTGGCCGAACCGAGCCAGAGCGGGCCGCTGCCCTCCACAGGCTTGGTCGTCTGCCAAAAGCGCACATGGTTGCGCTGGTCGGCGCTGTGGCCGACCGGCTTCTCGAAGGCCAGGTCCTGCTTGCGCCCCTCATAGAACAGCGGGCTGACGGGCGCGTCGAGATCCGGCCGGTCGAGCACGACGCTGAGGCCGATATCGACCGAGGACCTGAGCGTCACCTTGTCGGCGGCGTCCCATCCGGCCGCGGCGAAGGCGCGGATGATCTGCTCCTTGGAGCCGACCAGCCCGACATTGATCGGGTCGCCGGGAATGCCCTGCTCCGTGGACGTTACCATGGGATTGAGCGGAGCCCTGCGCCTGGAATCATGGAAGACCCAGAGTTCCGGGACGAGAAAATAGCTGACCGCGAGATAGGCGGCGAGCATGGTCGCCAGCAGGAAAACGGCTGCACGCATGTGTGAGCGGCTCATGCCACTCTCCTTCGCTCCAGACGATGGCAGAGGTCCCGGCTATCGGACACAGACGAAGACTATGGCACCGATGGAGGCGACTGCACAGCGGTGCCACAAAGGCGAACGCCGGTGATATCAACGCCGCCGATCGCGCCGGCCGAAAGCCAGGTGTCCGGATCGCGGGTGTCGTCGTCGTCCCGGCGTACTTACCACAGGCAAAGTCGAGACGGCGCCGCCTACTCCGCCGCGTGCGCCTTCACCTCCAGCGCCTCAAGCTCGTAGGAATACCCCTCCAGCATTTCATAGGCCTGCTCGATCGTCTTGATCTGCTCGTCGGTGCTCTTGATCGCCTCGGCGATCGAGCGCGAGCGGGCGCGCAGCATCGAGCCGAGCACGTCGGTCTCCGGCCGGCGGCCGAGGCGGTCGAGGTGCTTGCGCACGCGGGCCCGGTGGCGCTCGAGTTCGAGGATATGGAAGCGGCTCTTGACGATATCGTCCGAAAGCTTGCGGCGCATGGCGGCGACAGGATCGAAGCTGCCGGGCTCGCGCTCGTCGAGGATGAACTCGTTGACCAGCGTTTCCAGCATCATCAGGCCCTTGAGATCGCGCGCGTCGGCCAACTGCGGATCGTAACCGGTGTCGTCATAGACCTTGCGGCGCACCGGATCCTTGAGCAGCTCATAGGCCACCTGCAGTCGCGCGAACTGTTCGGGATCGCCGCCGGAATCCGGATGCGCGGATTTCGCCGCCTTGCGATAGGCGTTGCGGATCGCCTGATTGTCGGCGTCGCGTTCCAGTCCAAGCAGTTCGTAAGGGTCGATCACGCTGTCCCTCTCCGTATGTCACTCTCGCCACCAGCAAGACCTGGCCGGCGCACTCTCACCAATTCAGCCCCGGCGATACTTCGTCCGCACGGCGACACCTCGTCCGCACGGCGATACTTCGTCCGTCCTCGCGGCCGCCCGTCTGCGCCACTGGCTACGCCATCGGCGGCCAAGACGGAACCAACCTTCGGTAAAACCTGCGCGTTATCCCGGGGATGCGCAAGTGTTATGGAGAGGCGCAAGCCTTCCCCCCGGCAGTCCGCCCCCAAAACGCAAACGCCCGTTGGCGGCGCGCACGTTCGGTCGCGGTCGGGACGAAATTGTGTCCGGAAACCGGCCGTCCCCGATTTTTCTCCCTGCCCGGAAAGCGACGGTCGAGAACGGGCCAAAGCCCTGCAAAGACAGAGGCTGGACGGCTTCCCGCGGCGCACAAGGCGCTTGCCTTTTTCTGCAAATCCTGTCACTTCTTGCCCCGTTCGGGCGATTTCTATCCCGGAGACTGGACTTTCAACTGCGCCCGGCCTTGTGTCGGGACCGCCGGCAGCGGCACCGTAGACGTCTTTTCCCCGATATCGTGACCACTCGACGCCTTTCCGCTTGCAAGCGGAAGACGAGATGCCCACATCCCCCAGGGGGCGCGGGCAACGCAAATTGACTGAAGGAAAAGGACTTCTTCCATGGCCACCAAGGGCATCGTAAAATTCTTCAACCAGGACAAGGGCTTCGGCTTCATCACGCCGGATGGCGGCGCGAAGGACGTGTTCGTACACATCTCCGCCGTTCAGGCCGCTGGCCTCGCTACGCTCAAGGACGGCCAGCAGGTCACCTTCGACACCGAGCCGGATCGCATGGGCAAGGGCCCGAAGGCCGTCAACATCCAGGCTGCCTAAGCCGGATCGTCCAGTCGGACATTCATTTGGAAACGGCGCTCCGCAAGGGGCGCCGTTTTCGTTTGGGGGGCGCCTCAGCCCCCACGGATCCGTTCCTAAACCCGGCCTTATAGGCAGCGGGTCTCCAGAAGCAGCTCCAGCCCCTCCGCCATGCTTGCGCTCGACCCGAGCATCCAGAACCAGAGGCGCCATCTTCTCTCGACGCAGCAAAGCCTGCGCCGGACGCGCGGCCCAATGAGCGCTCGGGCGAACTCGAGGACGACAAACGGAGAGGTCTGCGGCACTTACCCTCGAACGCCCCGCGGCGCCCGCACACTCGGCGACCGCCTACTCCGCCGCCTGCTTGGCCGCCGTCGCCTCGAAGACCGCGTCGAAGGCCGCGTAGATAACGTCCGGCCCCGCGCCCTGGCGGGTCGCATCGGAGGACAGGATCTGGCGATAGCGTCGCGCACCCGCCCAGCCCTGGAACAGGCCGACCATGTGGCGGGTCACGTGGATCAGCCGGCCGCCATTGGCGATATGCGCAGCGGCGTAATCGGCCATGGCGTCGCGGACCTCCGCCCAGAAATCAAGATCGAGACGATGGCCGCGCTCTGAGAAGGTGGCGCCGTCTTCGACGATTGGCTTGGCGCCAGTCAGCGGATGCGGGAAATGGCGATCGGCCGCTGTCAGCATGGCGCTGTCGTGATAGGCAGCACGGCCGAGCATGACGCCGTCCAGATGCGGAAGCTGCTCAAGCGCCTGATTCAGGGTCTGAAGACCGCCGTTGATACCAATGAAAAGATTGGGATTTTCCTGCTTCAGCCGATACACAAGGCCATAGTCGAGCGGCGGGACCTCGCGGTTCTCCTTGGGGCTCAGGCCCTGTAGCCAGGCTTTGCGGGCATGCACCCAGACGGCGTCTGCGCCGGCATCGATCACCTGCGCGACGAGCGTGCGCAACGCCACTTCCGGATCCTGGTCGTCCACACCGATACGGCACTTGACCGTAACCGGGATTTTAACCGCCGCCTTCATCGCCGCCACGCAGGCGGCCACCGTTTGCGGCTCCTGCATCAGACAGGCGCCAAACGTTCCGGATTGCACCCGGTCCGACGGGCAGCCGACATTCATGTTGATCTCGTCATAACCGAAGCCTTCGGCGATCCGTGCCGCCTCCGCCATCTTCGCCGGATCGTTACCACCGAGCTGCAGCGCCACCGGATGCTCGGATACGTCAAAACCGAGCAGCCTCTGCCTGTCCCCCCGCAGGATCGCCTCGGCGACGATCATTTCCGTATAGAGCAGCGCATGCTTCGATAGCTGCCGCGCGAAAAACCGATAGTGCCTGTCCGTCCAGTCGATCATGGGCGCAACGGCGAAGACCGGTGCGTTGAAATACGCCTTTGTGCGCGCAGCTTTTCCTGCGGTCTCAGTCATCTTTCGTGCGTCTCTTGTTCAATGGCCGCGGCAAGGGCAGCGCCGAATATTCGCGCATGCCGCCAGCAGGCATTATCTAGTGTTGCCGGGCTTATATAACGCGACGCCGAAGAAAGCGAGCTTTAGACACCTACGGCAATGAGAGGCAACGAGGAGGCCTCAGCAACGCGACCCGTCAGCCAAAGGGAACGGTCGTCCAGCGGTAGCGAATGCTGCGCAAGAGGAACGGCGGCAACGCCGCCACCTGCAGTGACAGTCGCTTGCACTCGCGCCAGAGCTTCTGATGTATCTTGAGCCTCAACTTCACGCGAGCCGCTGCTCCGGCCGGCTTGCGGATCGTGCTTCCATGCGCCGGGTCGGCGCTGTCGAGAAGCATGCCCTGGATGCAGACGGCCGGATAGAGCTGATGAATGCGGCAGTCGTCCGGCCGCGGCACCTCATCGTCGAACATGAAATGATCGACAGGGCATGGAAACGCCCCTTCCGAAAGCTCAAGCAGTCTTTTTGCATAGTCCCGAGAGATGACATAGCCGCCCGTGCCGACATGGCATCCCCGCAATGCATGGATCGTGCGCCCGGCATCGGCGAGCACACGGGCACGGCTGAGAAACACCTTCTGCCGGAAAGTTTCGATCTTCAGCAGGCCCACCTCGGCCGGGATCCAATCCGATGACGACAGCGCCTGGGTTGCGCTCGGCGAAAAGAAGACATCGTCCTCGATCACCGCGCCATAGGCATCGCTCCCTTCCGCGATGATGGCCCAGCACTTCCGATGGCTCATGAAGCAGGCGATTTCAGCCTTGTTCATCCTCTTCCACTGCTTCGACACCGGCTGCATCGCGAACACGGCGTCATCGAGCTCTCGCCCGTCAACGGCAGCCACGCGCTCAAAATTCAGGCCGAAGGTGGAAAACTGGCTTCCGATGTGGATCAGTCGCTCAGGAGAACGGTCGAGATTGATCACCAGGCAGCGCATGGATACCCCCTGCTTCCTTCCATCTTGACGTGTGTGGGCCGAAGGCGCACGCCGCTTGGTCAGCCGATCGCGCCCGATCCTCGGAACTGCGAAAAAACGCTCCGAAATCAACGGCAGGGTAACCGAACCCATCGTCGGGATTCGTACAACTGCGCGACGAGCTACCACGGATCGCACGGCGTCACAACGATCAGCGCTGCAGCGACAAGCGCCTGCGTTGCGACAACTCCCCTGAGCTCCTCGCGATACGGCACTGACGGGGCCACCAGCAAGGTGCCGGCAACACGGCCGCCGCCGATAGCCTCCTGCCGACGGCGGCTCCGCGCCGGGCATGGTTTCCACTTTGTTAAGAAGAATCGCACATCTTGCCGCCTCGACTGGATCGTCATCGGAGCGAAACATGAGCTACGATTGGAGCGGCGCAGGGCGCCGACGGACAATAGCGACCGTCATCGGCGCCGCATTTCTGCTGCTGGCGCTGGCGGCCACGGTCGCTGCCGCGGTTGGCACAAGCCTTTTTTGAGCGACAAGCGCTTTTTGCGCATTCGTTTCACAAAGGACGAAACTCGCAATTGCCAACGGAAAGAAGGCAGATGATCGGCTCGCCTCAGCCCCGCCGCTACGCACAGCACGGGGTTGACGGCGACCGCGGACAGGACTAGGGCAGCGTTCCTGTATCGTTACCGGTCACAGGAATAAGGACAGACGGCATGAAACGCGCGATCGCGGCACTTCTCACGCTTCTCTTGGCCGGGTGCCAATCGATGGAGTTGGAGGCGCCTGAGGTCGCAAAACCCCGGCCGACCGCCCCGTCCGTTCCGACGCTTTCGGGCGATGCGCTCCAGGCCTTCCTCGTCGGCAAGACGCTGCGGTATAATCTCAACGGCGTCAACTCCACCTTCTTCCCCGACGGCCGCTACGGTTATCGTGACTACGAGGTGCGCGATGGCGGCAGCTACACGATCACCGGCGACGAGGTCTGCATCACCTTCGAGGATGGCGGCCGGCGCTGCGACCAGTATGCGCAGATCGGCTCCGACTATTACCGGATCGAGGAAGGCGGTCGCCGAACCAAGGTGGACCGCGTCGTCCCGGCGGCCTGACAATTCCGACGGCAACGGGCGTGCCCGTATAACCCCTCATTCCCGAGGGGTTCAATTCGCCGGCCTTCTGCCATAGTGCGCGCGGGAATGCGGCCTTGTGGGAGGGACGGGTGGCCCCATTGCGAGCGACACAATGCCTGGCGCTGTCGAAGGCCGACATGGAGCGGTTGCAGCGCGTCTTTGACGCGCTTTGCATCGAACAGGGCTGGGCGCGAGACGGGGAGCCTGCGCGGCGGCATGCCAGGATGCTGATCGACGACTATCTCGCAGGCAATACCAGCGAAGGACGCCTGCTTATTGCCGGTCGCGCCTTCGCCGAAAGCTTGCAGCGTGGCATCCCCAGATAACGCCAATCGCGGCACTCGCGCCAGGCGGAGCGGCCGCCGGCGGCAGCCTGTCCTGCCATAACCGAAAAGCTGCTTACAAAACCGAACTCCTGCGCTACATTAGCAAGATCGACTGCCGACCTTCTCGAGAGGAGCCAGAGGCCGGCGGTCGCAAATGCCGATGTTCATTGAGATGATCTCGAGGAGGAGACGCATGCAATTAGTCTGGAAACAGCCGATCGAACTCGACTTCGTTAGCGGCGATTGCCGCACCGTCAAAGGCCCCTCAGACGCCCTCGCCTGCCTTGCAGACCACTGGCCTCGCCGCGGACCATTCTATGTGGCCGCCCGCAGTGCCTGCCGCGCCGCCATCGACGGCCGTCGCACCGCAGAAGAGGCCCGATCGCTGTTCATCTCGGCCGCCGAAGAAGCCGAGTTGCCTACGCACTAACGCGCCTACCGGCGCTGAACGAAAGGTGCCGCTGGAAGGCGGCGAGCGTTTGCCATCGGGCAAGCGACACGATGACTTTTTTGATTGAAACCTTCGGCCTTTGACGGCCGCGTACGATTATTCAGGCTCCGGGCATTCGCCCAGCAAACGCATCATTTCAGCACATTACTGCCCAATCTCGGGTGATTTTTCCAGAAATGGCCCGATTTCTGTCGTGAAGCATTCATTTCTTTCTACTATATTCTGAGGTGCCTCACAAAAACCAATTTCGGAGCGCCTTAGTCCCATTAAGGGAATTCAAGAAAAACGATATACGGGAGAGAACATATGAGCGAGAGCAATCTCTATCGCATCGTTGAAGTCACCGTGAAGCGTGAAGGTGGCCGTCGTGATCTCGGCATCATGACCGTGCGCCAGGCCCTTGAGCTTCCCCAGGTCCCCAGCCTCGAATACAGCCATCCTGAACTCAACTCGCGTTCGGACGGTCGGTTCCTGACCCGAGACCAGCTTCAGGCCTACGCTCATTGCGCCTGACTTTGCCGACGATGGCATCCTTTCGGATGCCGTGATCGCGCGCGCCCAGGCGGGCGCGCCTTAATCAAAATCTTCGTCCCCAATCCTTGTTCTTAATTTTTCTGCGGATCGATTCCGATTCGCGGATTTATGCAGTAACGTCCGGATTCTCTCTTGCCTCGCCTCAACCGAAATCGGCCAACGGCGAACGCCCAACAAACGCGCGGTGCTCTTCCTGTCGGTTGCGACAGGCGGACGCCCAAGACCGGACGATCATGGAAACAATCATCCCCCCACCGCTTCCCGTGCTGCTGCCGATTTCCGGCAGCCTCGTCGGCTTTCCGGTTCGCCGGGTCTATTGCGTCGGCCGCAACTATGCAGCCCACGCGATCGAAATGGGCCACGACCCGGACCGCGAGCCGCCGTTCTTCTTCCAGAAGAACCCGGACAACCTGCTTGCAGCCGGTAGCGCCTTCCCCTACCCGCCCTTGACCACCGACGTTCATCACGAGGTCGAACTGGTCGTCGCCCTGAAACGTGGCGGCAGCAACATCGCCGTCGAGGACGCGCTCGATTGCGTCTACGGCTATGCCGTCGGCATCGATTTCACCCGCCGCGACCTGCAGGCGGAGGCGAAGAAGGCTGGCAAGCCCTGGGCTGCAGCCAAGGCGTTCGAGCATTCCGCCCCGCTCTCGGCGATCGCATCGGCCGAAACGATCGGCCATCCGCTCAACGGCAATATCTGGCTGAAGGTCAACGGCGAACTCCGCCAGCAGGGCGATCTCGACCAGATGATCTGGAAAGTGCCGGAAATCATCGCCGAACTCTCCAAACTCTTCACGCTGGCCCCCGGCGACGTCATCATGACCGGCACGCCCTCGGGCGTCGGACCGGTCGCGCGCGGTGACGAGGTCACCTGCGGCGTCGATGGGGTTGCGGCGCTCGCCGTCAGCGTCGTCTAACCGGCTCACTTCCGGCAGGCGGCCCGCCGCCTGCCGGCCGGCCCCGATCGGGCATGTTGCGAAAGGACAGAATGGATGCCGCTTTACGCCCTTGGATCACTTCGCCCACAGACGCCGCCGAAGGGCAGCTATTGGGTGGCCCCGGACGCCAATGTCATCGGCCAGGTCGAGATCGGCGAAGAGGTCGGCATCTGGTTCGGCGTAACCCTGCGCGGCGACAACGAGCCCATCCGGCTCGGGGCGCGCACCAACATCCAGGAAAACGTCGTCATCCATGTCGATCCCGGTTTCCCGGTGACGATCGGCGAAGGCTGCACCATCGGGCACGGCGCCATCATCCATGGCTGCACCATCGGCGAAAACTCGCTGATCGGCATGGGCGCGACCGTGCTTAACGGCGCCAAGATCGGCCGCAACTGCCTGGTCGGCGCCAATGCGCTCGTCACCGAAGGCAAGGAATTTCCGGATAATTCGTTGATCGTCGGCGCGCCGGCCAAGGCGATCCGCACGCTGGATGATGCGGCGGTCGAAGGCTTGAAACGCTCGGCAGCGCATTACGTCAAGAACTGGCGGCGTTACGCCGCCGACCTCACCCGGCTGGACTGAGCGCCAAACACCTCAAGGTAGGCTTTCCACGGGCTCTGAAGGAGTTGCCCTTATGCGCAGCTCTGGCAATGGCCGCGGATCTCGATCGTCGTCTTCTCGGTCTTGAAGTTCTGCGCCCGCGTCAGCGTCGAAAGCCGCTGCTCGATCGCCTCGTCATGAAACTCGGTCACCTGGCCACAGCCTTCGCAGATGGTGAAGGCGGTGACGCCGTGATCGTGTTCGTGGTCATGCGGGCAGGAACAGGCGACGAAGGCATTCAGGCTTTCCAGCCGATGCACGAGGCCATATTCGAGCAGTTTGTCGAGTGCGCGGTAAACCTGCAGCGGGGCGCGGAAGCCGTGATCGCGCAGCTTGTCGAGAATGGTGTAGGCGCTCATCGGCCCTTCGGAGTGGCTGAGCGCATCCATCACCAACGTCTGGTTCTTGGTCAGTTGCGGCGTAGCCATTAGTGGTGCCCTCCAGGCGTGGAATGATGCGCCGCCTCGAGCGGGCGGCGGCCGATCGGTAGCAGACTCAGAACGAAAAGCCCAACCGCGGCAACAACGATAGACGGTCCCGACGGGGTATCCCAGTGAAGCGAGCCGAAAAGTCCGCCGGTGACGGCGAGCGCGCCGATGACCGATGCGAGTACCGCCATCACTTCCGGCGAGGTCGAGAAGCGCCGTGCCGTTGCCGCCGGGATGATCAGCAGCGAGGTGATGAGCAGAATGCCGACGATCTTCATGGCGATCGCAATCACCAGCGCCATCAAGAGCATGAAAAAGAGCCGCGTGCGTTCTGGCTTCAGACCCTCGGCTTCCGCCAGTTCCGGATTGACGGTGGAGGCCAGGAGCGGCCGCCAGAGATAGACAATCGCGAATATGACGAGGATGCCGCCGCCCCAGATGATGTCGATGTCGGACTCGGAGACCGCCAGAATGTCGCCGAAGAGGAAGCCGACGAGATCGATGCGCACCCAGGTCATGAAGGCAACGATGACGAGGCCGAAGGAAAGTGCTGAATGGGAGAGGATGCCGAGCAGCGCATCGGTCGACAGCGCCCCGCGCCGCTGCAGGAAGAGAAGCAGTACCGAGACCACGGCCGCGACGATGAAGACGCTGAGCATCAGGTTGAGCTCGAGCAGCAGCGATAGCGCCACGCCGAGCAGCGCCGAATGGGCCATGGTGTCGCCGAAATAGGCCATGCGCCGCCAGATGACGAAGCAGCCGAGCGGCCCGGCCATGACGGCAATGCCGATGCCGGCGATCAGCGCGCGCACGAAGAAATCGTCAAGCATCGCGCTTCTCCTTCACGTCATAGCCGTGCAGCCGCGAATGGTGGCCGCAGCCGCAATCCTCGCCGTGGTCGTGCACGTTTTCCTCATCGTCGTGGTGATGGCCGTCACCGGGATAGCAATGTTCGGTGATCGAACCGTCCGCATGCAGCACCCGGCCGTCGGGCAAATGGGTGTGGTCGTGGTGGTGGCTGTAGACCGCAAGCGTATTGGCGGCCCGCCTGCCGAAAAGCTTCTGATATTCCGGGCTCTGGCTGACCGCCTGCGGCGTGCCGCGGCAGCAGACATGGCCGTTGAGACAAACGACCGTATCGGTCTCGGCCATGACGATATGCAGGTCGTGCGAGATCAGGAGAATGCCGCAGCCTGTGCGGTTGCGGATCTGCTTGATCAGTTCGTAGAGCGCAATCTCGCCGCTGAAATCGACGCCCTGCACCGGCTCGTCGAGCACCAGCAGGTCCGGCTTGCGGGCAATCGCGCGGGCGAGCAGCGCGCGCTGGAACTCGCCGCCGGAGAGATGCTGCACCTCGGATTTCGCCAGATGCAGCACGCCGGTCGCCGACAGCGCCTCCTCGATCTCCCGCCCCTTCAAGGGGCCGGTCAGCGTCATCAGTCGTTCGACCGTCAAAGGCAGCGTCCAGTCGACGGCAAGCTTCTGCGGCACGTAGCCTACTTTCAGGCCCGGCTTGCGCTCGACATAGCCCTCATCCGGCTTCAAAACGCCGATCGCCGCCTTCGCGGTCGTCGATTTGCCCGAGCCGTTCGGGCCGATCAGCGTGACGATCTCGCCCGGGCTGATCGAGAATTCGACGCCACGCACCAGCCAGCGACCGTTGCGGCGCACGCCGGCATTGCTGAGATTGACCAGCGGCAGCGCTTCTGGGGAACGGAAATTCAGCATGAAAAAATTCCGGATTGCATGGTTGCCACTGGCTATCGCACACGTTATAGCATAACGCAATTGATGTAATAACATTACATGGCGACTTCAAGGCTGGCAACGGCCCGTTGGAGTAACAGTTTTGCATGCCCGAAGCGCGCCTGGCCGATGTGGCAGGCACGCCAATCAAGCCCGGAGAACCCGATGAAATCGACATCCGCCCTGCTTTTTGCCTCTACCATGCTTCTTGCGGCACCCGCCGCAGCGGACAGTCCCAATGTGGTGGTTTCGATCAAGCCGATCCACTCCCTTGTCGCCTCGATCATGCAGGGTGTGGGCGAGCCGTCGCTAATCGTCGAGGGCGCCGCCTCGCCGCACACCTACAACATGAAGCCTTCGAACGCCTCGGCCCTGCAGGCGGCAAAGGTGGTCTTCTGGGTCGGTCCCGGCCTCGAAGCCTTCCTCGACAAGCCGCTCGACGCCTTGAGCAGCGGCGCAAAGGTGGTGGAGCTCAGCGAAGCGCCCGGCATCGAGAAGCTGAAATTCCGCGAAGGCGGTGCATTCGAGGCGCATGACCACGGCGACGAAGGCCACAGTGAAGAAGGCCATAGCGAGGAAGGCCACAAGCATGCCGAGGGCGAAGCGGGGCACGATCACGGCCATGACCACGATCACGGCCACGGCGATGCCGATCTGCACATGTGGCTCGATCCCATGAATGCCAAGGCGATGGCCGCCGAGATCGAAAAGACGCTCACTGAGGCCGATCCTGCCAATGCGGGCGGCTACAAGGCCAATCTGGACGCCCTGAACAAGCGCCTGGATGCGCTCGACGCCAAGCTCACGGAAACCGTGGCACCGGTGAAGGACAAGCCCTTCGTCGTCTTCCACGACGCCTACCAGTATTTCGAGCACCGCTATAAGGTTCGCGTCGCCGGCTCGATCACCGTCAGCCCTGAGGTCCTGCCCGGCGCGGATCGGGTGTCGCAGATCCATGCCAAGATCAAGGAACTCGGTGCCACCTGCGTCTTTGCCGAGCCGCAGTTCGAGCCGAAGCTGATCAATGTGGTGATCGAGGGAACGCCGGCGAAATCCGGTACGCTCGACCCGGAAGCCGGCACGCTGGAGGCCGGCCCGGATCTCTATTTCCAGATGATGGAAGGGATCGGCACCTCGCTGAAGACCTGCCTCGCCTCGGCAAGCTGACCCGACCTCCCAAGGCGGTCTCGGTGGGCGCTCGCTTGGCTCGGCTATACGGGCGCCCGCCCCTCTCTCTATCATTCTCGGGATTGGCCATCCTCGGCGAGATGGGTGCAGAACCGGGCCGCCTGCTGGAACCTCGGGTCAAGGAGGATTGACGGAAAGACTAGCCACAGGCGACCGAGAGATTGGAACGGCGACCTGCCGGCAAGTTGGGTTCAGCCCAGAGGTCCGGTGCCAAACTTCGCACTCGTATCAGGCGAGCAAACGCGCTCGCCTTTTTAACCGACGGTATTCGTAACGATATAACATACAGGAACCAATCGATGGAAAAGCTCCCTGTCACCGTTCTCTCCGGCTTTCTTGGCGCCGGCAAGACGACACTGCTCAACCACGTGCTTTCCAACCGCGACGGGCTGCGCGTCGCCGTCATCGTCAACGACATGAGTGAGGTCAACATCGATGCGGCGCTGGTGCGTGATGGTGGTGCCGGTCTGTCGCGCACGGAAGAGCAACTGGTGGAAATGACCAATGGCTGCATCTGTTGCACGCTGCGCGACGATCTCCTGAAGGAAGTCCGCAACCTCGCCGAACAGAACCGCTTCGACTATCTGCTGATCGAATCGAGCGGCATTTCCGAGCCCCTGCCCGTCGCCACCACCTTCGATTTTCGCGACGAGGACGGTGAAAGCCTGGCCGATGTCGCGCGGCTCGACACGATGGTGACGGTGGTCGATGCCGCGAACCTGCTGGCCGACTATTCCTCGCTCGATTTCCTCGCCGACCGTGGCGAAACGGCGGGCGAAGGCGATACACGCACCCTCGTAGACCTCCTGGTCGAGCAGATCGAGTTCGCCGATGTGGTGGTCTTGAACAAGGTCGGCACTGCGACGCCCGAGCAGGTGGATGCCGCGCGCAAGATCATCGTCGGGCTCAATCCCGATGCGCGGTTGATCGAAACCGATTTCGGCAAGGTGAACCTGCGCGAGGTGCTTGGAACCGGCCGCTTCGATCTCGCCAAGGCCGAAGAACATCCGCTCTGGTACAAGGAACTGCACGGCTTCAAGGATCATATCCCGGAGACCGAGGAATACGGCATCCGCTCCTTCGTCTATCGCGCTCGACGTCCGCTCGATCCCATGCGCTTCCAGGCCTTCCTCAACCGTTCCTGGCCGGGCGTGCTTCGCGCCAAGGGCTTCTTCTGGCTCGCCACCCGACCGCATTATGTCGGCGAGATCAGCCAGGCCGGCCCGCTTGTGCGGACCGGCAAGATGGGGCTCTGGTGGTCGGCCGTGCCTCAGGAGCAATGGCCGCGCGAACCAGGTTTCCTGAAGGCGGTCGGTCCCTACCTGGACCCGGTCTGGGGTGATCGTCGCCAGGAGATCGTCTTCATCGGCGCCGACCCGATGGACGAGGCGGAGCTTCGTGCCGAACTCGATGCCTGCCTGATCGCCGACGAGCGCTTTCGTCCGGAACGTTGGCGCGATCTTGCCGACCCCTTCGCCAGCTGGTCGCCACGGGCCGCCTGATGGCAGACGCCGCGCGCGTACCGCGCCGACCGCGCTTCACCTGCATGGCGCTCAACGCCGCCGGGCGGCCGGTGCCGATGTTCGATCCGTTTCTGGGAGATGAACCCGCAGATGGGGACGCGCCGGAAGCGGCAGGCGCTATCGAACTCCTGCTTTTTGGCGACCGGCAAAACCCACGCGCCGGTTACCGAAAAGGCGAAGGGGCGGCGTGAAAACGCCGCCCCTTCGCTGAACCCAGAGTGCCTTATCAGCGTGCTGCCGCCAGGCCGACAATGACGCCGGTGGCAAGGCTGATCAGCAGGAAGTCGTTGCCGGACCGTACCCATTGCTGGCCGCGCGGCGGCTGGCGAAGCTTGTAGTAACGGTAGTCGCGCACCTGCGCCATGTGGCGGCGCTCGGCCGGCGACAGGCGATGGCCGCGCGCCCAGCGCTCCTTCTTCTTGACGATCACCCGCTTTTCGATCGTGACGTGCTTGTCGACGTGACGATCCACGCGGCGGTCCATGTGACGATCGTAATCGCGATCGACGGATCGACGCGAACGATCATAGTTCTGCGCCACCTCGAAGGATCCTGCCGGCTGGGCAAGGGCTGCGACCGGCGTAATCAGAACGGAGCTGGCGACGAGCGCGATCAGGAGACGTTTCATTCGGGTGTCCTTTCTTTGTCTGCACCCGAAAATTAGACCCCGCTTCCTGAACCGAATATGAAACTCTACATTACAAATGCGTAATGATATCCATCACTTATTCCATAATTCTAATGTTTACAGATCAACTTGCCGTAAGGCTGACGTAGCGGAAGCGGTCGAAATCGGCAGCCTTGCCCGCGCCTGAGGTATCGAAGGCGAACATGCCGGCGAAGGCCCCGGTGAAGGATCCATGCTCGCCGCGGCCGCCCTCGTCGGAGACCACGCCCGCATCGAGAACCGGGCCGATCGGCTGCCAATCCACCGCTGCGGTCGCCCGCCAGAAGAACTGCAGGTCATTGTCGCGAACGTCCATGGCGAGGTCGATCGGACCATCGGGAATGGCGATGCCGCTGCCGACGGGGAACTGCAGCCGGCCGTGCGGAAAATCGCCGGGGCATGAGAGGATCGTCAGCGCCCGGCCCAACGTTTCGTGCCAGGTGATGCCGAGCGCATGGAACTTGTGGCGATTGTAGTAATGCGTCAAACCTGCAACCTGTTGGTAGGTTACGGCCGTGAAATCGACCGTCGTCTCGGCGCGGAAGGAATGATGCTCCTGCCGCCGCGCGACCAGCGCCTGCTCGAACCAGCTGCCGATGCTCTCTCTGCCGAACAGCCTGAGGTGGCCCGGCCGCCATTCGAGCGAGAAGATCCGCTCCGGTTCCGGCGTACGCAGCCATTGGAACTCGACGGGCAATGCCTGGCCGTCGAAATGCGTTTCCGCGATCACCGGTGTCGGCACCTGCCCCGTCGGTCCCGGCGCCGGCACGAGCACCTCCGGCACCGGGCCGCCGTTTTCGAGATAGAGCCAGCCATCATCGCGCCAGACACATTTTTGCAGGGCCGTCTCGCGACCGAGCGTGCAGCGCCGTCCGGGAGGCAGCGGTCGGCCGGTCAGATGCGTATGATAGGCCTGCCCATCTGGCGTCTCGACATATTGGCCGTGGCCCGCGCGCTGCAACGGCGCTTCGGGGTGGTCCTTCGACGTGATCAGAAAGATATCCGGATGCATCTCATAGGGGCCGTCGATCGCGCGTGAGCGGGCCATGGTGACGGCGTGGTCGTAGCCGGTCCCGCCTTCCGCCGTCGTCAGATAATACCAGCCGTTTCGCTTGAACAGATGCGGCCCCTCGACGAGGCCGAGTGGTGAGCCGGCAAAGATGTTCTTCACGGGGCCGACGAGCCTGCGTGTCCGTTCGTCCCATTCCTGCAGCAGGATGCCGTCAAAGGCCGGATGTTTCGGCGAGCCACCGAAGCTTTCGGTGCGGTGGTTCCACTGCATGTTGAGGAACCACTTGCGGCCGTCGTCATCATGGAAGAGCGACGGGTCGAAGCCGGAGGAATTGACGTAGACCGGATCCGACCAGGTCGCCTCGATCGCCTCAGCCGTGACGATGTAGTTGTGCGCGTCCTTGAAGTTGCCGTCGAAGCGCTTGACGTCGGTGTAGACCAGCCAGAACAGGCCATCGTCATAGGAAAGACACGGCGCCCAGACGCCGCAGCTATCCGGGTTGCCGCGCATGTCGAGCTGGCTTGCCCGCTCCAGCGGCCGGCGGACGAGTCGCCAGTTCACCAGATCCCGCGAATGGTGGATCTGCACACCCGGGTACCATTCGAAGGTGGAGGTCGCGATGTAATAGTCGTCGCCGACACGGCAGATCGAAGGGTCCGGGTTGAAGCCCGGCAGAATGGGGTTTCGGATCATGGCAGTCATGGTTCAGGCGTCCTCCCTTGGCGGCGCCATCCGACCTCAAAAATCATACAAATTCAAGCCTGCAACGTTGCAGTAATTCGCGCGTCGTATCGCCTGTGACCGGCTTTCCACATCGATTCGCTCGGCGATGTGCACCTTAAGGCGGCTGACGATCGCCGTGCCTCGCCGTCTGCAACCGGATTGCACAAACAATGGGCAAAGCGCTGGATCACCCTATTCTACTTTAGTCGGAGGCGGCCGAACTACACGGGAAAATCGCACCTCAGACTTGAACGTGCGCTTGAAATCGGCACTCTGGCTATGCTTGGCACAAGAACCATAAAAGCCATCGCGGGGAGGAAATCGATGAGAGCTTTGCTCGGCTTTAGCCGACTTATAGACACGATCACGGAATTTATCGGAAAGAGCGTTTCATGGCTGATCCTGGCCGCTGTTCTCGTCAGCGCCGGCAACGCAGTGATCCGCAAGATCTTCAACATGTCGTCGAATGCCTGGCTCGAGGCGCAATGGTATCTGTTCGGCGCCGCCTTCATGTTTGCGGCCGCCTATACCCTGAGCCAGAACGAGCACATCCGCATCGACGTGGTCTACGGTCAGTTCTCGCGCCGCGTGCAGCATTGGATCGACCTTCTTGGGCACCTCCTCTTCCTGATGCCCTTCGTGCTGCTCGTGCTCTATTACCTCTTCCCCTATGTGAAGATGTCCTACGTCTCGGGCGAGGTCTCATCATCCGCCGGCGGCCTGATCATCTGGCCGGCCAAGGCCATCCTGCTCTTCGGCTTCCTGCTGCTGGCCTTCCAGGGCGTGTCGGAGATCATCAAGAAAATCGCGATCATGACCGGAAACATGGAAGACCCGACACCCTATGTGCCGACCCATGCGCCGCTTGACGATGTCGTGTCTCCGGAGACCCGTCCATGATCGAATTCATTGCTGAAAACCTGGCGCCGATCATGTTCGCGTCACTGATCGTGTTCCTGCTTTTGGGATACCCGGTCGCCTTCTCGCTCGCCGCCAACGGCCTGCTTTTCTTCATCATCGGCGTCGAACTCGCGCCGCTGTCGGATTCGATCAACCTCTCCTGGCCGCTGCTCAACGCGCTGCCTGACCGGTTCTGGGGGGTGATGTCGAACGACACATTGCTTGCCATCCCCTTCTTTACCTTCATGGGGATCGTGCTCGAGAAATCGGGCATGGCGGAAGACCTGCTCGACACGATCGGCCAGCTCTTCGGCCCGATCCGCGGCGGTCTTGCCTATGCGGTCATCTTCGTCGGCGCGCTGCTTGCAGCCACGACAGGCGTCGTTGCCGCCTCGGTCATCGCCATGGGCCTGATCTCGCTGCCGATCATGTTGCGCTACGGCTATGACCGGAAGGTCGCCTCGGGCGTTATCGCGGCTTCCGGCACGCTCGCCCAGATCATCCCGCCGTCACTCGTGCTCATCGTTCTTGCCGACCAGCTCGGCCGTTCGGTCGGCGACATGTATGCCGGCGCGCTGATCCCGGGCCTGGTGCTGACCGGACTGTACATGGTCTACATCCTGATCATGACGATCCTGAAGCGTGACTCCATGCCGGCCCTGCCGCTGGAAGCCCGCACGCTGGGCTCCGGCGTTACCTCGCTGTTCATCGCGCTCGCGGTCGCAGCCGGCATTGCCTATGCCGCCCACGTCTATCTCTACCCGACCCAGGGCGAGAACGCCGATATCCTCGGCGGCACAGTGGGCGTTGCCTTCATCTATATCGTCGCCCTGCTCGACCGCGGCCTGAAGATCAATGCGATGTCGAGGCTTGCCCAGCAGGTCATCATCGTGCTGATCCCGCCGCTGGCGCTGATCTTCCTCGTCCTCGGCACCATCTTCCTCGGCATCGCAACGCCGACCGAAGGCGGCGCCATGGGTGCAGTCGGCGCGCTGATCATGGCGGCCGCCAAGGGTCGTCTCAATCTGGACGTCGTGCGCGGCGCACTGACGGCAACGACAAGGCTTTCCGCCTTCGTGCTGTTCATCCTGATCGGTGCACGCGTCTTCTCGCTCACCTTCTATGGCGTCAACGGCCATATCTGGGTCGAGCACCTGCTGACGGCGATGCCGGGCGGCGAGACCGGCTTCCTGATTGCCGTCAACCTGCTCGTCTTCTTCCTGGCGTTCTTCCTCGATTTCTTCGAGCTCGCCTTCATCATCGTGCCGCTGCTTGCGCCCGCTGCCGACAAGCTTGGCATCGACCTCATCTGGTTCGGCGTGCTCCTCGGCATCAACATGCAGACGAGCTTCATGCACCCGCCCTTCGGCTTCGCGCTCTTTTACCTGCGCTCGGTCGCGGCCAAGGTGCCCTATCTCGACAAGATCACCGGCAAGTCGATCCAGCCCGTTACGACCGGCCAGATCTACTGGGGTGCCGTACCCTTCGTCGGTATCCAGATCGTGATGGTGGGCCTGACGATCATGTTCCCGCAGATGGTCATGCACTACAAGGGAACCGGAACGGGCGTCGATCCGAACACCATCAAGATCGAGGTGCCCGGCTTCGGCGCCGGCGGTGGCGGTCTCGGCCTGCCCGGCGGCCTGCAGCTTCCAGGCGGCAGCCCGCTCGACCAGAAGCCGGCCGATCAGGGTGGAGCCCAGCCGCAGACCGCTCCGTCGAACGACCTCAGCCAGCCTCCGTCGTTTGGCAGCCCGGGTGCCCAGCCACAGCCGGCCCCCTCAAACGACCTCAGCCAGCCGCCGTCGTTCAAGTAGGACCGCTGGCAGACAGAAAAGCAAAGGGCGGCCGATAAGCCGCCCTTTCCATTTCTACAATCGCTGAGACGACCGAACTCGTTCAATCCAGCCGCTTGGCCGGATTGTCGCGGTACCAGTCGACGATCATCGGCATCGCCTCCTCGAATGGACCGCCGACATAAACGTTGAGCAGCCCCATGCGCGCTTCGCTCTCGTTCTTGAAGTCATGCATCGTCCCGCGCGGGATGACGAACAGCGAGCCCTTCGGCTTCTGGTGCCAGATGTCGCCGACGAGCACGCTCGCCGTGCCCTCGATCACGTAGAAGATCTCGTCGTTGTCGTCGTGCTTGTGGGCGCCCGGTCCCTCGTGCCTGGCATCGAGCCACCATTCCGAGACCGAAAATCGACCAGCGGTTTCAGCGCCATCGGCTTTGAAGACCGCCTGGATGGCGCCCATGTCGTAGCGGCGACCCTCGTCGGGGCCGAGCACGACCGATTGGCCTTCGCTTGGCATGGCTCTTCCTCCGTCCTGTTGAGGCAGCAACCTTACCACGAAATGCGCTCAGTACGGCGCGCAGCAATACGCCGTGCGCGCGGCAACGAAAAAGCCGCCCGCAACGGATATCGCGAACGGCTCGTTTCAATCGGCAATGAGGGGAAAGCTTAGAGCTTGCCGCCGCGCTGCTGGATCATCATGAAGGTGTCGTAATTGTATTCGGCGATCTGGGCGTTGAGGTAGTACTCGCCGCGGAAGGCCTTGATCGAGTCCCAGATCTTCTTGAAGGTCGGGTTCGAGGCTTCCATCTCCGCATAGACCTCGTTGGCCTTGTCGAAGCAGGCTGACAGGATTTCGGCGCTGAACGGGCTGAGCTTGGCACCCGAAGCCACCAGGCGCTTGATCGCCGAGGGGTTCAGGTAATCGTACTTCTGCAGCATGTTCGCGTCAGTGGCGTGGCAGGCGGTGCGCAGCAGCGACTGGTAGTTCTTCGGCAAGCCTTCGAAGGCCGCCTTGTTGAACATGGCGTGAACCGTCGGACCACCTTCCCACCAGCCGGGATAGTAGTAGTAGGGCGCAACCTTGTAGAAGCCAAGCTTCTCGTCGTCATAGGGGCCGACCCATTCGGCAGCGTCGATGGTGCCCTTTTCCAGCGCCGGGTAGATGTCGCCGCCGGCGATCTGCTGCGGCACGACGCCGAGCTTCTCGACGACCTTGCCGGCGAAACCACCGATGCGCATCTTCAGGCCCTGCATGTCGGCAACCGTCTTGATTTCCTTGCGGAACCAGCCGCCCATCTGCACGCCGGTGTTGCCGCCGGGGAAGCCGACGAGGCCTTGGGTGCCGAGGAACTCGTTGAAGAGGTCGATACCGCCGCCATGGTAGTGCCAGGCGTTCATCCCGCGCGCGTTGAGCGCGAAGGGAACGGCTGCACCGAGCGCCCAGGTTGGGTCCTTGCCCCAGTAATAGTATGCGACCGTGTGGCAGGCTTCGACCGTACCGGCAGCAGCCGCGTCAGCGGCCTGCAGGCCTGGAACGATTTCGCCGGCAGCGAAGACCTGGATCTGGAAAGCACCGTCGGTTGCCTCCGAGACGTATTTCGACAGCACTTCGCCGCCGCCATAGATCGTGTCGAGCGACTTCGGGAACGACGACGCCAGGCGCCAGTTCACCTTCGGGTTTGCCTGCGCGATGGCCGGCGTCGCAAGCGCGGCTGCACCTGCGGCCGCCAAGCCGCCGAGGCTTGCGTTTTTAATGAATGAACGGCGATCCATGGTTCCTCCCCTAGTTCTCGCCAAAGGGCGGGCGCAGCGCGCCTCTACCCATCAATCCACCCTGCCCCTTCCCGGACAAACGGTGGCTCTCCTCCTCGTTACCCGCCGAAAGCGACTGAGATCAGCACCGCAACCGGCAGGCATTGTCGCACCTTACAGAAACACCGGACCATGTCCAGAAGCCGCCTTCCGGCGTTTATTCGACTTTTGTCTAATACGCCGGAAAGCGATGTGCTTTGCCTAAAATGCAGGCAAATCAATATTTTCGGTCGAAATCAGAGCTCGGCCGACTTGGCCCAGAGGTTGATGTCCGCCTCGCGCGCATAGAGATCGATCTCGGCCAGTTCGTCGGCCGTGAACGTGTCGTTTTCGAGCGCCTTGACGCAATCGACGATCTGCTCGGAGCGGCTGGCGCCGATCAGTGCCGAGGTGATCCGGCCGTTGCGCAGCACCCAGGCAAGCGCCATCTGCGCCAGCGTCTGGCCGCGCTTTTCGGCGATACCGTTCAGCTTGCGGATGTTGTCGATGATCTCGGGGCGGATGAAGTCCTTCTTCAGGAAGTGGTTCTGCGCCGCGCGGCTATCAGACGGGATGCCGCCAAGATACTTCGTCGTCAGCATGCCCTGGGCGAGCGGCGAGAAAACGATCGAGCCGATGCCGAGATCTTCGAGCGTATGGATCAGCCCATCGTCCTCGATCCAGCGGTTGAGCATGGAGTAGCTCGGCTGGTGGATGAGGCAAGGCGTGCCGAGATCCTTAAGGATCGCGGCGGCTTCGCGGGTGCGCTGCGAGTTGTAGGAGGAAATCCCCACATAGAGCGCCCGGCCCGAGCGCACGATATGGTCGAGCGCACCGCAGGTTTCTTCGAGCGGCGTCTCCGGGTCGAAACGGTGCGAATAGAAGATGTCGACATAGTCGAGGCCCATGCGCTTCAGGCTCTGGTCGCAGGATGCGATCATGTACTTGCGGCTGCCCCATTCGCCGTAGGGGCCGGCCCACATGTCGTAGCCGGCCTTGGACGAGATGATCAGTTCGTCGCGCAAGTGCGCGAAGTCCGTGCGCATGATTTCGCCGAAGGCAGTCTCGGCCGAGCCCGGAGGCGGGCCGTAATTGTTGGCGAGGTCGAAATGGGTGATGCCCAGATCGAACGCCGTGCGGCACATGTCGACCTTGCGGTCATGCGGTGTGTCGCCACCGAAATTGTGCCAAAGCCCCAGCGAGATCGCCGGCAGCTTCAGGCCGGAACGGCCGAGACGGTTATATTTCATGGTGTCGTAGCGGTTTTCCGCCGGTAGCCAGGTCATCGCACAATCCTCCGCGATCGATCTCCGGATGGCGAACTCGTCCGCCACCCTCAAAAATGAAACGGTTTCCGTAGCGGTTGGCCGCTACGGAAACCTCAGTTCACAAAGGTCTAAACCTCTCCGGTGTCGCTATGAAGCGGCAGCGACGCGATTTCCCGACATTTCTTCTTCGGTCTCGCGCAAGAGTGCCCGAGCTTCCTCGATGCCGAGGGCGGCCGGCTGGGTGCAAGTGGTGGAGAGTTCGACGAAACGTCCCTCCTCGCCAGATTTCAGGATCGACACCATGACGTCGACGCCGTGCAGCGCGCGGTCGAGCGAGCAGCGGGCATCGCGGCCCTCGAGGATGGCGAGCGCCATGTCGGCAAGGCCGGCGGTGCGGTAATTCGCCATCGGCCCCTGCGGATGCTCCTGGTTGGCAACACCGAAAGGATGATCCCAGGGCTCCAGCGGCTCGATTTTCTTGTCGCAGCCGCTTGCTTCCACCGTGCCGCCGAAGAAGTTCGGGTCGGGCACGTAGAGCGAGCCTTCGGTGCCGTAAAGCTCCATGTTGGCATGGCGGTGCGACCAGACATCCCAGCTGGCCGACAGCGTGATCGTCGCGCCGTTCTCAAATTCGAGCAGCGCGTGGATGTTGGTCGGCGTCTTGACCGGGATCACCTCGCCCTTGCGCGGTTCGCTGGTGATCGTGCGGGTCGGGTTGGCCATGGTGGCGAGCGCCGCCACGCGCTTCACCGGGCCGATCAGGTTGATCAGGTTGGCGATGTAGTAGGGACCGAGATCGAGGATCGGGCCGCCGCCGGGCAGGAAGAAGAAGTCCGGGTTCGGATGCCACATCTCCATGCCCGGGCTCATGACGTGGCAGGTGCCCGAGGTCACCCGGCCGATCTTGCCCGCGTCAACATAGCTACGGGCAAGCTGATGCGCGCCGCCGAGGAAGGTGTCCGGCGCGCAGCCGACGGAAAGGCCCTTCGCCTTGACGATCGCCCTCAACTCCTCGCCCTGCTCCAGGGAGAGCACCAGCGGCTTTTCCGAATAGACGTGTTTGCCGGCTTCGAGGATTGCCTTGGAGACCGGATAGTGCGCGTCCGGAATGGTCAGGTTGACGACGATGTCGACATCGGGATTGACGAGCAGCGCCTCGATGCTCTCAGCTTGAACGCCGTATTCGGCCGCCCGCGCCTCGGCTGCCGCCGGGTTGATGTCGGCGCAGGCGACAACCTTGATGCCCCGGAAAAGCGGGGCAAGCTTGAAGTAGGTGGTGGAGATGTTGCCGCATCCGATGATGCCGACGCCAAGTTCCTTGGTCATGGATAAACCTGCTTCTCAATAAGATTGGATGGAGGCGAGCGAACGCTTGGCGAAGCGCTTGAAATCGCTCGGGTTGTCGTGCTCGGCGATGAAGTAGCGGGCCTTCGTGCCGGAAAGTGCCGCAAACAGGCCTTTCCAGTCGACCGTGCCCTCGCCGACATCGGCCCAGCCGTCCTCGTCCTTCTTCTCGCCTGTCGGCGCGATGTCCTTCACATGCACGGCGGTGATGCGGTCGCCATACTTCTTGATCCAGGCGATCGGATCGGCGCCGCCGCGGATGATCCAGGCGATATCGGCCTCCCAGGAGAGATCCGGTCCGCCCGCAAAGATCAGGTCCTGCGGAATACTGCCATCCGGAAGGGCCGCGAACTCGAAGTCGTGGTTGTGCCAGCCGAAGATCAGGCCGGCATCACGATAGGGCTTGCCGGCCTTCTGCAGCCGCTCGCCGAAGGCGCGCCAGCCGGCGGCATCGGTCGGGCGCTGGTCGGGCATCAGGTAGGGGCAATAGATCGCCTTGATGCCGAGCGCCTTGGCGATTTCGAGCACGCGGGCTGGATCGCTTTCGAGCATGTCCAGGCCAAAGTGCGCGGTCGGCATGGCGAGACCATTGTCGTCGAGACCTTCCTTGAAGGCGGCGATCTCGGCGTCGCTGAGCGCTGCGTAAAGCGCGCCGTAACCTTCGACCTGGCTGTAGCCGGCGTCGCCGAGTGCTTTCAGCACATTGGCGAAAGGCGGGAAATTGCGAGCGCTATAAAGCTGGAAACTGACGTCCTTCATGAAATCCTCCTCGATTTCGTCCTGGGGGTCTTGGGATAGTGGGATCTTGGGGTTGTTGGGGTCTCGGTATCACCTGAGCCAGGTATCGTAGTCCGACACCAAGAGGTGGGCGGGGCCTGCGTCCTCCTCGATCGCCGAGAAGCGACCGACCGGCTCGCGGAAATAGTTGTCGGTGAGATCGTCGTTGACGGTCGATACTTCGCCCATCAGCACGTCGGCGCCCTCGGCCCAGAAGGCGTGCCAGTTGCCAGGGAGAAGTGTGACGCTTTCACCGGCCTTGAGCTTCAGCAGGTCGCCAGCTTTCAGCGTGCGCAGCCGTGCATCGGTCGCGACAACGACGTCGCTCTCCTCGTCAACCGAGCCGTCCGGTCTGGAATTGTACATCTGCAGCACCAGCGAACCGCCGCCACGGTTGATGATGTCCTCGGTCTTGACCGCGTGACGGTGCAGCGGGTTGACCTGGTCCTTGGCGGTGATCATCAGCTTCTCGGCGTAAACCATGCCCTGCCCGGTCTTCAGATTGGCGGCATTGCCGTTGCGCAGCGTGAAGAGCACCAGCCCGAACTCGTCGAAGCGGCCCTTGCCATAGTCGGTAATGTCCCAGCCGAGCCGGGCATCAAAGATCGTCGGACTGTCGGAAGCGACGCGCGCCTTCAGTTGCTCCGGCGACCAGTAGGCAAAGGGTGGCAGGGTGAAGCCGAAGCTCTTCATGAAGGCATCGCTCTCAGCGATGATGTCGTTGAGGTGGCTGCGTTTCATGGCGGTCAACCCTTTCCCTGGCAGGATTCGAGATCGAAGGCGGAAAAGCGCGGCAGCTCACCTGCGTCAAACAGCACCTTCGGGGTAAAACGGATGACCTTCGTCTCGCCGGCCAAGAGGTCGAAGGCGTTGTCGGAATAGCGCCCGGCGACATCCGCCTCGATCATCACATGCAGCGCCAAGCCGCTCGCCTTGACCGTGACGTCGAAGGCGCCTTCGCCTGCGGGCGCGACATCGAGTGTCAGGCCGGACGGCTTGAGGTCGAGCGCCTTGTAGGTGCCGTTGACGTGGTGCCCCTCACCGCGCATGCCGTTCGATGCCTCGAACGACCAGAACAGCAGGTCGCCTTCCGGAATGTCGAAGGCCGCGATCGTCGCCAGCGTTGCCGCCCGGTCCGGGCTGCAGGTACCGGCGACCGCCGCGAGCGGCGTGCGCTGGCCATCGAGCGAAACCAGGAAGGTCTGCAGCGCGACGGTCACCGGCTCTGCCGTATCGTTGACCATCGAGAACGCGATTTCCTTTCCATCTGCCGATGGGATCGCTGCGACCGAGACCGGCTGGAAGAAGCGACGGACCATGTAGTGCATCGCCTTCCAGCTGCCGCCATAGTCGAGGCTCGACCAGGAGGCGACCGGCCAGGTGTCGTTGAGCTGCCAGTAGAGCGTGCCCATGCAATGGGGCTTCAACGAGCGCCAGTAGTCAACGGCCGTGCGGATCGCCAGCCCCTGCTGCACCTGGCTGAGATAGACGAAAGCCGGAAAATCCTTGGGGAAACGGAAGTAGCGGAACATCGTGCCGGCGATGCGCTCGTTGCCGCCGACATTCTTCTGGTGGCTCTCGATCACGGGCGACGCGATATTGAGGTCCTTCTCGGCCGCAAACTGCCGGATGACCGGCATCGACGTATAGGACTGGAAGCCGAACTCCGAGCAGAAGCGCGGCCGCACGGTGCGGTAATTGTCGAAGGACTTGTTTTCGTGCCAGACCGACCAATAGTGCATGTCGCCGGAACCATCGGCATGCCAGGCGTCGCCGAAGTCGAGATATCCCGACGCCGGGCTCGACGGCCACCAGATCGCTTCGGGCAGCGCCGCCTTCAGCGCCACCTCGATGGTGCGGTTCAGCCGGTCATATGAGACGAGATAACGGTCGCGATCCTTGCGCGGCTCATCGAACCAGGTGAGCGCGCCGACGAGCTCGTTGTCGCCACACCAGACCGCGATCGACGGATGCGACGACAGGCGCTTGGCCTGGTAGTCCACCTCGGCTGCGACATTCTCCAGGAAATCCGGCGTCGAAGGATAGAGGTTGCAGGCGAACATGAAGTCCTGCCAGACCATGAGGCCCAGCCGGTCGCACAGATCGTAGAACCAGTCCGGCTCGTAGAAGCCGCCGCCCCAGACGCGGATCATGTTCATGTTGGCATCGACAGCCGAGGTCAAAAGGTCTTCGACGCCTTCGCGGGTCACCCGCGACGCCAGCGCATCGGCCGGGATCCAGTTGGCGCCCTTGCAGAAGATCTCGCGCCCGTTGACGCGGAAGGCGAAGCGGCTGCCGGCCTCGTCCTTGTCGGTCAGAAGCTCGGCGGTGCGGAAACCGATCTGACGCGTCACCTGCTCCTGCGGCACCTCGACGGTCAGCCGCGACAGGTCCTGCTCGCCGCTTCCAGCCGGCCACCAGCGCTTGGGCTCGCTCACGGTGAAGACATGGGTGATGCGGGTCTCGCCCTTGCCGACGGCGCAATCGAGCCGTTCGCGGTCCTCGTCGAGCGAGAAGTGCACCGGCACAATACCCGGCCCATCGGCAAAGAGCGTCAGCGTCACCACCAGATCGACGCTGCCATCCTCCAGCCAGACCTGCTTGCTCGTCACATGCTCGATGCGGGCGATCTCCAGCCGGCAAAGGGCGATCTCTCCGTAGACGCCGAGCGGCGCGATCGCGAGGTTCCAGTCCCAGCCGAAATGGCACTGGGGTTTGCGCAGCATATTGCCGTTGGCGATCGGTGAATTGCCAGGGTGATAGGGCACGTAGAAGGGCTGCTCCGCCTGCCGCCGCGCGCCTTCGGCAATCGAGGAATGCAACACGATGCGGATGCGGTTCTCGCCTCCAACCAGCGTCTTCGAGACATCCGGGCGATAGCGTCGGAAGCAATTCTCCGCTTCAAGCACCAGCTTGTCATTGACGAACACCGAGGCAACCGTGTCGAGGTATTCAAGGTCGAGATACCAGTAGCCGGCAATGTCGTCGGCACCGACCGTGACCGTGCGCTCGATCACCCAGTCCTTGTGCGCCGCCCACTGCACGTCGTTTTCGTTGCGCCCCACATACGGGTCGTCGATCACGCCGGCCTTCAGCAGCGCCGAATGCACATCGCCCGGCAACTCCATTGCCAGCGCATGGCTATTGTCGACGGAAGAAAGTTGCCAATCCCCTGCGAGATCGAGACGAATGGCGGTGCGGGTGAAATCCTCAGAGAGCATGCGCATGGTTCCATAGATCGACCGGCCACGCCGGCACAGTCATTGCTGGGAGGTGCCGGGCAGCGGTGGCCGCCCGGCATCTCCTTATTTCAGAGTCGGTTCTCGCTTGTCGCATCGAAGATCGAGGCGACGCCCATGTCGAAGGAAAGCGTGACCGCCGTGCCCGGCGCATAGCGCCGCTGGCCGGCGATACGAACCGACATCGACTGTCCGGCAAGCTTCAGCCACAGCAGATTGTCGGCGCCCATCGGCTCCTCGATATCGACGACCGCCCGGTGCGAGGCCGGCGCGCCACTTGCCGCTTCGTCGACGCGCACATGCTCGGGCCTCAAGCCCAGCACCACCTTCTGGCCATGCACGAAGGGCGCGCGCGACGGATAGGCCGACACGTCGAAATCGACGCCGTTGGCGTGGACGTAGGCGCGCTGGTCGCGCAGCTGCAGTTCGCCGCGAAAGAAGTTCATCGACGGCGAACCGATGAAGCCGGCGACGAACAGGTTTTCCGGCGCGTTGTAGATCGTCATCGGATCGGCAAGCTGCTGGATCACGCCGCTCTTCATGACCGCGATGCGGTCGGCAAGCGTCAAGGCCTCGATCTGGTCATGGGTGACGTAGATCATCGTGTTCTTCAGCGACTGGTGCAGCCGCTTGATCTCGACGCGCAGTTCCGAGCGCAGCTTGGCGTCGAGGTTGGAGAGCGGCTCGTCGAACAGGAACACGTCGACATCGCGCACCAGCGCCCGGCCGATCGCCACACGCTGGCGCTGGCCGCCCGAGAGTTCCGAAGGCTTGCGCTTCAAGAGCGGCTGGATCTGCAGGATCTCGGCGGCGCGGCTGACGCGCTTGTCGATCTCTTCCTTCGGCACCTTGGCGACCTGCAGGCCGAAGGAGAGGTTCTTCTCCACCGACATCTGCGGATAGAGCGCGTAGGACTGGAACACCATGCCGATGCCGCGGTCCTTGGGCTCCTCCCAGGTGACGTTCTTGTTCTTGATGAAGATCTGCCCGTCGCTGACATCGAGCAGCCCGGCGATGCAGTTCAGCAGGGTCGACTTGCCGCAGCCGGACGAGCCGAGCAGCACCAGGAACTCGCCGTCCTTGATGTCGAGGTTGAGCGTGTCGAGCACAGTGACGGCACCGAAGCTCAACGACAGGTCTTTGACCGATACGCTGACGTTTTGCATGTTGTTACCCTTTCACTGCGCCGGCGGCGATGCCGCGGACAAAAAGCCGTCCGGAGACGAAGTAGACGAAGAGCGGAACCGCCCCGGTCAGGATCGTCGCCGCCATGTTGACGTTGTATTCCTTCACGCCCTGGACCGAGTTGACGATGTTGTTGAGCTGAACCGTCATCGGGTAGTATTCCGGCCGGGTGAACACGACGCCGAACAGGAAGTCGTTCCAGATCCCGGTGACCTGCAGGATCATCGCTACCACGAAGATCGGCAGTGACATCGGCAGCATGATCTTGAAGTAGATCGTCCAGAAGCCGGCGCCATCGACGCGCGCGGCCTTGAACAGTTCCTCCGGCAGGCCGGCGAAATAGTTGCGGAAGAGCAGCGTCAGGATCGGCATGCCGAAGATGGTGTGCACGAGGATGAGGCCGGTGAGCGTGCCGTAGATGCCCATTTCCCGCAGTACGATGACGATCGGATAGATCATCACCTGATAGGGAATGAAGGCGCCGACGATGAGGATGGTGAAGAACAGCTCCGCCCCCTTGAAGCGCCAGTTGGCGAGCGCATAACCGTTGACCGAGGCGATCGCGATCGAGACGATCGTCGAAGGAACGGTGATGCGCACCGAGTTCCAGAAGCCGCGCGAAAGGCCGTCGCAGTTGAGCCCCGTGCAAGCGCTCGCCCAGGCCTTTGCCCAAGGCTCGAAGGTGATTTCAACCGGCGGGGCAAAGATGTTGCCGAGCCGGATTTCCGGCATGCCCTTGAGCGAAGTCATGACCATCACGTAGAGCGGCAGCAGGTAGTACAGCGCCACGACAATCAGCGTGCCGTAGATCATGATGTTGCGGCCAGACAACGCCCGGCGGGGCTTGGCGCCGCGGGGGCCAGCGACGACCCGGTTTGTCTGCGCCTGCAGTGCGGCCTCTTCAGTCACCGAATTGAAAGCAACGATATCAGACACGCTTGCGCCCTCCCCCGAATTCCAGATAGGCCCAAGGCACGATGATGATGGCGACGGTGATGAGCATCATCGTCGAGGCGGCAAAGCCCTGACCGAGGTTCTGCGCCTGGAACATGTAGTCGTAGACATATTTTGCAGGCACTTCCGACGCGATGCCGGGACCGCCGCTCGTCTGCGCCACCACCAGGTCGTAAACCTTGACGATGCCGCTGGCGATGATCACCAGCGTGGTGATGAAGACGCCGCGCATCATCGGAATGACGACGAAGATGTAGGTCTTCCACATGGGTATGCCGTCGACGCGCGCGGCCTTCCAGATGTCCTCGTCGATGCCGCGAAGACCTGCGAGCATCAGGCACATGACGAGCCCGGTGCCCTGCCAGAGGGCTGCGATCAGGATGCCGTAGATGACGATGTCGGCATTATAGAGCGGGTCGAAGGTGAAGCTTTCCCAGCCGAGCGAGCGCACCACCGACTGGATGCCGAATTCCGGATTGAGCAGCCATTGCCAGACCAGGCCCGTCACGATGAAGGACAGGGCGAAGGGATAGAGCATGATGGTGCGGAAGGTATTTTCGAAGCGGATCTTCTGGTCCATCAATGCGGCCAGCACGAAGCCGATCAGCAGGCTGAAGATCAGCGAGAAGATGCCGTAGATTGCCAGATTCTGCACCGAGATCAGCCAGCGCGGCGCCGCCCAGAGGCGCTCGTACTGATCGAGGCCGACGAATGAGAGCCGCGGCAACAGCTTGGAATTGGTGAAGGAATAGACGACCGTCCAGATCGTGCCGCCGAGGAAGATCACCACGGCCGTCAAGATCATCGGGACGGAGGCAATCTTCGCGTTCAGGTTCCGCAGCCACTGGTTCGGTCGGCCCGAACCTTGTGTGTAACCCGCCATGTTTCGTTCCTCCGGAACTGCATTGGGTTTCGGACGATGGGCAGCCCCGCGCACTCAGCGCGCAGCGCTCTGCCACATCAGGGCGACAACCACTCCCATGGGGCCCGCAAACGCATCACGCGCGGACGACCGGCACATCCTGCCGAATGGGAGGCTTTGACCGGCCTCGTTTTCAAAGAGGCCGGCCAAGGCAATTGCGGTTACTCCGCGTTCGCGATGATGTCGGCGAAGCGCTTCTGCGCGTCTTCCGGCGTGATCGACGGGTTGGCGAAGAATTCGGAGAACAGGTCTTCCTTCTGCTTCTGGCTGTCGGCCGAAAGCAGCTGGTCGGTACCCTGGATCACGTTGCCCTTGGCAAGAATGTCCAGCCCCTTCTTCATGCAGTCGTTGGCAGCCGCCAGATCGACGTCGCCGCGCACCGGCAGCGAACCCTTCTTGAGGTTGAAGGCGACCTGCGTCTTCGGATCGAGCAGCGTCGAGGCCAGCGCTTCCTGCGCCTTCGACTTTTCCTCGTCCTTCAGAAGCGGGAAGTAGAAGGCGTCGCCACCGGTCGAGATGATCTCGTTGACGCCGAGGCCCGGCAGGCAGGTGTAGTCGGTTCCGGCCTTCTGGCCGGCCAGCGCGAATTCACCCTGCGCCCAGTCGCCCATGATCTGGCCGCCGGCCTTGCCGGTGATGACCATGTTGGTCGCCTGGTTCCAGTCCTGGACGTTGGAGCCTTTCGACATGCGGCGGGCATCGTCGGCAGCCTTGAAGACCTTGGCGATCTCAGGACCCGCTGCCACTTCCTCGTCCTTGTCGCCGAAGACCTTCTGGAAGGTGTCCTTGCCGGCGATCGCCACCATCAGCACGTCGAAGGCGCCGGCTGCCTGCCACGGCTGACCGCCGACGGCGAGCGGCACGATGCCTGCCTTTTCGAGCGCGGGCGCCGCGGCCACGAATTCATCCCAGTTCTTCGGAACCTCGACGCCGGCCGTCTTGAAGGCCGCATTCGACAGCCACAGCCACTGCCAGGAGTGGATGTTGACCGGGGCGCAATAGATCTTGCCGTCGATCGTGCAGGAATCAAGCAGGCTCGCCGGCTTGATGATGTCCTTCCACTTCTCGCGGGTTGCGACATCGGTGAGATCACGCATCAGCCCGGCCTGAACCAGTTCCTCGGCCTGGCGACCATGGTTGAACTGCGTGGCGCCCATCGGGTCGCCACCGGTGATGCGGCTGATCATGATCGGACGGGCGGTGCCGCCAGAACCGGCGATCGCGCCGTCGACCCAGTGATTGCCCGTCGCATCGAAGGCCTTGGCGAGTTCCGCGACCGCGGCAGCTTCGCCGCCCGAGGTCCACCAATGGGTCACTTCAAGATCGACAGCGTTGGCTGTGCTGAGCGGCAGGGCCACGGCGGCTGAAAGCACGGCGGCGAAAGAACGTAAATTCATGAGTCTCCTCCCTCACTGTAACGTTACCGTAAAAAACTTAGTGCAATCGATTACAGGACGCAACACCCACCACAATCGATTTAAACAGAATTTTAAAAAACACCCATTGCGTGCATACGGCAGCCGCGTTCCAAAGCGCTTTGCGCGCAATGGCGGCACCCACGCGGCCAGCAGGAATCCCTTACATCGCGCTGAAATACATATATTTTCCGCAAAAATGGCGTACCGGCATCGGAGGCGCCATCTCGCAAGTGCAAAAAGCATGCGCCAAAACTTCCGATTCAACCAGTCCGCTCCATCTTTCGCAGCGCAGCAACGAAAACGCTCGACATCGCAACTGTATCGTTACAGATTTGAAGCAATTTGATCCATCCAAAGCAGCATAGCCGCCACCGACTTTTCGTATATAACGCGATGACGTGACAGGGCGACGGCGCGGCGGATGGAACTGAACCGACGCGTTTCGCTGCCGGACGGGCAATCTGGCGGCGTGCGGCAAGAGAGTGGGCGGGTGACGGCAATGGACAACAAGACGAAAAACAGGCCGCAGACACTGCCGGATGGAGCCCGTCCGACACTGAAGACGATCGCCTTCATGACCGGGCTCGGCATCACTACGGTTTCGCGGGCGTTGAAGGATGCGCCCGATATCGGTGCGGAAACCAAGGAGCGTGTGCGGCTCGTCGCCAAACAGATCGGCTACCAGCCGAACCGCGCCGGCGTGCGCCTGAGAACCGGCAAGACCAATGTCATCAGTCTCGTATTGACGCTGGAAGAAGAGATCATGGGCATCACCAGCCCGATGGTCGTCGGCATCACCGAGATCCTTGCCGGCACGCCCTACCACCTGGTCGTCACCCCCTATAGCGCCGTCAAGGACGCGCTGGCGCCGATCCGCTATATCCTCGACACGGGTGCCGCAGACGGCGTGATCATCTCGCGAACCGAGCCGCACGATCCGCGTGTGGCGCTTTTGACCGAGCGCGGCCTGCCCTTCGTCACGCACGGCCGCACCGAAATGGGGATCGTTCACCCCTATCACGACTTCGACAACGAGCGTTTCGCCTACGAGGCGGTACGCAAACTGGTGGCGCGCGGCCGGCGGAAGCTGGTGCTGCTCGAGCCGCCGCCGCACCTCACCTTCTATTCACACATGCGCGCCGGTTTCGAGCGTGGGCTTCGCGATTTCCAGGCGGATGCAGTCGGCTTCCACCAGACCAACATTGACCATTCACTGGTCGAGATCCGCGACGCCTTCGAACCCCTGATGCGCTCGGCGGACGCGCCCGACGGCATCGTTTCGGGCAGCGGCTCCGGTGCGATCGCTTTGATTGCCGGCCTGGAAATGGCCAAGAAGAAGCTCGGCGAAGACTGCGACATGGTCTCGAAGTCACCGAGCGACTTCCTGCGCTGGCTGCGCCCGGAAGTCATGACCATGTACGAGGACATCCGCGTGGCCGGTCGGGAACTGGCCAAGGCAGTCATCGGCCACATCGACGGCCAGCCGCCAGAAACGCTGCAGAGCCTTAGCCAGCCCGAGTTCCAGCCGCCGATCACGCGTGGCTTGCGCGCCTAGGAAAGGCTGAAAACAGCCCTCAAGTCTTGCTTGTGACGCAGAAACCTGCGACAGGCCGGGGCAACAATTGGGCGCGACTGCGCCCCGCTCCTCCCTTCAGGCTACCGCAGACATGATCCGTATCGAAAACATCAGCAAGCAGCTCAGCCACCGCATTCTTTTCATCGAAGCCTCCGCCGCGCTCAACCGCGGCGAAAAGGTCGGCCTCGTCGGCCCGAACGGCGCCGGAAAGTCCTCGCTCTTCCGCATGATCACCGGCGAGGAAATCCCCGACGAAGGCCAGGTCGCCGTCGATAAGGGCGTCACCATCGGCTACTTCAACCAGGACGTCGGCGAGATGTCCGGCAACAGCGCCGTTGCCGAAGTGATGAACGGCGCTGGCCCTGTCAGCGAAGTTGCCGCCGAGCTGCGCGAGCTCGAGGCCGCCATGGTCGATCCGGATCGCCTCGATGAAATGGACGCGATTATCGAGCGCTACGGCGAGGTGCAGGCGCGCTACGAAGAACTCGACGGCTACGCGCTCGAGGGCCGCGCCCGCGAAGTGCTGGCGGGCCTCAGCTTCTCCCAGGAGATGATGGACGGCGACGTCGGCAAGCTCTCGGGCGGCTGGAAGATGCGCGTGGCGCTTGCCCGTATCCTGCTGATGCGGCCCGACGTGATGCTGCTCGACGAACCGAGCAACCATCTCGATCTCGAAAGCCTGATCTGGCTCGAAGACTTCCTCAAGAACTACGACGGCGCACTGATGATGACCTCGCACGACCGCGAGTTCATGAACCGCATCATCACCAAGATCATCGAGATCGACGCAGGCCAGCTCAACGCGTATTCGGGCGACTACGGCTTCTACGAGCAGCAGCGCGCCCAGAACGAGAAGCAGCAGCAAGCGCAGTTCGAGCGCCAGCAGGCGATGCTCGCAAAGGAGATCAAGTTCATCGAGCGCTTCAAGGCGCGCGCCTCGCACGCCTCGCAGGTCCAGAGCCGCGTAAAGAAGCTCGAGAAGATCGACCGGGTCGAGCCGCCGAAGCGCCGCCAGACGGTCAACTTCGAATTCCGTCCGGCGCCGCGCTCCGGCGAAGACGTCATCAACATCAAGGGCGTGCACAAGAAATATGGCAGCCGCAGCATCTATGAAGGGCTCGACTTCATGGTGCGCCGCCGGGAGCGCTGGTGCATCATGGGCATCAATGGTGCCGGCAAGTCGACGCTGTTGAAGCTCGTCGCCGGCTCGACCGAACCGGACGAAGGCAATGTCGCGCTCGGCGCCAGCGTCAAGATGGGCTACTTCGCCCAGCATGCGATGGACGTGCTCGATGGCGACCGCACGGTGCTGCAGCAGCTCGAAGACACCTTCCCGCAGGCCGGCCAGGCGCCGCTGCGCGCGCTTGCCGGCTGCTTCGGCTTTTCCGGGGACGATGTCGAGAAGAAGTGCCGGGTGCTTTCGGGCGGCGAGAAGGCGCGCCTGGTGATGGCGATCATGCTCTTTGACCCGCCGAATCTGCTTGTTCTCGACGAACCCACCAACCACCTCGACCTCGACACCAAGGAAATGCTGATCAAGGCGCTCGCGGACTACGAAGGCACCATGCTGTTCGTTTCGCACGACCGCCACTTCCTCGCAGCCCTTTCCAACCGTGTGCTGGAGCTGACGCCCGAGGGCATCCATCAGTATGGCGGCGGTTACACGGAATATGTCGAGCGGACCGGCCAGGAAGCGCCGGGTCTTCGCAGCTGAAGCAAAGCAAGCTGGGCGTCGCGCGCCGGCGCCCAGCATTTCGCAGTCACCGCCTTCCTCGGCGGGACCGAGGACCTGCAAGCAGAACCCAAACGCATAACGCGACCCTGCTCTAAATCGGTACTGAAAAAACTAGGTTCTTGTGGCGCTGCCGTGGCAACGCCCACCGATCCTAACTTATCGCGCCGTGAAATCGATGGGACTTTGGTCCGACTCTTGCTGCCAAAGGTCTGAGTGTCATTGCCGCGCCATGCACCGGTCACATATTGCACGGGCTGGGGCGCCATCGCAGCAAACAAAAAAGCTGCCAATCACTTCAGACAGGTGATGTTCGGCATGACATCGAGAATTGCATGGAAAGACAGGCTGACTGACCGCGCGTGGGCCTTCCTGTCCAATCCCTTGACCATCGGCATCTATCTGGCGCTCGCCATGCTTTGCGCTTTCGTCGGCAGCACAACGACCGGCATTCCGGCCTACCTGCTCATGGCCATCGGCTTTCTGCTGGTGATCTTTGTCGATCCGCCAAAGAGACTGGGTAGGCTGCGGCAACGGCGCCGCCGCTCGTCACCGCCAAACACGGTTACGCCATTTCCGCGTCGAACGGATGAGCGCGAAACGATGCGCGGCTCGCAGCACCCGGGCGAACGCAGCCGAACCCGCGACGATCGCCGCGCTTCTCGGCGTTAGCCGCGCCCGCCAGGGGTCTTTGGGACAACTGGCGTCACGCGGTGCACAAGCCCAGGCCGGCAACAATCGGCACTTTCGGCCGTTTCCCGTCTGACGTACATTCACAGGAACGGACGCATGACGTCCACGATGCACGAAGGCCCTCCCGGAAGGGATGGCGAAGAAAGCGCGTGGGCACGATGAAGACCAAACATTATGTCTTTCAGATTTTTCGCGCTGCCTTCACCGACAGGCTGCTGTTGATCATCGTTGTGCTGATGATTGCCTCGCTTTTCGCCGTCCTGCCGATCAAGTCCTGTTCCAATCCCAGCGCGTCAGGCGGCGGGGGAACCGCGGAACGATCGGCACCTGTCTCGATGACGGGCTAGCATCCAGTCCAGTCAGCACGATTCCCAACCGAAAACGGGGCGACCCGAAGGCCGCCCCGCATTCATCTGTTTACTCGAACGCTCAGGCGTTCAGGCCGCTGCCCCACGGGCCATGATGGCTGTCGGCACCGTCGACGCGGTCAAAGCCATGGGCGCCGAAGAAGTCGCGCTGCGCCTGGATGACGTTGGCCGTGCCGCGGCCGCGGCGGTAGCTGTCGAAGTAGCCGAGTGCGGAGGCGAGTGCCGGAACCGGCAGGCCGCCGAGAACGGCGGCCGAGACGACGCGGCGCAGCGCCCCGTCGGTGTCCTTGACCATGGCGGCAAAGGCCGGCGTGACGATCAGGTTGGCGGCATCCGGCGCCTTGGTGAAGGCGGTGGTGATCTCGTCCAGGAACTGCGAACGGATGATGCAGCCGGCGCGCCAGATCTTGGCGATCGTCGGCATCGGCAGGTTCCAGTTGAACTCCTTGGACGCCGCCGACATCACGGCGAAGCCTTGCGCATAGGCGCCGATCTTGGCGGCAAGCAGCGCGCTTTCGAGATCCTTGATGAAGGCTGCCCTGTCGGCGACCTTGAACTCGCCAACTTGGGGAAGCCCGAGGATCTTTTCGGCCGCTTCGCGCTCGTCCTTCATCGAGGAGATGCTGCGGGCTGCAACCGCCGCCTCTATGCCGGTTGCCGGCACGCCCATGTTCTGCGCCTCGATCACCGACCACTTGCCGGTGCCCTTCTGACCGGCCTTGTCGAGGATCAGGTCGACGATCGGCTTGCCGGTCAAAGGATCGGCGGCCTTCAGCACCTTCTCGGTGATCTCGATCAGGTAGGAATTGAGGCGGCCCTTGTTCCAGGTGCCGAAGACTTCGCCGATCTCGCTCGCCGACATCTTCAGGCCGTCGCGCAGGATGCCGTAGATTTCGGCGATCATCTGCATGTCGGCATATTCGATGCCGTTGTGGATGGTCTTGACGAAGTGGCCGGCGCCGTTTTCGCCGAGCCAGGCGACGCAAGGCACGTTGTCATACTTGGCGGCGATCGAGGTCAGCACGCTCTCGACGCGCTTCCAGGACTCTTCCTTGCCGCCGACCATGATCGACGGGCCGTGGCGCGCGCCTTCCTCACCGCCGGAAACGCCCATGCCGATGAAGGTAAGACCCGAATCCTTCAGCGTCTCGAAGCGGCGCATCGTGTCGCGGAAGTTGGCGTTGCCGGCATCGATCATGATGTCGCCCTTGGCGAGATACGGCTTCAGGATTTCCATCTGCTGGTCGACCGGCTCGCCGGCCTTGATCATGATGATGATCGGACGCGGCGGGCGGATGGCGGCGACAAACTCTTCAATGGTGTCGCAGGGCACGATCTGGCCCTGGAGGTCGCCGGCCTCCGCGTAGAATTTGTGCGTCGCTTCGACGGTGCGGTTGAACACCGCGATCTTGTTGCCTTTTTCAGCGATGTTGAGCGCCAGGTTCGAGCCCATGACGCCGAGACCGATTAGGCCGATTTCCGCCTGTGACACGTGATTGCCTCCATTGGACAGAAGTGCCGGGCGCGATCGGGATAAACGCGTCTGTGCCGGCCCTTCGAATTGAACTTCGCCCCCTCGCGCGGGGCTCTGTCGAAGGCCCAGGCGCGAGAAGCGACGGCGGAGGTTGTTTTGGCATTCAAATCGATTAAGGACAAGTGATTACTGACGAAATCACTTCTTTTCAGGCTTGCCATCGCCATCGTCGAGCACCCGCCAGGAGGCGCCTTCGAGGTCTTCGTATTGGCCGCTCTTCAGTGCCCAAAGGAAGGCGACGAGGCCAATCCCACCGAGAAACAGCGCGATGGGAATGAGATAGATCAGCGTGTTCATGAGGCGCTCCCGACCGGCCGCAGCGTGACAGGTGCCTTCTGTTCGGCAACCTCCGTGACATTGCCGGTCGCCGCGCGCAGGCGCAAGGCGTTGGCAACGACGATCACCGACGAGGTCGACATGGCGACGGCCGCGATCAGCGGTGTGGCATAGCCGAGGATCGCGATCGGGACGGCGATGACGTTGTAGCCGATCGCCAGGGCAAAGTTCTGGCGGATCAGCCGCCCGGCCCGGCGCGACGTATCGATCGCCATCGGCACGGCGTTCAGCCCCTGGTGCAGGAAGACGAAGTCTGCCGCCTGGCGGCCAACATCGGCGGCCGTTGCCGGCGCCATCGAGACGTGCGCGGCGCGCAGCGCCGGCGCGTCGTTGATGCCGTCGCCGACCATCAGCACCCGGTGACCGCCCTCAGCGGCGGCCGCACATTCATCGACCTTGCCGCGCGGCGTCAGTTCCGCCTTGAAGCGCTCGATGCCGGCCCGCTTGGCGAGGGCGGAGACGACCGGCGCGCGGTCGCCCGAAAGAATGCCCGTCGAAAGGCCGAGCCGTCCAAGCTCCTCGATGCTCTCGCGGGCGAACGGCCTGAGCCGGTCCTCGAAGCGGAAGCAGGCGAGTTCGCGGCCATCGAGCGACAGGATCACTTCCGACTGGCCGGTCGCCTCGCCGGCATCGCCGCAGGCAAAGGCGCGGCTGCCAAGCCGGTAGAGACCGGCTTGCGTCTGCGCTTCAATGCCGGCACCGGGGATTTCGCGGATGTCGCCATTGACGACGGGCGCGATCGCCGCCGCATCATGAATGGCCATCGCCAGCGGATGGCGCGAATGCACGGCGAGCCCCGCCGCCGTCGCGAGGATCGATGGCTGAATGTCCCCGCCATTGACGAGCCGCGGCTCGCCAACCGTGAGTGTTCCGGTCTTGTCGAGCAGCACCGTATCGATCTCGGCAAGCCGCTCCATCGCCGAGCCGTCCTTGACCATGACGCCGTTCTGGAAGAGCCGTCCGGCGGCAATCACCTGCACGACAGGTACCGCAAGCCCGAGTGCGCAGGGGCAGGTGATGATCAGCACGGCGACGGCGACCAGCATCGCATGATGGAAATCGCCGTTGACGAACATCCAGCCGATGAAGCTGAGCAGAGCCAGCAGATGCACCGCCGGCGAATAATACTGTGCCGCGCGGTCGGCGATGCGGCGGTAGCGCGCCCTGCCCCCTTCGGCGGCTTCCATCAGCCCCATGATCTCGGCAAGCAGCGAGTCGCGTGCCGCCGCCGTCGCCTCGATCGTCAGCGGTCCTGTGAGGTTCAGCGTACCCGCCTCGACGGCGTCGCCGACCTTGACCGGCGCCGGCGCGCTCTCGCCATTGACGATCGAGCGATCGAGATCGCTGGTGCCAATGAGGATGCGGCCATCAACGGGGATGCGCTCGCCGGCAGCGATCGCCAGTTTCTCGCCTGGCTTGATCTCGTCGACAGGGCGATACTCGCGTCCGCCGTCAGCATCCACCACCATGGCGCCGCGCGGCGAAAGCCTCGCCAGGCTGCTGATCGCCGAGCGGGCGCGCCCGCGCATCATGTGGTCGAGCGTGCGGCCGATCAGCAGGAAGAAGAGCAGCATCACCGTGCCGTCGAACCAGGCATGGGTGCCGTGAGTGATCGTCTCGTAGAGCGAGATCGAATAGGAGAGCGTTATCGCCAGCGCAATCGGCACGTCCATGTTGGTACGGCCGTGCTTCAGCGCGTTCCAGGCGGACGCATAGAAGAAGCGTCCGGCATAGATCAGCGTAGGGGCGGCAATCAGCGCCGAGATCCAGTGAAAGAGATCGCGGGTCGCCGCCTCCGCCCCCGACCACACCGAGACCGAAAGCAGCATGATGTTGGCCGAGGCAAAACCCGAGACGGCAACGGCGCGCACCAGCTTCTTCAGTGTCTGATCGCCGTCTTCCTCGCCCGGCGCGAAAAGATGGGTCTCGTAGCCGCGCGAACGGATGGCCCGCGCCAGTTCCCGCGGATCGGTACGGGCGCCATTTACCTCTTCCTTCCAGACGATCGACACGCGCCGGGACGAAAGGTTCACGCGGGCCCGGTCAACCTCCGGCCGTGTCTTCAAGGCGCCCTCGATCGTGCTGATGCAGGCGCCGCAATGCACGCCGGGCACGCTCAAATCCGTCTGGCGCAGACCGCCGCCGAGCGACCGGCTCATCAACCACAGCTCTTCCGTTGTCGGCAGTCCCTGCCCGGCCCTGTCGACCTCCAGAGCCATTTCGGTTCCGGGAGCACAGCAGCTCATTTCGCAGCTCCCGGCACCATGAAGCGGATGGCCTGGCGGTAGACGACGGTCTCGCCTGATGTCGCGGTGATGTCGGCGATCCACTGGCCGCGCTTCAGCGCGGTTGCGGCAACGAAGACGCCCTCGCCCTGATGCGCCATCTCGACCGTGACGTCCTCATGCTCCTCGACCGGGCGTTTCAGCACAGCCACCACCTTGTCGGCAGTCATCTCCGGGTTGCCCCGGCGCGTCAGCGTGTAGCGCAGCGCCTCGTTTTCGACGCTGAGCTTGCCGTCGAGGCCATCGGCGACAAAGGCCTTCGCTTCCTTCACCTTGCCGTTGAACTGCTGGCTCGCGACATAGGTGTTCTGCACCACCAATCCGCTCCAGCTATGGCTGGCGTTCCAGGCCATGATCAGATTGACGGTGATGATCGTGCCGAAGAACAGCACCATGACGCCGAGCATGTGCCAGCCGGTGAAGGGTCGCGGTGCCTTTGCCTGTTTCGCCCCTGCCTGGTTTATCGTCATTTTGCGGCTCCCGGGCTGTTGAAGTTGGCCTTGTAGACGTCGCGCTCATGGCTCGACGGATCCTCGACGATCAGGCTGAAACCGTCGTCCGCCTCGCCGAGCTTGTCCTTTGGCAGCGTCACGAACACCTTGACTGCCGTCACCTTGTCCGGATCGACACCGAGGGCGAAGGTCCGGCCGTCGCCCGCTGCCTGGCCGGCGATGCGCATGGTCGCAGAGGGCATCCCGTCGATTGCGAGCGTGATCGTGCGTTGTTCGGGGATCATGTTCAAGAGCTTGACCATGTAGCCGTTGCGCACCGAACCATCGGATTCGACGACGAACTGCGGGTTGCGGTCGTGCAGCACGTTGAGTTCCAGCCGGTCGCGCGACAGGAGCGCATAGAGCAGACCGATACCGACCAGCGTCCAGACGCCGAGATAGACGAGCACACGGGGCCGGAAGACGATCTTCCAGTTGAAGTGGCGAACCTTGTCCGAAAATGCGCCGTCGGCGTTGCGCACCCGACCCGGATCGATCGCCGCCGTACCGCCATTGGTGGCCAGCGCCATGTTGGCGGCATAGTCGTTGAGCGTCGCATAGGAAATCAGCCCGCGTTCACGGCCGAGCTTGTCCATGACACCGTCGCAGGCATCGATGCAGAGCGCGCAGGTGATGCATTCGAGTTGCTGGCCGTCGCGAATGTCGATGCCCATCGGACAGACGACGACGCAGGCGTTGCAATCGACGCAATCGCCGACGGCCTCCCCGGCAGCGACGGCCTTTTTCTGGTGGCGCGAGCGCGGCTCGCCGCGCCAGTCGTTATAGGTCACGACCAGCGAGTTTTCGTCGAGCATTGCCGCCTGGATGCGCGGCCACGGGCACATATAGGTGCAGACCTGCTCGCGCATCAGTCCACCGAAGACATAGGTCGTCGCCGTGAGAATCGCGACGGTCATGTAGGCGACCATGGGCGCTTCCAGCGAAACGAAGCTTTTCAAAAGCGTCGGCGCATCGGCGAAATAGAAGATCCAGGCGCCGCCCGTGGCGATGCCGATCATGATCCAGATCGAGTGCTTCGACACCCGCTTGACGATCTTGTCGAACGTCCAGGGACCGGCATCGAGCTTCATGCGGGCATTGCGGTCGCCTTCGATATAGCGTTCGACCACCAGGAAGAGATCGACCCATACCGTCTGCGGACAGGTATAGCCGCACCAGGCGCGGCCGACGGCAGACGTCACCAGGAACAGGCCGAAGCCGGCCATGACGAGCAGGCCTGCGACGAAGAAGAACTCCTGCGGCCAGATCTCGATGAAGAAGAAATAGAAGCGCCGGGCGGCGATATCGACGAGCACAGCCTGGTCCGGCGCATGCTCGCCACGATCCCAACGGATCCAGGGCGTCAGATAATAGATGCCGAGCGTCACCAGCATCACCAGCCACTTGAAGCGACGGAAGCTGCCTTCGGCACGCTTCGGGAAGATCTTCTTGCGCTTTTCGTAGAGCGGCTTGCGCACATGCGCCGCATTGACCGGTTCGGCCTCGTGACGTTCGACGGAGGCAGGATTTGCGGCGGATTGTGGGCTCATTTGTGGGAAATCCCCGGATATGTCATGTATTGCACCACGTTTTGCCTGATTTGGCGGCCGAAAACGTTGATCTGTGTCAAGTTTGCGGGCTAAAGCGCCAGCATGCGGCGAAAGGTCCAGGCGCTCGAAAGAGATGCCAGGCTCAAAAGTAGTAAACGGCCTTTCCCATTCGATCCGTACCGCGGTTCGCCACATCACCACACCTTGCAATACCAATGAGGAACCGCATGGACACGATCATCGGCTTTCTGAACACGATCTTTTGGGGCTACGTGCTGATCTACGGCCTGCTCGCCGTCGGCATCTACTTCACCCTGCGCCTCGGCTTTCCGCAGATCGTGCATTTCGGCGAGATGTTCCGGGTCTTAAGCAGCGGCGGCTCGAAGGATGCGGCCGGTATCAGCCCGTTCCAGGCGCTGACCGTCAGCCTCGCCTCGCGCGTCGGCACCGGCAACCTCGCCGGCGTTGCCGTTGCGCTCTATCTCGGTGGTCCCGGTGCCACCTTCTGGATGTGGATGGTGGCGCTCGTCGGCATGGCGACGGCCTATGCGGAAAGCGCGCTGGCGCAGCTCTACAAGGTGCGCAACGAAAACGGTCAATATCGCGGCGGTCCCGCCTTCTACATCGCCCGCGGCCTCAACGCGCCCTGGGCGGCGACGATCTTCTCCGTCTGCCTGATCCTCTCCTTCGGCCTCGTCTTCAACGCCGTGCAGGCCAATTCCATCGCGGACGCCGTCCAGGGTGCGTTCGGTGTGCCTAAGATCGCCGTCGGTATCGCGGTTGCGACCATCTCCGGCATCGTCATCTTCGGCGGCATCCGCCAGATCGCCCGCGTCGCCGAAATCGTCGTGCCCTTCATGGCGATCGCCTATCTCCTGACCGCGATCTACGTGCTCGTCGTCAACGCGTCGATCGTGCCGAGCGTGCTGTGGACGATCATCTCCAGCGCCTTTGGCCTGCAGGAAGCGGCAGGCGGTGTCGCCGGCGGCGTCACGGCTGCGATGATGAACGGCGTCAAGCGTGGCCTGTTTTCCAACGAAGCCGGGATGGGCTCGGCCCCGAATATCGCGGCCGTCGCCACGCCCGTGCCGCATCACCCGGCATCGCAGGGCTTTGTGCAGTCGCTCGGCGTCTTCATCGATACGATCCTGATCTGCACCGCGACCTCGGTCATGATCCTGCTGTCGGGCACTTTGGAACCCGGTTCCGGCGTCACCGGAACGCAACTGACGCAAGCGGCCATGAACGTGCATATCGGCTGGGCCGGCAGCTACTTCATTGCCATCGCGATCTTCTTCTTCGCCTTCACCTCGATCATCGGCAACTATTCCTATGCGGAGAATGCGCTCACCTATCTCGGCGGCGCCAATCGCGTCGGCGTTCTGGTCATGCGCTGCGCCGTGCTCGTCATGGTCGTCTGGGGTGCGTCCGAAAGCATCACCACCGTGTTCGACGCGGCAGACGCCTCGATGGGGCTGATGGCGACGATCAACCTCATTGCCATCGTGCTCCTCTCCGGTACCATTGCCAAACTGACGAAGGACTATTTCGCCCAGCGCCGGCAGGGTCTCGACCCGGTGTTCCATGCGGCCGACTATCCGGAGCTGCAGGGCCAGATCGACGGCGAGATCTGGTCGCGCCAAGAGGCGGCCGGCACGGTCCGAAGCGTGGAGGACAAGGCATGGACGGCGCCCACGGGCCGCTGAGTCAGACGGAGCCGGCTCCGACAGAGCCGACACTGGCCAAGCGGCGCGGTATCTATCGAGAGTATGCCGCGCCCGGCGCACTCGGCGGCCATGTCGAATGCCTCTGGCGCCACCAATTGCCGGAGGGGACGGCCGCACCCATCGCGGTCGTACCCGACGGCTGTGTCGATATCCTCTGGTCCAGGCACGGCCTGGCGGTTGCCGGGCCCGACCGGGTGGCCGCCTTCCCCGTCTTCGCGCCGGGCACCGACATCATCGGCCTGCGCTTCCGCCCGGGCATCGCGGCGTCCTTCCTGCACACATCGCTTTCGCAGATCATCGGCGCGGTCGTTCCGCTCGACGCCTTCTGGGGTCCAGCCGCGCGCAAACTCGAAACCAGGATTGAGGACGCGCCCGATGCGGTCCACCGCGCCGAGATGCTCACGGAAGCGGTGCTTGAGCGCCTGCCGGCCGTCTCGCCGCCATCAGGCGATATCGCCGCCACCCTCGCCCATCTGCGGCAGAGCCATGGCTCGTCCGACAACCCCATCCGCGCCCTCGCTGCCGTCACCGGCACCAGTGAAAGGACGCTGAGGCGCCGCTGCCACGAGCATTTCGGCTACGGCGCCAAGACGCTCGACCGCATCCTGCGCCTGCAGCGCTTCCTCGGGGCTTGCCAAAGGGACCCCTCCGCCACGCTCGGCCTGCTTGCGCTCGATGCCGGCTATGCCGACCAGGCGCATCTGTCGCGCGAGGCCAGGCAGCTGACCTCGCTCTCACCCGCCGAAATCCGCCGCCAGCTCGTCGGTGACCGGCGGGCGGCCTGACTGGCCGTTTCGTTCAAGACCGGTCGGGCGACCCGTGCTACTCCGTCATGCAGGAGAACAAAGCATGGCAACACTTGAAGCAAAGATCGTTCACACCACCATCGACCGCGACTGGCGCGACGTCTATGCCTTCATGGCAAAGCCCGAGAACATGCCGCGCTGGGCGTCCGGCCTGTCGTCGGGCTTGACCCGCGAGGGTGATCACTGGCTGGCGCCGGGTCCGCTCGGTAATGCCCGCGTGCGCTTTGCGCCTGACAACGCCTTCGGCGTCACCGATCATCTCGTCACGCTGGAAGGCGGCACAGAGGTCCACAATGCGCTGCGCGTCGTGCCGAACGGCGACGGCGCGGAGGTGATGTTCACGCTGCTGCGGCAGCCGGGCATGAGCGCAGAACAATTTGCCGGCGATGCCGGCTGGGTGGCGAAGGATCTCGCCACTTTGAAATCGATCATGGAATCCGGAGAAGACAGGTAGAAAAATGGGTAACAAGGGCAACGACAGCCGCATCGACTATGTCGAGTTCAATGTCTCCGACATCGCCGCCACCAAGGCCTTCTACGGCAGCGCCTTCGGCTGGACCTTCACCGACTACGGCCCGGAATATTGCGAATTCCAGGACGGCCGACTGACCGGCGGCTTTACCACCACCGGCCCGGTCGGCAGCGGCGGACCGCTGATCATCCTCTATGCCGACAAGCTCGAGGATATGCTCGCCCGCGTCGAAAAGGCCGGAGGCAGGATCGTCAAGCTGATCTTCACCTTCCCTGGCGGAAGGCGCTTTCATTTCGCCGACCCGGATGGTTACGAACTGGCGGTCTGGTCTGCGCAGTAAATTGCCGGGAGGGTCAGGCCAAGAGGGCGGTGGCCCTACGACCGCACCGCTTCCCTGTGGACACGCCCTCCCGCTTTACGCCGGTTTAATCTCTACACGTCAGAATTGCGCGCGACGAACACGAGGGCGCGCAAGAGCATGGCCGACACGCATGATTTTCTGAAGAACTCCGTCATCATCGGCGCCCATCCCGATGACGAGTTGCTGTGGTTCACCTCGATCCTCCGAAAAGTCGACGAGGTGATCATCCTTTACCGCGATATCTGGTCGGAGCCGCAGATGGGCGACGCACGCGCCGCTGCGATCAAGGCCTACCCACGCGGCAAAGTGCGCTTTCTGGAAATGGAAGAAACCGGCTCCTTCGATTGCGCCGACTGGACGAACCCGAAGCCCGGTCCCTTCGGCATGGAGTTCGGCACCGAAGGCACACGCCGCGAAGCCAAGCGCATCGTCAAGAAATCGCTGTCGCAGATCATGCCCGGCAGCTTCCGCCACTCCACCCGGCCGATCGCCCAGGCTTACCGGGACAATTACGAAACGCTCTATCGTACGCTGCTGCCGCTCCTGAAGCCCGACATGAACGTCTTCACCCACAATCCCTGGGGCGAATACGGCCATGAGGATCACGTCCAGGTCTTCCGGGTGCTGGACCGGCTGCGCGACGAGATCGGCTTCAAGCTCTGGATGTCGAACTATTGCACCGAGCGCTCCATGCCGCTCGCCATGCAGTATTTCAGCCGCAGGCCGCAAGACTATATCCGTCTGCCCGCCGACAAGGGCTTCGCCGAGCAGGTGGCAAACATCTACCGCCAGCACGGCTGCTGGACCTGGCGCGACGACTGGATCTGGTTCGACGACGAGTGCTTCATGGAAGCGCCGTCGAGCAAGCCGGAAAGCGGCGGTTTTCACCTCCTGCCGATGAACCTTTTCAACTTCGGCACGGTCGTGAGAAAGCCGGTCAACACCTCGCTGCTGCTCGGCACTGCGCTATCGAGCGTCGTGGTCGGCGCTACCATAGCCGCAGCCCTCGAATAAGAAGGCCCGGCGCCTGCCGCTTCGGGCGTCGCCGTCAGGCAAGCGCCGGTTCGGCGAAGTAAACCACCATCCGCAGATGCCGGTGCTCGTCCACAACCAACGTCTCGTGCCGGAAACGCAGGCGCCCGCCCCCGGCATCGATCAGGGACCCGATCCCGCGACGGACCTCGTCAACGCCAGGCGCTGCCCACCAGCGCCTGAAATCGGCCGACAGGTCCTTCAGGCTTTCGACCAGGGCCAGCATCGACGGATCATCCGGCGCCACGGCAAAATCGTATCGGAACTGGGCAAGCAGCTTCGGCGCATCCTCGCGCCAGGCGGGCATGCGCCTTCGTATCTCGGGATCGGCAAACACCATTTGCAGGATATTGCCAAGCTCCGGCTGCCGGGCGCTAAAGCCGAACAGAGCGTCTGCCGCAGCGTTCCAGGCAACGACATCCCAGCGCAGGTTGATCACATGGGCCGGCCGGACCGTGAGCTCGTCCAGCAACGTCTGGATCAGCGGCGAAACGGTAACGCGATGATGTGCCTCCGGCGGTGGCGGCCGCTTGTGGGCAAGCAGGAACAGATGGCTGCATTCGGCGTCGTCGAGCTTCAGCGCTCGCGCCACATTCAGCAGGAACGCCTCCGACACTTTGATGTCGCGCCCTTGCTCGAACCACGTGTACCAGGTGAGCCCGACACCGGCGAGCGCTGCCACCTCCTCCCGCCTGAGGCCCGGGGTGCGCCGCCGCCCGGTGAAGGCAAGGCCGGCATCGGCCGGCGTCAGCTTCGCCCTGTGTCTCGTCAAGAACTCCGACAGCTCGTTCTTGCTTCGCTCAAGACTTCGTTCGTTCACGCTATTGCTCTCAGTAATAGGATAACTACTTAAATTGTAACAGGATGATTGTGCCCTGAAGATGTGGTCTCCGCAACCAGCCCAAGCGAAGACGGAGGCCACTTTTGACAATTCTCGGCGACCGACCATCCCACCTCACCGACCATGCCGATCCCGGTGAAACGCGCGCGGGCCTGCGAGAATGGGCCGGGCTCGCCCTGCTCGCGCTCCCCACCATCCTGCTCGGGCTCGACCTGACGCTGCTGCATCTCGCTTTGCCGGCGCTCGCGGCGGATCTGAAGCCCACCAGCACCCAGGCGCTCTGGATCGTCGATGCCTACGGCTTCATGATCGCCGGCTTTCTGATCACGATGGGAACGCTCGGCGACCGCATCGGTCGCCGCAAGCTCCTGATGCTGGGCGCGGCCGCCTTCGCAGTCGCCTCGGTGCTTTCGGCCTATTCCACCAGCGCCACCATGCTGATCACTGCACGCGCGGCACTCGGCGTTGCCGGCGCAACGCTGATGCCGCCGACCCTGGCGCTGATCAGCAACATGTTCCTGAACCCGCACCAGCGCGCGCTTGCGATCGGCGTCTGGGCGACCATGTTCGCGCTCGGCATGGCCGCGGGGCCGATCGTCGGCGGCATCCTGCTCGAACGTTACTGGTGGGGGGCTGCCTTCCTCGTCGCACTGCCGATCGTCGGGCTGCTGCTCATCGTCGCGCCGTTTCTGCTGCCGGAATATCGTGCCCCGCAATCGGACCGCCTGGACATGGCCAGTGTGGCGCTGTCGCTGGCGGGGCTGCTGCCCATCGTCTACGGCATCAAGCAGATCGCCAAGGATGGCCTTGGGCTCGGCGCCACGCTCGGCCTGACCGTCGGCCTCGTCGCCACGCTCCTCTTCATCCGGCGACAACGCCGGCTTCGAAGCCCGCTGATCGACCTCGAGCTCTTCTCCGACCGCGCCTTCCGCACCGCGCTGTTGATCCTCCTGATCGGCCTGACGGCTGTCGGCGGCACGATGCTGCTCGTCACCCAGTATCTGCAGCTTGTCGTCGGGCTTTCTCCGCTGTCGGCGGGCCTGAGAATGGGCCCCCCGGCGCTCGCCATGCTTTTGGCGGCATCACCGCACCGCTCATCGCCAGGCGCTTCGGCCCCGGCCCCGTGATCGCAGCGGCGCTGGCGCTCTCGGTGGTCGGCTACCTCCTGCTCGCCCAGCTCGGCCATACGCCATACGGGGTCGGGCTGGTAACCGCCGCATTTGCGCTCGTCTATCTCGGCCTTGGAACCATTGCCGCGCTTGGCACCGATCTCGTCGTCAGTGCAGCGCCCGCCGAAAAGGCCGGAACGGCCTCGGCCCTCTCCGAAGTGGTGCAGGAACTCGGCCTTGCCGTCGGCATCGCCACGCTCGGCAGCCTGACCACCGCCGTCTACCGCATCGAAATGGCCGGCCAGACGCTGATCCCCGGCGAGATCGGCGACAGGCTGTCGGACAGCCTCGCCGGCGCCGTATCCGTCGCGACCGAGCTACCGGCGGGCATGCTGGAGCAAGCCCAGGCCGCCTTCATGACCGGCTTCAACGCAGCCGCCGCCGTTTGCGCCGTCGCCATCGCGATCATGGCGACGCTTGCCGTAGTTTCGTTGCGAAGGCGTGTCGGCGAAAAGGCGAGATCTTGAGAGGACACGTCGGCCAATTCATTGACATCTCCCCTCAATGACGAAACGCTCCAGATGAAAAAGGCCGCGCCATTTGGCGCGGCCTTCTCGACTGGATGGATGAGAGCTGCCCCTCACTGTCCTGCCGGACATCTCTCCCCGCCTGGCGGGGAGAGGAACGCTGGGGTCACCCGCCCGGCATCAAGCCTGAAAAGTCTGAGCGGTAGCCCACTCAAGAACGTGATGGGCGGCTCCATCGCCAACCTTACTTTTAACCTGGCGAGGCTAGCGCGGCTTGCGCCCTTCTCCCCGCCTGGCGGGGAGAAGGTGCCGGCAGGCGAATGAGGGGCGCCACCATCACCTACGGATGCGTGGCAGGTCCGCAAGCCCCTCGTTCCTCTTACTCGCCGCCACCCAGCGAATGCACGAAGATGGCGAGCTGCTTGACGGTGGTGTCGCCGAGGCGCGGCAGCCAGGCGGGCATGACGCCGTGCTTGGGCGCCTTCATCTGGGCGACGATCGCCTGTTCGCTCGAGCCGTTGAGCCACAGCGCATCGGCAAGGTTGGGCGCGCCGAACTCACGGTTGCCCTTGGCGTCGGCACCGTGGCAGGAGGCGCAGTTTGCCTCAAACAGCGCCTTGCCCGGCTCTACCATGGAGGCATCCGACGGCGTGCCGGTGAGGCTGACGACATAGGCCGCCGTCTGCTTGATCTCTTCCGGCTGCAGGATTTCCGCGAAGGACGGCATTTCCGAGACACGGGTGTCGTCGTCGCCGTTATAGCGGATGCCGTGGGCGATCGTCTGGTAAATCTCTTCGGGCTTGCCGCCCCAGAGCCAGTCGTCGTCGTTCAGGTTCGGGAAGCCGGCAGAACCGGCCGCACCCGAGCCGTGGCACTGGGCGCAGTTGACCTTGAAGGCCGAGGCACCGCCGGAAACGGCGAAGTGCTGCAGCTGCGGATCGGCCATGATGTCGGCGAGCGAGCTCGACGCGATCTTCTCGATATTGCCGGCCTGCGCCGCCTTGGCGCTGGCAAGCTCCGCACTCACCTCGGCGCGGCTCGAATAGCCGAGCACGCCCTTGGTGGCGTCGGTCAGAAGCGGCACCGCGGGATAGACGATCATGTAGCCGACCGCCCAGACGATGGTCGCGTAGAAGGTATAGACCCACCAGCGCGGCATCGGGTTGTTAAGCTCGCGGATACCGTCCCATTCGTGGCCGGTGGTCTCGACGCCGCTGATTTCGTCGACGTGTTTGTCCGCCATTCTATTAATCCTCCTTCAGGGGGATGGCTGCGGCATCATCGGCGGCCTTCTTGGCGCCGGGCCGGAAGATGAAGGCGACGACGCCCAGGAAAAAGAGCGTCATGGCAAGGAGCGCCCAGCTATCGGCAAACTGGCGCATGGCCGTGTAGGTTTCCATGGTGCGGTCTCCTTAGCGATAGCCGGTGGTGTCATCGTAGGTGGAGAAGTCGACCAGCGTGCCGAGCATCTGAAGATAAGCGATGAGCGCGTCCATCTCCGTCAGCTTCTGCGGATCGCCGTCGAAGTCGCCGAGCTTGGCCTTCGGATAGCGGCCCTCGACGCCGGACGTGTCGGCGTTCGGATCTGCCTGCGCCTTGATGTCGGCAAGCGCGTTGTCGATCATCTCGTCCGTGTAGGGCACGCCGACCGCCTTGTTGGCCTTGAGGTTCGCGGCGATGTTGTTCACATCGAGCGGCGTCGCCTTGAGGAAGGCGTAGCTCGGCATCACCGATTCCGGCACCACCGAGCGCGGCTCGATCATGTGCTGCACGTGCCACTCGTTGGAGTAGCGGTCGCCGACGCGCGCCAGGTCCGGTCCAGTGCGCTTGGAGCCCCACTGGAACGGATGGTCGTACATGGATTCCGCCGCCAGCGAGTAGTGACCGTAGCGCTCCACTTCGTCGCGGAACGGGCGGATCATCTGGCTGTGACAGACATAGCAGCCTTCACGCACATAGATGTCGCGGCCGGCAAGCTCCAGCGGCGAATAGGGACGCATGCCCTCCACCTTCTCGATGGTGTTTTCGAGGTAGAAGAGCGGCGCGATTTCCACGATGCCGCCGACGGAGACGACGAGCAGCGAGCCGACGAGCAGCAGGGTCGCGTTGCGTTCGAGCGTCGCGTGTTTGTCGAGAATGGACATTCTCTATGCCCTCCTATTCCGCAGCCTTGAGCGCGGGCGTCGCACCGAAGATCGGGGCTTCATCGCGCACGCGGCCGAGGATGGTCATGGTTACGTTGAAGGCCATGAGCAGAGCTCCGGCGAGGAAGAGTGCGCCGCCAAGGGCACGCAGCACGTAGTAGGGAACCATGGCCGCGACCGATTCCGCGAAGGAATAGACGAGGAAGCCCTGGTCGTCGTACTCGCGCCACATCAGGCCCTGCTGGATGCCGGCAACCCACATGACCGCCGCGTAGACGACGATGCCGAGCGTGGCGAGCCAGAAGTGCCAGTTGACCATGCGCACGCTGTAGAGGCGCTCGCGGTTCCACAGCTTCGGAACGAGATAGTAGATCGCGCCGAAGGTGATGAGGCCGTTCCAGCCGAGCGCGCCGGAATGCACGTGGCCGATGGTCCAGTCGGTGTAGTGGCTGAGCGAGTTGACCGTCTTGATCGACATCATCGGACCTTCGAAGGTCGCCATGCCGTAGAAGGCAACGGCCATGACCATCATGCGGATGATCGGGTCGGTACGGATCTTGTCCCAGGCGCCCGAAAGCGTCATCAGGCCGTTGATCATGCCGCCCCAGGAGGGCATCCAGAGCATGACCGAGAACACCATGCCGAGCGTCTGCGCCCAGTCGGGCAGCGCGGTGTAGTGAAGGTGGTGCGGACCCGCCCAGATGTACATGAAGATCAGCGACCAGAAGTGGATGATCGACAGGCGGTAGGAGTAAACAGGGCGATTGGCCTGCTTCGGGATGAAGTAATACATCATGCCGAGGAAGCCGGCCGTCAGGAAGAAGCCGACGGCATTATGCCCGTACCACCATTGCGTCAGCGCATCCTGCACCCCGGCAAAGGCCGAGTAGCTCTTGGAGCCGAGGAAGGAGACCGGAACCGCCAGGTTGTTGACGATGTGCAGCATCGCGATCGTGACGATGAAGGCGAGGTAGAACCAGTTGGCCACATAGATATGCGGCTCCTTGCGCGTCAGCAGCGTGCCGAGAAAGACGGCGAGATAGGCGACCCAGACGATCGTCAGCCACAGGTCCACATACCATTCCGGCTCCGCATATTCCTTCGACTGGGTGATGCCCAGCAGATAGCCGGTGGCGGCCATGATGATGAAGAGCTGGTAGCCCCAGAACACGAACCAGCCGAGATTGCCGCCGAAGAGGCGGGCACGGCTGGTGCGCTGGACGATGTAGAAGGACGTTGCGATCAGCGCGTTGCCGCCGAAGGCGAAGATGACCGCCGAGGTGTGCAACGGCCGCATGCGGCCGAAGTTGAACCAGGGCTCGATGTTGAGGTCCGGGAAGGCAAGCTGGAGTGCAACCACGACACCGACGAGAAAGCCGACGACGCCCCAAAAGACGGTGGCGATCACGCCATACTTGACCACCTCGTCAAAATACTCCGACTGGGGTGGCGGCGGTGACGCCCTGCCCGCGGAAGCCGGGCTGAACTCGATGCGGCGCATCAGGAGGATGGTGCCGGCAAGAAGCGTGAAGAACAGCACCCACATATGGGCTTCGAAGTGCCGGTCCTGGGCAAACCCGGCGCCGACAAGCGCCAGGAATGCACCGACCCCGAGCAGGATCATCTCGAATGTGTATTTCATGGTTGGGTCCCCAACTTTATCCGAACGCACGCGACAACACCCCGAAACGAGGGGTGTCACCGCAGCTTGCCCGAAAGTGTCAGAATCGGGGCAGCCCGGCCTTGATTCAGATCAAGGCTTTGTCACCTCGTTTGGATCATCCTCGGCAAACAATAGGGAGCGCCGTGGGAGCTGGCGTCTGAAGCCGATGAAAAAGACTTTTGAAGACGGACGAATCCGCAGCCGGCTGGACCCGGCCCCCCGGCGGGAGTCCGTGGCCGAGCCGTTTGCCTGGCTTGCCCGCGCCCACGAAGAGCAGCTTGCGCTCTGCAATTGCCTGGAGGAAATCGCCGACAGCCTGCCTGCGGAAATCGACCGGCAGAAATGCCTCTATGCCGCAAAGGTGCTGGAGCCGCTGATCCGCGAGATGCATTCGGGCGAAGAAAACCTCGTCTTCTCCTGGATCGAACGCACCTACCGCGGCGATCCGACGCTCGGCGCGACGCTGGAGCGGCTGAAATACGAACACTGCGAGGACGAGTGCTTCGCCGAGGAGCTGACCGAAATGCTGGAGCGCCTCGGCGCTGCCGACCAGACGGTCAATGCCGAGACCGCCGGCTACATGCTGCGCGGCTTCTTCACGAGCCTCAGGCGGCACGTCGGCTTCGAGCAGGAATGTCTGCGCAGCATCACCGCGCCGGTCGGATAAACCGGCCTTTGGGGGCAGCGCGCCGCAAAACGGACACGTCAGGCGGCCGTTATCCGGCCGCGCATCCCCTCATGCATTTTCGATTGATACCGCCGGAACTGGCGCCTCAGGCCGCGATCGCGCGGCGGCGGTCGGCATGTTCCTGGATCACTAGAATAGCGCCGATGAGCTTGCCGGTGCTCGACATGCACGGCGTCAGCCGGCAGCGCACGACGACCGTGCGCGCGTCGACCGTCTTGGCGAAGGTGTAGTCCACCACCTCGCCGGCGAAACACCGGTCGAGATAGGATTTCACCCGAAGCTCGAACCGCTGGATGCCGATGAACTCGACGATATGCCGGCCGATCAGGTCCATCGGGCGGCTTTCCAGATGCTCGGCATTGCGCGGATTGGTGTAAAGATAGCGGTAGTCGGGCGTGATCACCGCAAGCCGGTCCGGGAAGCTGTCGAGGATCGCCTCGTTGAGCAATCCTTCGTCCGCCCTGCCCTTGTTCGGCTGCGCCGGCAGGCGCTCCAGTTGCAGGTCGGCGAGGTTCTCCGCACCGGTCGCCGCGAAGTAGCGATTGATCAGCGATTGCAACAACTGCGAATGGCGCAACACGCAGGAAATGTCGTCGGCTTCGACGCGCAGAATGTCGATCAGGAACTGGAACTGAAGCCGGGCATCTTCGACGCTCACCGCCTTCTCGTCGTAGACGGATCTCAAGATCGGATCCAATTCGCGATCCAGAATGCTGATCAAATGCTCGTCTGCCGTACGAACGGCATACTGCAGCTGCGAATATTTGAACCAGAACAGCTCAATCAGTGCGTTCAATTCGAAACCCCAATTCCCCCACGGCAAAACCGCTTCGATGCACTTACAAAACAGGCGTAGATGCTCAGGACACTGATCTGGTTCTTGACGTTTCCCCCACCACTTCCGCGTAAAACCGCACTGCTCGGGTCATCCAAAGCGCTTGCAGGCATTTTCTCACGCGACAGGCATAAGTTTACACTCATTGCGATAGCGTTCAACAGCAGAAAGAAAAACTTAACGTTTACGCACGTTTTCGAGGGAAGATCGGTGCCGATACTCCCGCGTACTTGGCAAAACGCAAAGCCCGGCACATGGGTTGCCGGGCTTGCAGGAAGATCAAGCCTGCTTGCGCAAGACGCAATCTGGCTGGGGTCGCGGGCGAAGGAGAATCAGTCTTTCAGGTAGCGCTTGATGTGCCAGCGGTCGTGATACCAGAGCCATTGGCCGGGATATTCCCTCACCCAGCTTTCCACCTTGTCGTTCAGAACCTGCGCCGTAGCGGTCACGTCGACGCTGCCGTCGGCCTTGCGTGGGATGGCGATCGCCGGTTCGATCTCCAGGCGGAAACGGCCACCCGGCAAGCGGATGCAGCGGGCTGGATAGACCTCGCAGTTGAACTGGCGGACGAGCTTGGCGAGCAGCGGGTTGGTCTGCACGTCCTGGCCGAAGAACTTGGTCTTTAGACCCTTGCGGAACTTCTGGTCGACGAGAACCCCGACGCCCTGGCCGCGCTCCAGCTGGCGGGCGAGCGCAAAGGACGAGCCCGCATGCGACGGCACGAGCTTGCCCATGCGTTCTGCGCGGAAGTTGAAGACCTTTTCGGCCACGTATGGGTTGTTCGGCGGCCGGAACAGCACCGTCACGTCGAGCCCGAAGGCTGAGCCGGCGACCGGCAGCATTTCGAAATTGCCGCTATGCGCGGTAAAGACGATGAAGGGGCGCGGATTGTCGCGAAGCTCGAGGAACAAGGGAATGCCCGAGACTTCGATGCGCCCGGGCGTCGTGCGCTCCGGGTCGAAATCGAAGAGACGGTCGAGGAACACGTATTCGGCCGCCATGCGGCCCATGTTGCCCCAACTTTCGAGCGCGATCTGCTCGATTTCCGCTTCGCTCTTTTCCGGGAATGCGTTGCGCAGGTTCGTCAGCGTCAGCTTCTGACGGCTGGTCTTCGGGCCGATGAACCGCAGGGCGCGATCCATGAAGTTGATCGCGCCGTCAGCGGGAAACATCTTCAGGATCGTCAGAAGCAGAAACACGAACTGCGCAATCAGCCACTGGCGGAAACGATCCGCCGCCAGCACCAGCCGTGTGATCAGCATGCGCACGTCGATCAATCCATCTTCAGGATGATCTTGCCGAAGATCTGGCGCGATTCCATGCGCTCCAGCGCGCGGTCGATCTCGTCGAGGCCGATTTCGGTGTCGATGACCGGATGTACGAGGCCGCGCGCCATCTTCTGCATGGCGTTCGCCATGTTTTCCATGCGGCAGCCGAAGGAGCCGAGCAGCTTCAGCTGCTGCTGGAACAGCATCATCAGGTTCATGTCGGTGGACACGCCCGAGGTGGAGCCGCAGGTAACGAGACGGCCGCCGCGCTTCATGCAGAGCATCGAGCCCGCCCAGGTGTCCTTGCCGACGTGTTCGAACACGACGTCGACGCCCTTCTTCTTGGTAAGCTTGCGCACCACGCCCTCGAAGCGGTCGGTGCGATAGTTGATGACGTGATCGGCGCCGAGCGCCTTGGCCTTCTCGATCTTGTCGTCGGAGCCGACGGTGGTGATCACGGTGCAGCCGATCTTCTTGGCAAGCTGGATTGCCGCCGAGCCGATGCCGGAACCGCCAGCATGCACGAGGATGGTTTCGCCGGGCTCAAGCTTGGCGTTATCGAACAGCATGTGCTCGACGGTACCGAAGGTGACCGGAGCAAGGGCTGCGGCAACCGCGTCGACGCCCGGAGGTGCCGGAACCAGCAGGCGCGCCGGCAGGTTGATCTTCTCCTGTGCGAAGCCGTCGAGGTGGAAGCCGTGAACGCCGCCGACATGTTCGCAGAGGTTGTCGCGGCCTTCCTTGCACGGACGGCAGAGGCCGCAGGTGCGCGCGCCGTAGATCGAGACGAGCTGGCCCGGAAGCACGCTTGAAACACCGGGACCGATGCTGTCGACGACGCCTGCTGCCTCGGCGCCGATGACGAGCGGCATCTTGCGCTTGGCGAATGCCATGCCGCGCCAGCCCCAGACGTCGATATGGTTGAGCGCAACCGCCTTGACGCGCAACGTCACCTCGCCCGGGCCGGGTGCTTCCGGTTCCGGAATGTCGGTGATTTCGAGCTTGCGGTCATCGAGCAGTTGCAGGGCGCGCATGGTTCTTCCTTTAAATGTTCAGATCGACAGGCGGCATATACACGTCTTGTGGGCATGTCGCCATTCTACAGAGAGCGGCGCGTGCCCCCCTCTGCCCTGTCGGGCATCTCCTCCACAAGGGGGGAGATTGGATGTGGCACCCCTTTGCCCTTCACGAAAAGCACCGAAATCGGGCCTTGTTATTGGAGCGATCGGCCGGCCGCGCGTCGATCTCCCCCTTGTTGGGGGAGATGGCCGGCAGGCCAGAGGGGGTATTTCGTTTCACCAGGTCCGGCTCAAGCCGGCTCGGCCGTCATCACCAGGCTGGCGTTCTGGCCGCCGAAACCGAAGGAGTTCGACAGCACCGCAGACACCTGCTGGCTGCGTTTCACGTTCGGCACCACGTCGAGCACGATCGCCGGATCGGGGTTCTGGTAGTTGATCGTCGGCGGCAGCGTGCCCGTCAGCATCGTCTGGATCGAGAACACCGCCTCGACTGCACCGGCGGCCGTCAGGGTGTGGCCGATCATCGACTTGTTCGACGAGACCGGGATCGACGGCAGATGCTCACCGAAGACGGCAGACATCGACAGATATTCCATCTTGTCATTCTCGGGCGTCGAGGTGCCGTGCGCGTTGATGTAGCCGATGCCGCCTTCGTCGATGCCGGCGTCGGCAAGGGCCGCGCGGATCGTCGCAATCGCCGGGCCGCCGTCGGGCGACGAGCGCGTGCGATGGAAGAGATCGGCCTTCTCGCCGCAGCCCTTCAGGATGCCGTAGACGCGGGCGCCGCGGGCAACGGCAGCTTCCAGCGATTCGAGCACCAGGGTCGCAGCGCCTTCGGCGATGACGAAGCCGTCCCGATCCTTTGTGAAGGGCTTGGAGGCCTTCTCCGGCGGATCGTTCTGGGTGGAGAGCGCGGAAAGCAGCGCAAAGCGGATGAGTGCTTCGGCGCTGACCGAACCATCGGTCGCTACCGTCAGCGCACGATCGGTGCGGCCCTGGCGGATCGCCTCGACGCCGAGCTGGATCGCGGTCGCGCCCGAGGCACAGGCCGTCGAGAGCGTCACCGGCAGGCCGCGCGTGCCGAAGCGATCGGCAAGGCGCTCGGAGATCGAGCCGAAGAGCACGGCCTCATGGAACACCGGATCGGCCTTCTGGCGCATCGCGGCGAGGAAACGGTTGTACGCATCGCCCGGCTGTTCGGAAGGCGGCGAGCGGTCGGCAAGCTCGAAGCGCGCGCTCCATTCCGGCTCGATCGGCGGGGCGGCCAGAAACAGCGGACCGTTGAAGTCGCCGGAAAGCCCGGCCTGCGCCAGCGCTTCCAGCGTCGTCTCGCGCGCCATGGCGTAGGAGCGCTCGACGGAGTTGGCCGCCGGCACCTCGATGAAATCGACCATGCCGGAGATGCGGGTGTTGAGACCCTCCGTCGGGAAACGGGTGATCTTGCGGATGCCGGAGACGCCGCCGGTCAGCGCTGACCAGTTGTCTTCCAGGCCCTGCCCGAGCGAGGTGATGACGCCCATGCCAGTGACGGCGACGATCGGACGACCGAGATGATCCTTGTAAGCGTTGCTCATCAATCGTTCCTCTTATTCGGCCGAAAGGACCGCGACGCCTTCGCCGCGTGAATGACCGACGGTGGTCACGACCGCCGACCGGGCAGCCGCCGTCATCGGCTTTTCGAAGCTGCCGTCGAAGGCCGGTACCTTGGCGCCGTGGCCGAGCGTGAGTGCAGCAAGCGCGAGGCCCGCCGGAAACTGCGCCTCGATGCTGTGCCCGACGATGCCGCCATAGGCACGCACCGGCGCGCCGGCCAGATTGGCCTGCAGGAACGCCTTTTCGCTGGCGACGAGATCATGAAAGCCTGACGTGCCGGAAAAGACCACGGTGCCTGCCGGGTCGAGCTTTTCGGCCGGTTTCGCCAGGTCCGCAAGGCGTGCTTCGAGCTTGCCGTCAGCGCGGCTGCCGCGGTCGCTGCCGATCGCGTCGATCGTCGCATAGATGCGGGCACCACGGGCTTCGGCGTACTCGCGTGATTCCAGCACCAGGAAGGCTCCGACCGACCCGGGGATCATGCCGCCGCCGTTGTCGCGGCTGCGCGACCAGATCGGGTGCCAGTCACCGGTCGCCTGGCCCTGGATCGCCTCGATCATCAGCATGATGTCCAGGCGCTCGGCCGAAAACGCGCCGCCGACGAGCGTATGGGTCGACTGGCCGGCCTTGATCCGGGCAAAGGCGGTTTCGATCGCCGAGATGCCGGCCGCTTCCTCGCCCATGAAGGTGCGCGACGAACCGGTGACCTTGTGCACGATCGAGATGTTGCCGGCGAGCAGGTTCGAAAGCTGGGCCAGGAACAGCGTCGGCCGCAGTTCGGTCGTCAGCTTTTCATTGAGGAGCTGTTCGCGGTCGTTGCGCTTCAGCGCCTCGTCGACGATCAGCGAATCGACGTTGATGTCACGCTCGCCGCCGCCGGCAGCGACGATCATGTCCATGCTGCCGCAGGCTTCGAGATTGTCCTTGAGACCGGCGTCATCGAGAGCCAGGCCCGCGGAAAAAACGCCGAGACGCTGCCAGTTTTCCATCTGCCGCTGGTCGCCACGCTTGGCGATCTGCTGCGACCAGTCGATCTCCGGCAGCGGGTGCACCGGATAGGGGCTGAACTTTTCGGTCTCGACGCGCACGGCCGGCGACGTGCCGGCGGTAAGCAGCGCCAGATGCGGCTCGACGCCGACGCCCTGACTGGTGACGATACCGACGCCGGTAATGACAACGTCGTTTGCAGATTTGCTCATCTTACTTCTCCGAACCGGCTGCCGCCGAAAGCGCCGCCATCAGACCCACTTCTCCAGCCCGCTTGCGCACGATATCGCCGAGCGGAACCTGATCGAACGGCATCGTTCTCAGTTTCAGCTGGGCATCGCAGACCTTCTTGCCGCCAGAGGTGATCTTCGCCTTGGTGACGGCGAAGCCCGAACCTTCATGCTCGAGGAAAGCCTCGATCTCGAGTTCGGCCGAGGGCTCGACGAAGGTCCGCATCTTGGCGCCGTCGACCGACATCAGGAAGGGCATGGCGGCGAAATTGGTGGCGGCGAGCACCAGGAAACCGGAGGCCTGCGCCATGGTCTCGATCAGAAGCACGCCGGGCACCAGCGGGTAGCCTGGGAAATGGCCTTCGAACACCGGGCTCTTCTCCGGCACGACGGACCGCGCCGTCAGCCGGCCAGCCGAAAGATCGACCGTTTCGACACGGTCGATCATCTGGAAGTATTCAAGGAGCATTGAGGCTCACCCTGTTGGTTTCGGGCTCAAGTAAAAACGCCAATGCCGCCTGTCAAGCGCGGGGCGCGACGGGCGGCATTGGAAATCGAGTGGCAAGGCTCGGGCGAAAGCCCGATCAGCCCTTGGCAGCCCGCAGTTCGTCGATCTTGGCGCAGAGGTTCTTCAGAACGAAGTATTCTTCGGTCGAAACCTTGCCTTCGTTGACTTCCTGCGTCCACTGCTCGAGCGGAATCTTGATGCCGAATTCCTTGTCGATCGCAAACACGATGTCGAGGAAGTCCAGGCTGTCGATGCCGAGATCGTCGATCGTGTGGCTTTCCGGCGTAATCGTCTCGCGATCGATCTCGCTCGTTTCCGCGATAATGTCGGCAACCTTGTCGAATGTAGCTGTCACGCGCATACCTCTAATATTTTAAGTCGAGTCTCGGCGATCCTATAGGTAAATGCGCCGCAAAAGCCAATGGCCTTGATGGCAAAGGCTTTCGAATTGGAAAACGGTGTTGCGACAGAGCATGGGGTCAGACGGCCACCGAATGCCGGCCCCGGCCGTTGCCGAGATAGGCGTCGAAGGTGGCTGCAACCGAGCGGGCAAAGGGCCTGCCGCGTTCAGTCAGGCGGAAAACCCCGTTTTCGATCGTCGTCAGCCCATCCACGTCGCGCGCCCGAAACAGCCGTGCCTCCTCGATCACAGCCCCTGCCAGCCCGGGAAACGCTTCCTCAACCTCAGCAAAGGAGAAGGCAAAACGGCACATGACGTCGGCAATCACTTTTGCTCTCAAAGTGTCGTCCGGTGTGAAGCGATAACCGCGGACCGCAGCGAGCCCCGTGTTTTCCACATGGCGCAGATACTCACCGGTCGCCAGCATGTTCTGGACATAACCTTGACGAAACTGGCCGATCGCGGAGGCGCCAAGCCCAACGAGCGTTTCGGCGGCATCGTCGGTATAGCCCTGGAAACTGCGACGGAGACGCCCTTCCCGGCTGGCCCGCGCCAGGCTGTCGTCGGGCTTCGCAAAATGATCGATACCGATGGCCTCGTAGCCGGCGGCAGCCAGCATTTCGGCCGCGCGGCTCATCTGCGCGAAGCGCTCGACGATGCCGGGCAGGCTTTCGTCCGGGATCATCTTCTGATGCGTCTTCATCCACGGCACATGGGCGTAGCCGAAGAGTGCGACGCGATCGGGGTCGAGCGAAAGCACTGCCTCCATGGTGCGCTCAAGCGACTGGAGGCTTTGATAGGGCAAACCATAGAGCACGTCGCAATTGACCGAATGCACGCCCCTTACCCGTGACGCCTCGATCGCGTCTCGCGTCTGCTCGAAGGTCTGGATGCGGTTGATCGCCTTCTGCACGACGGGGTCGAAATCCTGGATGCCGAAGCTCGCCCGCGTCATACCGATCTCGGCCAACGCATCATGGCGCGCTTCGTCGAGATCGTTCGGATCCATCTCGACGCTGATCTCGCAATCAGCCGCGAAGGTGAAGTGATCGGTAAAGGCGCGCTTCAGCGCGATCAGGTCGTCGGGCCTGACGAGCGTCGGCGAGCCGCCGCCGAAATGCAGGGCCGTTACCTTGGCTTCGCGGCTCACCCGCCCGCCAATCTCTGCAATCTCCCGATGCAGGCCCGTGAGGTAGGTTGCCACCGGATCATACCGCAGCGTCTGCTTGGTATGGCAAGCACAGAACCAACAGAGCCGGTCGCAATAGGGCACGTGAGCATAGAGCGAGATCGCCTCATCCGGACCGATCGCCCCGAGCCAGCTTTGATAGTCAACCGGCCCCACCGCTTCGGAAAAATGCGGCGCGGTCGGGTAGCTGGTGTAGCGTGGCACGGGGTTCGCATGCTTGAGGATTAGCGCGTCGTCCATCAGTCTCTCCGCTGTCGTGAAAACGGCTTAGGACGGATCGGCAATGAGGCCTTTGATTTTGATCAAGTCGGCGAATTAACACGTTAAAATTGACAATGCGCAAGCCAGCATGAGACATTGTTTCGCGCTTTCGGAATTAGCACCTGTCAACTCTTGATTTAACGACCCGCATCCTCTTTGGTCATCCAGGGAGCAATGGAATGCAGGTAGAAAGAATTGCAGATCGTGAACGAACATCGCCGCAAGGATATCCATAATTCGGACGTTCCAGCCGTCTGCTCCGCCTGCGAGGCGCGCCATGGCGGCGTTTGCGGTACGCTCTCTCCGGATCAGCTTCTCGACCTCAGCCGTCACTCCACCCGCCGCAGCATCGAGCCCGGCCGCGAGGTCATCGGCCAGGGAGAAACCACCGACAGCTACGCAAATATCATCTCCGGCGTCGTCAAGCTCAGCAAGGTGCTGGCCGATGGCCGCCAGCAGATCGTCGGCCTGCAGTTCGCCCCTGATTTCATGGGCCGGCCCTTCACCCGCGAAAGCGCGCTGACGGCGGAAGCGGCGGTCGACACCGACATCTGTTGTTTCCCGCGCAACGTCATCGAGCGGCTGGTCTCCGAGGCTCCCGGGCTGGAACACCGGCTGCACGAGCAGGCGCTGAAGGAACTGGACGAAGCGCGCGACTGGATGCTCACCCTTGGCCGCAAGACCGCGCAGGAGAAGGTCGCAAGCTTCCTCTACATCATCGCGACTCACATCGACCCGGAAAACGGCACCTCGAACGTGTTCGACCTGCCGCTGTCGCGCGCCGACATCGCCGACTATCTCGGCCTCACCATCGAGACCGTCAGCCGCCAGATCACCAAGCTCCGCAAGGAGAACGTCATCCGCATCGAAAACAGCCGCCACGTCACCGTGCCGAGCCTCGACCGGCTGATGCATGTGGCAGGCATCGACTGACGGTCGCCAGCGGCTCTTAGCGGCCTCATCAAGTGCCCGACAGAATTGCCCTCTCCTCGGGTTTACCCCGAGGAAAGCCAAGCAGTCACGTTAAAGATGGGGACGCGCATTCTACCGTTCACTTCTTACGAAACGGTCGAAGATGAAGCGGAAACGGTGCCTCGGATCCCTTCTCCTCTTCAAAACAGAGAGAAGGTCCCGGCAGGGGGATGAGGGGCTGGCTAGGCAGGCGTCACCGCGTAATTACGATCCGCGTGTTCTTCAGCCCATGTTCCCGCGTCAGCGCAAAAAACTCCGCCGCGTTGTTTGGATGCAGCCGCACGCAGCCGTGCGATGCCGGGCGGCCGAGGCGTTTGATGTCATAGGTGGCGTGGATGGCGTAGCCGCCGTTGAAGAACACGGCATATGGCATCGGCGCGTCGTCGTATTTGCGTGAACGGTGATTGCGAGAGAGCCATTTGGCGCTCCAGCTGCCGCGTGGCGTCACATAGCCCTTGCGCGCCGTCGACACCTTCCAGCGATACATGACGACGCCGTATTGTCGCACGGTCATCGTCTGCGACGACAGGCTGATATCGGCAATGAGATTGGCGGCGTTCGCGGGTTGAACGGCAAACTGCAGCAGAGCGGCAATCAGCGCAGTCAGAAAGCTTTTGCGCATGCTTCTCTCTCCGGGAAGACGAACACGTACCGGTGGAACCAAACGTTCCAGGAGAATAACTGATCGAATATGATACGATCTTAATACATATGGAAAGCAGAGTCTTAATGCGAAGGTCAACTTCCGCGATCAAATCATTGCGATTGCAAGAACAAACCCGGCCATGACCGTGCAGGCGCCATAAAATACAGCAATACCGGCGTCGATGTCTTCGCTTGTTGCAACCGCTCGGCCCGGACCGTTGATCATCGGTTCGCTGACCTTGACCCCGCCATAGATCCGCGGACCGGCAAGCTGCAGATCGAGCGCGCCGGCCATGGCCGCTTCCGGCCAGCCGGAGTTCGGCGAGCGGTGCAGGCCATGGTCGCGAAGGGCCACGGTCAGCGCATCCTTGGCGGCGCTTACGCCACGATGGATCAGCGCACCGGCTGAGATCAAAAGGATCGAGAGCCTCGCTGCCGGCAGGTTGGCGAGATCGTCGAGTCGGGCCGAGGCCCAGCCGAAGTGCAGATATTTCGGCGACTTGTGGCCGATCATCGAATCGGCGGTGTTCAGCATCTTGTAGGCAAGAAGCCCCGGCAGGCCGGCAACCGCGTACCAGAAGGCCGGCGCCACGACGCCGTCGGAGAAATTCTCGGCAAGGCTTTCGATCGCGGCACGGCAGACCGCCGGCTCGTCGAGCGTCTTTGGATCGCGACCAACGATCATCGACACGGCGGCACGTCCGCCTTCCAGCCCGTTCTGTCGCAAGCCCCCGGCCACGCGACGCACGTGATCGGCGAGGCTCTTCTGTGCCAGGAAGACCGCGACCACAACCGCCTCGAGCAGAAAGCCGAGCGGTCCGAAGACGGCGAACAGGCGATGCAGCAGATGGCCGAACCAGGCGCTGATGCCAAGCAACAGCAGGATCGCGACGACGCCACGAAACTTGCGGGCACCATCCTCGAGGTCCTCCCGGTTCAGCCGGGCGTCGAAGAAGCCGATGGCCTTGCCGAAAAACACGACCGGATGCGGCATGCGCGCCCAGAGCCAGTCCGGATCGCCGACAACGCGGTCGATCACCAGCGCCAGCGCGAGAATGAGCAGGATCGTCTCCGACACCTCAGAGCTCCATGCGGGCAAGCGCGTCCGCCAGCCGTCGGTCACCGGCCGCGTCAGGCGCAAGACCGATCCTGAGCCAGGTCGGGGCATAGTCGAACTTGCGCGTGAGAATATGGGCCTCGCAGAGCCGTTCCTGCAGCAGAGCCGCCCTGGGATGCTCGACCAGCACAAATAGCCCCGTGCCGCCGATACGGTTGAGCCCTGCCCCATCGAGAGCCGCGTCGAGGCCGGCGCGACGCTCGAGGATGCCCGCCGCGATCGCCTTCGTATCGCCCTGCATCAGCGCTTTCGAGATCGTCAACGCCGGGCCGGAGACAGCCCAGGGACCGAGCCAATCGGCAAAGGACGCAAGCACTGGCTCGGTCGCAACGACGAAGCCGAGGCGCAGGCCCGCAAGGCCGAAGAACTTGCCGAAGGAGCGGAAGACGATGAGGTTGCCCTGCCCTGGCACGTGACCAGCGACACTCAGTTGCGGCTCAAGATCGCCGAAGGCCTCATCGACCAGCAGCAGTCCGCCGCTCGCTTTCTGCCTTGCGGCGATCGCCAGAAGCTCCGCCGGCGCCAAGGCGCGGCCGGTCGGGTTGTTGGGGTTGACGACGATGACAAGCCCATGTTCGGCCGTGAGCGCGTCGGCATCCGCGACGCGATCGACAGCAAAGCCGGCCGCTTCAAGCACGCGGGCATACTCGCCATAGGTCGGCCCGAAGATCGCGACTTGCCTGTTGGCCGGAGCAAGACGTGGCAGGAGCTGGATCACCGACTGGGTGCCCGGCACCGGCAAAGGCAGCACGCCGTTGGTGCGGTAGTAGTCGGCAGCGGCGCTCCGCGCATCATCCACCGTCTGCCGATCCGGCAGCCGGTGCCAGGCGCGCTCAGGGACCGCGGGCAAGGCCACGGGGCATGGATTGATGCCGGTCGACAGATCGAGCCAGTCTTCGAGCCGGCCGCCATAGCGCGTTGCGGCCTCGGTGATGCCGCCACCATGAACGATCGGTGCGCTCATGCAGCACCTGCGACGTCGATCAGATGCATGAAGGAACCGGCGACAGGGCCGCGCCGGAGGCCCGCCTGGCCGAGATCCTCGCCGGCGGCGTCGCTGACCGCAAACAGCCGATCGGCCGCCCCTTCGGCGACGATAGTCGCATAGTGGAATTCGTGCGCCGTCATGGGTCCATCGAAGAAGGCGTTGTCGACAGGCACGACGCGGCGATAGCCGAGGTGCCGCCTGCGCTCGGCAAAACTGGTTACGAGCGGCAGCAGGCCGAGCATGTCGTAGCGTGCGCCATCGGCAGCGACAAGCCCTTCACCGAGCACCATATAGCCGCCGCATTCGCCGAAGATGCGGGCGCCGCGTTCCGCCGCGAAATGCATGCCGGAACGGAATCGGGCGGCGGCGCTCAGCTGCCCCGCATGCAGCTCCGGATAGCCCCCCGGAAGATAGACGGCATCCGCTGCCGCATTCGGCGCCTCGTCGGCGAGCGGCGAGAAGAAGGAAATCTCCGCGCCGCCTTGCCGCCAGCCGTAAAGCAGGTGCTCGTAGCAGAAGGCAAAGGCGATATCGCGCGCGACCGCGATGCGCTGACCGAGCGGCCGCAAACGCTCGGCATCGGCCGCCGCGGGCACCTGCGGGAAAATCGTCGCGATCAGGCGGATGGCGTCGAGATCGCAGGCAGCCTCGACCCGCGCGGCCGCCGCCCCGATGAAGCCCTCAAGCGCTGAGTGTTCGCCCGCCTGCACGAGCCCGAGATGGCGCTCCGGCAGTTGCAATGCGCTGTCCTGCCGGAGCACGCCGAAGACAGGCATGCGCACCTTGCCGAGCGCATCGCGCAACATCATTTCATGCCGGTCGCTGCCGACCTTGTTGAGGATGACGCCGACCACCCGGATATCGTCGCGATGATCCGCATAGCCGCGCACGAGGGCGGCAACCGACTGGGACATGCGGGCGCAATCGACCACCAGAATGACCGCAAGGTTCAGCGTCGCGGCGAGGTCCGCTGGCGTTCCCGAGCCGTCGGCAGCACCGTCATGCAGTCCCATCATCGCCTCGACGATCAATGTGCGCCCGCCGGAGGCGGCATGCGACGCATTGGCAAGCAGCAGTTCCGGGCGCATCGCCCAGGGGTCGTAGTTGAAGCAGGGCTCGCCGGTCGCTGCCGCGTGGAAAGCGGGATCGATATAGTCCGGCCCCGCCTTGCCGGGCGCGATCGCCACGCCGCGCCTCTTCAGGGCGCGCATCAGCCCGAGCGTCACCGTCGTCTTGCCGGAGCCGGACGCGGGTGCGGCAATCAGCAATCCGCTCATGCCGGGTTCCTGAGAATTCGATTGGCGAACGGGTCGGCGGCAAGCTTGCGCCCGTCCAGCGCGCCGATCCAGTCGAGCGCTGCGCGCAGCCTCACCACCTCGCCGACGACGACGATCGCCGGCGGCTCCAGCCCTGCCGCCGCAACATCGGCCTCTGCACGCGCAAGCGTCGTTTCCAGCACCGCCTGCTGCGGCGTCGCGGCGTTGCAGACGAAGGCGACCGGTTCGTCCGGCGAGCGGCCGCCGGCAATGAGGTTGGCGGTGATCGCGCCGATATGTTTCATCGCCATGTACATGACGATGACAGGCGAGCCGCTGGCGATGCCCTGCCAGTTGATGCGATCCGGCACCAGGCCGGAGGAATCATGGCCAGTCAGGAAAGTGACCGCGTGGTTGACCTCGCGATGGGTCACGGGAATGCCGGCATAGGCAAGCCCGCCGATACCGGCGGTGATGCCGGGCACGATTCGGAACGGCACCTGGTGCTCGACCAGCGTCAGCGCCTCCTCGCCACCGCGACCGAAGACGAAGGGATCGCCGCCTTTGAGGCGCAGCACCCGGTTGCCGGCGCGCGCGAGTTCGACGAGGCGAAGCGAGATGTCGCGCTGCTTCGGCGACGGCTTGCCGCCACGCTTGCCCGCAAACTCCAGCACGGCGCCCGGCCGCGCCAGCTTCAGGCAATCCTCGTTGACCAGCGCATCATGCACGATCACATCCGCCTGGCGCAGCGCATTGGCCGCATGCAGCGTCAACAGGCCGGGATCGCCGGGGCCGGCGCCGACCAGCCAGACCGAACCTTTTTCGAGCGCCGGCAATCCGGCAAAGAGGTCGTCGATCATGCGTGCTGTCCCACCTGTATTTCGGCGCCACCCAAAGGCACGCCTGACGCGCTCTCTAAAGAACCGGATTCCACTTGAGAGAAACCCCGGGCAAAAGATTGATTCAATTCAACAACACAAGAACGCATCAGACAGCCTCCGCCGCCTGGATGCGCTTTTCGGCGCGCAAGGTCGCCGGCCCGGCAAGTGCGGCCGTCGCATGGGCGGAGACGATCTTCTGCACAATCAGCACGGCTTCGCGACCGGCACCGACCAGCGCTGCGCCCTCGGCAACGCCATGACAACCCGTGTAGGCAAAGACGACCTCGGAGGGGTTGGCGAGCCGGGAAGCTTCGGCTTCGAGCGTGGCGGCATCGTAGAACGCGGCCGGAACCGAGAAATGCTGAGCGGCCGCCAGGATCGCCGGCTCCTCGGCGCGAGCATCGAGCGAGGCGACCAGCCGCAGATCGCCGGGCGCAGCACCGGCATCGGCAAGCGCACGCTCGGCAAGGGCGATCACCTCTTCGGCCGGCGTGCAACGCTCGCAGCCGAGCCCGAGCACCAGCCCGGCTCCTGCTTTCGTCGTCTGTGCAGAGTGTTGGCCCGATGGCATCGGCGGCCGGCTCCCTTCGTTGTTCTCCTTAACGAAGCGCCGGCTGGGACGATCCGTCCCGGCCGATCTGGACAGCACCGGCTGATGGCCCCCTGGCTGGGTCGGCCGCACCGGACGCTCTTTCAGTCCGCCGAAGCGGACGCCGTCGCATGTCTGTCAATTTTAGCCAAGCGGCGACAACCGGTCAAACCGGATTGCGTCATCCCGATGTCGCGATTGGGGAAGATTGTCGTCACCGCGAACGGTCGAGCAGGACGGCGACGGCGACCGTTTGCGCGAGGCGAGCCTCCCATCCGAAATTCCAGCGAGTCGGCGCAACCGACTGATCTTGCTTACGATTGCGGCCATGGCGCTGGTGGCGGTCGCCACGCCCTTACGGAAGGCTTTGCTTTTCGTCGCGGGCTCTGACACAAGGCGCAGAACTCCCTCAGGTCTCCCTCTCACGAGTCTCGTCTTGCAAGATCTTGCCTTCCACCTGCTCGCCTTTCTGTTCGTTGCCGCCTTCATCGCCGGCTTTATCGATTCGATCGCCGGCGGCGGCGGCATGATCACCATTCCGGCGATGCTGATTGCCGGTATCCCGCCGCTGCAGACGCTTGGCACCAACAAGCTGCAGGGGCTCTTCGGCTCCGGCTCGGCGACGCTTTCCTACGCCCGCAAGGGCCATGTGAACCTGAAAGAGCAATTGCCGATGGCGCTGATGTCGGCGGCCGGCGCCGTGCTCGGCGCGCTGCTCGCGACGATCGTGCCCGGTGACGTGCTGAAAGCGATCCTGCCGTTCCTGCTGATCGCGATCGCGCTCTATTTCGGCCTGAAGCCGAACATGGGCGATGTCGACCAGCACCGCCGTATCACGCCCTTCGTCTTCACACTGACGCTGGTGCCGCTGATCGGTTTTTACGACGGTGTCTTCGGCCCTGGCACCGGCTCCTTCTTCATGCTCGGCTTCGTGACGCTCGCCGGTTTCGGCGTCCTGAAGGCGACGGCGCACACCAAGTTCCTGAACTTCGGCTCCAACATCGGCGCCTTCGGCGTCTTCCTGTTCTTTGGCGCCATCTTGTGGAAGGTCGGCCTGCTGATGGGCGTCGGCCAGTTCCTCGGCGCCCAACTCGGCTCGCGCTACGCCATGGCCAAGGGCGCCAAGATCATCAAGCTACTGCTCGTCGTCGTCTCGATCGCCCTTGCCATCAAGCTCTTGGCGGATCCAACGCATCCGCTCCGGATTTGGCTCGAGCTTTGAAGCAAGGCGCGCCTTTAACCAGGTGATCGCACAGTAGCGACATCGTCCGCGCGGCGAGGAACGATGCCGGCTGGCGCGCCTTCCGGCGAGCGACGTCGGCGTACCCCCTTGCCGCCTATTCCTTTTTGACTGCTGCCGCTACCTCCGAAGAGCTATCGAAACTTGGCCGGGACCGCCCGATGTAGGTTTCAGAACCTCGCCATAGCTCTCTCCAAACCCGGCCAAATGACCTCAGAAAACACAGCAGCCCACAGGAAATACGCCGTCCGCTATCCGAGCGGCCTGACTGCCGAAGAAGCGATTGCTCTGCTGGCGCGGACATGCGCGGACATTGCACCCCATCTCACGCTCCGCGATAAAGGAGACGGCGCCACGATCGAAGGCGAGCCATGGCACGTCCTGTCGGTCTGCCTCGCCCTCCCGCTCTTCGAGATGAACGAGGTCGGTTAGGGAGATCTGTCGACCTCCGGCTTGCGGCTCGCAGCATTGTCCGTTGCGCGGGTATCGATGACGCTGGCGCAAGCAGCGGCCGGTCGACTTGCCCCTCGATATCAAGCCCCACGGCCGGTTCGCTGTCCGGGCAAACGCACGTCACGTAGATCGAACAACATCCCCGAAGCGTTTTTATGCCGGCCGGGGCGTAGTATCATCGCCCAGGCGAAACACTGCGGTTCCCTGGTCCAGGGCACGGCCCGGTCATCGGGGAGTGACAACTGGTTTCGCCCGTTCGCAAGCAACCTGTCGGCGTTTCTCGAAGGCTGCCTCCAAGGAGGTGCGCAATGACGTTCGCCCTGTCAATCTTGCCCCTGATCACGCTTGCCTCCATCTCGCTCGGCGTGGTGGGGTCTGCCGCGCACCAGGCGACCACCGGCTGGACCTATCCTCCGGCGTGCTGCAAGGCGCGTCACGTCGGTGGAGATTGTGAAGCCATCCCCACTCCGGACGTAACCCGCGGGGGCCAAGGCTTTTCCGTCCGCTTGCGCGCGGGCGATCACCACCTCGCGACAAGACCACACCTGTTCTGGATCCCATATGGAGATGAGATCCCGTCGGGCGACGGGCAATATCATCTCTGCCTCCACCCGACGGAAGATCATGTGAACTGCTTCTTTGCCCCGCCCGACAGCAGTTGAAGCGGCGACGCGCACCCTCGCCCGCGGATGCCGCGAACATCGATGGCAGTCTCAGGGTTGTCGACGTTCAGATTCGGGGCCAGACGCGTTCCTCTGGCACCACAACGCAGTCAGGGTCTCGCAGTCAGGCCAGCATCAGGCGCACCGGACTTCGACCAGCACGAACACGGCTCCCCCACGGGGCCCGCGCCATAGCTGCACTGTGCGTTGCGGGTCTCGCAGATCCGCGGGCGGCGAGCCTCGGCGAGAGCCTTTGCCTTGGCTTCATCCGCCGCCTTCTGCTTCCGACTGGGCTTGGGCTTCGGCTTGGCCTTCGCCGTGGAAACGTGGGCCTTGGACACGGCCGTTTTCGTTGTCTGTGAAAAACCCACGTCACCGGACGCCGCAAACAGCAAAACCGACGCGGCAGCAACCGCAACTCTGAAAGCGATCTTCAAGGCTCACCCGCTATCTCGACCATGATGAAACGTTAAATGGAGGCTTTTACGACGTCCATCAAGGATGTTCGGTCAAGGTTCAAACAAGATTTGCCGAAGAACAAGGCAACGCTGCCGTCTTACCCCGCACGACGCGCCATCACCTCGCCGCTGAACGTCCGGTCACCACGACCTAAGTCGCGCGTTCGGCAGACCACCATCTGGACCGGCACGTGTCGCCCGATCATGTCGCGCGCTGGCGATCCGGCGCGCCGGTTGCAAACTGCAGCACCCGGCGGTCGCGGCCGATCGTTCCTGTCCGCTTGACGCCGGATTCCATCGCCAGTTCCGATTACACCAGATCCGATTTCGCCAGTTCCGATTTTACTGGGCAGCGAATGCGGTGGCAGCCGGGCCGCGCGATGAGCCGCGACGGCTCAGGTAGACGGCGGAAAGCCCGGCAAAAAGCCCCGGCAGGCCAAACTCGATGAAGGACGCGATCGAGATCGGCATCGGTCTCGACATGACGTAGTCGTCGAGACAATGGCCCATGCTGCCGGCAAACAGAAACGCAAACGCGGGAATGACAACGAAAGCAACGGCGCGCCGGACGCCGCTGGACGGCAGGAAATGGTCAAGTGCCAGCGTCTGCAGGGCGACGACCGCCCAGATCCGGTAGGCAATCGCCCACATCTCGGGATCGAAGCTTCGCAATCGGCCAATGAGGGTGTCATCCGCCGACGCCGCGGCTTCTTGCGCGACGGTGACGAAAAGAGCGTAGGCAAGGGCAGCGGTGAGCGGCGCGACGAGCCCGGCAATCGAGAAGGTGCGCACCATCCACCATCCGCTCAGCGTCGAAACGCTGCTGCCGTTTCCAAGGAGCGGTGCCGGCCGAGCTGGAAACCAGATCGCCGCGCATGCGGCTGCAGACAACGCGCCGAGGATGCCGCCAACAGCCAGCAGATCCTGCTGGCTTTCGGCGTGCCCCTCTGCCGGTGCAAACAGCAACAGGAAGATCGCGCCGGCATGAAGGCCGACGCAAAGAGCCACCGGCCATGCCGCCGCCCGGGACCGGCCGGACATCAGCACAAGCATCAAGGCTGCGGCGACGGCGGCCGCGAACGTGCCGCCAGAATAGAGCCTGAGCACGAACCACAGGAATTCAAGAGACCCTCTGCCATTGGAACCCGGAATAAAGGCACTGAGGATCACCGCCACCGTCGCCGCGACGATCACAGGACCGAACACGGTCGTAGACCAGAAGTAGCGCGCGTCGGCATTGGTATCTGCAGCCAGCGCGCTGGCGCCGGCCGGTACGGACGGAGAGGCAGAATGCGATTCTTCGAGGCTCGACGTCTCTCCGGCGCCGTGCTCCTGGTGTTCGCGATAAAGCCAGAGCGCCCCGCTGATGCCGGCCATCAATGCGCCACCTGCCGCAGGCAGCAGCACGTGGGTAGCCGCCTTGTGCAAAAGCGCGATGACGGCCGCACGCTCGTGGAGCGGCCAGGAAAAGGCAGGCTCGTAGGCGCTCGGATTCCAGTGCGCCACCGCCAGGGACAGCGCGTAAAGCATGGCAAACCCGGCGACCGTTACGAAACCACAGGCCGCCGAAAGCGGAAGAAGCTGCCACGCATTGCTGGCAAAGCGCCTGAAAGCGACCGTCAGCCGAGCGCTGATCATCGCTGGCAGGGCGCAGGCGAAAGGAACCAGGACCAGGAGAACCTGCAACGCGCCCGTTTCAGACATGGCAACGCTAAAAACAACGGTGCCTGCCGCGACCAGCGCCATCGAGACCCAGGTCGCAAAGGGAAAAAACGTGCTTTCAAGGCGACCGCGCCATTCGTCTTTTGCCTGCATGTCGCCCTCCGCCCACACACAACCACCTAGTGTATCCTGATTAAGGTTTCATTGAGACGAACATTTCAAGAACGTCAACGGGCAAAATATCGCAAACTCACTTTGGCGCGGCCTTCTGCTTGGGCGTACGCCTGCGGACCGATCGCGCGGCGGCGGCAACGACGCTGCAACCATGAACATCGCACGGGCTCACGGCGGTCACCGGACACAGCGATCGCCGGCACGGGCCCCGAGGCTTTGGGCACCGAGCTCAGGGCTCAGGGCATCGAAAAATATTCGGTCACCCCCTTGCACCTCTAGTAACTAGAGATTTCACATTTGCAGGCGTGCAACCAGAGGGGATTTACAGTCATATCCGCTGCCCCTTTTCGGTCGCTCGTATTCCGCTTTCCCGCTCGTTTCCAGAGGTTTAGATGTCCACCACCCTTCCCGCCATCCTGATGCTCGTCGTGGGATTGTCCACGCTCGCGCTGGCGATCCTCCGCCGTGTGCAATCCGGCCGCTCGCCGGTCGTGCTAACCTATGGCGACGACGCGGAGGGGTTTGCGGGCAGGCTTTTCCGCCTGATCGTCGCAGCGCTGGTGATCCACCTGCTGGCGGTCGCCATGCTCCCGGCCTCCGTCGATGCTGCCCTCGGCCGGATCCCGGCGCTCGACACGCCCATCCTTCACGCCGTCGGCCTGGCGCTGATGACGCTCGGCGGCGGGCTGACGATGCTGTCGCAATGGGCGATGCGTCATTCCTGGAAGATCGGCATCCCTGAAAAGCAGGACGCGCCGCTTGTGACCTCAGGCCTCTATGCCTTCTCGCGCAACCCGATCTATGTCGGCATGGTGACCGCGCTGATCGGCACGGTGCTGGCGGTGCCCAACGTCATCGCGGTGGCGCTGGCGCTCTCCGCCTGGATCTCGATTTCCTACCAGATCCGCATGGAGGAAACCCACCTCGCCAAGGTCTTCGGCGACGCCTACGGCGCCTATTGCAGGCGTGTCCGCCGGTGGGTCTGATGCAGGGCTCCCCCTCAGGCTGCGACGCTTCCAGCGTCTGCCGAACTGCGCGACTTGGCCCGACGGATCAGGAAGGCGCTCGCGCCAATTGCCGTCGACCTGCATGCCGTCCTCCCGCTCGTCACAACCACTGCATGTGTCGGGATTACGGATTGATTGAGGCGAGCATTCAGTGAACAGGCACCAGAGCAGGCGCGCTCAAAACACCGCCAGCAACAGCGCCCCGGCGGCAATGAAGCCGACGCCGAGCCAGTTCATCAGGTTGAGCTTTTCACCGAGGAAGAGCACGCCGAAGATTGCGACCATGATGATCGAAAGCTTGTCGATCGGCGCCACGCGGGCGGCGTCGCCGAGCTTGAGCGCGCGGAAATAGGCAAGCCAGGAGGCGCCGGTGGCAAGACCGGACAGCGCGAGAAACAGCCAGGTGCGTCCGGAGATTTCCGATGGCTTCTGCCACTGCCCTGTCGCCGCCACGATGGCGGCGATCACGCAGAGGATGACGACGGTGCGGATCAGCGTTGCGAAGTCGGAGTTGATCTGCGCAACCCCGACCTTGGCAAACACCGCCGTGAGCGCAGCGAAGGCGGCCGAAAGCAGCGCCCAGAACTGCCAGCTCTGGCTCATCAAAACTCCACGCCCTGCTGCGCCTTGATGCCGGAACGGAACGGATGCTTGATCAGCTCCATCTCAGTGACGAGATCGGCGATTTCGATCAGGTCTTCTTTCGCGTTGCGGCCGGTGAGCACCACATGCGTCATGTGCGGCTTTTCTTCCTTCAGGAAGCGCACCACTTCGGCGACGTCGATGTAGTCGTAGCGCAGAGCAATGTTGATCTCGTCGAGCAGCACCATCGAGTTGCGCTCGTCACGGATCAGTTCCTTCGCCTTCTCCCAGGCCTTTTCAGCCATCGCAACATCGCGGGCGCGATCCTGCGTTTCCCAGGTGAAGCCCTCGCCGAGCGTATAGAACTGGCAGACATCGCCGAAATGCTTCTCGATCAACTCGCGCTCGCCGGTTGCCATCGCACCCTTGATGAACTGCACGACGGCGCAGGGCATGCCGTGGGCGATATGGCGGAAGATCATGCCGAAGCCGGCGGTCGACTTGCCCTTGCCCTTGCCGGTGTTGACGATGATCAGACCCTTCTCGTCGGTCTTCGTCGCCATGATCTTTTCGCGCGCTGCCTTCTTCTTCGCCATCTTCATGGCGTGGCGGGCATCGTCCTTCTCGGCCGGGGCTTCGCCGCCTACTGTCGTCTCGTCGCTCATGATCACTCCCTCAGTTCTCAAGTTCGGGATGGGCAGACGCCCTCGTCCCGCTTCGGTTCCTTTTCGCACTTCACTGAGCAGCGAAACGGAACCAGGTCCTTGTTTGCAAGCAATTCCGGACGGATTACCGCCAGCCCGGAACCGCTCTATTCATTGCCGGCACGAAGCCGGGTTGCTGCCGTGCCGATGCCGGCAAGTTCAAACCGCGCCGAATTCGAGCGCGGCGTCCAGAGATTGCGGTCGATTGCTTCAAGCAGGCGTTCGGCAAGCTCGGCAAAGGCGGCCGGGTTCTTGTCGCGCATGAAGTCAGCCACGCGCTCGTCGACGATGAACGCCTGATAGGCGGCCTCGAAATGATGGTCGCGCACCGCACCCGTGGTCGCGGCAAAGGCGAACATGTAGTCGACCGTGGCAGCGATCTCGAAGGCGCCCTTGTATCCGTGGCGCATGACGCCATCGATCCACTTGGGATTGACGACGCGGGCCCGGACCACGCGGCCGATCTCTTCTTCGAGCGACCGGATCACAGGTTTTTCCGGACGGGAATGGTCGTTGTGGTAGATCGCCGGACGGTGACCGCCGAGCTGTTCGGCGGCAGCGCTCATGCCGCCTTCGAACTGGTAGTAGTCGTCGCTGTCGAGCAGATCGTGCTCGCGGTTGTCCTGGTTCTGCACCACCGCCTCTATCGTGCGCAGGCGCTCCTCGAAAAGATCGCGCTCGGCCTTGCCCTCCTCGCCGGCGCCATAGGCATAGGCGCCCCAGGTAAGATAGGCCTCGGCGAGATCGGCTTTGGTTTCCCAGCCCTTCTCGTCGATCAGCGCCTGCAGGCCGGCGCCATAGGCACCGGGCTTTGCGCCGAAGACGCGGTAGGAGGCGCGACGCGCGGCCTCGGCAGCCTCGACACCTTCCGCTTCCAACCGTCGGCTTTCCGCCCGCATGCGTGCGGCGATCATGTTGTCGGCATCGTCTTCCTCCAGCGCGCCGACGGCGCGGATCGCCTTGTCGAACAGCGCGATCTGGTCCGGGAAGGCATCGCGGAAGAAGCCGGAAATGCGCAAGGTCACGTCGACGCGTGGGCGGCCGAGGACTGCGAGCGGCACGATCTCGTAGCCCATCACCCGGCGAGAGACCATGTCCCAGGTGGGCTTGGCGCCGATCAGCGCCAGGGCCTGGGCGATGTCGTCGCCGCCGGTGCGCATGTTCGCCGTACCCCAGGCGGTCAGGCCAAAGGAGGACGGCCATTCGCCGTGGTCCTGCAGGTAGCGGCGGATCAGAAGCTCGGCCGATTTCTTGCCGAGCTCATAGGCAGCCGGCGTCGGCACCGCGCGGCTATCCACGGAGTAGAAATTGCGCCCCGTCGGCAACACATCCGGCCGGCCGCGCGTCGGCGCGCCCGATGGACCGGGGGCGACGAAGCGGCCGCTGAGACCGGTGAGGAAGCCGGTCATCTCGGCGGCACCCGAGTTTGAAATCGACGGCTTCAGGCGCGTTTCGATTTCGCCGAGCACGGCGCGGGTGTTGGCCCAGTGGTCCGGGCAAGCCAGTTCACCCGACACGAGATTTGCGGCAAGCAACTCGATGCGCTCGACCGTATCGCCGGCGGTGCGCCAGGGGGCGTCCGAGAGGTCAGCGAGGATGGACGGTTTCGGGCCTGTCCAGGTGTCGGACATGACGCAGTCGAGCGGGTCGAAGGGTTGGGCGTCGCGTGCGGGGCTACCCCCCGCGGAGGTGGGAATAGCGAACCCACGCAGCCCCGCATCCGCTGCGATCGCCCGCTGCAGGCTCTGGTCGCCGCCCTCGCCGAGACCGCGGGGCACGCGCGCCAGCGCTACGGTGAGGTCCGTCAACAACCGCCCTTCCGGCGCGACGCCGAAGATGTGCAGGCCGTCGCGGATCTGCATTTCCTTGAGGTCGCAGAGATAGGCGTCGAGCTTTTCCAGCGCCTTGTCGTCGCTGTCGCCCCTGTCGATGCCTGCGTCGCTGTCGAGGCCGATGTCGCGCACGAGATCGAGGATCTGGCGGCTGAGCAGCCTGAGGCGGCGCGGATCACCGCCGGCGGCGTCGTAATATTCGTCGACGAGCGCTTCCAGATCCTTGAGCGGGCCGTAGGATTCGGCGCGCGTCAAGGGCGGGGTCAGGTGGTCGATGATGACGGCGCTGGTGCGGCGCTTGGCCTGCGTACCTTCGCCCGGATCGTTGACGATGAAGGGATAGATGTGCGGCAGCGGCCCGAAGATCGCTTCGGGATAGCAGGTTTCCGACAGCGCCAGGGCCTTGCCCGGCAGCCATTCGAGGTTGCCATGCTTGCCCATGTGCACGATCGCCTGCGCGCCGAACTGCTGGCGCAGGAAGGCGTAGAAGGCGAGATAGCCATGCGGCGGCACGAGGTCCGGCGAATGGTAGCTTTCCTTCGGATCGATGTTGTAGCCGCGCGCCGGTTGGATGCCGACGATCACCTCGCCGAAGCGGGCGAGCGGCAGCGCGAAGGCGCCATCGAGGAAGAAGGGATCGGCCTCCGGCACGCCCCAGCGACCGGCAACTTCATCCTTTATCTGTTTCGGAAGCGAATCGAAGAACGTCTTGTAATCGTTCAGCGAAATACGCTCGCGAATTTCGCGGTCATGGCTCGCCGCATTGGTCGGCCCGGCCATCAGATAGCGGATCAGCGCGTCGCCATCGGCGGGAACCTCACCGACCACATAGCCTTTCCGCGCCATGGCGCTAAGCACCTCGACGGTACCGGCCGGCGTGTCGAGCCCAACACCGTTGCCGAGGCGACCGTCGCGGTTCGGATAGTTGGCCATGACGATGGCAATGCGGCGCTCGGCGGGCTCTGCCCAGCGCAGCTTCGCCCAGTTGACGGCAAGATCAGCGGCAAAGCGCACCCGGTCTTCGAGCGGCTCATGGCCGACGATATTGGCCTCCACCTTGGCGTCATAGATCGACGCCGCCTTGAAGGAGACGGCGCGCGCAAGGATGCGGCCATCGACTTCGGGTAGTGCCACGTTCATGGCGAGGTCGCGCGCCATCAGCCCCTGCGGCGACGTTTCCCATTGCGCCCGCGACGAGCCGGAGAAAATCACCTGCAGCACCGGCGCACCGGTCGATTCCAGCACCGTCGGCTGACGGTCGGCACCGGGCGACGAGACCGCAAAGCCAGTGGCGTTCATCACCACGTCGGGTGCGGCCTCGGAAAAAATCGCCTGCAGCGTGCCGACGGAAACGGCATCCTTGAGGCTTGAGACGAACACCGGCAGTGCCCGCACACCTTCAGCCTCCAGCGCATCGATCAGCGCCTCCACCGGCCGTGTCTCGCCACTCTGCACGAGCGCGCGGTAAAAGCAGATCCCAACCGTCGGGGGTTCGAATCCCTCCCTCGCTACCATCCGTCCCTGAACAAGGGACTGCCATTCGCTGACGCCGATCACGCCAGCACCCGGCCACCAGATGCCGGCCTTCAACAGGGGCTTTGCCGGCTGCGGCTTCTCCGCACCCGTGACCAGTGCGGCCGCATAGTCGAGAAACAGCCCGGCATTGTCCGAGCCGCCTTCGGTGAAGTAAGCCCAAAGGCGCTGGCGGTCGTCGGCTGCGACGGTGGAGAAAGGCTCCAGCCCCGGATCCGGCTTGTCGTCACCCGGCAGAACCGCGATCTCGAAACGATGGGTGACGGCAGCCGCATGCAGGGCTTCCAGCAGATAACGGAAATAGCTGGCGCCACCGAGCGGCCGGACGACGATCAGCTTGGCGTGACGCGCCGTGCGCTCGACGTAAGTGTCGACCGACATCGGGTGCATCAGGCTCATCAGGCTGGCGATGCGCAGGCTCAAGCCTCCGTCGCGTCGGCCGTGAGCCGCGGCGATCGAGGAGAGCTCGGTGTCGGCGGCCGATAGGAAAAGGATATCGGCCGGCGTTTGCCCAAGGTCGATCGCCTCGTTGCCGTCGGCGATCGTTCCTTTCTGGGCGAGAAGCAGATGCATTCGTCTTGTCCGTTGGGGCAATTCCGAACGAAAACGCTAAAAGCGTTCTCCATCCGGAACTGCATCATTTCAATGCGTTAGATCATTTCATTCAAAGAACGATCTACACGAGCGCGGTGATCGCAGCGCGCACCGCCGCCTCGTCCATGTCGTGCAGGCCGATGACGACGAGGCGCGTACCGCGCTTTTCGCCAGCGCCCCAGGCGCGGTCGTAATATTGGTCGATGCGGGCGCCGACCGCCTGGATCAGGAGGCGCATCGGCTTGCCGGGCACGTCTGCAAAACCCTTGAGGCGCAGAACGTCGTGCTCCGCGATTACGCCCTTCAGGCGATCGATGAAGGCGGCCGGATCGGCGATCGAACCGAGCTCGACGACGAAGCTGTCGAACTCGTCGTGATCGTGCTCCTCACCTGCCTCGTGCTCCATCTCGTGATGCGACTTGCGGTTGGCGATATCGCTTTCCGTGCCGACACCGAGGCCAAGCAGGATGGCAGCGGCGACTTCGCCGTTCTTCGCCTCGATCATCGTCGGCTTGCGGCTGGTGCGCGAAGACACCTCGTCGCGCACGGCCTTGAGGCCGGAGGCATCGATCAGATCGGTCTTGTTGAGAACGATGAGATCGGCAGCCGTCAGTTGATCCTCGAACAGCTCCTCGATCGGGCTTTCGTGATCGAGATTGTCGTCCTCGACGCGCAGCGCATCGACCTTGTCGTGGTCGTCGGCAAAGCGGCCAGCGGCAACGGCGGCGCTGTCGACCACGGTGACGACGCCATCGACGGTCACTTCGCTGCGGATATCCGGCCAGTTGAAAGCGGCGATCAGCGGCTGCGGCAGGGCAAGGCCCGAGGTTTCGATGATGATGTGGTCAGGGCGGTTTTCACGCTCGAGCAGCTTCGTCATGGTCGGGATGAAATCGTCAGCCACGGTGCAGCAGATGCAGCCATTGGTAAGCTCGATGATGTCGTCCTCGGTGCAGGCCTCGGCACCGCAGCCCTTCAAGACATCGCCGTCGACGCCGAGATCGCCGAACTCGTTGATGATCAGCGCGATGCGCTTGCCGTCGGCGTTCTGCAGCAGGTTGCGGATCATCGTCGTCTTGCCGGCGCCGAGGAAGCCGGTGATGACGGTCGCCGGGATCTTGCCCTGGTTGGCTCTCGCAGTGGTCATGGATCAACCCTTCATTTTCAGCGGCAAACCGGCCGCGACAAAGTAAACTTCAGCGGATTTCTCCGCAACGATCTGGTGAAGCCGGCCGGCATGGTCGCGAAACTCGCGGGCCATGCGGTTCTCGGGCACGATGCCGAGGCCGACCTCATTGGAAACAAAGACGAGGCGCGCCCGCGCCTCAGGCAGATACGCAACAAGGGCGGCGAACTCCGCCGTCATGTCGCGCTCTTCCAGCATGAGATTGGTTACCCATAGCGTCAGGCAGTCGATCAGGACCACATGGCTGGGATCATCGATGCGTCTGAGGATGCCGACGAGATCGAGCGGCTCCTCATGCGTCGTCCAGCCCTCGCCGCGGCGCGTCCGGTGATGGTCGATGCGCTCGCGCATTTCGTCGTCCCAGGCGCGGCCCGTGGCGACATAATGCATGGTGAAGCCGGACGCTTCGACGAGCCTCTCGGAAAAGCTGGACTTGCCGGAACGGGCGCCGCCAAGGACCAGCACGGGCCCGGCGCTGAGACTGCTCATCGTGGCTGCCTCAACATTCCCAAATCAGCCGTCGGTGGCAAAAGCCATCGGACGCGCCACGGGCGCGTTCTTGAAAACATCTGCGAGCCAAAACAACCTCCGTGATGGCGTTGGAGACAAAAGTCCCCTCGGGCGGAATGCCCGTGCCGGATGGCAGGTCTCCTGGCTCACGGCGTCACGGGCCGAACATCGCCTCGCCCTTAAAGGGCAAGGTTCCGATGTCAGGGCCCGAGCGGCCCGCCTCACCTTCCCGGCGTCTTTCCGGTGCCACAGCGAACCTTTGCGCGTCGTCTCCGACGCATGGGTGCTGTGAGGGACATCGTGAAAGGCGGACGATTCGTAGAAGAAGAGGCGTCCAAACCCGGCTGATCACGATGCCACGCCAGTGGCTTTTCCGGCTTGATCCCCGACCTGCCCCGATTGCCCGTGCAACCGGCCGACAGCCCGGCACCAAACCCGATGGCGAACCCTGACCGTTCTACAGTCGCGGGGTCGGCTGCGATAAGGATGCCCGATTTGGGTCCATCCGTCACATTCCCAATTATTCCCCCAGATCGCCACGACAAGGGGGAACCATCCAACACCTGATGATTAGGAAGCGGGCAGCCCAAAGTCAATCGACGCATGCGACGCCTCCCCGGCCGAGTTGCGCCACGCGACGATTTGTCGGGCGTCAGGCACGACGGCGGTGTGAGCGGGACCGATGTCGAAACCTAATGCTATGGATAGCAACCTGCTGCTAACACGTGTGTCAAAGTGCCGGGGGCGAATCTCGCCAGAAAAGGAACTTTTCGAGTGGATACCGACCTGCGCCGCGTCGTCCTCATCGTCTCCCTGTTGAACCTCGGCTATTTCGGGGTCGAACTCCTTGTCGCGCTTTCCATCGGCTCGGCGTCCCTCATGGCCGACAGCGTCGACTTGCTCGAAGACGCCTCCGTCAACATGCTGATTTTCTTTGCTCTGGCCTGGACGACGCGAACCCGCGCGCGAGTCGGCCTGGCGATGGCGTTCATTCTGCTGGTACCGGCGCTGGCCTTCCTTTGGACGGCCTGGGCGAAGTTCATGGATCCGGTCCCGCCAGAGCCCTTTGCCCTGTCCCTGACCGGACTTGGGGCGCTGGTGGTCAACCTCTTCTGCGCCTATCTGCTCGTCGCCTACCGTCACACGAGCGGCAGCCTCACGCTGGCAGCATTTCTCTCGGCCCGCAACGATGCCTTCGCCAATGTGGCCATCATCGCCGCGGGTCTGGCGACAGCCTACCTGTGGCAGTCGGCCTGGCCGGACCTGATTGTCGGCTTGGGGATTGCCCTGATGAACCTGGATGCCGCGCGGGAAGTCTGGGAAGCCGCAAGCGAGGAGCACGATGTCGCAGCGTAGTTCCCCCGGGGACCTGCTGGCTGACCCTTGCCGCGTCCCTAGTGCCTGAGCAACTCGTCCAGCCAGCGACGATCGAGCACAGCCTCCAGCTCGTTCGCGACATCGTCGAGCGCCGCATCGACCGATTGGCGGTAGTTGTTGGCGCCGCCTTCGATGCCGAAACTCTTGAGCAGCGCGCCGCGATAGGCGTCGCTGGTGAAGAGCCCATGCAGGTAGGTGCCCATCACGCGGCCATCGGCCGAAAGGGCGCCGTCGGCGCGATTGTCGATGCGCACCGACGGCCGGCCACAGTCCGCACCTTGCGTCTTGCCAAGATGGATTTCGTAGCCTTCGAGCGCCACATCATGCTCCAGCGACCAGGCGCGGCTGTTGCGCACCGTCTTTTCCGGCGCCATCTCGGTCTCGACCTCGAGCAGCCCGAGACCCTCGACCGCACGTTCGCCGCCCTCGATGCCGAGCGGATCGGTGACGCGCCGGCCGAGCATCTGGTAGCCGCCGCAGATGCCGATGACCCGGCCGCCCCGGCGCACATGACGTTCGAGGTCACGGTCCCACCCTTGCGCACGGAAATCGATGAGGTCGCCGATGGTCGACTTCGACCCGGGAATGACGACGAGGCCAGCGTCTGCCGGAATGGGACTGCCAGGCCGCACGAAGACGAGATCAATCTCCGGTTCGGCGGCGAGCGGATCGAGGTCGTCGAAATTGGCGATGCGCGACAGCACCGGGACGGCAACCTTCAGCGCCCGCCCCTCGCCGCGCGTCAGCTTCTCCAGTACGACGGAATCTTCGGCAGGCAGGCGTGCCGCCGCCTTCAACCACGGCACGACGCCGAAGCAGGGCCAGCCGGTGTAGCCGCCGATGGCGGCAATGCCGTCGTCGAACAGCGTGACGTCGCCGCGGAACTTGTTGATGAGATAGCCGGTCACCATGCGCCGGTCTTCCTCGGGCAGGATCGCATGCGTGCCGACCAGCGAGGCGATCACCCCGCCGCGGTCGATGTCGCCGACCAGCACGACCGGCACGTCGGCCCGTGTCGCAAAGCCCATATTGGCGATGTCGCCGGGCCTGAGGTTGATTTCGGCCGGCGAGCCGGCGCCTTCGACCACCACGAGATCGGCACCGGCCGATATTTGTTCGAAACTCTCCATGACGGCGCCCAGCAGCTTGGGCTTGAGCGCCTGATATTCCCGCCCCCTAGCCTGCCCGGCGACCTTGCCCTGAACGACGATCTGGCTGCCCACGTCCGACTGCGGCTTCAGGAGCACCGGGTTCATGTGCACCGACGACGACACGCGCGCGGCCAGCGCCTGCAGCCATTGCGCGCGGCCGATCTCGCCGCCGTCGTCGGAAACGGCGGCGTTGTTCGACATGTTCTGCGGCTTGAACGGCCGGACCTTCAGGCCCTGATTGGCGGCAAGCCGGCAGAGCCCCGCCACCAATACCGATTTTCCGACATCCGAGCCGGTTCCCTGCAACATGATCCTGCGTGTCATGCGGCCATCGGTAACACTGAAACGGGCAGCGGCAAAGGTCTGTTTCGACACGATTTCGCCGCAATTGACAAAGCCCTTTCACGCATTGTTTCGCGCTTTCGCAAGGCTTGTCGAAAATGTCGCGGCCGATAGCCAGAATGCGACATGGCGTGGCGAGTTTGGCATTCAATTTTTTGCAGCGCACTCCTATATCAGCGGCATAGCAACACGCCCCGGAGGATAGGCCTCCGGCCTCTCAAGGTTCATGTCCATGCTGTATATTTTCAGCAAGCCCAATTTCGTTCAGATCGCCTGGAACTCGAAGGTTCCGTCCAGCCAGTCGCGCGTACGCAACCTCGTCGTCGACGCGCCCTTCGGCCCGCTCGGCGTCATCCGCACGTCGAACGTCGGCTAACGCCAGCGATCGGGGCGGAAGCCCCTTCGAGCTCTCCTCCCAGAGCCTCCTCCACCGCCCCTCCGGGGCGGTTTTTTTATGTCCGGCATTGGCCCTGAAATGCGAAGGCCGCATCAACCTCTTCAAGAGGGATGCGGCCGCCAAAAAACGCCTGGTCACTTCGGAAAAACACACCGAAGGTTCGCTCAAAGTCCGGGACGCACAAACCTGATCCGGACCGGCGGCAGTCCCCCGCCGCGAGAAGAACAATTAGCTGGACATCGTTACCGGATGGTTAGTGAGGATTTAACCAAAGATGAATTCCGGACTTTTTTGTAAATTTTTCGCGACATGCGCGCCATTTGGCGTGACGCAATCACGACAGGAAACGTCAGGATCTCGACAGGGTTCTGAGGTCCGTGGCGCCCAGCGCCATTTTTTGCGGCAAGAATTGTCGCTATTGCTTAAATTCGGGGTCTCTCACGCACAAAATACGCGCTTCGGCGATGTCGCAGACAGAACGCACGAGACCCCGTCCTTCCCGGTCAACCGATTGAAGAGGTTGATTTCTCAGCGAGAAACCTTAGGCTTGGTTTGCGGTATAAGAGGAGATTGGCTGGCGACAGGGTTCCGCGGCCAGGGCTGAATACGAACTCCCGCACCGTCCGCAGCAAGGGTGAACCTTGGCTTGTTTGATGCCGAACCCCCGGCTGCATCGTTGTTTCGGGTGACGGAGGATGTCGCGTCCGCCGTGGATTCCCGTTTGGATCTTGGCTGCAAAATAAGACTGGGAGGTCTTGCAACATGAAGAAACTCCTCGCTTCCACCATTCTCGCCGCTGGCCTCTATGCCATGGCGGGTTCCGCGCAGGCCGCGGAATGCGGTGAAGTCAGCATTGCCGAAATGAACTGGGCTTCTGCCGGCGTCGCCGCCCAGGTGGACAAGTTCATTCTGGAGAACGGCTACGGCTGCACGGTGACGCTGGTCACCGGCGACACCATGCCGACCTTCGCTTCCATGAACGAAAAGGCGCAGCCCGACATGGCGCCGGAACTCTGGGTCAACGCCGTGCGCACGCCGCTCGACGCTGCGATCAAGGAAGGCCGTCTCATCGAAGCCGCCAAGATCCTGAGCGAAGGCGGCGTCGAAGGATGGTGGATCCCGAAATTCCTCGCCGACGCGCACCCGGACATCAAGACGGTGCAGGACGCGCTGAAGCACCCGGAACTCTTCCCGGCACCGGAAGACTCGTCGAAGGCCGCCGTTCACAATTGCCCGTCCGGCTGGAACTGCCAGGTCTCGACCGCCAATCTCTATCGCGCGCTGAACGCGGAGAAGGACGGCTTCCTGCTGGTTGATACCGGCTCGGCTGCCGGCCTCGACGGCTCGATCGCCAACGCGTTCGAAAAGAAGACCGGCTGGCTCGGCTACTACTGGGCACCGACCGCCATCCTCGGCAAATACGAGATGACCCGCCTCTCCTTCGGCGTCGATCACGACAAGGCCGATTGGGACGCCTGCACCGCCGTGCCGGATTGCCCGAGCCCGAAAGTCAATTCCTACCCGGTTTCCGACGTTTACACCGTCGTGACCAAGTCCTTCGCCGACAAGGCGAGCGTCGCCATGGACTACGTCAAGGCGCGCAAGTGGGACAATGGCACCGTCAACAAGGTTCTCGCCTGGATGGACCAGAACCAGGGCACCAACGAGGACGGCGCCAAGCACTTCCTCGCCGAGTTCCCGGATATGTGGACACAGTGGGTGAGCCCGGAAGTGGCCGAAAAGGTCAAGGCAGCGCTCTGACCGAAAATGACGGCAGGCGGACCGTGGAATCGGCCGCCTGCCCGTTCCGGTTTTGATGCCGGGACAGGGAACGATGGGGCGTCCTTGCGGGTTTCGTTTGAACGTTCATCGTCTCAGAGGCGGCGAACCGGGAGCCTTCGCGTCGCTATCAGGTAAGCGGATGACACATTTCGCTGCCACAGTTTAAGTGCCGGGACCCAAAGAGGTCACCCAAGTGTGCGCCGTCATCGAGCCTTTCGATGCCGAGACGCGGCCGGCTTAAAAAAAACTTCCGGCCAAGAAGGGGAAACAAATGGCCTCCATCTGCAGTGTCTTGCCAGCGTTGCTCTGCAAGTTCCCTGCCATTGACGAGAGCACGATCCGGCTCGCCCGCAAGGCTGTCGATGATAGCTTCAAGGGCTTCGTGCGATCCTATGGTAACGCCATCGACACGGTGGTCCAGCCGCTTCAATGGTTCCTGAACTACCTCGAAAGCCTGTTCGTCGGCTCCCCCTGGATTGTGATCCTGGCGGCGATGACCGCGATCGTCTATTTCGGCAGCCGCAACATCAACGTCACCATCGGCACCGCGCTGTCGATGATCGCCATCGGTCTTGTCGGGCTTTGGAATGACACCATGGTCACGCTCGCCATGGTCACCGTCTGCACACTGATCTCCATCCTCATCGGCATTCCGATCGGTATCCTGATGGCGCGCTCGGACCGGGTGCAGTCCTTCGTCAATCCGATCCTCGACGTCATGCAGACGATGCCGAGCTTCGTCTACCTGATCCCGGTCGTCATGATCTTCGGCATCGGCAAGGTGCCGGGGCTGATCGCCGTCGTCATCTACGCGGTGCCGCCGATGATCAGGCTCACCAATCTCGGCATCCGCCTCGTCGACAAGGAAGTGCTGGAAGCGGCCGACGCCTTCGGCTCCTCGACCTGGCAGAAGCTGAAAAACGTGCAGATGCCGCTGGCGTTGCCGACCATCATGGCCGGCATCAACCAGACGATCATGATGTCGCTGGCGATGGTCGTCGTCGCATCGATGATCGGCGTCGGCGGCCTCGGCAAGAACGTGCTGCAGGCGATCGCCAACCAGTTCTTCACCGTCGGCTTCCTCAACGGCTTTGCCCTTGTCGGTATCGCCATCATTTTCGACCGTACCAGCCAGGCCTTCGGCAAGCGGCTGCAAAAGCACTCGGAGGTTATCCATGGCTAGTCACGCGATCGAGGTGAAGAACCTCTACAAGATCTTCGGCCCCCGCGGCGTCGACTTCGTCGATGCCGTCAAGAAAGGCATGGGCAAGGCCGAGCTCAACGAGCAGCACGGCCACGTGCTCGGCCTGCAGGACATCAACATTTCCATGCCCGCCGGCAGCGTCATGGTGGTCATGGGTCTCTCGGGCTCCGGCAAGTCGACGCTGATCCGCCACATCAACCGGCTGATCGACCCGACCGCCGGCGAAGTGCTCTATGACGGCGTCGACGTCTGCAAGATGAACGACAACGATCTGCGCGAATTCCGCCGCCACAAGACGGCGATGGTGTTCCAGAAGTTCGCGCTGCTGCCGCACCGCACCGTGCTCGACAACACGGTCTACGGTCTCGAAATCCAGGGTGTGGAACGCAAGGAGAGCGAGAAGCGCGCCCGCGGCTGGATCGAGCGCGTCGGTCTCAAGGGCTTCGAGAACCATTACCCGAACCAGCTGTCGGGCGGCATGCAGCAGCGCGTCGGTCTCGCCCGCGCGCTGACCAACGATGCCGACATTCTCTTGATGGACGAAGCCTATTCGGCGCTCGACCCGCTGATCCGCGTCGACATGCAGACGGTGCTGCTCGACCTGCAGAAGGAACTGAAGAAGACCGTCGTCTTCATCACCCACGACCTCGACGAGGCGCTGCGCCTCGGCGACAAGATCGCGATCCTGCGCGATGGCCGCGTGGTGCAGCAGGGCACCGGCCAGGAAATCGTGCTGTCGCCGGCCGACGACTACATCACCGCCTTCGTCAAGGAAGTGAACCGCGGCCGGGTGATCAATGTCGAGACGATCATGCGGCCGATCTCCGGCAATGCCGAAGGCGTGCCGCTTGCAACCGGCACGGTACTGGAATCGGCGGCGCGCACGATGACCGCTGCCCGTGTGGGAACCGCCCACGTGGTCGATGAAAACGGCCGCCCGATCGGCGCCCTCGACCTTTCGACGGTCATCGCCGCGATGGTCACGCCGGTCAGCCACGAGGATCGCGCTGCGGCTTGAGACAAGCGATGATTGGGGCAGCGACCGACGCGGCCCCTCATCCGCCAGCCGGCACCTTCTCCCTCCCCGTCATGACGGAGAGAAGGGATTTGCGGCGATGCCGCGCTCCCAATCTCTGACAGGCTGCCCGGCGGTCAGTGCCCGACGACATCCTATCGTTTTCCCGACCTCATCATGGCCGCCTCTGGCGGCGGCCAAGCGACGGACGGCGAACGTCAGCCCTCGTCCCCTCGCCCCGCCTGCGGGGAGAGGGTTAGGGTGAGGGGCAAACCTCAGAAAGTGGTCGGAGAGATCAGTTCGTGGTGGTCGTCGCCGCTGCAGCAGCCGGTTCAGTGACGCTGGCAGCGCTTGCGTCTTCCTTCGGCGGCAGGAACTTGTCGAGCAGCGCGATCATGTCGTCGTCGCGCGACTGCGCCGTCTTGCCGCCCATGACGACGGCGACGAGGCGGGTGTCGCCGCGCTTGGCCGAGGTCACGAGATTGTAGCCGGAGGCGTCGGTGTAGCCGGTCTTGATGCCGTCGACGCCTTCGTAGCGCTTCATCACGCCGTTGTGACCGCGCAGCTTCATGCCACGAAACTCGATCGTCTTGTTGGCGAAGAGCTGGAATTCCTGCGGAAAGTCGCGCATCAGCGCGAGGCCGAGCGTCGCCATGTCGCGCGCCGTCGTCACCTGGGCCGGGTCCGGCAGGCCGTTGGCGTTCTTGAAGACGGTGCTGGTCATGCCGAGCGTCTTGGCCTTGCGGGTCATCATCTGGCCAAAGGCGGTCTCGTTGCCGGCGAGCGTCTCACCGATAACGACGGCTGCGTCATTGGCCGAAAGCACGACCATGCCCATGACCGCTTCGCGCACGGTGATCTGGCGACCGGCGCCGACGGCAAGCTTGAACGGCTCCAGGCTGTTTGCGTGCTCGGAAACCGTCAGCTTCTGGTCCCATTGCAGGGTGCCGCTGCGCAGCGCTTCGAAGGCGAGATAGATCGTCATCATCTTCGTCAGCGACGCCGGGAAGTTCAGCTCGTCGGCATTGTCGGCCTCAAGGATCGAGCCAGTGTCGGCGTTGACGACAAAATGGGCCTGCCCGGCGGCGGCAAAGGATGCGCTGCCAAGCAGCAGGCTTACGGAGACCGCCGCGGACGCGACCATACGGATAAGGGACTGCATATCGTGTTTTCTCGTTTCGACGCTATCGAACGACCTCGGAACGAAAATCGAGATCGAATTATGGAAGACGGACCGCGAAATACGGCAAGGGCCGCGTTTTCCACACGGCCAATATACCCTAGCCTTTTAAGGGCATGGCGACCGGGCGGCAAGCACCTGCGGCAATCGGCGCGCAAATATCGGGACCGGTAATGCCGCGCCTGCCGATCCCGCCCGGGCGGCTCGTCCACCGTTTCACCGAGGTTTAACCTGATTGCGCCAAGGTGCGGATCTCCCAAGGCCGGCCCTGTCCGAACGACAGGACCGCCCGGGGTCATGATCACCGATGCCGAACCGCGTCCCAGTCATTCGTTTTTTAAGCCGCCATGCACCCGAACACAGCCACGGCAGACACCTCCACCGCGCGCCAGCGCGTGCCGGAGGCGTTCGATGCCGGGCTGGCGGAACTCGTCAACGGCCTTGCCGCGCTGCTTTCGGGCCTTGGTCTGTTCCTCATCGTCTTCACGCTGATCCCGTTTCAGGGCGCGGTGACGACGGATCCGAACGCGGCGAACGAAGGCAACATCATCAACCAGGTCGGCTACCTGGTGCTCGGCGCGGTCTATCTCTTCGCCATGCTGCTCACCGTCGACCGCCGGGTGCTCGCCCGCCTCGTCTCTCCGGCCTGGATCGCGATCTTCGCCATCGCCTACCTCTCCTGCCTGCAGTCCTATGACCCGGCCGCCTCCGCCCGCGGCCTGACGCTGAGCCTCGTCGCCATGATCATGGTGGCGGGCGTGCTGGTGCTGCCGAAGAGCGAGCGCGATTTCGTCAACGCCGGCGCCAATGCGATCCTGCTTCTGATCCTGATCGACTACGCCGCTCTCTTCGTGGCACCCGACCGCGCCATCCATTCGGTCTTCGGCGACGAGCCCTGGCATGCCGGTTTCTGGCGCGGCCACCTCCTGCACAAGAACGTCTCGGCGCCGGTCTTTTCCATCCTCTGCATGTTCGGCATTTATTGCCTGCGCGCCGGCGCGCCGCTTCGCGGCTGGGCGATCACGCTGCTGGCGGCCAATTTCGTGCTGCACACCGGATCGAAGACGACGATCGGATTCCTGCCGATCGCGATCGGCCTCGTCTTTGCCGGCCGCGCGGTGCGCAGCCCCGGGCTGATGATCCTTGCCCATCTCGCCATGTCAGTGCTGGTCTTCGGCCTGACGCTCGGTACCATCTATTCCGACACGCTGCTTTCGATCACCAAGGGGCTGATCGACGATGCGACCTTCACCGGCCGCGACGACATCTGGAAATTCGCGAGCGCCAGCATCGCCGAGCGCCCCTGGCTCGGCCAGGGTTATGCGAGTTTCTGGCTGTCGCCCGTGATCATTGGCATGGAGGCGAATTTCGAGGCGAGCTGGGACGTGCGCGGCATCGTCACCGGCCACAACAGCTATCTCGACGCGGTGCTGATGTTCGGCCTGCCCGGCGGCATCCTCATGACCACCCTGCTTTTCGTCAAACCGCTCTTCGACTACGCACGGGCCTATCGCCGACCGCAGGGCCGCATCTTCGCCGATTTCTGCGTCATGGTGGTGATCTTCATGACCTACAACGCCATGCTCGAAAGCTTCTTCCTCAATCGCGCCGATCCGATGTGGCTGCTGACGGCACTTGCCGTCTTCGGCCTTGGGCTCGCCGGCCGCATGAGCATGCGCGCCGAACCGGAAGCCTCCCGTCGCTGAACGCTTGCCAAGACATAAAGATATCTTTATATCTTGTTGCAATCTATTCTAGCCGGGAAAAACCGATGACCGCAGCCTCCAATGCCCTCTCCGCTCTCATCGCCGAAAAAGGCGTTCTTCTCGCCGACGGCGCCACCGGCACATCGCTCTTTGCCATGGGCCTCGAAGCAGGCGAAGCGCCGGAACTCTGGAACGAAACGAAGCCGGAGAACATCACCAAGCTGCACCAGGATTTCGTCGACGCCGGCGCCGACATCATCCTCACCAACACCTTTGGCGGCACCCGTCACCGGCTGAAACTGCACCAGGCCGACGACCGCGTGCATGCGCTGAACAAGCGCGCCGCCGAGATCGCCCGTGCGGTTGCCGACAAGGCATCGCGCAAGGTCATCACCGCCGGCTCCGTCGGCCCGACCGGCGAACTCTTGATCCCGCTCGGCGCGCTTTCCTATGAAGATGCGGTTGCCGCCTTCGTCGAGCAGATCGAAGGCCTGAAGGCTGGCGGCGCCGAAGTCGCCTGGATCGAGACCATGTCCTCGCCGGACGAGATCCGTGCGGCCGCCGAAGCGGCCGCCAAGGTCGGCCTTCCCCACGTCTATACCGGCTCGTTCGATACCGCCGGCAAGACGATGATGGGGCTGCATCCGAAGGACATCCATGGCGTTGCCACCGAGTTCGGCGACGGCCCGGTCGCCGTTGGCGCCAATTGCGGCGTCGGTGCTTCCGACATTCTCTCCTCGCTGCTCGACATGACGGAGGCAGCACCCGAGGCGACCGTGATCGTCAAGGGCAATTGCGGCATTCCGGAATTCCGCGGCTCCGAGATCCACTATTCCGGCACGCCGCCGCTGATGGCCGAATATGTGCGCCTTGCGGCCGATGCCGGCGCCAAGATCATCGGCGGCTGCTGCGGCACCACCTGCGGCCACCTCGCCGCCATGCGCGTCGCACTCGACGAACACGTGCGCCGCGAACGCCCGACGCTCGACCTGATCATCGAAAAGATCGGCCCGCTGCGCAACAAGACCGCCAACGAAACGGCGGCCGCGCCTGCCCGCGAGCGCCGCAGCCGCCGCGCCTGATCAAGCCAGGCAAGGCAAATCGACAAGCAAACGCCCCGGCATCGAAAGATCCGGGGCGTTTTGTTTATGCGTCGATGTGGCGGCTGTCTTAAAGCGCGGCGTTGTCGAAGGCCTTGGCGTCCGTTGCCCGCTCAGCCACGGGCCTGCCCTTCGCCGCCTCGATGAAAGCTCGGTAGAAATCGAAGGCGCGTCCCATCTGGCGGGACCCTTCCTTGGAGAAGTGCCCGAAGTCCTCGAAGAGCGCGACGCCCTTGTCCTCGATTTTGCAGCTGTCGTCGTCGCAGAGATAGTCCATGAAGCTGACGACGGGATACTCGTCGGCGATATCCGCAACCACGTTCAGGACATCGCGGTCATATTCGCGAACGGTCTTTAGCACCGGCTCGCAGTGCCGGTCCGACAGGCCGAGCAGACGCGCTCTTGCAACGCAGAGCCCGGTATCGCGGCCGTCATGCGGCGTCGGCGCGACGAAGACGGGTTCGAAGCCGTTCGAGCGCAGCCAGGCAAAGGTTGCCCGCAGGCCGTCGATGAGAAGCTTCGTCTCGGTCGTCACCTCGCTGCGGCCATCGACCAGCACCTTCTCCTCCTTCAGGTACTGGCTGAGCTGCGAGGACAGAACGACGTAGCGGATCGACCGGTTGGCAAGCAGGAAACGGCGGACCTCTTCGTTGTAGCGGGCGCAATCGTCGGACCAGTCGCGACCGAGCCGCGGCATGATCGGCGACAGGTTCAAAAACGGCCCGCAATTATTCTTGGCAAGCTGCACTAGTCGCACGTCCGGCTTCGACGCGATAATGCCGTCGACGAGGTGCCGGGCGAAGGAATCCCCCCAGACCGCGACCTCGGGTTTCGGGTTAGAGGCGCAGCGCAGGTCGGCGACGGCATCGCATTTCTTGCCGAGGCCGACGCTCGGCTCCGAAAGCTGCGCAAGTTCGCGGTTCCGGGCGGCGAGACCGTCCGAACCGTCGAGCGTGAAGCCGAAGGCGATCGCCGCCGATCCGGCCGCAAGCGTGGCGCCAAAAACCGCGCGACGGCTGAAGCGGCCCGGCTTGCGGAAGGGCTGCTCGACGAGACGCCAGCTGAGATAGGCAAGTACGAAGCAGAGCGCGATCAGGAGCGCGTAGCCTTCGGCCGGAATGTCCTCGATCGACCGCAAGCGCGCGAAGGCAAAGACCGGCTGATGCCAGAGATAGAGGCTGTAGCTGATGAGCCCGATCGCGACCAGCGGCTTCAGCGACAGCAGCCGGCCGACGACGGTATCGCTGCGGCCGAAGGCGAGAACCAGCGCGGTCCCCAGCACCACCGGCACGGTCGTCCAGCCGGGATAGAAGGCCGATTCCACCACGAACAAATAACTCGCGACGATCGCCAGCAGACCGAGGGCTGACAGAAGCTCGCGGCTGCCTTTCGAAAGATCGAGCTTTTCGACGCCGACGAGCGCAAGCAGCGCACCGACGCCGAGTTCCCAGAACCGGCTTGGCAGCAGGTAGAAATTCGCAGCCGGGTCCAGGTTCGCAAAGACCTGGGTCGCCGCAAAACTCAGGAGCACGAGTGCCGCCACCACCTTCAACAGCGTTGCCCGCGAGAAGCGGTGAAGCAGCAAAAGCAGAAGCGGGAAGACCAGATAGAACTGTTCTTCGACCGCCAGCGACCAGGTGTGCAGCAGCGGCAGCAGCGCCGTGCTCGGCGCGAAATAGCCGGTCTGGTCCCAGAAGAAGAAATTCGAGGCGAACAGGTTCACCGCATAGAGGCTCTTGCCGAAGCTGTTGAGTTCCTCCGGCAGCATCCACATCAGCGCGAAGGGAATAGAGACGGCGCAGACCAGGAGCAGCGCCGGTGCAAGGCGACGGGCACGCCGCTCGTAGAAGCGCGCGATGCTGAAGTTCCCGTCGCTGATCTCGCGGCGGATGATCGCGGTAATGAGATAGCCGCTGATGACGAAGAAGACATCGACGCCGGCAAAGCCGCCAGAGACAAGGCCGAAATCGGCATGGAACAGGAGGACCGGGACGACGGCAAGCGCGCGCAGTCCATCGATTTCGGGTCTGTATTGCATCAGCAGAGGAAACACTCGGTGGCGGGGGCCGCTCGTTAACACAATCTTGACAATGGAACCATTGTCGCGCGGTCCGTATCCACATGCGTGCGTTCCAAGGCTCCCGGGGCATACGCCCGGGAGCGGGACCTGCGGGTAACTAGCAGGCCGAAGATGGCGACACTGGGGCTATCGCCGAATATGCCGGCGCCAGGCATCGAGCCCGACCTCGATATCCTTGCGGCCGAAACCGACGCGGAAGCGATCGGCGGCGACCGGCAGCAGATCGGATACGAAGAGGCTCGACGGCAAGAGCAGCACGCCAGCCTCCTCCACCAGCCCCCGGCAATGGCTCTCGACGCCATCGGCGCCGAGATAGCGGGCAAAGCCGACGCAGCCCCCGTCAGGTGCCCGCCACTCATAGAGATGCGGGAATTCCGCAAAGAAGGCGCCGAGCCTCTCGAGATTGGCGGCAACGAGCGCCCGGTTGCGATCGAGGATAACGGCACGCCCCTTGAGCGCGATTGTCGCCAGCACTTCCGACGGCCGCGAATTGCAGATCGACAGATAGTGCTTCATCTTCTCCATGCGTTCGAGAAGCGCATGGTCGCGGCAGGCGATCCAGCCGATCCTCAGCCCCGGCAGGCCATAGGCCTTGGACATGACATTCAGCGAGATTCCACGGTCAAAAAGTTCGGCCGCCTGCGGCAGGCGCAGCGAGGCGTCACGCTCCAGCCCGCGATAGACCTCGTCGCTGAAGAGATGAATGCCGCGCTCCGCGCAGAGCTTGGCGAGCGCCGCGAAGGTTTCCTGGTCGGCAATGGCGCCGGTCGGATTGTTGGGGAAATTCACACAGATCAGCTTCGTGTTGGGTTTCAACGCCGCACGCACGTCGGCGATATCGAGCCGCCAATTGTTCTCTGGGCGAAGCGGCACGCCGGTCACCGCGCCGGCGATCGTCACCGGAAGGGTCTCCATCGACTGGTAGTTCGGCACCGTCACGATCGCGTGGTCGGCCGGCCCGAGCAGCGCCAGCATGGCGCAATAAAGCCCCTCCTCCGCGCCGGCAAAGCAGAGGATATCGGCAGCCGTCAGCCCTTCATAGGTCGCAGCGATCGCTGCCCTCAGCGCCGGTGCGCCATAGGTCTCGGTATAGCCGAGCGTGATGTTGTCCCAGGCGGCGCGGTCCTCCGCGTCGGCAAGCGCCAGAAGATCGCTCATGCTGGTCGTCTGGCTGTCGCTCGCGGTCATATGGTGGCGGGCGCTGAACTCCCAGCGGGAGAAATGGGTTTCGAGCCGGAAATCGGGCAAGGTCGTCATGGATATTTCCTCCTCTCGCGGCTGAGGAGCACGCGAACGGTTATGGGTCAGGCAAATCCGAAGAGCCGCGAAGCGGTCTCTGTCCGAAATATTGCGCGCAGCAATCAGGGCGCCTCGCCGCGGGCCGCAGCGAGATAGTTGTAGATCGACGCGCGCGAGGCGCCGATGAGGCTGGCAAGGTGATCGACCGCGTTGCGCGTCTGGAAGAGGCCGCGTTCGTCGAGCGCTGCCACCAGCGCCACGCGATCGCCGCGCTTGAGCGCCGAGAGCGCCAGCCCCCGCTCCTTCAGCCAGCCATGCAGGGTCGCGTTGATCTCCTCGCGCCAGTCGCGCGAAAACAGCGCCTGCGGCTTCGGCTGCTCGGCGCCGGCGAAAGCCGAGAGCAGCTTCACCGCCTGATCGATCATCGACATGTCGAGATTGATGCAAAGCAGGCCGACCGCGTCGCCCGTCCCGTCGCGCAGAACGGCTGAGATCGACTTGAAGCGCCGGCCATCCCCGCCGGTCTTCTCATAGGGACCAAGCACTGCGTCAGTGCTGCCGAGGGCTGAAAATTCCTCTTCGATCAGCGAGTCTTCGCCGACCGCGCGACCGGAGAAACAGTTCCAGATCCCCGCGATCGTACCGGTTCGGAGATCGTGCAGCACAACCTCCCCATGCGGATAAAGAAGCGCGCTGATCGCAGCCGCCGTCGGCGCGTGCGTTGCAAGGATCGAGTTGAAGGCGGGTGCTATGGTCATGGCTCGCATATGCCCACACTTGGACCATTTGTCAATATTAGACTATATGTTCAACACCTGCATATTCGCCACCGCTTGCGCACCCGTGACCGCTGGCCTATCCCCAATGAAAGAGAGATTCGCTGCTTGCAGCGGTTCAACGTGCCACACCGCGCCCTTGCGTCCCGCAGAACGCACCGCGCGGCCGCAGACGGGAGACAGTGACATGAACGCCGGCCCAGCCTCCATTCCCAGCCGGGACACCGTCGCCGAAAAGTTCGGGAGTTTCAGCGAAGCCGACCAGTCCTTCCTGCGCCTGCTGATGGAAAACCCCGAGCAGGACGAGCGCCTAATGGACGGCCTCTACCGCCACCTCGACATCGCCTCGGAGGCGAAGTTCCTGAATTCGCTGAAACTCGAAAAGCTCGGCCAGTGGCTCGGCAGCCATGCACCGGCGCGGCTGCAGATGCGCCTGATGGAAGCCGGACGCTCCAGCCAGCATGCGGCCTACCAGGCGTTCAAGGCGGGCCTGTCGAAAGCCGGTGGGCTGGAACGCGCCTTTCCGAAGGCTTGAGGCGACAGGGGATCGACGCTCGCGCGTGACGGGTGCCCCTCACTGTCCTGCCGGACATCTCTCCCCGCAGGCGGGGAGAGAGCCGCTAGGCGCACCCTCCGGTGCCAGGCCTCAACGTCAGCGACAATCTCAGCCTTCACGATGGGCGAAACGGTTGCCACTTGTTCCCCTCTCCCCGTCATAACGGAGAGAAGGTGCCGGCAGGCGGATGAGGGGCAAACCCTGACCACGCGGTTGAGGGCTGCCCCCACCCGACATCACTTGCCGGAACCGCCGAGCCCCTTGGAGAGCCGCACCAGATTGACGAATTCGCTGCGATAGCCGAACGGATCGGCGCCCTTGGCGGCTGCGGCGAGATCGATGACTGCGTCATAGGAATAGTCAGCGAGCGCCGTCACGCCTGCAAGCTTCTGCCCGAAGGCCGCCACTGCCACCGAGAAGCGCACGTCATTGGACGCCTCGGCGAGCGACGGCACCGCATTCGCCTCGGTCACCGGCGTGGTGATCAGCTCGCTCTTGTCGCCGTCCGGATTCTTGTAGCGGATTTTCAGGAAAGCAAGTTCGCCGCTGTTCGGGCTTACCTCTGCCACCGACTTTTCCGCCTCTGCATAGCGCAGGTCGTCGTTGAGCACCGCTGGGCTGCCCTTCGGCGTCACCTCGTAGATCGCCGTCACGCTGTGACCGGAACCGATGTCGCCGGCGTCCACCTTGTCGTTGTTGAAGTCCTCGCGCTTCAAGGCGCGTGTCTCGTAGCCGATCAGCCGGTATTCGGCGATCGCGGCCGGATTGAACTCCACCTGCAGCTTGACGTCCTTGGCGATCGGGAAGAGCGAGGACCCCGCCTCCTCCACCAGCATCTTCTGCGCCTCGGCCAGCGTATCGATATAGGCGGCCGTGCCGTTGCCGTTCTGGGCGATCGTCTGCATCAGCGCGTCGTTATAATTGCCGCGGCCGAAGCCGAGCACGGAGAGGAAGATGCCGCTTTTGCGCTTCTCCTCGATCAGCCGCTTCAGGTCCTCGTCGCTCGACGGGCCGACATTGAAGTCACCATCCGTCGCCAGCATGATGCGGTTGACCCCGCCCTTGACGAAGGCCTTCTCGGCAAGCCCGTAGGCCGCGTCGATGCCTTCCGCACCGGCGGTCGAGCCGCCGGGCTGCAAGGTATCGATCGCAGCGAGGATCTTTGCCTTGTCCTTGACCGCCGTCGGCTCCAGCACGGTTCCGGCGTTGCCTGCGTAGGTGACGATCGATACCGTATCCTCGGGCTTCAGCTTCTCGACCAGCAGCCGGAAAGCGCCTTTCAAGAGCGGCAGCTTGTCGGGCTCGTCCATCGAGCCCGATACGTCGATCAGGAAGACGAGGTTCGCCTTCGGCGCTTCCGCCGGCACGACGTCGTAACCCTTGATCGCCACATGCATCAGCCGCGTGCCGCCATTCCACGGCGTCGGCGTCAGCGTCACCGTCGCCTTGAAGGGTTCGGCAGCGCTTGCCGGCCTCGGCCAGTCATAGGGAAAGTAGTTGACCATCTCCTCGACCCGCACGGCGTCGCGCTCGGGCATCTGCCCTTCCATCAACGAACGGCGCACGAAAGCATAGGATGCCGTGTCGACGTCGACCGAGAAGGTCGAGACCGGATCGGTCGCAACGCTCTTCACCGGATTGGCGTCGGCCTTGCCGAAGCGCTCGCGGTTTTCCACGGGTGCCGGCTGCATCTCATCCTGAATCGTGGGCGCCGGCAGGTATGTCATCTGCGGCTGCGCACCGCCGACGGCCGAGAGCGGAGCAACGCTGTCGCGCGCAACACTGTTGGCCATCGCATCGGCCTGCGCAGCAGGGGCCGCAACCTCGCTCTCGGCCTCGACGGTCGCGAGCGCCTCCACGGTTTTCGCTTCCTGCTGGCGCGCGCGTTCGTCGGCGGCCGCCTTCCTGGCGGCGACCTGGGGCTCCGGCTTTTGCCGCGCCTCTTCCTTGGTGAGTTCACCCTTCAGCGCGATCTCCTGCGCAGGCTCGCCGAAGGGCGCACCGTCGCGCGTGAGTTCAAACGTCAGGAAAGCGGCGGCGGGCACGACGAGAAGGGTTGCCAGTGCCGATCCGGCGAGCAGTTTCCGGTTCATGATGGGGCTCCATATCCGGTTGAAGATGGAGCTTTGACGAACCGGCCGAACCGATCCTTGGGTGGCATTCGAATTTTCTTGCTGCTCGTCGAAGGCCTGCATGGCCGAGGCGAGCGCACGGGCGCGCGCTTCCGCAGAAGCCTTCGGCGGGTTCATCCGGCCAAGCTTTTCGAAATCGTCGCTCATGGTCACACTGCCTCCTTGCCGAGCAATGTCTTCAGACGCTTGCGCGCTTCATGCACATGCCAGGATATGGTTGCCTCCGAACAGCCAAGCACGTCGGCGGCCGCCGCATGGCTCAAGCCTTCGGCATAAACGAGCAGCACCGCATCGCACTGCTTTTCCGGCAGTTCCCGGACCGCGGCCCAGAGCGCCTCGCGCTGCTCTTCGTCGGGATCCTGAGGGGGCGCTGCCGTCGCCTGTTCGCTGGCATAGGCCTGCATGCGGCTGATATCGCGCACCTGCCGCCGCCTATGGTCGCGCGCGGCGTTCAGCGTCAGCGTATAGAGCCAGGTGCGAAACCGGCTGGTGCCGCGAAAGCCGCGAATGGCGGCACCCAGCCGCAGGCAGACATCCTGGGCGATGTCCTCTGCGTCAGAGATGTTTCCGGACCATCGCCAGGCGACCGCATGGACAAAATCATAGTGTCGCTCGACCAGCTGGCCGAAAGCCTGTCGGTCTCCATCCACCGCCTTTTCGACGAGTTCAGCGTCCAAATCCGTGCCCGCCCTCACCTCATTTGAACCTTAGACGTTGCAGGCTGCCCGTTCCTTGGGTGGGCGGCACATTTTTTTTCGCGGGAGGAGGAAAAGTGTGTGGTTTTCTGCCCGCATCCCGCGCCCAAGGAAAGTCAGCGTGGAAATTTTCCGACGACGGCGATGATCGGCCCCATCGGAAACAGCCGATCGTGGCGGTTGATATCAGGCGCATAGACGCTCGAAATCGTGCCGTCGAGGAAGAGCGCATTGGGGCAATCCAATGTATCGCGAAACAGCGTCGCGAAATCGTGGAATCGCACCGGGCGCTTCGAGACGACGAAAACCACCTCGCCCTCGGCCGTCACGCCGACGCCGTTGCGGGTCTTGTAACTGGTGCTGTCGGGCAGAAAGCGCGGATGCAGCTTGCCGTCGATGACCAGCATCGGCCCGGATTGCGTCGCAAATCGCGGCGTGAGCCTGGCGTCGCGATAGGCGTCCGCCGCCATTACCCCCGCTTTGCCGTCGTCGACATAAAACACCCCGTTCGGCAAAAGGTGGAAATTGCCCCAGCCGGAATTGGTGTTGAGCGGCGCCTGCTCGCGCCCCTCCTCGATATGCAGGCCGACCGGCGACAGATCGTCGTGATACATGCCGCCGTTCATGGCGAAGCTCATATATTCTTCGCGATGGCGCAGTTCGAGCGACAGCGCCCGGAAGGAGCGGAAGGGCACGCCCGCCTGATCCTTGTTGTAGAGGCGGATATCGGTTGTCGCCGGATCGAAGCTGCAGGCGACATAGTCCTGGCCAAGATGGCTGACATCGCGGCAGGCGCCGAGCGCAGGCCCGGCAAGACCGGCCGAAAGAACGGCACCGACGAGAAACGGTTTTGGAAAAAGCGGCATGGCGAAAGGTCCAATCGAATCAGCCGCCAAGCATGCCTGAGATTGCGGCTTATTCTGGCGCGGGCACAGGCGAAATCATACGCTTGGCGACTAGCCGCCGACGATCGCCGCCATCGTGGTGACGAGACCGGCGATGCCGGCGAGACTTGCAAGGCCGAAGATCGCGCAAAGGCAGGCAAAGCCGCCGACGCCTGCAAGCAGATAGGATTTGGGATCGCGGTTCAGCACATCCTGCGACAGCGACAAAAGCAGCCGCTTCTCTCTGAGCGTCGTTGCCACCTTCACCGCATGACGCCTCGCTTCTTTCTGGACCTCGCCGTAATTGTTGCCGATCGCCCAGAACGTGAGGAACAGGCCGAGCGCGCTGACGGTGAGCGCAAATTTCCTGAGGATATCGATGGCGTCAGGCAGAAGATCACCGGTGAGAACCGAGCGGTCCACCAGCGCATCGAAGCCGGCAATGCAGGCGGTGATGACGGCCGCATGGCCGGCGCCGATCGCCAGCAGGCGCTTGAAAGCGTCCCCCAAAACCTGGCTGTTGGCCGCGTGAATACTGTCAAGCCGAGATATCTGCGCTTGCACGTCCTCGCGCGACAGGTGCGGAGGATAGTTGCTCACGGATACGACTGGGCTACCTCTCATACGATGGACTCCAACGCCACGCCGTCCAGATCGTTATAAATTCGATAATATTACCTTTCCACGACACCTCCAATTTTAGTCATTTTGGAGATTTGCACCATCTTTGCGCGCCAGAGTGGAGACCGGCGCTCACACTTCAAGCGCAGACATATGGAAGCGCAACTGCTCGGGCGGGTAGCGATATTGGCTCCCGATGGGACAGGCAGCGCGCGACAGACAGCCATTCGGAAGGCAGCCGGCCCTGCCCGCGTCCGTGCGCAGATGGCCACGACAACGCCCGACATCGAAGCGTTCCCCTGCAAGCGCCGACGCCGGACAGCCTGAGATGCACGGCTTTTCGAGACAGTGGTCGCAAGGGTGGCTGGCGCTCGCTTCACCCGTCTCGCCAAGCGGGATACCGAAAGCAAGTGCGCCGCGGTAGCCGTGCCACAGGCCGAAACGCGAATGGATGAGAATGCCCAGCGGAGACGGTTTCAGGCCTTCGGCCCTCATCGCCCACTGCTGGAACGGCTGCCACGGGGGATCCGACGGAAAGAAGGGGGTCGCCCCCTGCTCGCCGGCGACCGGATTGATGACGGCCTTCGCCCAATTGTCGAGCGGATCGGCGCCGCCGCCATCCGACCGGGCTTGCCGCCACGCGCTGAACGGTTGCCACAGCGAACCGCCGATATTGCCAATCAGCACCACGCTTGCCGCCAGGCGGCCATCGACGAGCAGCGGTGCGGCCTCACCGGAGGCGAAATTCACGGTTCCGCGCAAAAAAAGACCGTGCGGCGCCAGCGCCGCACGGATCGTTTCGATTGTCTTGTCCGCTGTCGCGGAAGGCGCCGTCATTTCGGTTTCGGCCCCTGGTGTTCGTAATGCGGGCGCCAGACCTCCTTCTGGATCATGTCGGCCACCTGCGCCGCGCCGCCTTGCTCCCTGGCTCGCTCGGGACCCTTTCAGGTGAAAGCGTCCGGCATCGAGTCCTTGCGGCTGGCGATGAACGCCTTCAGCTTTTCGTCGATCTCGGGATCGAGGTAAGGCGCCTCGTAATGCTCCAGCCAACTGCGGCAAAGGGCATTGGCGCGTTGCTCGATGCGCTTTTCGCCTTCCACTTCCCACTGTTCGAAGGAATTGTTGTCGGCGAGCGGCGAACGGTAGAACGCCGTCTGGAAGTTGGCCTGGGTATGCGCGCAGCCGAGATAGTGGCTGCCCGGACCGACTTCGCGGATCGCGTCCAGCGCCTGGGCGTTTTCCGAGAGGTCCACGCCTTCGGCCATCTTCTGCATCATGCCGAGCTGGTCCTGGTCGATCATGAACTTCTCGTAGGACGAGATCAGACCGCCTTCGAGCCAGCCGGCAGCGTGCAGCACGAAGTTGGTGCCGGCAAGAAGCGTCATGTTCAGCGTGTTGGCCGATTCGTGCGCTGCCTGCGCGTCCGGAACCTTGGAGCCGCAGAGCGAACCACCGGTACGGAACGGAAGCTTCAGGCGACGCGCGAGCTGGGCTGCGCCATAGGAGACGAGCGACGGCTCCGGCGTGCCGAAGGTCGGCGCGCCCGACTGCATCGAGATCGAGGCGGCAAACGTGCCGAAGAGCACCGGCGCGCCCTTGCGGATGAGCTGGGTGAAGGAGGCGCCAGCGAGAACCTCTGCAAGGATCTGCGTCAGCGTGCCGGCAACCGTCACCGGACTCATGGCGCCCGACAGGATGAACGGCGACAGCACGCAGGCCTGGTTATGGCGGGCGTAAACCTTGAGCGCGCCCACCATGGTCTCGTCGAAGACCATCGGCGAGTTGGCGTTGATAAGGTTCAGCGTAACGCAGTTGTTTTCGACGAAGTCGTCGCCGAAGACGATCTTCGCCATGGCAATCGTGTCTTCCGCCCGCTCCGGCGCCGTCACCGAGCCCATGAAGGGTTTGTCGGAATATTTGATATGGCTGTAGACCATATCGAGGTGGCGCTTGTTGACGGGGATGTCGACCGGCTCGCAGACCGTGCCGCCGGACGAGTGCATCGACGGCGCCATATAGGCGAGCTTCACGAAGTTGCGGAAATCCTCGATCGTCGCATAGCGGCGATTGCCTTCCAGATCGCGCACGAAGGGCGGGCCGTAGACCGGCGCGAAGATCGTCGCCTTGCCGCCGACCTGGGCGCTGCGCTCCGGATTGCGGGCATGCCAGGTGAATTCGGACGGTGCCGTTTTCAGAAGCTCGCGGCAGAGACCCTTGGGGAAATGCACGCGCTGGCCGCGCACGTCGGCGCCGGCCTGCTTCCAGAGTTCGAGCGCCTCGGCGTCGTCACGGAACTCGATGCCGATTTCCTCGAGGATCGTATCGGCATTGCGCTCGATCAGCTGCAGGCCTTCCTCGTCGAGCACCTCGTATTCGCGAATCTTGCGCTGGATATAGGGCAAAGACGGCCCCGGGCCGCCGCCGGTGCGCGATGCGCGCCTTGCTGCTGCTCCCCGTCCCTCGCCGCGTGCGCGGCGACCGCCGCCTTCAACCGCGCCCTGATCTGTCACGTCGCTCATTCGCTTTTCCTCTCCCGCGCATCACTTTTTGCGCCTTCAAGCATCATTTGACCTTAATGCTACCAAGCATCGGGGGCCTTGCGGGTCTCAATGCGCCAAGGCATGGCGCAACTCGAACACTGCCGAGCGGCGACAAGGGGGCGCAAAAACCGCGTGGCGCGAATATATTGTTTTTGTTAAGAATATACAGGCGGCAAAAGAAGCCGCCCTCCCGTCGCTTTTTGTCATATGCGACGTCGCTTTCGAAAACAGATTTTTAGACATCGACCGCTATGGATTGATGGACGCGTCCGAAAATTTCGCGCGACCGTGCCAGGAACCGAGGAACCCCAATATGGCAGACGATGAAATCATTCTCGAGGACCTTTCCGACGAAGAACTCGTGCAGCAGATGCACGACGACCTCTATGACGGCCTGAAAGAGGAAATCGAGGACGGGACCAACATCCTGCTCAAGCGCGGCTGGACGCCTTACGACGTCCTGACCCAGGCGCTGGTCGAAGGCATGCGCATCGTCGGCATCGACTTCCGCGATGGCATCCTGTTCGTGCCGGAAGTGCTGCTCTCGGCCAACGCCATGAAGGCCGGCATGACCATCCTGCGCCCGCTTCTCGCCGAAACCGGCGCGCCGAAGCTCGGCAAGATGGTGATTGGCACCGTCAAGGGCGACATTCACGACATCGGCAAGAACCTCGTCGGCATGATGATGGAAGGTGCCGGCTTCGACGTCGTCGACCTCGGCATCAACAACCCGGTCGAAAACTATCTCGAAGCGATCGAGCGCGAGCAGCCGGATATTCTCGGCATGTCGGCGCTTCTGACCACCACCATGCCCTACATGAAGGTCGTCATCGACACGCTCAAGGAAAAGGGCCTGCGCGACGACTACGTCGTTCTCGTCGGCGGTGCGCCGCTGAACGAGGAATTCGGCAAGGCCGTCGGTGCCGATGCCTATTGCCGCGATGCGGCGATTGCGGTCGAAACCGCCAAGGACTTCATGAAGCGCAAGCACAACCGCCTGGCCGGCTGAGCTTCGGACAATCCGAAATGACAAAGCCGGCCGCGTGGGTGAAATCCGCGGCCGGCTTTCCTATGTCTGGCGAGCGTGCCTGGCAGGTTTGCCGGGTTAGTTGACGGAGTTTGCCACCTTCTTGCCGGCTGACTGTGTCGCGTTGACCGTGTTTGCGGTATCCTGTCCGATGCCGCGGATGGTGTTGCCGCAGGCGGTAAGCGTCGAAAGGGCGACGAGAACGGCGCCGACGGTTGCAAGGGTCTTTACTGTCATGGTCAGGGTCCTTCCCGCTGATAGCCACATGGAATCAAGATGGAAAAAGTATCGCCCGCAATAGAACGTGCACAACCGGAAAAAGTTCACGTGATCGGTTGCGGCGCCATCGCCCGCGAAATCCTGGCGATCTGCGAGGCGAACGGGCTTGGCCATATCGACCTCAACTGTCTGCCCGCCATCTGGCACAACACGCCCGACAAGATCACCCCGGGCATTCGCGACGCCATTGCCAAGGCCCGCGCCGAAGGCTTCGAGCGCATCTTCGTCGCCTATGCCGACTGCGGCACCGGCGGCCAGCTCGACCGACTTCTGGAGGAGGAAAAGGTCGAGCGTATCCCCGGTCCGCACTGTTACTCCTTCTTTGCCGGCAACGATGATTTCGCCCGCCGTTGGGACGACGACCTCACCGCCTTCTTCCTCACCGACTTTCTCGCCCGCCAGTTCGAGGCCTTCGTCATCGAACCGCTCGGCCTCAACCGGCACCCGGAGCTCCGGGACATGTATTTCGGCCACTACCGCAAGCTCGTCTATCTCTCGCAGCAGGAGGATGCAGGCTTGCAGGAGAAGGCGAGGAAGGCCGCCGAGCGGCTCGGGCTCGAATACGAATATCGGTTTACCGGTTACGGCGATCTAACGACGTCGCTGCTGACGGCGTGAATTAGCGACATCATCAAGCTGAAATCGCAGACCCGAAACAGAGACTTTACGTCGAATCCAATATAGGGTACCCCCCTATATAATATTGGAGGCATCGACATGGGCAATCACGACCGCGACCATCATCACCACCACGGACACCACGGGCATTCGCATGACGACGCGCGCGTGCTCGCGGCCAGCCATGATCACGTCTTCCTCGGCGGCAATCACGAGCGCAACGAGCGGCGAACCTGGATTGTCATCGCGGTGACCGCAACGATGATGGTGATCGAGATCGCGGCAGGTCAGATCTTCGGCTCGATGGCGCTGGTTGCCGATGGCTGGCATATGTCGACCCATGCGGCCGCGATGCTGATCGCAGCGCTTGCCTATCTCTATGCACGCAAGCATTCGAACAATCGCCGCTTTACCTTCGGCACGGGAAAGCTCGGGGACCTCGCCGGCTTTTCGAGCGCCATCGTGTTGGCCCTGATCGCGCTTCTGATCGGCTGGGAAAGCCTGCGCCGCCTCCACGCTCCGGTGACGATCGATTTCAGCGAGGCGATCCTCGTCGCTGTTGCCGGCCTCATCGTCAATCTCGTCTGCGCCTGGCTCTTGAAGGACGATCACGACCATCATCACCACGATCATCACGGCCACCACCATGGGCACCATGGTGGGCAGGATCGCAACCTGCGCGCCGCCTATCTGCACGTCCTTGCCGACGCGCTGACCTCGGTGCTCGCCATCGTCGCCCTTGGTCTCGGCGCAATCTATGGCTGGCTGTGGCTCGATCCCGCCATGGGCATCGTCGGCGCACTTGTCATTGCGCGCTGGTCCTTCGCCCTCATTCGCGATACCGGCGCGACATTGCTCGACTATATCCCCGATGGCGAAGACCTGCCGGACGAGATCGGCGAGATCGTCGCCAGGGAAGACGCCGAGATCGTCGATCTGCACGTCTGGCAACTCGGGCCCGGCCACCACGGTGCAATCGTCTCGCTCGTCGCCGACAACCCGCGGGCACCGTCCTATTATCGCGAAAAGCTTGCCGCCATTCACGATTTGTCGCATGTGACCGTGGAGGTGGAACCACGGGCCGCATAGCGGCGGCGCCCGAAACCGGAGTTTGCGATGACCCATACCATCCGCGAGAAACAGAAGCTCATCAACAGGGTCCGGCGCCTGCGCGGCCAGATGGAGGCGGTCGAGCGGATGCTGGAGGAGGAGAAGGGCTGCGCCGAGGTCATGCAGGTGATCGCCGGCATCCGCGGCGCGGTCAACGGGCTGATGGCGGAAGTGGTCGAAGACCATATCCACATGCATGTCGCCGCAGCCGAGCTGTCGCAGAAGGACCGGGAGGAAGCGGCGGCCGAACTGGTGGATGTGGTGCGCGCCTACCTGAAATAGCGTCGCTGCCGCGCACTTTGCCAAGGTCACCGTTGCCGCCGAGAACCATGCTGTGCTCGGCGATGGCGACCGGTCATGCTTTCTGCCAACTCACAGATTGACCGCAAAGTCCTGCCGGCCGCACGCTTCCGGCCGCAACAGCACGTCGTCCGCCTGATCGCCGGTGATCGCGTTCCGTCAGAGGCCGACGATCCGGTTTCCGCCCGGGCCCCCTCATTGCCAGGCCCCTTGCCAGGTCCCCTCCTTCGCCGTCTGAACTCTTGATTTGAAACCATGTTCGCGCCAGCCCGTTTAGCTGGCGTAACTCATCCCTGACGCTTCCTCAGCCACCTGACAATTGGCCGTCTTCGCGCCAAGCACCGAGCCAGAACGCGGGAGCGTTCCCATGACCAAGAATTTCACGAACGACAAAAAGAGACTGCTTCTTGGCGGGGATGCGGTCTACGATCTCGAAGAGTTCATTCTGGCCTATCAATTGGCACCGTTGGCGGCGCGTGACATCTTCGCGAAAGTCGGCCCGCGCAGGCTCGATCTGGCGAATGCGATGGATGCGCGCAGCACAGCGACGGGCGACGAAGCGAAACGCGCGCTCGGCCAAAACATACCTCCCGGTGCTTGAGTGAAGTTCGTTGCGCTGGCGCGACAACGCGTGCAGGGTGCTTCATCGACGGCGATTGAAGCGGGCGCCGTCGCCTACGGGCCTTCGTGCCTGGGCCCCAACCAAAGGAGGACGCAATGTCTTCCAGCAATCCAGAACATTGTCTTCACTCCGACGACCTCAGCCTTCTGGTCGAGGTACTCGCCGCTGCCGGCTACTACGGAACGACCGCGACGGCAGACCCGGGCGGACGGCTTGCCGCCACGCGCTTCCTGATTGCGGCACTTGAAAGCGGCGTCGACAGCCACGCCACTCCGGAGGCGGCGCTGGCCGAGCCGGGCACTGCCGCGGAGTTTCCGAGGCCCCCTTCCCGTCCGGCGCCTTATGAGGAATTCAGACAGGCTGCTGTTGATCGAAAGACCGGCAGCGTGCCCCGCTGAGCCACCATCGTTGGTTTCCAGCCCACCCATCTAACCCCTATCTTCCGGCGGCCGGGGCGGAAGCTGGATCGTGCCCCTGCGTATGCGGTCTTTGAGATTGAGAATATCGAGAAGATCATCCGCTTCGTCGCGCGGCAAGTTGGACATCAGGTAACCGTCAACAACAACCGGTTGCCCGGTGAAGACATCGACAACCGCCCAGACATTGTTGGCTTCGACCTTGAGACCGTACCTTAGTGTTGTCATCAGCCCAGTCCGTAATCGGGGTTTACCGCCTGCCCTTGCTCAGCCACATGCGGCATGGCGGGGCGATCGCTCGCATTGCCCTGAGGTGGCCTGAAGGCCCAGACAAGAAAAACCGACAGGGCGACCAGAAACAGTGAGAAGACCAAACGGGAGGACATCGCGCCTCTCCTTCATCGAATGAGGCCATCGCGGCTGGGGGGTGTCACGCGGCTGGGGAAAGAAAGCGCGCAATAACCTTCTGCAGGGTCTCGGCAGCCGCTCGGTTCAGGGCGACCTCGATCTGGCCGTCGTCGCATTCCAGGCAGAGAGTGCCGATCAGCGGCGCCTTGTGCAGGGTGATGATTTCGCTCTGGTAGAGTTTGTTCGGCTCGGACATGACAGTCTCCAGTTCCAAGCGACGAGCTTAACACATCCTCGATCGGCACGTGGCTTTTATCACGCGAGCAGCGAGAAACTCGGGAGAAACACCGGCGTCGCGCCAAAAACACTTTAAATCTGCGCCGGCCGACACACGCGCCTCAATTGAAACTCAATCGACGCGCAATAGTATATCCAAGTAAATTTGGCCGATGTGGCTTTCGCGGTATCAGAATTTCCAACCGCACCTATTCTCCTAAATTTTCGAACGACACGCAAGCTTCGGATCCAGTGCTTGGTCCATGCTTCGCCTCGAAGCACATCGCGCATTGTAACGTCTGTTCGTTCCCCGAACCTTGGTTGATCGGTCGATAACCGGCTCATCGCAGCCGACCGACCGTGCCTGCCCACACCTAAAAGGACTGAGACCACTATGAACGCTTTATCTTTTACGAAACGCATCATCCGCGGCCCCCGCGACCAGTCGCCGGTTCACCGATTCCAGGTCGGCCAGCTTGTTCGCTCGAAGGGAGCGCTGACCAGAGAGTCGATCATCGGGGACACCTACCGCATAACCGCCACGCTCCCCATCCGCGACAATGCGCTCCAGTACCGCATACGCAGCAGCGACGAATGCCATGAGCGCGTGACCGATGAAGGCAATCTCGAACTGATTCGTCCCGCCGATGAGCGAATGGCCCTGGCCGAACGGGCCTTCAAGTCCAGACACGCCCTTTAGATCCAAACCATCTTCCTAACAGATCAGCTGCAGGAGGCGATCATGAAGTACCACATACCGGCTCAGATCTATCTATTCGACTACCGCGGCCTGCTTGCCTGGATCGCCCTTTCGCTGGCGGTCGCCGTCGTCGTGACCACGATCCTTTTCGGGCGGATCCTGTGACGGCCCGTCTCTGGCCGGCCTGGCTTGCCGCCAAAAGGATTACGACCATGCCGCTGACCTTTCCGAACCCATGCCGAAGCTTCGATGAAGCGCGCAAGGCCGTACGTTTCCTTGGCCACGATGGCATGTTCGAAGTGCCCTTCTATGTTGAGGCGGCCGCCCTCTCCCGTGGCGCGCCCACCCGGACGACCGAAGCAGCCTGCTTGCTGGCCTTCGATGCCGCGCGCAACGCAATCCACGAGGCCGCGACGGCAGCCTATGCCAAAGGGCGCCGGACGATCTATGTCCTCACCGCCGATGACTTTCGCTAGGTCCCGGGCCAAAACGCAGCAGCCTTTCGACCAACACCCCTTGGCCTAGCAGGGGTCTCCGCCTTATGCGCAACGCCCCGCAGCGGCCGAAAGGGCGTGGCAATCTCAACCGCACTGTTGAAATGCGTCCTGCTCTCCTGTGGGCGACGCCATGGCGAGCGCTTGTCGCCGGCGCCTTTGCTATTACTATTCCGCCAATTCCAAACCCGTACCCGTGCATGCCACACCCGGCAGTTTCACGGACCTTCTGAAATCACCAGGCGACAGAACTTTCATGAAACTTGGATTCATCGGCACCGGCGCACTCTCCTCGGCGATCGTCACCGGCCTCAAGACGCTTCCCGGCGAGATCACCACCGTCGTCCTTTCGCCGCGCAACGAAGAGATCGCTGCGGGCCTTGCCGCCCGCTTTCCTGACGTGACTGTCGCTGCCGACAATCAGGCGGTGCTCGACGCCTCAGACACGGTCATGCTCGGCGTCCGCCCGCAGATCGCCCGCGACGTGCTGCCGACCCTGCGCTTTCGCCCGGATCACCACGTCGTCAGCCTGATTGCGACCTTCTCCTGCGCCGAGATCGCCGCCATGGTCGGCCAAGTGAAGCGCGTGACCAAGGCCTTGCCGATGCCGATGATCGCGCTCCGCCAGGGCCCGACGATCATCTTCCCGCCGGATCCGGATATGGCGGCGTTTTTCGGCCGGCTCGGCACGGCGATCGAAGTAACAAGCGAGAGCGAGTTCGATGCGCTAAGTGTGGCGACCGCCACCTATGCCAGTTACTTCAAGTACCTGGAAACGATCCATAGCTGGCTAAAGGACAACGGCGTCGACGAAGCCAAGGGCCGCGCCTATATCGCCAGCCTGTTTGGCGCGCTCGGCCAGGCGCCGGAAACGACCCCGGACGCGAGCTTCGCGCATCTGGCGCAGGACTACGCGACACGCGGCGGCATCAATGAGCAGGTGCTGCGGGAGTTGACGGAGCACGGCACCTTCGAAAAATTCAGGGAAAGTCTCGGCGGCATCCACCGGCGGATTACCGCAGCGTCGTGAGCCACTGGCGCAACGGAAAAGCCCCTCATCCGGCCTGCCGGCCACCTTTCTCCCCGCAAGCGGGGCGGAGGAAATTCGCGGCACCCACTCCGCCAACAATAAACACCACGATTTCCGCCTCGCTGCGGCTCCGCTCGGCGAAACTAAGATCGGGCCACGTCCCCTCTCCCCGCCTGCGTGGAGAGGGTTAGGGTGAGGAGCAATCCGGTTTGCAAGGACTCCGGCTAGCCTCGTCCACCGATGCTGACCGAAGCGCAGCGGCTTACGTGAGCGCTCGCTCCTGCAACGAAAAATAAGCTCTTCCTAATCCCTATATCTGCGCTACCCTGCGTTACATCTCAGTGCGCGACGGCTGCGTCTTGGGACGGGAGGCACACCAGTGAAATTCCTCGAATACCTGCCCTACGCCATCGGCTGCGCCGCCGGGCTGCTGCTGTCGCTGGCCGTCGGCGCGGTCTGCAGCCTCTCGGATGACGTGAAGATGGTCGAATCCGTCGCCCTCGTCGTGCTCGGTGGCGGTGTCGCCGAATGGTACTGGAACCAGTTAAGCCGGCGGTAACGGGCAAGCCTTCATAACTCGGCCCTGTTCATCCGCGGGGCCGCCATGACCGACATCGCCAGCCAAAATCAAGCCGCAGGCGGACGCCCCGGCCGCGTCGTCGTGGTGACCGCGGGCGGCGAGAACCCCTGGATCATGATCAACGCGTTCTCCGCGCATTTCGCCGACGTTGCAGTCGTCGAGGAGCAGCCGGAATCGAAGGGCCTGTTCCTGCGCCGCCGCGCACGCAAGCTCGGCTGGCTGACGGCGCTGGGGCAGCTTGCGACCATGATCGCCTCGCGCTTCGGCAAGCGTTTTACCCGCAAGCGCGCGGACGAGATCTTCGCGACCTACAAAGTCTCGGGAAAACCCGATCCGTCGATCCCGGTAAAATCCATCGCCTCCATCAACGACACGGACGCCACCGCCCAAGTGCGCGCGCTCAAACCCGATGTCGTCTTCCTCATCAGCTGCCGCATGCTGAAGGCCGAAACGCTGGCCGCCATCCCCTGCCCGGTCCTCAACTTCCACGCCGGCATCAACCCGGCCTATCGCGGCCTGATGGGCGGTTACTGGGCGCGGGTCAACAACGACCTCGAAAACTTCGGAGCGACCGTGCATCTGGTCGATGCGGGCGTCGATACCGGCGGCGTGCTCTACCAGTCGCGCCAGAAGCCTGCCCCTCAAGATACGATGCACACCTATCCGCTGCTGCAGACGGCCGCTTCCACGGATATTGCGATTGCCGCCGTCGGCGATGCGCTCGCCGGAAAGCTGCAGGTCATCGATGTCGCAGGCCCGTCACGGCAATGGTATCATCCGCCGATCTGGACCTGGATATGGAACGGCCTGAAGCGCGGCATCTGGTAGGCTGACAAGCCGCCCTTACCTCCTTCCGACATCGGCTAAAAGCCTGAAACTGCGGGTAATCCTTGCCGATGGTTCCTGGCTGCAAGAAGCGCCTCAACTGCGACTTGCGCATCACCGCCAAGACGTCTGATATGGCATCCGCGCCAGCGTCGTTTTTGGACATATCCGACGTCGTGGCGAGATGAGCCCGGACGCCGGTACATGCGCATTGTCGCAGAACGAGGAGAACAACACCCCATGGCAGATCGCATAATCGTCTACTGGCGCGACATTCCGGCCCAGGTCATCATCAAGAAGGGCCGCACGACGGCGAAGCGCGAGCTGTCTCTGCGCTTCACCGAAGCGATCGACATGTGCGCCATGCGCACCGGTGCGGCTGAAACCGACGACTACCTCGCCGAATGGCGCAAGGCCGATCCGGTGCCGGTCTCCGACGATCTGGAAACGGAAGCCGACCAGGCCGCCGCCGAGCTCGAAGCCGCCTATGACCGCGAACGCCTCGTCGCCCTCGTCAAAGCCGGAGGCCGCGACAATGGCTGACGCCAAACCGCCGAGCGAGCCGAAGGTCATGAAGGGCAACGCCGCCCCGGCCGCCAAGGCCGCAACCGGCGCGTTTACGCCGTCTGGCGTTTCGCCGAGCCGCCGCTCGCGCCACAAATATACGGTCCGCCTCTGGGCGGTCCGCAACTCCCGCTTCCTCGAATGGTTCTACCACCGCTTCGCCGATCTGTTCCTGCTGCTTCACCCGCTGTGGAACGCCATCGGTTATGGCCGGGTCGAGCGTCCGGTGACCTTCGTCGAGCGCCACGTGAAAGGCTTCCTCTTCGACTGTCGCATGTGCGGCCAGTGCGCGCTGTCGTCGACGGGCATGTCCTGCCCGATGAACTGTCCGAAGCAGCTACGCAACGGCCCCTGCGGCGGCGTGCGCGCCAACGGCAATTGCGAGGTCGAGCCGGACATGCCCTGCGTCTGGGTGCAGGCCTGGAAGGGCTCGCAGAACATGGAGAAGGGCAACGCCATCATGAACGTGCAGAAGCCGGTCAACCAGTCGCTGCGCGAAACCTCGTCCTGGCTGCGCGTGACGGCGGAAGCCGCAGCGCGCCGTGAAGCGGCATCCAAGGAAGGCCAGGCATGAGCCCCGACATCAATCCCTTCGATCCCGGCGCGCCGCTCGAGCCCCTGCCCGGCCATTCCTCCCGCGGCCGTCTTGAGCGGGTTTTGCGCCGCGGCGAGTTCGCCGTCACCGCCGAACTCAACCCGCCTGACAGCGCAAACCCGCAGGATGTCTACGAGCGCGCCGCGATCTTCGACGGCTGGGTCGACGGCATCAACGCGGTCGATGCCTCCGGCGCCAACTGCCACATGTCCTCGGTCGGCATCTGCGCGCTTTTGACCCGCATGGGCTACGCCCCGATTATGCAGATCGCCTGCCGCGACAAGAACCGCATCGCCATCCAGGGCGACGTGCTCGGCGCCTCTGCCATGGGCGTTCAGAACATCATGTGCCTGACCGGCGACGGCGTGCAGGCCGGCGACCAGCCAGGCGCCAAGCCCGTCTTCGACCTCGACTGCATGTCGCTGCTCGAAACCGTCCGCATCATGCGCGACAACTCGAAGTTCCTCTCGGGCCGCAAGCTGACGACACCGCCGCAGGTATTCCTCGGCGCTGCGATCAACCCCTTTGCGCCGCCCTATGATTTCCGCCCCTATCGTCTCGCCAAGAAGATCGAGGCCGGCGCGCAGTTCGTCCAGAGCCAGTACTGCTTCGACGTGCCGATGTTCCGCGAATACATGAAGAAGGTGCGCGACCTCGGTCTGCACGAGAAGTGCTTTATCCTCGTCGGCGTCGGGCCGATGGCATCGGCCAAGACCGCCCGCTGGATCCGCTCCAACGTGCCGGGCATCCATATTCCGGACAGCGTGATTACCCGCCTTGAGGGCGCGCAGGACCAGAAGAAGGAAGGCAAGCAGCTCTGCATCGACATCATCAACGAGGTGAAGGAGATCGAAGGCGTCTCCGGCATTCACGTCATGGCCTACCGCCAGGAAGAATATGTCGCAGAAATCGTGCATGAATCGGGGGTACTGAAGGGCCGCCGCCCCTGGAAGCACGAGACGCTGCCGGAGGATGCGATGGTTGCCGAGCGCCTGGAGCACATTCGCGAGGGCAAGGAAGAAAACCAGCAACAGATGGCCGAAGCCGCGGCCCATCACCCGCACTGACCGCAGACAAAACTGGCGCCGGCCACAAGGCGCCTATCATCGACTTCACGGGCGTGATTACATAGACGCCAAATGACAAAGGACCCTGCATGACCCGGACCATCGTCGCTTCCGCCACCCGCGAGATCATCATCGGCTTCGACCAGCCGTTCTGCGTCATCGGCGAACGCATCAACCCGACCGGCCGCAAGAAGCTGGCCGCCGAAATGATCGAGGGCAACTTCGATACCGTCATCAAGGACGCGCTGGAGCAGGTTGCCGCCGGGGCGACGATGCTCGACGTCAACGCCGGCGTGACCGCCGTCAACCCGAACGAGACCGAGCCGCCGCTCTTGGTCAAGACACTCGAAATCGTCCAGGGCCTCGTCGACGTGCCGCTGTCGATCGACAGTTCGGTGACGGCCGCGATCGAGGCGGCACTGCGCGTCGCCAAGGGCCGCCCGCTGGTCAACTCCGTGACCGGCGAAGAGGAAAAGCTCGAAGCGATCCTGCCGCTCTGCAAGAAGTATGACGTTCCGGTCGTTGCCATCTCCAACGACGAAACCGGCATTTCCGAAGATCCGGATGTGCGTTTTGCCGTCGCCAAGAAGATCGTCGAGCGCGCCGCCGACTTCGGCATCAAGCCGCACGACATCGTCGTCGACCCGCTGGTCATGCCGATCGGCGCCATGGGCACCGCCGGCCAGCAGGTCTTCGCACTTCTGCGGCGTCTGCGCGAAGAGTTGAAGGTCAACACCACCTGCGGCCTGTCCAACATCTCCTTCGGCCTGCCGCACCGCCACGGCATCAATGCCGGCTTCATTCCGATGGTCATCGGCGCCGGCATGACGTCGGCAATCATGAACCCCTGCCGCCCGCAGGAAATGGAAGCCGTGCGTGCGGCAAACGTTCTGAACGGCACCGACCCGAACTGCACCCACTGGATCAAGACCTACCGCGACCACAAGCCGGCCGAAGGTGGCCACGTGGTTGCGGCAGCACCAGTGGCAGCCGCCGGTGGCGGACGTCGCGGTGGCCGCGCGGCCCGCACGGGTGGTGCGGCTGCCAGCGAGTAGTTCCTGGATCGGCGCTGATGCGCTCGAGGGAGAAGGACGATGAGAAGCCAGTTGCGCCTCCTTGCCGTCGTTCTCCCTCTGGTCGTTATCGCCAGGTACACACTGTTTGACGATGCGGCCGAGTTTCAGCGGTTCTACGCCGCGCTCCGCACCTATGGTGCACCCGTGATCATCGTGACGGCTGCCGTACTTGGAACAATAATGATCGCCACCGTCACCAGGAAGGTCTATCTCGGTCCGCAGGAGCAGGTGATCAAGGCTTGCCTCTGGGGCAGTTCGGCCGTGCTGGCCGCGACTCTTGCCTATACATTCGCAGTCGTAAAACTTGCCGGGGCGCCGTAGCAACGCACGTCGGTTCATCCATCCGCCAACGCAAAGTGGAGATCACCATGACACGCAGCCTACGCCTGGATGCCGCCACCCTCTGGTTCGAGGCCCCCTTCGTCATCGCCGTCCGACTGCAGGAGATGCAGATGGCGGCGCTCACCGGCAAGACCCAGGACGTGACCGAGCTTCATCGCATGGTCTCCGAGAAGATCGCCGCCACGGCCGAAAGCGTCATGGCCGTGAACATGGCCCTTTGGAAGGCCGCCTTCGACAACACCTTGCGCCTGATGACCGGCGGCACGGCGTCTGGCCACGGAACGGCGATTGCGTCCGCAGCCCTCAGGCCCTATGGCAAGCGCGTGCGCAACAACGCCCGGCGGCTGTCGCGCAAGTAAGCCTGACGCGCCGCCGTGCCCCACGCCTAACTGTTTGAAACAGAAGCTTCCATGTCGGGATTGGACAACTGTCGGGCATTGTTCCGGTGCAGTCTGAAGCCGTTTACCCGTGCTTCGCTTGACCCATTGAAGCGGACCTGACGAAAGACCACAGAGCATGCGCATTGAAGGTACCTCCGAGATCGAGACCAACATGACCGAAGCCGCGCAAAAGGACCCTCTCGTGCTGTTCATGCCTTCGGGCAAGCGCGGCCGCTTCCCGGTCGGCACGCCGGTTCTCGATGCGGCGCGCAAGCTCGGCGTCTATGTCGAAAGCGTGTGCGGCGGGCGCGCCACCTGCGGACGCTGTCAGATCGTGGTGCAGGAAGGCAACTTCGCCAAGCACAAGATCGTCTCGTCCAACGACCACATTTCTGAAAAGGGCGCCAAGGAAGATCGCTACGAGAAGATCCGCGGCCTGCCCGACGGCCGCCGCCTCTCCTGTTCCGCCCAGATCCTCGGCGATCTCGTCATCGACGTGCCGCAGGATACCGTTATCAACGCCCAGGTCGTGCGCAAGGCCGCAACCGACCGGGTGATCGAGCGCAACGCCGCCGTTCAGCTCTGCTATGTCGAGGTGGACGAGCCCGACATGCACAAGCCGCTCGGCGATCTCGACCGGCTGAAGGTGATGCTGGAGAAGGACTGGGGCTGGAAGGATCTGCTGATTGCGCCGCACCTGATCCCGCAGGTTCAAGGCATTCTGCGCAAAGGCAACTGGGCCGTCACCGCCGCCATCCACCGCGACATGGATAGTTCGCGCCCCTTCATCGTCGGCCTGTGGCCGGGCCTCAAGAACGAGGCATATGGCGTTGCCTGCGACATCGGCTCGACGACGATCGCCATGCATCTCGTGTCACTGCTCTCGGGTCGCATCGCCGCCTCGTCCGGCGCCTCCAACCCGCAGATCCGCTTCGGCGAAGACCTGATGAGCCGCGTCTCCTATGTGATGATGAATCCTGATGGCCGCGAGGCGATGACCAAGGCCGTGCGCGAGGCGGTCAATGGTCTCATCGGCAAGGTCTGCGCCGAGGGTGAAGTCGACCGCCACGACATTCTCGACATGGTCTTCGTCGCGAACCCGATCATGCACCACCTCTTCCTCGGCATCGACCCGACGGAACTCGGCCAGGCGCCGTTCGCGCTCGCCGTGTCAGGCGCGCTGCAATATTGGGCGCATGAGATCGATATCGACGTCAATCGCGGCGCGCGCCTCTACATGCTGCCCTGCATCGCCGGCCATGTGGGCGCCGATGCGGCGGGCGCAACCCTCGCCGAAGGGCCCTATCGCCAGGACAAGATGATGCTGCTCGTCGATGTCGGCACCAATGCCGAAATCGTGCTCGGCAACAAGGACCGCGTCGTCGCCGCTTCCTCGCCCACGGGCCCGGCCTTCGAAGGTGCGGAAATTTCGTCGGGCCAGCGCGCCGCCCCCGGCGCGATCGAGCGCGTGCGCATCGATCCCGTAACGCTGGAGCCGCGCTTCCGCGTCATCGGCGTCGAAAAGTGGTCGGACGAGGAAGGCTTTGCCGAGGCGGCCGCATCAGTCGGCGTCACCGGCATCTGCGGCTCGGCGATCATCGAGATCGTCGCCGAGATGTATCTTTCCGGCATCATCTCCGAGGACGGTGTCGTCGATGGTGCCATGGCGGCAAAAAGCCCGCGCATCATCCCGAACGGCCGCACCTTCTCCTACCTCCTGCACGAGGGTGAGCAGCGCATCACCGTGACGCAGAACGACATCCGCGCCATCCAGCTCGCCAAGGCAGCGCTCTATGCCGGCATCAAGCTGCTCATGGAAAAGCAGGGCGTCGACCACGTCGACACCATCCGCTTTGCCGGCGCCTTCGGCTCCTTCATCGATCCCAAATATGCGATGGTGCTGGGCCTCATCCCGGACTGCGATCTCGACGACGTAAAGGCCGTCGGCAACGCCGCCGGTACCGGCGCGCTGATGGCGCTCTTGAACCGCGGCCACCGCCGCGAGATCGAGCAAACTGTCAGCAAAATCGAGAAGATAGAGACGGCGCTTGAATCAAAATTTCAGGAGCATTTCGTCAACGCCATGGCGATGCCGAACAAGGTCGACAGCTTCCCGAAGCTTTCGACCGTGGTCACCTTGCCGGAGCGCAAGGTGAGTAGCGATGACGGTGAAGGCGGCGGAAGGCGGCGGAGGAGGAGCCGGGAGTAGTCCGGTAACCATTCCGAGTTTTCGCAAGTCTCTGCCGTGTCGAAATACGACAACCGCCGTATGTCTTCGTTCTCACAGCAGGTCTACGCCGAGGTTGGCGCGCTTTTGCGCGTGCTTTTGAACCAAGGAGAGACCAATGAAAATCATCATCGCAGTCGCGGCATCGCTTGCATTTGCCGGCTCCGCCTTCGCAGCGAGTTCGCTGGGGGCCTCTGAAAATCAGCCGGCTGCCAAAGCCATTGAAGCAATCGAGTTGGCGGGCGGTAGCGGGAAACCCAACACGACGCCGGGCACGGGCAGGTCCAACCTCACGCGCGGCAAAACATCGTACTTTGGTTGACGCAAACGAAGGGCGGCACCAGCCGCCCTCTCGCCATGAACGTGGCGGCCGACCGCACAAGCGAAAGTCCTCGTTTGGTCGCGCATCGGGCTATTATGCTGTTTGGTGAATGTGGACACTGGAGATTTCAGCTTGCCTTAATTCCGGCGGCGGGCGACGGTCTGATGAAACCTATTCCTTAAACTGGCATCCAGAACCCATGAACGACAAAATTCTCGATACCCTGACCGGCATGTACTTCACAGTCGACGATCCCGATGGCACCTATGGCACCGGTCAGATCATCCGGCTTGCCGCCGAGGGGATCTACTTCATTCGCTACGACGGCAACGAGGTGGAATTGCCGATGGAGCTCGTTTCGATCGGCGAAATGCTGCAGACCACCGAAGAAGACTACAAGCTCTGGCGGTTCTTCGACACGACCGAGGAACGGGACAAGTGGATCGAGTGGCTGGACGCCCCCTCGAAGCCGCGCGTCGTCTCGCTGGTGCGGCCGACGCCTGCTCCGACGAAATAGGGCATCGTTGGAAGGTGACCGGGGCGGCTTTGCCGCGCCGGATTGGGCTTGGCGCGGTGGCTGCCGCGCCTCCCTCAAGGCTGGATCGAGGAAGGCTTTTCCTTAAGCCGTTCCATGAACCGACCATAGTCCGGCCGGAACAGGGCATAGGCGGTGGCTGCGGCATCGAACCAGTTTCTGGTCCCGACTTCAGCGGCCACCGGAAGCCTCCTTCTCCTGACGATGGGGGGCGGCCTTCAGGCGGCTCGCGAACCCTTCCCGCTCCAGCGCCGCCCCGAGCGCCTGTAGCACCTCAAGAACCGGATATCCGATTCCAGCTCGAGGCACCGAATCGCCAGGAATGTCATCTGCCGGTGCGGCTCCAGAGTTGTCAGGAGGGCGACGCCCTTTTTCGTCAACCGCAGGCCGGTCTTTCTGCCGTCGTCGAGGCCGCGCCGGGCAAGGAGCCCGCCCTTCAGCATCAGGCTGACCGTCTGGCTGATCGCGCCCTGGGTGAGACTGCTGTTGCTGGTGATCTCGGTGACGGTCTCGGCGCCGGCGGCAAGCGCGCGCAACAGGGGCGTATAGCGCGGCCTGTAGTCGATCTTCAGGGTTTCATATCGCTCGGCGGCACCCTGATCGACGCGTTCGCCGATATATCGCAGGAGTTCGCCGAGGTGCCGAGGTCTGGCACTGGCAAACACCCAGGGGCTCTCCCTCACCGAAATGGCCTAACCCATTTGGATCATGACGAAATCAGCGAATGATCCTATAGGCCTAGACGGCCGTTCACCGCCCTTTGTGTTATGCTTTAAGGGAGGGAGTAGATCCATGGCACCCACACGATCCGATGTTTCCGAACGCGTAAAGGCGATCCTCGTCGAGCTGCTCGGCGTGAAGGCTTCCGAAGTGAAAGACGATGCCGAGATCGAAGAGGATCTGGGCGCCGACTCGCTCGAAGTGTCTCAATTGGCGATGTTGGTGGAGGAAGAGTTCGAGATCTATCTGACCGACGACTCTGTCGAAAAGCTCGTCACGGTCGGCGACCTGATCGACTTTGTGCTCGCGTCGAAAACGCTGAAGTGATCATCCGGCAATAAAAAAGGCCGGGGCGAAACCGCACCGACCTTCCTCATCATCGCTCTTACACCAGTGCCAGTACATCCGTGGTCAAAAGTCTAAAGCGACGCGACAGTTGCGAGCGGCGAACACATTCAGCGCTCATAAGCAAATGTCGACAGATGGGCTTATACGAAGCGATTGTGTTCGAAAGATGTCCACACGCGCTGCGCGTCGCTATTAAATAAACAGCCCTGGCGCCTTGCAAGCGCGCGAGGAAGCGCCGGGCATTCCAGTCACAGAAAACACCGCGCGTTCGACGGAACGCGCGGTGCTTTGGTTGAGAGGGCGAACCGACCCGGATTACTGCGGCGTCAGGTCGAAGCCGAACCACTTCTCCGACAGGCGCTTGATGGTACCATCGGCCTTGGCAGCGGCAATTGCGTCGTCGAACAGCGCCTTCAATTCGGGGTCGCTCTTGCGCAGGCCGACGGAGCTGCCGGCGCCGAGGAAGCCGCCCTGGAAGCGGGGGCCGGTGATGACCATGTCGCTGTTGGCGGGCTTTTCGACGGTCGTCTTCAGGTAGCCCATGGACGCCATGACGAAATCGACGCGGCCGGCGACGAGATCGAGATCGTGCTGCTCGGTCGTCTTGTATTCGCGCACCTCGACGACGTCCTTCAGATATTCGTCGATGAAGCGCGCCGCGATCGAGGCGGTCTGGACGCCGATGGTCTTGCCTTCGATCAGCGGCTTCAGCTCGTCGACCGCCTTGCGCGCGCCGGCCTCGTTGGAGGCAAGCGAGAAGAGCTCGCCCTTCATCGGCAGGGTTTCGAGATCACCGCCCTTCAGCGTCGCGAAGGCCTGGCCGGTGCTACCGTAGGACATCGAGAAGTCGATGACTTCCTTGCGCTTCTCGGTGGCCGACATGCCGGCCATGATCGCGTCGAACTTGCCGGCGTTGAGCGCTGGGATCATGCCATCGAAGGACTGCGCGATGACGGTGCATTCGACCTTCATGTGGTCGCAGAGGATCTTGCTGAGCTCGATCTCGTAGCCGTCGAGCGTGCCGTCCGCCTTGGTCAGGTTATAGGGCGGAAAGGCACCTTCGGTGGCGATCGTCACCTTCGTCCACTTCTTGTCTTCGGCCTGCGCCGGCATGGACATCAGCCCCGCGGCAACGGCAAGCGCCGATGCCATGATTGCGGTGGTCTTTTTCATTGCAGCATTCCCCTTTTGTGGATGTTGATTGCCTTGTTTTTCGGCCCGCCGATCACGACAGGCGTCAACTCTTGATGAACTGGCGGAAGCGTTCGGACTTCGAATGGGTGAAGACCTCGTGCGGCGGCCCCTCCTCCTCGATCGTGCCCTTGTGCACGAAGACGACGCGGCTCGAGACGTCGCGGGCAAAGCCCATCTCGTGGGTGACGACCAGCATGGTGCGCCCCTCCTCCGCCAGGCCGCGCATGACGCGCAGCACCTCGCCGACCAGTTCCGGGTCGAGCGCCGAGGTCGGTTCGTCGAAGAGCATCGCCTTCGGGCGCATGGCAAGCGCACGGGCGATCGCGGCGCGCTGCTGCTGGCCGCCGGAGAGATGCGAGGGATAATGGTTGCGCTTGTCGGCGATGCCGACCTTGGCAAGCAGGGCTTCGGCCTCCTCGATCGCCTCGACGCGCGGGCGCTTCAGCACATGCACCGGCGCCTCGATGACGTTTTCAAGCACGGTCTTGTGGGACCAGAGATTGAAGCTCTGAAACACCATGCCGAGTTCGGAGCGGATGCGGTCCACCTGTTTCGGGTCGGCCGGGCGGCTGCGCCCATCGTTCGATGTCTTCAGCCGGATCGCCTCGCCGGCGACCTCGATCGTGCCCGAATTCGGAACCTCCAGCATGTTGATGCAGCGAAGCAGCGTCGACTTGCCGGAGCCGGAGGATCCGAGGATGGAAATCACCTCACCCTCGCGCGCGTCGAGCGAGACGCCTTTCAGCACCTCGACCGGGCCGAAACTCTTGTGAAGGTCGTGCACGCGGATCGCGACCGGTGCGGTGACGGCGGCGGACATGTTCAATGGGCTTCTCCCTTGAGTTCGGCGGAGATCGGCAATGGCGCGCGCAGCTGCGGGTTAAACCGGTGTTCGGCAAACGCAACGAGCCGGGTCAGCGCGAAGTTTATGGCGAGATAGATGAGACCGGCGACGACGAAGACCTCGATCACCCGGTAGCTCTCCGAGATCAGCTTGGCGGCGACGCCGGTGATTTCCATCAGCGTGATGATCGAGGCGAGCGAGGTCGCCTTGACCATGGAGATCATCTCGTTGCCGTAACCGGGTAGCGCCTGGCGCAGCGCCTGCGGCATGACGATGCGGCGAAAGATCATGACGCGCCCCATGCCGCAGGCCCGCGCTGCCTCGACCTGGCCGTGCGGAACCGAAAGGAGGCCGCCGCGGATGATTTCGCTCGCATAGGCGGCCGTGTTCAGCATCAGCGCCAGCACGGCGCACCAGTAGGGTTCGCGCAGAAGCGGCCAGAAGATGCTGTGGCGGACGGCGGGAAACTGGCTGAGGCCGTAATAGATCAGGAAGATCTGCACGAGCAGCGGCGTTCCGCGAAACAGGAACACGTAAGTGCGGGCAAAGAGATCGAGCGCAAGAATGCCCGACAGACGGGAGAGCGCCAGCCCAAGAGCCAGCACCGAACCAAGCGCGATCGATGTCGCGGCAAGCTCCAGCGTCAGCGGCAGCGCCGTCGCCAAGCTCCAGAAGGTTTCGAGGGCAAATTTGATATCCATCAGCCCCTCCTGACGCCGCGCGAGAACCGGCGCTCGGTAACCTGAAGAACGAGGCCCGACACGGTCGAAATCGCGAGATAGATCATGGCTGCGATGAAGAAGAAGTCGAAGGGACGGCTGGTCGATCCGGCGCCGATCTGCGCCTGACGCAAGAGTTCGACTACACCCGTGACCGACACCAGTGCGGACTCCTTCAACACCACCTGCCAGACATTGCCGAGACCGGGCAGCGCATAACGCAGCGTCAAGGGTGCAATGATGCGGCGAAACTTGAGGAGCCGGCCCATGCCGCAGGCGGTTGCCGCCTCCAACTCGCCCGGATGCACGGCGCGGAAGGCGCCGCGATAGACCTCGGTCTGCTGGGCGCCTGAGGTGATGCCGACCGCAAGTGCACCGGCGATGAAACCGGGGAAGCTGACGAAACCCTCCGCACCGAACAATTGGCCGACGGCCGTCACCACGGCGCTGCCGCCGAAATAAAAGAGATAGATGACCAGGAGGTCGGGAATGCCGCGAAGGACCGTCGTGTAGGCCTCGGCGCATCCACGGACGACCGGGCCGCCGGAGATCTTCGCCCAGGCGCCGAAGGTGCCGATGAGGCCGCCGATCGCAAAACCGGCAATCGCGATCAGGATCGTCATCCAGGCGCCGGCGGCAAGCGCCGGCCCCCAGCCGTCCGGCCCGAAGCTGATGATGTCGAGGAAACCGGGCTCAGTCATCGCAGCGCCTCCCTTCGCTTGTCGATCGATGACTTAACCATGGCTCACCCCGGGGATCGGCGGGTCGACATCGTCAGGAATGGGATTGACGAAGGGCGTGCCCTCGAGCCGCGAGGCATGGTCGGCCTTGGCGGCGGCAATGAGCGCGGGATCGAGGATGAGCTCCACCGCCGTGCTCGCCATCACCTTGGCCGCGTGCTCCATGCCCTTGTGGGCAGCCGGCAGCTTGCCTTGCGCGACCAGCTGCCAGGAATGGCCGGGCGTGCCGATCGCGTAGGTCGCGCCGCGCATCTGCACAGTCGGCACCACCCAGCTCACCGTTCCGACATCGGTGGAGCCGACAAGCGTGCCGGCGCCGTTTTCCGGCGGAAAGATCGTGTCGCAGAGCGAAACGCCCCGTCGCAGCTTGAGCCCGAAACGCTCGAAGGCAGAGGCGATATCCTCGCCGGTAAAGGTCTCCTGGAACTTTGCCGCCGTCCGCCGATCATCCTCGTCGAACTGCGGCGGTCCCAGATGCTCAAGCTGGCGGTGCATCAGCGCTTCGAGCGGGGTGTTTCCGACGAGGTTGGCGTCGCCGCTGACGATCTCGTCCGTGACCGTGGTGCCCGTCATCAGCGCCGCGCCCTTGGCAACGCTGCGGACACGTTCCACGAGATCGAGCAGTTCCGGCAGGCTGCGGGCGCGCACGAGATAGCGCGCCTTGGCGCGGGCCTGCACCACGTTCGGCGCGTTGCCGCCGGTGTCCGTCACCGCATAGTGGATGCGCGCCGACGATGGCATGTGTTCGCGAAGATAGTTGACGCCGACATTCATCAGTTCGAGCGCATCGAGCGCGCTGCGGCCGAGATGGGGGGCAGCCGACGCATGCGACGCCCGGCCGCTGAAGCGGAAGTCGAGCTCGTTGCAGGCAAGCGAAATGGGGTTGTTGACGCCGGCAAAGGGTGCGGGGTGCCAGGAAATCGCGATATCGACATCGTCGAACACGCCAGCGCGCACCATGAAGCCCTTGGACGAGCCGCCCTCTTCCGCCGGGCACCCGTAATAGCGCACCCGCCCCTTGATGCCGCTCGCCGCGAGGTAATCCTTGACGGCGGTCGCCGCCATCATCGCGCCGGCGCCGAGCAGATTGTGGCCGCAGCCATGGCCATTGCCGCCGTCGACCAGAGGCCGCTCCTCGGCAATGCCGGCCTCCTGGCTGAGGCCCGGCAGCGCATCGAACTCGCCGAGAATGGCGATAACCGGTCCGCCCTCGCCCGCCTCGCCCATGACCGCCGTCGGCATGCCGGCGATGCCGCGCGACACACGGAAACCTTCGGCCTCCAGCAGCGCGGCGTGTTCGGCCGACGAGGAAAACTCCTCGTAATTGGTTTCCGGCGTATCCCAGACCCGGTCGCTGAGCACGAAGAACCGTTCGCGCTTGGCTTCGAGGAGGTCCCAGACGGCATCGGCATTTTTCATCGTTTCTTGACTTCCGCAACAATAGTAACCAGAATTGGCGCCAATTTATGATAACATTTTTGGATACACAAGAGGGTCCTGAAACATTTCAAGCGATGTGCACAACGGCGAGAGGCAGGCAGGCAACGCCGCTCTCCCGCATTGAATTGTTCAGGACAGCATCATAGTTTCTCCAAAAATGGAGCCAATTCCGCTGCGGCGGGCGACGCGAGGCACGCGCCGGGGACCTGGGACATGCACCAGCAACGTGCGTCAGAGGCCGGTGACAGGCGGAAAGAGAGTGTAAGGCAGGAATGAGCGACGATCTGACGGAAATGCTGGCGACCGAGGAAAAGCCCGAGGACAAGAAGGACGTTACCGACCTCCTGCTGCACGACATCCTGACCGGGACCCTGCCGGCCGGCGCCTGGCTGAAGCAGATCGACCTGGAGCGCCGCTACGACTGCACGCGGCCGGAGGTGCGCCGGGCGCTCGACCGGCTGTCGCAGCGCAGGCTGGTGCAGCACAATCCCAACCGCGGCTACCAGGTCTATGAACTCGACGACCAGCGCACGCAGGAAATCAGCGATATCCGCGTGATTCTCGAAACCGGCGTCGCCGACCGCATGGTTGCCAATGCAACGCCCGCCACCATCGCCGAACTGCGGCAACTCGCCCGGCAGTTCGACGAGATGTCGTTTCGCGGCTCCATCATGGAGCACTATGACGCCAACCTCGCCTTCCACCGCGCGCTTCTCATGCTCTCGGGCAATTCCGAACTCGTCGACGTCGTTGCCGAAATCCGCCAGCGCACCGTATCGGCCCCGGTTTCGCAATGGCGCACCCGCGCCCGCATCGAGCAATCGGCCCGCGAGCACCACCTGATGGTCGACGCGCTGGAAGCCCGGGATCTGCCCGAACTGAAACGGCTGATCGAAATCCACATCCGCCAGGCACCGATCAAGGTGTGAGCGAACCCTCGTCGCTCAAGGGCGAAAGTTATCCGCCAAAGAGGATCGTCACCGCCACCAGAACCGCGCCGATCGCAGCCATCGCAAAGGCCATCGGCCAGGGGCTTCGGCCCATGTAGCGGCCGAGGCGCGCGCCGATGACGAAGAGCATGACGAGCGCAATGGCGTTGGAGGCGCGCATGGCGAGCGCGACATTGTCCGTCAGCAGGAAGGGAATGCTTGGCGGCAACGTCGAGGCGACGACCAGCAGGAAGATCGCGACGGCTGCCTTAAGGTCGTGTGCGGTCACCACCCGGTGCCTGGGGTCGGCGGAAAGGGCCCTCACCCGGACAAGCAGCGCTTCCGTTTCCTTGGGCGAAGAGACGCGGCGCACATCGTCCGGCAGGCTTTCGAGAAACAGTTCGCGGGCGCGATCGAGCCGCTCAGACCTGAGCCTGTCGAGAAAACCGCGCCGTCGCACGCGCTCCACCACCGTCGTCAGCACATACATGACGCCGTCGACGATGCCCCAGGCGATGTTGCAGCCGAGGGCGGCGACGAGCACGGCATTGACACCGCCCTCGCCGGCCGTGACCGTGCTCATGGTTCCCGTGAAGGACAGCGCCATCAAGAGGCCGAAGATGATCTCCGACAGGCGGTCGATCGGATCGAGAACGCGCGACCGTTCACTCATGGCCGGGCACCCGACGAAAGTGGCCAGGACGACAGGAAGGCGGCGGGCAGCGACCGGGAAGAGCGCAACCGCGATATCTCCCCTTACTGGACCTGCAGATCGGCGAAGGCGTCGCGCACATGGTCGGCGACCGCCAGTACAGGCGCCGGCGCATCGCTGATCACCTGCAGGCCGATATTGTAGTGGCCGAGATCCGGCAGGCCGTCGCGCTCGCCGAGTTGCACCATTTCCCCCTGGACGAGGTAACGCGGCAGCGGCGCGATCGCGAGACCGGCAAGCACGGCGGCGCGCTGCCCGGTGGTATAGGCGCTGAGGAACGCAATGCGGAACTTGCGGCCGGCGCGCGCGAGTTTTTCTACCGCATCCGCCCGCCAGACGCAGCCGTCCTCCCACATCGACACCGGCAGCGGATCCTTCAGATGCGCGCTGCCGCACTTTGCGCCGGCCCAGACCAGCTTTTCCTGCATCAGAATTTCGCCATTGCGGGGCGTTCCCTCGGTCAGGCTGTTGAAGATGGCGATATCGAGCCGGTGCTCGTCCACCTTCTTGCGCATGGCGTTGCTCATGCCGATCGACACATCGACCGTGACGTTCGGATAGGATTCGGCGAAACGCTTCAGCACCTCAGGCAGGATGCGCTCGCCAACGTCCTCAGGCGCGCCGACGCGCACTACGCCGTTCATATCCGGCAAGAGAAAGCGGGAAACCGTTTCGTTGTTGAGCGACAGCAGGCGGCGGGCAAAGCCGAGCAGCAACTCGCCCTTCGGCGTCAAGGTGACCGAGCGGGCGTCTCGCAGGAACAGCGTACAGCCGAGCATCTCCTCGAGCTTCTTGATCTGCATCGAGACAGCCGACGGCGTGCGGTACACGGTTTCGGCGGCGGTGGTGAAGTTGCCGGTCTCGGCAATCGCGATGAAAGTCTTCAGCACGTCCATTTCGAGAAGCGGAAGCGCATGGCGCATCAGCATGTTCATGGCGTCAACCTCATTCAAAAAAACTGAAAGATAGCTTCACTTCATTTCGTTTGATTGAACATCAGCAATGGCCGATAGTCAAGCTCAAGGACGACGAAGGAAGGAGAAACGCATGTCCACCGCAGCCCTTGTTATCGCCGCTTCGAAGAGTTCCCTCCGTAACAGCCGCCTGCCGCAGGCAGTGGTAAAAAAAGAGCATAGCAGGAGCAACGACATGGTCCTCAACGCCCTCAATCAAATGATTGCCGTCCTCGACGGTGTTGCAAGGCAACGACGCGAAAAACAGATCGCGCGGAATCGGGTGGAAGCCCGGCGCGAACTCGCCAAACTGCCACAGAGAGTCCGTGACGACGTGATGTTTGCGGACCCGCTAATCAATCACCATGTTTGATGAAAGGCATCAAACATATTCGTTGGAATGATAAGTCAGGTTAGGCCATAAATACCATCATGGTCGCGACCGGCTGAGACACTCAGAAGGAGCCATGAAATGTCCAACACTCAGTTTTCATCGGCCTCGGAACGGGCATCCTCCCACTCGTCCCTTCCGGGTCTCTTCAATCTGCAGGTTCGTGCCTGGGCAGTATGGAAGCGTTATCGCCAGGAACGGGCCCTCGAGAACCTGTCCTATGACACGCTGAAGGACATCGGCTTCCCGTCGGTGGACGATGCGGTGCATAAGACCGAACAATGAATGACGGCGTGATCTGTCCCTTCTGAGGGCGTCACAATCCGGATCAATCGAAGGGCATCGCCGACAAGGCGGTGCCCTTTTCCTTTGCGTTCGAACGTGTCGTCGCGCAATCCGAAACGCAATGCGGCCTAGGTCAGCAATCTGCGAGAAGCGACGGCCGACTGAGGAAACAGCCGGCGACAAGCCCCACGAACCCGAGCGCCAACGACCCCACGATGCCGTGGCCCAACCATCCGGCGTGGGCACCGATGGCGGTTGTCGCGACGATGACCGAAACAGTCCAAAGGGCCTTCAGCAGCGAAACGGCGCGCCTCAGAGTTGTCGGCTGATTCCGCCCCACGCAACGTACCCTTCCAAAGAGACCGCCGCATCGCAGGTAGTGTCGAAAGCACGCGCCGCCAATGGCGTGTGATCATCGGCCGATTTGGCTCGTACCGCTACTCGCGGTGCCGTTAATCAGGCTAGCGAGCGATCGCACGAGGTCCACTTGTCTTTTACCGACACCCGCGCCAGCCGTGTGAAGCGTCGCAATCGGCAAACACAACCTTGGAGAGCGCTTTGCGAATGTTGCGTATCTCTAGCAGTTCTTGTCCGATAGCGTCAACAGCGCTGTAAAAACTGTCGCTTTCCTTACAAAAGCCTGAAAGCGGGGCCGAGCCGCCTTTCACCGCGCGATGTCGCAATGCGAAATCTCTTTGCGGTCGCTGCTATCCATGCGAATGTCGCAAACAGACAAGCCGAAGAGTATCTTCCAAGCGACGAATATACCGCATCGCCAAGCATGGGAAGCCTCATGAACAAGCCACTGACCAAAAAGCGTTCTCTCGTCTTCTTCCTGGTGCCGAACTTTTCCATGCTGCCCTTTTCGGCGGCGATCGAAACGCTCCGCATCGCCAACCGCATGCTCGGCTACGAGGCCTATTCCTGGCGCCTCGCATCGTCCGACGGCGAAAAGGTCCTGTCGTCGAGCGGTATCGCGCTCGAGGTCAACTCGTCGCTTGCAGACGAGCGCAAGTTTCTCGGCGGCGAAAACCGCCCCTCGATGGTGCTGGTCTGTTCCGGCATCTATGTCGAGGACTTCAACAACAAGTCGGTCAATGCCTGGCTGCGCGAGGTCTATAACCGCGGCGTCGCCGTCGGCAGCCTCTGTACCGGCGCCCATGTGCTGGCGTCGGCCGGTCTTCTGACCGGCAAGCGCTGCGCCATCCACTGGGAAAACCTGCCGGGCTTTTCCGAAAGCTTCCCGCAGGTCGACGTCTATGCCGACCTCTACGAAATCGACAGCAACATCTACACCTGCGCCGGCGGCACCGCCTCGCTCGACATGATGCTGAACCTGATCGACCAGGATTTCGGCGAGAGCCTCGTCAACCGCGTCTGCGAACAGGCGCTGACCGATCGCGTGCGCGGGCCCCATGACCGCCAGCGCCTGCCGCTGCGCGCCCGTCTCGGCGTGCAGAACGCCAAGGTGCTGTCCATCATCGAACTGATGGAGGCAAACCTCGCCGAGCCGCTTTCGCTGCTCGAAATCGCTGAGGGCGCCGATCTCTCCCGCCGCCAGATCGAGCGTCTCTTCCGCCAGGAAATGGGCCGCTCGCCTGCGCGCTACTATCTCGAAATCCGCCTCGATCGCGCAAGGCACCTCTTGATCCAGTCGTCGATGCCGGTGGTCGAAGTGGCCGTAGCCTGCGGCTTCGTCTCCGCCTCGCACTTCTCCAAGTGTTATCGCGAACTCTACAACCGCTCGCCGCAGCAGGAGCGCGCCGACCGCAAGCTGACGCTGCAGATGGCGCGATAAGCGGCAGATCAGACGGACCAGACAAGGGCGGAGCTTCTCCGCCCTTTTTCGTTGGTGACACTTTCCGCTTGTGCCGTCATGGCGCTTGCACGCGCCGCTTTTTTGGATTGAATGGTCGGCGTTTCAGGAGAGCGAGGAGCACAACGAACGATGGCCCCCGTGGAGATCGATCCCGCCAAGGTTCACGAATTCAAGGACTTCCAGAGCTTCTACGACTGGCTCGCCGCTCACCACCAGAGCGAAACCGAAGTGTGGATCAAGACCCACAAGGTCAGCTCCGGCCTCGCCTCGGTCACGCCCAAGGAGGCGATCGACGCCGTGCTCTGCTGGGGTTGGATCGACGGCGTGCGCAAGGGGCACGACGACAGGAGTTTCCTCCAGCGCTATTCGCCGCGCGGCAAGAAGAGCATCTGGAGCCAGATCAATGTCGACAATGTCGCGCGCCTGATTGCCGAGGGCCGTATGACCGAGCACGGGCTCAAACAGGTCGATGCCGCCAAGGCCGACGGCCGCTGGGACCGCGCCTATGCCAGCGGCAAGGACATGCAGATCCCCGACGACCTGCAGGCGGCGATCGACGCTGAGCCCGAAGCCCGCGAAATGCTTGGCAAGCTCAGCGCACAGAACCGCTTCGCGCTCGCCTTCCGCACCCACAACATGAAGACCGAAGCCGGGCGCAAAAAGAAGATCGAGACCTTCGTCGAGATGCTGAAGCGCGGCGAAACGATCTATCCGCAGAAGAGCAAGTAAAGCGATTGCGGGGCACGACCGAAAGGTCGGCCTTCGTCCTGGCGGACCGGCATAGCCCGAGACCGATCCGGCACCGGCAAGGCTCGACGCCCGACGGTCGGGGGCCCAAAGCTGTTTGCACGCTCAATCTTGGCAATATTCGGCTTGATCATGCCCGGCATCGCCACCGGCACGCGCTTGGCACGTGCAGGGGCGAAAAATGAACGCCGAAGGCGACACGCGTTCTGTCGGACGCACACAAACGTCGCCGTAGCCCTTTGACTTACAGCCCGGCGTCACTGACCGGCGCGGCCGAAGCACGCGGCACCGCCTCCGACGAAGCGTAGGACCGGCGGACCAAAGCGGTTGTCACCCTCCTCGCCCGCGAGGAAGCCCAACATGACGAGGCCCAAGAGCGGCCCGACGACCGGGACGAACAGCGCAAGGTTCCACCACCCGGAACGGCCATGGTCGTGCCAGCGCTTGGTGTTGACCGTGAAGCCGAAATAGAAACTCGCGGTGATGATGAAGATGACAAGCATATGCATAAGGCTGAAGCCCGCGGCATAATTTTCCACGCCCGAAAGCGCCAACAACGCCCCGCCGGCGAACATCGCGGCTATCGCCGCAATGCAAATAACGATCTGCGTCAACCACCAGGCCTGACGTCCGATACGGCCATCAACACTCGTAAACATCTGTAAATTCACGTCGTCTCCCCCCAACAGCCAGTGCGCTTCCAAGTGCCCCCGCGCCGGCCAGCCTTGTCATCCTATAAAAGGTTCCCTCATAAACGGGTAGATGTCTTCGCGCCAAAAAGCGCCCCATGGTTGCACAGGCAGGCGGCCTTGTGCCTGGCATCTCGAGCGTCGCTGGAGGCGGGGCATGGCCCGCCTGCCGCTTCCATAACTTGCGGGTCCTGCACCCACGAGACAACCGGCTTCTAGCCGTGAAACGCCCGCTCCAGTTCGGCGATATCGAGCTTGATCATACCGAGCATCGCCTCCGTGACGCGCTTGGCGCGCGCACGGTCGGAATGGGCGACCATGTCGCCGAGCACCCTTGGCACGATCTGCCAGCACAACCCCCAGCGGTCGCGGATCCAGCCGCATTGTTCGATCTGTCCACCGTTTTCGCTGATCGCGTTCCAAATCCGGTCGATCTCCTCCTGGGTATCGCACTGGATCATGATCGAGAAGGAATGGTTGAACGGATCGAGGGGCCCGGCTTCGAGCGCCAGGAATTCCTGGTTGCCGAGCGTGAACTCGATGGTCGTCACGCTGCCGGGCGGTCCGCTCGGGCTTTCCGCCGGCAAGGTGGTGACGCGGATGATTGCCGAATTGGGAACGAGCGAAACATAGAAGTCGACGGCCTGGCGCGCCTCCTTCGCAAACCAGAGATTTGAAACGACATTGGTCATGATTTGGTCCTCCTCGTGCCGCCTGATCATGTGCGGTAACCGAAGGACGATCGACTTCGTTCCAAGCCGACAGGTGACGGATCATTATTTCCGAGGGTGGGCCTGCCGGTCTGGCCCGGCAGTTTACGAGGCCAGCGCGTCGAGCAGCGCCAACTCGGAAATCACCCGGTTCCGGCCGGCATGCTTGGCCATGTAGAGAAACTGGTCGGCGGCGTGCAGGTAGTTCTCGAAGGCCTCCGAGGTCTCGATCGTGGCAAGCCCGATCGACACGGTAATCGTCAGCTCCTCGTCGTCGGCGACGATGCGGGATTTTGCTAATTCCAGGCGCAGCGCGTCGCAAAAGGCGAAGGCGCGCCGCACGTCGCAGCCGTTGAAGAGGATGCCGAACTCCTCGCCGCCGAGGCGGGCGAGCAGATGGTCCTCGCCAACGAGCACGGAGAGGCGCTTGGCCACATGCTTCAGCACGATGTCGCCGATCTCGTGGCCATAGGTGTCGTTGAGGCGCTTGAAATGATCGATATCAAGCACGGCGATCGCCGTCGGCTCGCCGCGCCTGAGGCACTGCTCGACCAGCCGCGGCCCCGCCACGAAGAAGTGACGGCGGTTGTAGAGGTCGGTGAGGTAGTCGCTGGCCGCCTGCCGCTGCAGCGTCTGCAGCCGCTTCTGCACACCGGCCGCCTGCGCAATGCGCCCATTGAACTCCGCTTCGAGGAAGGGCTTCTGAATGAAATCCGTACCGCCCGCTTCGAGGAAGCGGGCGCCGGCACGCCGGTCGCCGCTGTCGGAGAGACCGATGACCGGCACCGCGCCGTCGCCCCGCCGCCGTTCCACCTCGGCAAGCAGCGCTGCGCCGGACATGTCGGAGAGATCAAGGTCGGTGACGACGAGATCGACGGCCTCGCCGCTGTCAAGCACCTGCAGCGCATCGGCGGCAGATGCGACCTCGCAGACGGAAATCCGCTTGCGCCTCAAGATGCCGGCCAGTTCGCTGCGCGAGGCGGCATCGGAATCAGCAAGCAACACTGTCGTCTTGCCGTTGGTCAGCGCCCGATCGACGGCGCCAATCAAGAGATTGATCGATTCCGGCTGGTGCTTGATGACACAATCGAGCGCGCCGCGCCTGAGGATCTCCTCGCGCGTATGGTCGTTGAAGGCCGCGGTGAAGACGACGGCCGGCACCTGGTTGTCGAGGATGAATTCGAGCGCCTCGCAATTGGGCGCATCCGGCAGGTTGAGATCGAGAACGGCGAGCGAGAAGCTCTCCGGCGCCTGCTCCAGCGCTTCCTTCAGCGCCGCCAGCGAGTTGCAATGGGTAACGCGAATGCCGTGGACGGACTCAAGCCCGTACTTCAGCGCCGTCGCAAACATCCGGGAATCTTCGACAAGCAGCATGCGCTTGTCACTGTGCTTCTGCACAGAATTCACCCGGCCTGGCGTGCGGCGCAATCTCACGTCCCTGCAACCCCTCTCGAGCCACAGGCGTGCTTCCCTCAAGGGGTGACGCTGGCTCCCGAAATCTTCAACCCGGCCACTTGCCGCGCCTGGCCTTTCGGCCGGCGTGATCCGTGTGACCGGGTTCCCCGCTCCTGCTGCGGCGGATTGAAGACCGTTCGGATTGCAATTTCGTTAATACGGCAACCTGTGCGCGGCGTTTTTGGTGCACCCACCCAATAATTCTTAGGGGTTTTTACCCATCCTGCTTTGATGGTTAAGCAGGAACCCTAACTTTTTCACTGAGTGTGCGGATCTTGGTCAGCGTATCCAGGTTCTGGTTGACGCGGCAGTAGAATTCCTCGTTGACGAAGGGACGAACGACGAAGTCGTTGCCGCCGGCCTTGAGGAAGCGCGCCGACAGAAGGCGGTTGGTCGACGACGAAACACCGATGATGCGCAGCTGGTGCGGCCCGTAGGAACTGCGAATGCGCCGCGTCAGCTCGAAGCCGTCGATATCAGGCATGTTGTAGTCGGTGATGACGAGGCCGATGTCCGGATTGTTCTTGAGGAGCTCCAGCGCCATCGCGCCGTTTTCGGCCGAGCTGGTGCGGAAGTTGTAGCGCTTGAGCTGCGTCGTCAGCAGCGCGCGTGCGGTCGGACTGTCGTCGACGATCAGCACATGGTGCTTGTGGTTGGTGAGGAACCGGCAGACCGATTCTGCCAGCATGTCGACGGCAAAGACGCTGTCCTTGATGACGTAGTCGACGATCTCCTTGGCCAGGATCTTCTCGCGCGTCGATTCCTGGAACGAGCCGGTGAAGACGACCGTCGGCACGCTCATTTCGATCAGGTAGTTGAGCGCCTCGCCGTTTTCCGCCCCCGGCAGGTTGATGTTGGAGATGGCGAGCGAGGCCGGGAATGTCGCGTTTTCGACGGCGAACTGCAGATCGTCATAGTCACGGCAGACGATGACATCGATGTCGAACAGCTCTTTCAGCCGCTTCGAGACCATCGAGGAAAAGAGGTTGGAGTCCTCGGCAAGCACGATGCGGTGCTCGGCAAGGGATTCGCCGGAATAATACATTCCGGAAACGCCAAAAAATGACATTGAACGCCTATGTGAAAGAGTGTCCCCCTACAGCTCCGCGCGTTCTTCATGCCCGCCTAGTCGCTGTAACTTGCAGGCGCCATGCTAGAGGAGAAAGGCTTTCTTCGGTGTTAATAAGCGGCCGGCGAATTAACGAGACCGGCGTGCCGGCTTGAGACGTCCGGCCGCCGTGACGCCGGCTTTTCTCATGCCTCCGGGGCTCGGCCACGCCGCGTCTCGGCGGTCCGGCGGATGACCTCGGCGATCTCCGGATTGCTGCTCGACAGCATCTGGAAATCCTCCGAATAGAGCGACAGCAAAGAGACTTCTGTGGCAGCCGTGACGGTCGCAGAGCGCGGCTCACCCGATATCAGCGCCATCTCGCCGAAGAAACTGCCGGGGCCGAGCTCGACCGGCGTCGGTGACGGCGTTGCAATCGTCACGCGCCCCTCGACGATGAAGTACATCTGGTCGCCCGGCTCGCCCTTGCGGCAGATGATGCTACCTGCCGGCACCGCCCGCGGCCGCAATGCTCTGACGATCTCGACGAAGGCGGCCGAGCCGAGCTTTTCGAACAGCGGCACCGCCGCGACCAGCTGCCAGTTGCGCACGAAATCCTGGCGGCGCACTTCTTCGAAAAACCCGGTGGCGAGAATGCCCGCCCAGAGCGCAAAGATGCCGATACCGCTCATCATCACCAGACCGGCAAGCACCCGGCCGGCCAGCGTCTGCGGGATCTCGTCGCCATAGCCGGTGGTCGACAGCGTCACCACCGCCCACCACATGGCCTGCGGAATGCTGCCAAACTTGTCCGGCTGGATGTCGCGCTCGATCAGATAGGCGACCAGCGATGCGCCGAAGAGCACGATGCCGAAGAGCGAGGTGACGCCGACGAGATTGGGCGCGGCGCGCGCCACCACCCGGCCGAGCAGCCGGAAGAAGGTGGAATGGCGCAAGGGCTTCAAGAGCCAGACTCCGCAATAAAGGCTCTGGTCGCGCGGATCGGCGAACAGGAAGGCGGCCAGCGGAACGACGACGGCCACCATATCGATGACGAGATGCGGCATCAGCGCGCGACGATCCGCCGTGGGCCAGGCGGCGAGCGTATCGGCCAGCTGCAGCACATAGAAAAGCCAGAGGCCGCCAAGCACCAGCTCCAGCGAGAGCCGCGCCGTCGCGCCGATATTGCGCGTGGTCAGCGCCGCGACGGCGGCAAGGCCGAGCGCTGCCAGCAGTCCGTTGAGCGGCGTGGAAATTCGTAAGGAAGGCCGTGCCGACATTCACTCCCCCAGCGTCCGCTCGCCGACGACGCCTCGGCCGGACGGGGGCGGCATCTAAAGCACAATTCACTGCATGAATCGATGCTCATTTAAGGGGATTCGAATTTGTAGCGAAACAGGCCTAGTAGCGGGTGTCGGACCGCTCCTCGTCGCCTGTGCGTTCGCGATCTTCCTGGTACTGCGCGGCACCCTCCACTGGCCGCAGCCAAGGCTCCCGGCGCTTGACCCAGAGTTCGTAGCTCGGCTTCAGCGGCGTCGGCGCCTGGGACAGGATGCCGAGCTTGACCTCCGCCTCGCGCGCGTCGACCGAAAAGACACGCGAGCCGCAATGCGAACAGAAGCACCGGCCCTGGAAATCCGAAATTTCGCCCGAATATTCAAACTGTTCCGCGGGCCAGATGCCATAGAAGGTGAAGGCGGATCCGCTCTCCTTGCGGCAGTCCATGCAATGGCAGATGCCGACCCGGATCGGTTCGCCGCGCACCGAGAGCGCGACCCGACCGCAAAGGCATTTTCCCGATAGCGCCGTCATGTTCCTACCCCCTGTCCCAACCGTGATGCCAGACCAGGGAAACGACGTGGTCGGTTGTTCGGTTCCCACGCTTGTTGCCGGCATCAAGATGCGCTCTGAGATCGCCTGAACCCGACTGTCTTGGCGGAACCTTTCGCGGTTTGACGCCTTCTGCCGGTATGCCAAACGGAGGTACGAACCATGGCACATGCCGACGAACAGGAGATTATCGACCTCGAACAGGAATTCTGGCGAACCATTCTGGAGAAGGACACCGAGGCATCCGTGGCCATGCTGCCCGAACGCTCGATTGTCGTCGGCGCGCAAGGCGCAGCGGTGCTCACGCCGGACGACTATCGCAGAATGGCAGAACAGGCCGAGCGTTCCTGGAAGCTCAAGTCGTTCCGCCTCGACGACGTCAGCGTGGTCTTTCCGCGCGAGGACGTCGCCGTCATCGCCTATACGGTGACGGAAGAGATGGATGTGGACGGGCAGCCTTTGACACTGAAAGCCGCCGACGCCACCACTTGGATACGCGAGAACAGCGGTTGGCAGGCCTGTCTGCACACGGAGTCCGTGCTTGGCGATCCCTTCGGTCGCGACCGCAAGGTAGCCTGAGGAGTGCTGGCGAGGTGGAGCGTAGCGAATGACGGGAAGGCGGTCGGCCGCTTTCCCCTCGACCAATCCTCACCGATAAACCGTCTGCCCCGGCGCCCGTTTTCGGTGTAGGATGCCGGCATGAGTGAAGCCCAGCCTCTGTTCGATATGCTGCGCCAGACCGTGCAGCCTGAAATCGCCGGCGTATTGGAGCGATTTGTCCGGGAAGCGCCGGACCGCAAACTCGGCCGCATCAACGCACTCGCCTTTGCCGCCGAGCACGGGCTCGACGAGGAGAAGGCGATCGCCGCCTTCCTGCATGCTTCCCGCCTCGGCCTTTTCGAGCTTTCCTGGAATGTGCTTTGCCCCGGCTGCGGCGGCGTGCTCGATGCCAACACCTCGCTGAAAACCGTGCAGAGCGACACCTATACCTGCTCGCTCTGCGCCGCCGGCTATGAGCCGACGCTGGACGAGATGGTGGAAGTGACCTTCACCGTGAACCCGCGCATACGCCATATCGAGGCCCACAGCCCGCACGAACTGACGCCGCTCGAATATTTCCGGCAGATCTACTGGGGCTCCGGCATCGAGTTGCCCGAGGAGGGCTACGAGGCCCAGGTCGACGATTTCATGATCGAGGCGCTGGAATTGCCGCCCGGCGAAAAGGCGGTGATCTCGCTGCAGATGCCGGCGGAATTCATCATCATCTTCGAGCCGGTGACCCATGCCGCGCAGTTCATCGACGTTAAGGGCGAGCCGACCAAGGAGCGGCGCACGCTGTCGCTCGTCTTCGACCGCGGCCATCGCCACGACGAAGCGCTGACCATGCAACCCGGTCCCTTGCGCATTCAGGTGGAAAACCACACGGATGTCCGCACCCTGCCCTCCGTCTGCATCGCCAACGACGCGCTGCACGATATCCTCGGCCGCCGCCGGCCGTTCCTGACCGCCAAGCGGCTGCTCTCCAACCAGACCTTCCGCGACATCTACCGCACCGACACGATCGACGTAGACCAGCGGCTGAAGATCACCAGCCTCACCTTTCTCTTCTCCGACCTGCGCGGCTCGACCGAGCTTTACGAGCGGGTCGGCGACCTCGCCGCCTTCGATCTGGTGAAGACCCATTTTAGTGTCGTCAACGAGATCGTCGCGGCGGAAGCCGGCGCGGTCGTCAAGACGATCGGCGACGCCGTCATGGCCACCTTCCCGACGCCGGACCGGGCGGTTGCGGCCGCCATGCGCATGCGCGATGCCATGCGACAGCTGAACGAGGACCGCGGCTCGGAAGACCTGCTGCTGAAGATCGGCATCCACGAGGGACCGTGCATCGCCGTCAGCCTCAACGAGCGGCAGGACTATTTCGGCCAGACGGTCAACATCGCCTCTCGGGTCCAGCACCTCGCCAGCTCGCGCGAAATCTTTGCGACCGGTTCGGTGCTCGACGATCCGCGCGCCTCGAGCCTGCTCAGCGATCGCGGCCTCAACCCGCAATCGCACAATGTCGCGCTCAGAGGCATCACGAACGAGATCAGCATTTTCTCGATCCCGTGAGGCTGGCCGGGAACGGAACGCCCATATCCCTCGAGCGGCGATCAACGTTCGGGCAAGCCGGCTTGCCGTAGCGCCTCGGCCATCTGATGCTGCCACTGCGGTATCCTCTGAAACCAGGGCAGTGCCCGATACCGCTCGATCGTGAACCCCGGCTCTGCTGCCAGCAGCTTCTGCGCCGCCCATCGGGCGGTCTCCATGTCCCCGGTCATCGCCGACCAGGCCGCGAGGTGGCGATAGGACCAGGTCACGTCAGGATAGTTGTTGACGACGTCCTGGGCGATCGCGATGGCTTCGGAGAGAGCCCCTTGCATGGCCATGGAAAAAGCCATCCCCAGTTTCATGTTGAATGCGAGCGGGTCTCTCGGGCTCAGCGTCATCCCACGCCGGAACCGCTCCGTTGCGCGTGCGGGATCGTCCGTGAAGATCGCGATCCAGCCGAGCCGAGCCCATGCCCAGGCATTGTTCGGATCAAGCGCCAGCGCCTTTTCGATAAAGGTGGCGGCGCGATCCTGATCGCCGCAGATGCTCATTGCCGCGCCAGCCGCAGTCAAAGCGGTCGGATCGTCGCTGATCGAGCCTGCACCTTCGATCGCGGAACGCGCATGATCCAGTTCCTGCTCCGGCCGGTCGGTCCATAGGTAGGAGGCGCTCGAGGCATGGCACCACGCCAGAAGCGCATGCGCGCGGCCGTAGCCGGGATCGACCAGGATCGCCTGCCGAAGCAGTTCGATCGCCTGGTTGTTGCTATCCCTGCGGCGCCCCCAGAGATTGGGGAAGGCGCGCATGACGAAATCATAGGCGCGCAGACTGGCCGGCGGCTTGCGCTTGGCAAGCTCGATCTCGGCATCGCGGATGGCCGGATGAATGGCGCCTGCCACCTGCGCGGCGATCCGATCCTGGAACTCGAAAATATCCTCGATTGCGCCCTCGTAGCGATCCGACCAGGATTGGGTCCGCGTCTCGGCGTCGACCAGTTGCACGGAAATGCGCAGCCGGTCGCCACCGCGGCGCACGGTGCCTTCAACCACATAGGTGACACGGAGCTCCCTGCCGACGTCACGCACGTCGACGAAGCGCCCCTTGTAGGTGAAGGCGGACTGGCGCGCGATGACGAAGAAATCCCGGACGCGCGAGAGCGCCGCAGTGATCTCCTCCACGACACCGTCGACGAAGTACTCGTCGCCTGGACCGCTCAGATTGTCGAAGGGCATGACGACGAGCGACGGCTGGTCCTTGCTGCGACCGGCCAGCGGCGCCCCGTCGAGGACGCCACCTCCGACAGCGATCTCGTCTTGCCAGTCGACCCGGAAAACCAGGATGGGCCGGGGGATGTTCTTCAAGGTCCGCTCGCCGAGGCTGGTCAGCGCGAAGGGCACCTTGCCGTCGAGATGTTCGCGCACCGCCCCGGAAATACAGATGCCCGACGGGACGGCGATCTCCTGCAGGCGCGCGGCGATATTGACTCCGTCGCCAAGCAGATCGTCTCCCGACACGACGATGTCGCCGAGATTGACACCGATGCGAAACTGCAGGTGGCGTTCGGGGGGCTGTTCCTGCGCATCGAGAAGACCGCGCTGGATTTCCACCGCGCAGCGGACGGCCTGAACAGCGCTTGGAAACTCGGCGACGAGACCATCGCCGGCACTGCCGAAGATGCGGCCGCCATGGTCATCCACCAATTCGGCAATCCGCCCCCGGCAAAGGTCGAGCGCGCGAAGCGTGTTCTCTTCGTCGAGCGCTGCGAGGCGACTGAAGCCGGCGACATCGGCCGCCAGGATGGCTGCGAGCTTTCGATCCACAACGGTGACCGCTCCTGCGGCGGAGGATTTCGTTGTGTTTAATATGCGCGAATTTTCGAATATTCACAGATACCTGTGGCAAGCGAGAGCGGATCAAGACCGCAGCCGGTCAAGAAGGCGCCCCCGGCAGCCGTGCCGCACAACAGCTTGCCTGCTGCGACCTGTCGGCCGCCTAGACCACGGGCGGTATCAGGGTCAACACGTCGCCATCATCCGGAATGAGCAGCCTGGGCAAGGCGATGCCGTGGGCGCTGGCAGCGGCGCGGAGATCACCTCGGCTGACCGTCGCATGGTCGAGCGCCTCCATGTGCGTTGCAACCACGATGCTCTTCTTGGAGGCCTCGCAGACCGCGATCGTCTGCGCCGCATCCATCACGATCAGGGCGCCGTCCCAGCGTGCGCCGCAGGAATGGGTGACGATCACATCCGGCTTCGTATCGTGGATGGTCTTTTCGATGGCCGGATAGAGCACCGTGTCGCCGGCCCAGTAAACCGTCGGCTCGCCCTTGGCCTCAAGGCTGAAACCCATGACCGGCCCCATGTCCTGAACGACAGGACCAAGGCCGTGGCTGCCGTCACGTCGGGTGAGCTTCAGGCCCTGCCACTGCGCCTTGCCGAGAAGGGGCGTGACGTCGCGAAAACCAGCGCCACGGATCGCCTCCTCGTCGCCCGGCTGGCAGAAGATCGGCAGCCCCTTCGGCAAGCGATGCTTGGCGGTGTCGTCGAAGTGGTCCTCGTGCAGATGCGAGATAATGACGAGTTCGACCCCGGCAAGAATGGTATCGGTGTCGAACGGCAGCCCGACCAGCGGATTGGGCGCCCGCCCCGCAAAGGACGGCAGGCTGTCCTTCGGCCCTAGAAAGGGATCGATCAGCACCGTGTGACCGGCATAGTCGAGCTTGAGTGTCGCATTGCGGATAAGCTGGAGCTTCATGGGGTGTCCTCCCTTGCCGGAACCGGCCTTGACCATCGCGGCGATCCTTGCGCATGCGGCAGCGAAATCAAGCCCTGAAATGACGCGCGAGGGTTGAGAAACGCCGCCGCCCTTCACGCCAACCCCGTTCGATGGCGCCAGCATGCGCTGTCCGCTTCACCGCCAGCCGCAATCCCACGGCTGGCCCCTTGCGGTGCGATGACAGGCAAAGGCCCGGCCGCAGGAATGGGTGGCGGAAATCGTCATGCGGCCCCGGCCCGAGCCGCGGGCAAACATCTGCCGGAACGCGACATCGGCATTTGCGGGGCAATTGGCAAAGCTCTTTTTCTGCAGTTCGGCCGGTGGGCTGATCGCACGGGTGCCGGTGTTTTTCTGCGGTGCCTTGATCGTGCCTTGCGTCTCGCCTGGTTGCGGCAGCTTCGCCTCGCGCCGGATTGTGACGCAGCGCCCATCCTTCGCCTCTTCGTTACGGCCGCAAGCAAGCGGGCAGATCCGCACCTTCTCCGACTTCAGGCGACCGAGCACGTCGCTGGAGGGTTCGAGCGTCGCAAGGTCGACCTTTGCGAACTTGCCGAAGGCTTCGAGCGCCTTGCGGCTGCCGGCACCCCAGACGCCATCCTCGCTGCCGGCGCGACAGCCCAGCCGGTTGAGCTCCACCTGTACGGAACGGGCCAATGTCGTGTCGTCGGCATTGGGCGCGGCCAGCGCCGGATCGATGGCCGCCACGGCCTGGCCACCCGATCCGCCGGGCACGCCTTCGGATGTAGGCACTGAAGCCCGCTCGATGATCTTGATCTTTGCCTTGGCGAGCGATGCGAACGCACCGTCGGGATATTGCTGCAGATAGGCGTCGAAGAGGTCGCGGTCGGTCGCATCCTTGATCGTTTCCCAATAGGCAAGCTCGGCGGCCTGACCCGTCGCAGGCGCCTCGGCCGGCGCCGGCTTGCCGTCAACGGCGGGCTTCAGCACCACTTCGCCGGTCAGCGAGGAATTGTCCCAGGGCACCTGCTTGCCGCCGGTTGCCGCCAGCACGTCGCGGCGCACGTCGATCAGTTCGCGGGTAATGTCGCGCCCCGGCCGGCCGAGATGTTTCAAGAGCGCCGATGTGAACGGCGAATTGCGCCCCGATCCGTCGAGGGCAACATTGCCGGGCTGGGTGGAGAAAGCGATCAGCGTGCCGATGCCGGTGCCGACCTTGGCAAGGCCGCGGCCGACCGAGGCGGAGCGCGTGCCCATCGAGCGGGCGAGATTGACCGCTAGCGGATTGTCGCGGCAGGCGTCGAGCAGGATGATATTGACCCGTGTACTGCGCTCCATCGCCGACAGGATCAGGTTCATCGGCACCGCCTCGAATTCGAGATCGACAGAGGAAGCGAGCGTGGCATCGACGGGGGCGAGATAGTTTTCGCCGTTCACCTGCAGGCCGTGGCCGGCATAGAAGAACAACGCGAGGTCGGCGCCGTCGAGCCGGCCGACGAAGTCCCGCACCGCACGGCGCACACCCGAAAGGTCGAGATCAGCGCCCGTCACCACCTCGAAGCCCAGCCCTTCGAGCTTTGCCGCCATGTCGTGCGCGTCATTGCCGGGATTGGGCAAGGTGGCCACATGCTGATAGGCGGAATTGCCGATGACCAGCGCCACCCGCTTTTCGGCCAGCGCCTCCGATGCGAAAAGCACCAGCAGAACGGACAAGGCGATGCGAAGGAATGGCATGGCTCCCCCCGGCAATGCGCGGATGATCGCGACCACGCGCGTCACCCCAACGCCCAAGCGTGCTACCGGCAATGCAGCCTGTCAATGCAAGGAGAGTGTCCGGCAGGCCCGACGCGGGCTTGCCCGCCCGAACGAATGAGAGCTTCGGCGCCCTCGCCCATCCCTTGGGATTAGGCTTCGAGCGAAGAGAGCACCGCGACCGCTACTAAAGGGGCTGCCGGCGCCATCAGCGACGGCACCTGCCGACCTATCGAGCGAATGGAGTGCCGCCCGACAGCGGCGCGCCTGCCGCACCGCTGTCGCGGAATGAAAGGTTACTTGACGACGACGTTGCCGTTGACGATCTCGACGTTCTCATCGCCCTGCAGGCCGATGCGGTCACCGCTCGGCGCGGTGACGAAACAGCCGCTGGGGCAGATCATTTCGGTCGCTCCGGATGCGATCGCCACTTCCACACGGCTTTCACCCTCGACGACGATCAGAACGGCGGTCTCGCTGTCCTTGTTCGTGACAGTCGCGGCACTGGCAGCACCGGCCATCGGCGCGCCGGCCATCAGCAAACCGGAAAGCAAAGCAATCACAAATTTCTTCATCGCCCATCGACGCCAGACGCGCCGCCCTCTTGCCGAGCCGGCCGCCCCGTCGGTTACGCGACGCTGCGCCGGCCACCTCTTCAGCCGATGACCAGCGTAGTCGGTCACCAGAAGAATTGCATGCTTTTTATGGCAGGCCGGCTGAATAGTGGCTGAACGGTCCGTTTATCAGCGGTTTGGGTTTGCCCGGCGGCTGGCGCTCCGGCGGCTGCTTGCCCCCTCCACTTCGCGCTCCTCGTCGAGCGGCGCCGCAGCGGCAGTTTTCTTGTCCGAAGCGGCAGACTTGGCTGCGGCCCTTTCCTCGGCGGAGGTGGCGCCCTTCGGCTCGCCGACCTCTTCCGGGTGGTGGCTTTCGATGCCGGTCTGGTCCTCGACCGGCACGTCCTCGATCTTGACCGGGAACGGCGCGCCGATGCCCTCGTCGCGGAAGCGTTCGTAGATCGAGACGCGCAGGTCGTTGCGCACGCCGCCGCCGGTCAGGACGTCGGCCACGTAGATGCGCAATTCGAAGGTCATGCGGTCATCGCCAAAGGCGGTGAAGCCAACGCTCGGCGACGGGTTCTTCAAGACCATGGGATGGGCGGCCGCGATCTCGGCGAGCAGCTCCATGATCCGGCGCGGCTCGCTGGCATAGGTGACGGTGATGGCGATTTCGGAGCGGCCGAGCTTGTTGCGGTGCGTCCAGTTGCCGACCGAGGCGTTGATGAGCAGCGAGTTCGGCATCATGATCGACTGGTGCTGGAAGGTCTCGATCTCGGTCGCGCGGACAGAGATGCGCTTGACGAAACCTTCCGTCGTGCCGCTGACGATCCAGTCCCCCACCTTGAACGGGCGCTCGACGAGCAGGATGAGCCCCGAAACGAAGTTCGAGACAATGTTCTGCAGGCCGAAACCGACACCGAGCGAGAGAGCACCGGCAACGAGCGCGAGGTTGGAGAGGTCGATGCCGGCCGCCGACAGGCCGATCAGCCCCGCAAGCCCGACGCCGGTATAGCCGATGCCGGTGCGGATCGAATTGCGCACGCCCGCATCGACCCGGCTGCGTGCCATGATGTTGCCGTCGATCCAGCGCTGCACGAAACGGGTGACGGCGTAGCCGAGCGCGAAGAACAGGATGCCGGCGAGGATGCCAACCAGCGAAATCGTGATCGAGCCGATCTTGATCTCGGTCACCATCCGGTAGGCCCAGGACTCGATGTCGGCGACCTGGAAGCCCCACTGCAAGAGGATCAGCGGGATGAAGAACATCACGACCAGCGCGTAGATGCTGAGGCCCGCGGCAAGGCCGATCTGGTCGAGCGCCACCTGTTCGAGATTATAGCGCCGCTCGAGATAACGCCCGGCGGCGGTCTCGGCAAAGGCGCCCTGCTTGGCAACCGCCCGGCCGGTGAGGATGCCGATATACATCGTGACGAGGATCGCGCCCGTAATGATGATCTGCGTGGCGATGAAGCGGGCAAGACCGACATAGCCCGACACAGCGGCAATGATGAGCAAGGCGCCGGTCGCGAGCAGCGCGAAAGACACCACCCGCGGCCAGGCGCGGCCATGGGCGTCGAAGGATTCATCCTTCCTGAGCGTCGGCTTGATCCAGGCCGAAGCCATGATGATCAGGCCGATGACGATGGAGGCAATGTAGCTCTTGACGACGGTCAGGACGACAGGCGAACCGAGCGCCTCGCTGACGCCGCCGAAGAGGTAGTCGAGGCCGTTGACCAGCGCCATGGCGAAGATCGCGATCATCAGCATCCGCGCGCCGCGATCGGAAACCCGGACGAGCCGCCAGCGCGAATCGCGCGGCGACAACACGGCCTGAGCGAGCCTCGTCACGAAGAAGACGACGACGGCGACCCCGAGCGTGATTGCAATGATCGGTGCGATATCGGAACGCAGCACGTTGAAGCCGCGCAGGAACAGGAAGCTCGAGACCGCGAAGGCTGCCGACGCGATGGTCGGGATCAGTGTCGACCAGAATGCGACGGAGAGCCGCCGGAAGTAGCTCGGCTCCTCATCGGTAATGTCATGCTCGATCAGCGGGCGAAAGAGCCTGCGGCTGCCGGAAAGGAACACGAGCGCCGCCAGCAGCGACAGGAACAGCGCCGTCAGGAGCGGCACGCGCTTGTAGTTCCAGGCAAAGCTCAGCCAGCTCCCGACGCTGCGCGACAGCACCCGGGTCTCGTCCGCCGTCGCCGTCAGCGCGTCGTCGAACATTCCGGTCGACACTTCGGTGTTCTTCAGGAGCGTATTGGAAAACAGCGCGCGCCTTGTCGCGGTAATGGCGTTGGACAGCTTCGTCGCCTGCACCGACAGGCCTTCCGCCTCGCCGGTCAGCGCATTGATGGCACCACGTTCGGCCATCAGCCGCTTGCGCTCGGCCGTCACAATGTCGGCTTCGGGCGGTTGCCCCTCGGCCGGCGGATCGCCAAGTTCGGTCAGCCGCGCCTTGATTTCGTCGAGGCGCGGGCGGGTCGAAACCGAAACGCCGATGATCTGTTTGGCGAGCGCGTCGACCTGAACCTTGAGGTCGGCAAGCACGATGTCGTCGTCCTTGGCTTTCTCGACCCGTTCGGTCAGTCCCTTCAGTTCCTCGTCGGCCTTGGTCAGCTGCTCGGCCGCCTGGCTCTGGGCCGGCGGCGTCGCATCCGCCGGCAAGGCATCGGCCGCCGGCTGGGCATTCTGGGCAGGCTGTGTGGTTGTCGCCGCAGGTTCCGTGGCACCGGGGGTCGCCCCGTTCTCCGCTGGCTGCGCCTCCTGCGCCGGCTTGCCGGCAGCAGGCTGGGCGGCGGTCTGGGACGATTGTGCCCCTTGCGGCGATTGCGCCGGCTGTGTCGATTTCTGGCCCGCCTGCCCGTTTGCCTGTGCGGTTTGTTGCGCTGTCGGCTGCGCCGCCTTCTGGGCCATGACCGGGCCGCCCACGGCAAGCGCCAGCAGGCAGACGAGAATGGCGGGCAGTTTTCCGACAGAACGCAATTTCATGATCCTTGCAGATTGAGACCGTGGTCCGGAATCGCTCCGGCCGTCTTCACGTTTCGATGTGAATACGAAAGACGGCGGAAAGATGCAAAGAACGGCGATAAATCCCCGTCAGCGCCCGCTTTCCCGTTAAAAACCGGCGCCGGGCTGCGCCAGATAGGCAAGTTCGGCCTCCGTCGAGGGCCGCGCCAGGAAGGCGTTGCGATGCGGGAAACGACCGAACTGCTCGATCACCTCGCGGTGCCGGATGGCATAGTCGAGATAATCGGCATCGCCGAGCTCGGTAAAGAGCTTCACCGACATGGTCTGGTCGGTAAGGTTTTCCGAATGCTCGAAGGGCAGATAGACGAAGGCGCGCCATTCCGGCTTGATCGCCATGTCGGCACCGGCGCCAACGGCGAGCTTGGCCTCGTGCAGTGCCAGGCAATCGGTGGCAAAGGCGAGCGGCGTGCCGCGAAACATGTTGCGCGGCATCTGGTCCAAAAGCACGATCGCCGCCAGCCGGTTTTCCGGGCTCGCGCGCCAGATCTCGTCGACACCACGGGCCAGCGCCAGGTGCGACGCCTGGAAGCGGCTGATACAGGCCTGGTCGAGTTCGTGGCTCGTCCCGAACCAGTCGTCATAGGTGAGTTCGCCAAACCAGAAATTCAGAACGTCCTGCGGCGTGCAGATGTCAGCTTCGTTCGCCATATGCTCCTCACATGCGGGCCAATCGCCGATCCCTCGGCTGCGCTAACACATAGGCCGGAACCGGCCCTTGTCCATAACGTGTTCCTACCCGCCTTACGCGCGTCGCTTCAGGATGGCAATGAAGGCGATGCCGCCGACGAGCCCGGTGACGACGCCGATCGGCATGTCCTCCGGCGCCATGATGACGCGGGCCGCCAGATCCGCAAGGATGAGCGTCAGCGCCCCGAAGAAGGCCGAGAGCGGAATGACCCGCACGTTGTCGCTGCCGGCCAGAAGCCGCACGAAATGCGGCACCATCAGCCCGACGAAACCGATCGCGCCGGAAAAGGCGACCATCACCCCGGTCAGAAGTGCGGTGACGACGAACAGCGTCAGCCGGAAGCGGCGCACGGGAATGCCGAGCGTCATCGCGGTTTCGTCGCCCATGGCGAGCGCATTGATTTCGCGCGCCCGGATCATCAGCCAGCCGAGGGAGGCGAAAAGCACCACGCCGGGATAGACGAGCTGCGACCATTGCGCCAGGCCAAGACCGCCGAGCATCCAGAAGATGACCGTATGGGTCGCCCTCGGGTCCCCAAGGAAAATCATGAGGTTGCCGACGGATGTCAAGACGAAGGCGACCGCGACGCCGGCCAGCACGAGACGGTCGGCGCTGCTCCCGAGCACGCGGGAGACGAAGGCGACGAGCACGGTTGCGAGCAGCGCGCCGGCAAAGGCAAAGAGCGGCACCGTGGCAAGACCGAGGATCATGCCGGTGTGCAGCAGCGCCACGATCGCGCCGAGCGCGCCGCCGGAGGAAACGCCGAGCAGATGCGGATCGGCAAGTGGATTGCGCGTGACCGCCTGCAGCACGGCGCCAGTCAGCCCCAGCCCGGCGCCGACGAGGCCCGCCAGCATGACGCGCGGCAGGCGCACGTCCCAGACGATGCTCTCGCGCCCCGCCGACCAGAAAGCCTCGACGCTGCCCGGAGAAATCTTGCTGGCGATGATCGACCAGACGGTCGCAACCGGGATCGGCGCCGAGCCGAGCGATACGCCGGCCGTGACGGTCAAGGCCAGCAGCAAAAGCGCCGTCATGAGACCGGCACCCGCCTTCAGCGCCCGTGCCGGCGCTAGGCGTGAAACGGCGACGGGACCAGGCGACGCATCCTCAGCCAGCATCGCTTACAGGCCCTCGCCCTGAAAGGCCTTGGCAAGCCTGGCAATGGCGTCGATGTTGCGCGGGCCTGGCGTCGCTTCGACATAATCGAGCACGACGAAGCGATCGTTCTTGACGGCATCGACATTCTTGAAGGCTGCATTGTTCTTCATGAAGGCGATCTTGTCCTCGGCCTTCACCTCGCCGTAGTTGACGATGACCACCACTTCCGGGTTGCGCTCGATCACCGGTTCCCAGGAGATTTCCACCCAGCTCTTTTCCACGTCGTCCATGATGTTGGCGCCGCCGGCGGCCTCGATCATCGCCGTCGGAATGCCGAAGCGGCCGGAAGTAAACGGCTTCTCTTCGCCGGAATCATAGACGAAGACCCGCGTCGGGTTAGCCTTGCCGGCGTTCGCCTTGGTGATCTCGGCAAGCTGGCGGCGATAGCCGTCAACCAGCGTCTCGGCGCGATCCTCGACGCCGAAGATGCGGCCGAGATTGAGAAGATCGACGAACATGTCGTTCATATCAGGCTTCTGCTTGGCCATCACGTGGATGCAGGATTCGGTCAGCTCGTAGACGCCGATCTTGAAGGGCGCCAATGTCTCGGGCGTGACCTCGCCGCCGACCTTCATGCCGTAGTTCCAGCCGGCAAAGAGGAAATCGGCATCGGCGTTGAGCAGCACTTCCTTGGTCGGATATTTCTCCGAAAGCTCCGGCAGTTCCTTGACGCCTTCGCGCAGCTTCTCGTCCAGCGTCTTCCAGCCGGAGACGCCGGTATAGCCGACCATGCGGTCCTGGAGCCTCAGCGCCAGCATCATCTCCACCAGGTTGACGTCGTTGGCGATCGCGCGCTTCGGCGCCGCGTCGAAGGTCACCTCGCGGTTGCAGCTCTTGACGGTGACCGGATAGGCCAGCGCCGGCGTGGCGGCGGCAAGCACGAAAAGAAGGGAAAATGGGGCAATATTGATCTTCATGAAATCGATCCCTGTCGAGGAAGTGAAAAGGAAAAGCGGGCGCCGCCGGCAGCGGCATTGTGAACGGTGGCGGTGACGCCGAAGGCGGCCGAAAGCTCGCCGGGGCTGAGCACCTCTTCGGGCGGGCCGAAGGCCGTCAGCCGCCCGGTGGTCAAGATCGCGACATCTGTCGCAAACTCGGCGGCGAGATTGATGTCGTGCAGCGTCGAGACGATTGTCAGTTTCAGCGTCTGCAAGAGCTCGAGGATTTCGAGCTGGTGGCGGATGTCGAGATGGTTCGTCGGCTCGTCGAGGATGATGATGCGCGGTTCCTGTGCCAGCGCGCGGGCGATCAGCACCCGCTGCTTCTCACCGCCCGAAAGCGTCGAGAACTGGCGACCGGCAAGATGGGCAAGATCGAGATGCGCGAGCGCATGCTGCACCCGCTCGCGGTCGAAATCGTTCCAGCCGCTCAAGCCCTCCCGCCGCGGAATGCGTCCCATCATCACGACGTCGCGCACGCTGAAGGGAAAATCGCCGGGCATCTCCTGCAAGACGACGGCGATTGTCCTTGCCGCCTCGCGGGCCGAGATCGACCAGAGATCGACGCCATCGACCGAAACACGGCCGGCATTCGGCTGCACCGCCCGGTAGAGGCAGCGCAGAAGCGAGGTTTTGCCGGCGCCATTCGGCCCGAGGATCGCAAGCCGGCTGCCGGCCGCGATCGCAAAGCCGATGTCGTTGACCAGCGTCAGGCCCGAACGCGGCCCCCAGCGAAGGCCCTCGACCGTGAGGGCTGCACCCGTCGCGTTGCAGCTCATGGGTTCGTTCCTCTGCGCGACCTCATTGGAAGTGCCCGCCAAGATCTTCGGAGACGAGCATCGCCGCGGGAATGCGGGCAAGCGTCTTGCCTTTCAGCCCGCGCGGCCGTTCCGCCGCCCGCGTCATGCCATCGCCACGCTCGGCATAGGTTGTGGCAAAGCGCACGAGATCGTCGATGTCCTCTTCCGGCGAGACGTCGCCGAAGAGATAGGTCGCCTTCCCCGTTGCCTGGAAGGCGATGGTGCAGGGCCGCGTGCAGGCCGCCATGCAGACCGTTCCGGCGATCGAGAAGTCGCGATCGAGCGGTGCGCCGAGCGCTGCGATGCTCAGGTTGAGCCGCTTGATCAGCTCGGCACCGGGCACGCATGGGCCGCCGGTGAAGCGGCAATCGGTGCAGACCGTTATCTTGTGCTGTCGGAAATTCGGCTCAGCCATTCCTGCCCTCCGCCGGACTGACGGCAAGAGATGGCGAAACGGCAAGAGGACGGAAAACCGTCGTATGAAAGCCAGTTCTTTTCCATCGGAACACCCCGTCCGTTGTGGTTGATCGGTTCGATGGCAGGTCTCCTGGCTCGCGGGTCGTGGCGCATCCACGTCTTCCCGGTCTTCGACCAGTGACATGGTGTGAATGCGCTTTCCGCTCACAGTTGCGGGGGCAGCCACGGTCTCGGCCCCATCAGGGTCGTCCGTTCCGTGTTCCCTTTTCAGCCGCTTCCGCATTGTCGCGGACGCAGCACCATCAACGCCTTCCTCGCATGAATCGGCGGATGAGACAACCGCACGACACAGGCGGGAGGGATCTATCAACATGCGGCGTTTCGTCATGCGAGATTTGTTATAAAATAACATTACGTAGCGCAAGCCGAAAATTGGGCGCCGGACACAATCCGACGCCCGCGATAGCGACCACCTTTCCGCTAAAAGACGTGCCGTGCTACCTCAGAACTCCGGCGGCAAGAGTTCGGCCGTCAGCGTCACCGCGACAGAGGCGTTGCCCGGCAGGTTGCGCACGCCGCAGACGGAGCGAACATGGCCAGCCCTTTCGCCAAAGGCGGCCGCCAGAAGCTCGGAAGCACCGTCGAGGACCTTCGGGTGCTCCAGGAAATCCTCAGTGCAGGCGACATGTCCCTCCAGCCGGACGATCTGGCGAATACGCTCGAAACGGCCGAGATGCTCATGGATCTGCGCCAGCGCGTTGAGCACTGCCAACTCTGCGGCCTTGCGCCCCTCGTCGATGGTCACATCGCGCCCGAGCAGCCCCGTATGCACGAAGCGCCCGTCCAGCAATGGCCCCTGCATCGAAACATGAAGCATCTCACCCGCCTCGATCACCGCGCGGTAGGCGCCGAGCGGCCTCGGCGGCGTCGGGAGCTGAACGCCAAGTGCGCCGAGCCTTCGGATAACCTCGTCCATCATTGCTTCCCCTCCTCGTCACCTTACGAACCGGCCGCCTTGCGGAGACGACACCGCTTTTTTCTCAAGCCCTCGAAGTTCTGCCGCCCCTATCGCAAGCAGCAAGACGCGCCGTTCCGTGCCCAGCAACTTTTCCAAGCATAACCAAGAGAAAACGCCTCATGCTTCACGTTGGGAGATAACGTTACGAATTACAACACCAGAGTTGAAGTGCCATCGCGATCCGGGCCAGTGCCGCGGTCTTGCGATCGAATGCGACCGACACATCGCGGCGGCCTCGATCCCCAACCCCAAGCAAAAACGCTGAAATGTAACATACGTTACGCTCACGTAACCCTATGCCCGTTGAGAATTTCGACGACCGAAGCGACAATTGCCGGGATTAAGATTGGGCATCGACAAGCCTCGGAAACAAGCTCAACTTAGCCGCGCAGATCCCGAAATGAAGTGACGGCAACTCAACTTTCAGAGGGGAATAGCATCAGTGAATCCCATTGATTTCTTCGTCGACACGCTTCGGACCTATCCGCCTGTCGCCGTCTTCCTCGCCCTCGGCATCGGCTTCCTCATCGGTCCGATCAAGGTCGCGGGGTTCAACCTTGGAAATGTCACCGCCACGCTGCTTGCGGGCGTTCTCATCGGACAGCTGGGTATCCAGGTTTCCGGCGACCTGAAATCCACCCTGTTTTTGATTTTCCTCTTCGCCGTCGGCTACGGCGTCGGGCCGCAATTCGTGCGGGGCTTGAGCACCGATGGACCGAAACAGATCGCCTTTGCGCTCTCCGTGCTGGTGCTGTGCCTCGTCGTTCCCTATCTCTGCGCGCTGATTGCCGGGCTGCCGCTCGGCTATGGCGCCGGCATGTATGCCGGCTCGCAGACGATCTCGGCTGCAATCGGGGTTGCGACCGACCAGATCAATTCGCTCGGGCTGACGCCGGAGCAGGCCAAGACCTTTGCCGACCAGATCCCGATCGCCTATGCGGTGACCTATATCTGGGGCACGATCGGCTCGGCGATCATCCTCGCCCAGCTCGGTCCCAAGCTTCTTGGCATCGACCTTCCGGCGGCCTGCCGCGAATACGAGGCCAAGCTCGGCGGTGGCAGCGAAAGCAGTGAGCCCGGCATTACCCGCGCCTATCACGACTTCGGCCTCCGGGCCTATCGCGTCGACGCGGCAAGCGGGCTCACCGGGAAACCGGTCAAGGACATCCTTCCCGGGATCCGCGTCTTCGTCGAGCGCCTGCGGCGCGGCGACCAGATCATCGAGGCCGATGGCAACACCGTGCTGCAGCCGGGCGACGTCGTCGCCTTTTCGGGCCGGCGTTCGCTGCTCGTCGAAAACCTGGACAACAAGCTGCTCGAGGTCGAGGACAAGGAGCTGCTCAACGCGGAAGCCGAAGTCCTCGATGTCTACGTGACCAGCAAGGCGCTCGCCGGCAAGACGCTGGCGGAAGTCAGCACCATGGATTGGGCGCGCGGCGTCTATGCCCGCAAGATCATCCGCTCGCTGGTCGAGATCCCGGTGCTGCCCGGGACGACGGTCGAGCGCGGCGACATCGTCACCATCGGTGGCGCGAAACGCCATGTCGAAGCGGCGATCAAGGCGCTCGGCTTTGCCGACCGGCCTGTCGAGACGACCGACATCGCCTTTCTCGGCTGGGGGCTTTTCATCGGCGCGATGATCGGTGCGCTGACGATCACGATCGGCGGCATCCCGATCGGCCTTTCGACCTCCGGCGGCGCGCTTCTGGCGGGCCTCGTGCTCGGCTGGCTGCGCACCACCTACCCCGCCTTCGGCCGCATCCCGTCACCGGCGCTGTGGCTGATGAACACGCTCGGCCTCAACATCTTCATCGCCGTCGTCGGGATCGGCGCCGGCCCGGGCTTTGTCGCAGGCCTGCAGGAGGTCGGCATTTCGCTGTTCATCTGGGGCGTGGTCGCCACATCGATCCCGATGATCGCCTCGGTGCTCCTCGGCCACTATGTCTTCAAGTTCCACCCGGCGATCCTGTTTGGCGCCTGCGCCGGTGTGCGAACGACGACGGCAGCGCTCGGCATGATCCAGGAGGCGGCCAAGAGCAAGGTGCCGGCGCTCGGCTACGGCATGCCCTACGCCATCGGAAACACGCTGCTGACCATCTTCGGCCTCGTCATCGTCATCATGCTCGCCTGAGGCGAACGGGCGAAGCCGACCATCGTTCAAAATGCATAGATCACAGGGAGTGTGGACCATGTTGGACAGAAATTTCTACGACAGCCTTTCCGATCTCAGCCCGTTCGAAATCAAGGACGAACTGATCAAGCTCGCCAAGTCGAGCTCACAGAAATCCGCCAAGGCTTTCCTCAATGCCGGCCGCGGCAACCCGAACTGGACGGCGACACGCGCTCGCGAAGCCTTCTTCCTGCTCGGCCAGTTTGCGCTGACGGAAGCCAAGCGCGCCTATTACGACCCGAAGGCCGGTGTGGCCGGCATGCCGCCGAAGGACGGCGCCCACGCGCGGTTCGAAAAGTGGACGAAGAAGCTGCTGCAGAACACGGCCGACTGGGACGAAGAGGATGAAGGCATCCCGCCGGCAAAGACGCTTTCCGACGCCGTCAACTACGCCATCACCACCTTCCGCTTCGATGCGGACGCCTTCGTGCACGAGCTCACGGACTCGATCATCGGCGACAACTATCCGGTTCCCGATCGGGCGCTGCACCACAACGAGATCATCACCCACGAATACCTGATGTGGGCAATGTGCGCCGGCCACCGACCGAAGGCAAAGTTCGACCTTTACCCGGTCGAAGGCGGCACCGCCGCCATGTGCTACATCTTCAAGGCACTGAAGAACGCCCGCCTGCTTAACGCCGGCGACACGATCGCGCTCGGAACGCCGATCTTCACGCCCTATCTCGAAATGCCGGAGCTGGAGGACTACGATCTCAAGACCATCAACGTCAGCGCCGAGCAGGAGGACCGGTTCCAGTTCACCGACGAAGACATCAAGGCGCTGGAGAACCCCAAGGTGAAGGCGTTGTTCCTGGTCAACCCCGGCAACCCGTCCGCCGTGGCGATGGATCCGGATTCGATCAAGCGCCTTGTCGATCTCGTCAACAAGAAGCGCCCCGACCTGATCGTGCTGACGGACGACGTCTACGGCACCTTCGTTCCGGGCTTCCAGTCGCTGCTTGGGCATCTGCCGCGCAACACGATCGGCGTCTACTCCTATTCGAAGTACTTCGGCTGCACCGGCTGGCGCCTCGGCGTCATTGCCGTCGCCGAGGACAACATCTTCGACGAGAAGATCAAGGCCCATGGCGAACCGATCCAGAAGCTCCTTGAAAAACGCTACAAGGCGATGACGCCGAAGCCGCGCGAGGTGAAGTTCATCGACCGCATCGTCGCCGACAGCCGCGACGTGGCCCTGAACCACACCGCCGGCCTGTCGCTGCCCCAGCAGGTGATGATGACGCTCTTCGGCCTGGTCGAGCTGATGGACGTCGAGAAGGCTTACCAGAAGGCCTGCATCGCCATCTGCACCAAGCGCTTCTGGAACCTGATCGAGGGCATGGGGGTCGAGTCCAATCCGGGCATCTATTTCGACCACTATTACGGTATCATCGACTTCGAGTTCTGGCTGCGCAAATATGTCGGCGAGGATGTCGTCACCTGGGTGAAGGACAACATCCACCCGCTCGACATTCCCTTCCGGCTTGCCGAGGACCACGGCATCGTGCTGCTCAACGGCTCGGGTTTCGATGCGCCGAGCTGGTCGGCACGCGTCTCCTTCGCCAACCTCAATGACGAAGCCTATTCGCAGATCGGCCGCGCCGTGCGCTCGGTGGCGCGCGGTTACGTCCAGACCTACCAGGCCGCCAAAGGCCTGAAGATCAGCTAGCCGATCGGGCGGCCGGCAGCCATGCCGGCCGCCCTTCCCCAACGCCTGGCCAGTGTTTCCCTCGGCCGACAAGCATCCCCGCATCTCCGGCTGGCGACTTTCTTTCCGCCGGCTCAGCGACCAGCGCATCATCCAGCTGAAGCGGCTTTCTTCGGCTTGGCACCGGGAGGAACCGCCGCGTGATCGACCACCTGTTCAGCATCCTGCGGGCGCATCCGGAGCTTGCCCTGTTCCTCGCGCTCGGCATCGGCTACGCGGTCGGCAAGATCACCATCTTCGGCGTCACCATCGGCGCCGTCACCGGCTGCCTGCTGGCGGGCGTGCTGATCGGCCAGACCGGTGCTGTGCTCTCCAACGACGTCAAGCAGGCGTTCTTCCTGCTCTTCCTCTTTGCCATCGGCTACCGCACCGGCCCGCAATTCTTCCAGAGCCTCAACGCCGACGCGCTGCCGCAGATCGCCGTCACCGTCACGCTCTGCGTCGTCGCGCTTGCCGTTGCGATCGTGCTGTCGATGCTCTTCGGCTTCGATCTTGGAACGGCAGCCGGGGTGCTCGCCGGCGGCGCGACGGAATCGGCGACCGTCGGCGTGGCGATCGACGCCTTCCGCAAGACGGCACCGACGCCGGAAGCGGCGAGCCAGTTCGAATCCGCCGTGGCGACCGGCTTTGCCGTCGCCTATCTCGTCGGTGTCGTGACCGCCATCCTCGTCCAGTCGCAACTGGCGCCGCGGATGTTTGGCCGCAGCCTCAAGGAGGCCTGCGCCGAGCTAGAAGCCGAACTGAAGATCGCGCCGCAGACGAGCGGCGACACCGCACGGCGCGAAATCGAGGCGCGCGCCTTCGTCATCGCCGACGCCCTCGTGGGGCTGACGGTCGCGGAAGCCGAAGCGCGCGTTCCCGAAAACCAGAAGGCCTATATCGAGCAGATCCGCCGGGGCGAGGAGATCATCACCCCAACGCCCAAGGAGCGCCTGCAGGCTGGAGACATCATCGCCGTTGCCGGTCTTCGCGGCTTCCTCGTCGAATATTCCAGTCGGATCGGCACCGAGATGGACGACCGCACGCTGCTCGATATCCCGGTTGAAGTGCTCGATATCGTGGTGACGAACAAGGAGGTTGCGGGAAAACGCCTGTGGCAGCTGAGGCAGCAGCCGGAAGCGCGCTCGGTGTTCCTGCGCGGCATCCTGCGCGCCGGCCAGCCGATCCCGATCTTTCCTGGCCTCACCGTCCGCCGTGGCGACGTGATGTCGATTGCCGGCGCCAGACGCCATGTCGAGGAGGTGGCGAAGCTGCTCGGCTATGCCGACCGTGAGACCACCGCAACCGACATGGTCTTTGTCGGCGTCTTCATCTTCCTCGGCGGCCTCATCGGCATCCCTGCCCTGAAACTCGGCGCGCTCGAAATCGGCCTCGGCGTCGCCGTCGGCGTGCTGATCGCGGGCCTTTGCGCCGGCTGGCTGCGCTCGGTCCGGCGCACCTTCGGTTTCGTGCCGGAGGCAACCCTCTGGTTCTTCGACAGCGTCGGGCTGTGCGCCTTCATCGCCTGCGTCGGAATCTCGGCCGGCCCGAGCTTTGTCGCCGGCCTCGTCCAGTCCGGCCCGGCGCTGGTCATCGCCAGCCTGCTGATCTGCCTGATCTCGCATCTGGCCGCACTTGCGCTCGGCCGCTGGGTCTTCGGCATGAACGAAGGCGTGCTCGCCGGCACCTGCTGTGGCGCCGGAACCTCAGCCCCGGCGCTTGCCGCCGTGCAGGAGGCGGCCGGAAGCAAGGTCCCGACACTCGGCTACGGTCTCGGCTACGCGATCGGCAACGTGCTGCTGGCGCTCTGGGGCGCGGTTCTCGTCACCGTTCTGGCGTAGCGCAGCGAGGCTCCGCTCGGTGTCGAACTGCGAGAAGGTGCGGTTGCGAGGGGGCCAGCCGACCGGACAACCCCGCCGCGGCGCGCCCTCTCGTTACGACACAAGAACGCGGGGCCCAAAGCTGCAGCGCCCGCAAATTGTGTCGAACGCGCCCGTCCGACTGCCGACCTCCAGGGGCTAGACGCCTTCCAGAAAGTGCGCTTTCTGCGCCGGATAATAGTCCGAAAATGACGGCAAAGCCTTGCCGGCGCGCGCGGCGACCAGCATATCGAGGTAATATTCCCAGCCCGGCCCGACGTCGCCTGCGAGTTTCGGGTCGCTCAAATGTTGAACCAGGCGCAGCTCCGTCGTGCCCCCCGTCTGCGTAAACGTCAACGCGATGCGCCACTCGCCGGCGTCATCCTTCATCACCACGACCAGGCGGTGCGGCGCGGCGCACTCCTCGATCAGGACATCCGTCCATGGCTGGCTTTTCTCATGGAGCAGTTGCAGCCGCACGGTCTTGCCGGGCCCCGCTTCGCCTTCCCAGCGGCCGAACCAGAGCGCGGTGCTCTCGGACTTTGTCACGCTCGTCCAAACGTCGGCGATGGGTGCATGAAACGTGCGCGTCAGGATCAGGTCATTGCCACTGACGTGGCCGGTGGGCTTGGGGCTCATGCCATCTTCTCCCTGCACGGATAGGCAAATCTGCGGCGGGCGCTACCGCGCGTCTACCTGTACACGGTAGCGGCTATTTATGCGAGCATCCCTGCCGGCGAGGCGCCAGTCGCACCACACCTAGCGCAGCGGCCACACCAGCATCAGTGTCGGGATGCTGACGATCACGATCACCACCGACAGCGGAAGGCCGAGGCGCGGATAGTCGCTGAACTTGTAGCCGCCCGGCCCCATGACCAGCGTGTTGCACTGGTGGCCGATGGGGGTGAGGAAATCGCAGCCGGCGCCGATGGCAACTGCCATCAGGAAGGCTTCCGGCTTGTAGCCGAGCGCGCCGGCGAAACTCGCGGCGATTGGCGCCATAACGAGCACGGTGGCGGCATTGTTGAGGAAAGGCGTCACCGCCATGGCGGCGAGCAGGATGATCGTCAGCGCGCCGGCCGGCGGCAGGCCTGCGGCAACCGTGCCGAGCCAGGCCGCAATGACATCGGTGCCCCCGGTCGTGCGCAAGGAATCGCTCACCGGGATCAGCGCCGCCAGCATCACCAGGATCGGCCCATCGACCGAGCGATAAAAATCGCGCAAGGGGATGATGCGGAAGACGACCATGGCGAGGGCTGCCGCGAAAAAGGCGATCGGCACCGGCACAAGTCCAACTGCCGTTGAGCCCATCGCGGCCGCCAGAACCAGAAGCGGCAGCGGTGCCTTTCGCGTCGTGCCAAGCAGGATCTCGCGCTGCGCCAGCGGCAGGCAGCCGAACTCCTGCAGGAAGAGCGTCAGTTCGCGCCGCGCGCCCTGCAGCACGATGATGTCGCCTGCCCTCAAGCGAATGCTGCCGAGTCGCTGCTTCAGCCTCTCGCCCTGGCGGCTGACGGCGAGCAGGTTGATGTTGTGGGTGTTGAACAGCGCCAGGCGCTGTGCCGACATGCCCTCGAGCGGCGAACCGCTGCCGACGACAGCTTCGATCGCCTCGATCTCGTCCCCGGCCTTTTCCCGCCCATGCGGCGCGCGGTCGCCGGCAATCTTCAGCTTGCCTTGCGAGACGATGCGATCGAGCGCTCCCGGACCGCCTTCAAAAATCAGGATGTCCTCGGCTTCGAGGGTAACGTCGGGAAGCGGCGCCAGATGCAGGCCGCGGCGAAAGATGGCGATGACGACAGCGCCGCCGTCGCCCAGTTTCACCAGATTGCTGAGCGCCTTGCCGATCGCCGGCGAACCGGCGGCAACAACCGCCTCGGACGTATAATCGGTGATCTCGATCGCCGAATGGACGGAGACATGGCTGCTGGAGCGCTGCGGCACCAGCTTGTAGGCAAAGAGCAGGAAGATGCAGCCGACCAGCGCCAGCGTCGCGCCGACGGGCGTGAAGTCGAACATCGTGAAGCTCTCGCCGGTCAGCTCCTGGCGCACGCGTGAGACGACGATGTTCGGCGACGTGCCGACCTGGGTCATCAGCCCACCGATCAGCGAGCCGAAGGCCATCGGCATCAGGAAAACCGAAGGCTGGACATTCGACCGCCGGGCAAACTGGAAGGCGACCGGCAGCATGATTGCCAGCGCCCCGATGTTCTTGATGAAGGCGGAAAGCACTGTCACCGTGATGACCAGCAGTGCGAGCTGGGCCCGGACCGATGAGATGTTCGGCAGGAACCGCTGGATGGCGGCGTCGACGATCCCCGAGCGCGCCACCCCGGCGCTGACGATCAGGGCGCTGCCGACGATGATGACGATGTCGTCGCTGAAACCATCGAAGGCATGATCGTAAGGCACGATGCCGACGGCGACCGCCAGCATCAGCGCCGAACAGGCGATCACGTCGTATCGAAACCGCCCCCAGATAAAGAAGACCATCATGGCGCCGATGACGAGAAACGCGAGAGACTGTTCGGCGGTCATGCAATATCCGGGTTCAGCGAAGAGACTGGGCGGGACGGAACGTGCGGCCGACACAAGCCGAAACGCGCAATCCGCGCAGAAGTTCACACAAGACGTAACCCATGTTTCGGCAAATCGGAATTCATCTCAGCGACAAATCTGGGCATGAGTGCGAAGCGCATGGACCGCCGGCCGCGCCCGGCGGCGAGGCGACAGCCCCTGCCGCCCGCTACTCGATGGTCCCGAATACGGCCGTCTCCAGCGTATCGATCGCCTCGTCCCGCTTCTTGCCCTTCATCAGAAATCTAACCATCCGCCAGGCGTCTCGCCCGCGCAGCGCAATGGTTATCTCGGCGGTGGCGTCCGGTTCCTTGAGCGACTTCATCGCCAGGCGCCCCTTGGCCGTTGATCATAACCGGCGTCCAGTCCGCGCTCGCCTCGTATCTCGCCCTCGCCTGCAGTTCGGCGAGCACCTCGGCATATGGCCGTTCGTTCATCGTTGCCGGGACCTGCTCGTGCCCGCCGCTTGCTTGGTCCGCGCTGATCGCGAAGAGCATGTTGTCGCGCCCGGGATCCTCGACGTGCCAGGCGGCCTCGAACGTCGTCTGCCAGCTTATCACCGGTTTGACGAAGGTCTGCATCGGGGGCGGCGGGCCACCAAGGCAGCCGGTATGTAAAGCAGCAGCATGTCGAAAATGCGCGCCAGAAAACGGGGCCATGGCCGGGCAAGCGGATATCCGGGCACTGGCGGCGGCACGTCGGCGGACGGTCCGGGTCCTGGCGTCGCGCGGCGGAGGCCGCTTTGATTTAGGCCATGTCGCAGGCCGGGATCCGCTCCCCGTGTCCCTGCCGCCAAACCAGCAGGTGAAAGCTCGTCCCGCGCGATCATCACCAGCAAAATGTTGTCGCTCACGGGCCCGTGTCGCTCGACCCGATCACATAGTGCCACGCTGCCATTTCGCCCCCAAAGGCGCGTCCAAAAAAGCTCGGAACGCACCCGAACGCTAGGTTGCGCGCAAGCCCGCCGCAGCTGTCGCGATCAGGCACTCCACAACTGGGACAAGCCGTGAACATTTGCAAGCATTGCTTGCTGGAATTCGCATGACAGAACTTGGAAATTTCCGTTTAAGCGCTACACTTTAGAAGAGAGTGCTGGACCGCACCGGCAACGATCGTCCAAGGCGTTTCCGCCTGACGCTTGACGCCGTGTGGGCCAGGCTCAGCCATTCTGAGGATCGCCGACATGAAACACGCTTTTGCCGCCCTCTCCGTCGTGCTGCTTCTCAGTGGCTGCACGGCGACCACCGGCCCCGACATCAGCTACGGTTACTCGCCGAACATGCAACCGATTCCTGGCAGCATCACCTATGGCGGGCAACCGCGTACCAAGCTGAAGAAGGCACCCGTCGGCAGCATCGTCCCGCACCAGTTCATCGATTCCTACGGCCGCAAGGTCTACGAGACCTATATCATCGAGCCCGACCGTTCGTTGCGCCTCACCAGTCGCCGTTGGGCGCCGGACTTCCTCGGCTTCGACGACTGAACGAGATCATCTCACGGATCAGGCATCGCCGCTGAACTGCGCGTGCACCCAATCGCGAAGCACGCGGGTCGCTGGCCGGTCCGCCATGCGCGGACTGTAGACCAAGTCGTATCGGTCGCTTTCCAGCGTCAGGTCGAACGGCTGGACGAGAATGCCGGAGGCAAGCTCCTCGGCGACCAGCGTGAGGCTCAAGAGGGCAATGCCCTGCCCGGCGATGGCCGACTGCACGGCATGGATCTCGTCGGTAAAGGAAAGCCCCGCGCCGGCCTCGACATCGGTGGCGCCAGCCCGTTCCAGCCATTGCCGCCAGACCGGCGCGCGCGCATCGTGGCGGCGCAGCGTGCCCCAATCGTAGTGGATGAGCGTCGCGTGCTTGAGGTCCGCGGCACTGGCCGGCGCCAGTCGCGGCACGCAAACCGGGGCGAAACGATCGGCGAACAGCGGTTCGGTGACGAGGCCCGGATAATCACCGCCGCCAAGGCGGATCGCTGCATCCGCATCCACCTCCAGATCGACCATCCGGTGGGAGGCGTCCAGCCTCAGCGTCCACTCGGGATAGGCTTCGCGGAAGGAACCGGCAAGCGGCGCCAGGCGCTTGGCGACGAAGGCGACGGTGGACGTCAACCGCGCCACCTTGCTCGCCTCCTGCCGGCGCATGTCGGCGATCGCCTGCTCGAAACGGTCGAGGCCATCACGCAGCACCGGAAAGAGCACCTGTCCCGCAGTGGTCAGCCGGACCTGCCGCGTCCCTCGTTCGAAGAGCTTGGTCTCCAGCATCTCCTCCAGCTGGCGGATCTGGTGGCTGACGGCAGTGGCCGAGACGTTCAGTTCCTCGGCCGCCAGCTTGAAGCTCATCCGCCGGGCGGCCGCTTCAAAGACCCTGAGTGCGCCGAGCGGCGGCAACTTCCTCATGATTTCCTCAATGGATGAACTCAGCTCATCTGTCGGCTGAGAAATCAATCTTTGTCAGCCGCCGAATGCCCCAGCATATTAGGATCAACAGCCAAGGCAACAGCGCCAAGATGAGAAAATCTCAAGCATGAAAGGACATCTTATGTCTCTCGAACAGGTCGTCACCCAGCCGGATCCCTACGCGCCCTTCCTGCTTTCCCAGGCGATCAAGGCCAATGGCTTCGTCTTCGTCTCCGGTCAGGCGGCAATCGGCGACGACGGCAAGCTCGTCGGCGTCGGCGACTTCGACCGCCAGGCCGAACAGGCGTTCCGCAATCTCGACCGGGCGCTCAAGGCGGCGGACTCTGGGTTAGACAAGATCGTCAAGGTCACGATCTTCCTGCGCTCCATGGAGAATTTCGCCAAGATCATCGAGCTGCGCCGCACGTGGTTTTCCGCCCCCTATCCCGCCGACAGCATCATCGAGGTCTCCTCGCTCTATTCACCGGACGCGCTGATCGAGATCGAAGCGATCGCGCTCGATGGAGGCAAGTGACATGAACGCACCGTTTGGCATCGCGTCCCCCGCCTTCACCGGCACCCGTCTCAAGCGGCTTGATTTCGCCAATCGCCTGTCCGTGGCGCCGATGACCCGCATCAGCGCCACGGCAGCCGGCGCGCCCAGCGAGCGCATGCAGCACTATTACCAGCGCTTCGCCCGCGGCGGCTTCAGCCTGATCACGACCGAGGGCATCTACACCGACAAGGCCTATTCCCAAACCTACAAGGACCAGCCAGGCCTGACCGACCGGGAACAGGCTCTCGCCTGGCGGCCGATCGTCGAGACGGTCCATGCGGAGGGCGGGCGAATCTTCGCACAACTGATGCACGGCGGCGCGCTGGCGCAGGGCAACCCGCACAGGCCCGAGACGGTAGGCCCCTCCGCCGTCCGGCCGAAGGGCAGCCAGTTGACCGGTTATCACGGCGACGGCCCCTATGCCCTGCCGCGCGAGATCAGCGATTCCGAAATCGCCGAGGCGATCGAAGGCTTCGCCAGTGCCGCCCGGTTTGCAATCGAGGTTGCCGGTTTCGACGGCATCGAGATCCACGGCGCCAACGGCTATCTGCTCGATCAGTTCTTCACCGACTTTTCGAACCGGCGGGCGGATCGTTGGGGTGGAGATATCGTTGAGCGGCTGGGCCTGTCGCTCGAAGTGCTGAAGGCAGTGCGCGTGGCGATCGGCCCCGACGTCCCGCTGGGGCTGCGGCTCTCCCAGGGTAAGGTCAACGACTTCAGGCACAAATGGGCAGAACGCGAACAAGGTGCAGCCCGCGTGTTCGAGGCGCTCGCCGAAAGCCCGGCAGACTTCGTGCACGTGACCGAGTTCGAAGCCTGGAAGCCGGCCTTCGAGGGCGGCGACGCCTCGCTCGTTTCCCTCGCCCGCCGCCACGCGCCGCGCCTGTTCATCATCGCCAACGGCAGCCTGCACGATCTCGCCCGCGCCGAGGAGGTGATGGAAGCCGGTGCCGACATGATCGCGCTTGGCCGCGGCGCGCTCGTCAATCCCGACTGGCCACAGCTCACCGCGAAACGCACCGCTCTGCGTCCGTTCGACCTGCCGTTCCTTGCGCCGATCAGCGATATCAAGGACAGCGAACTGGCTCTCTGAATGTAGAGAAACGGGCGCGCCCCGCAGGAGGCGCGCCCGTCAACTGTCCTAGTGATTGCCGGCTCCAGGCGGTCACCCCGCCGCCACGAAGCGATAGGCCGCCCCGTTGCGCTCCGCCCGCCCGATCCCCGGATAGGCCCAATGATAGCCAAGCAGCGCCAGCCGCTCCGACGCGGCCCGGTCGATCAGGGCCTTGCGATTCTTCAAGGCCAGCTCCGCATCTGTGTCGAAGCCGAAATGCCAGTCGGGGTGCTCAAAGAAGACGATGTTGCTGGTGACCGCATCGCCCGTGATCACCAAGCCCTCATGTCCGGCGCCGTCACCGCCGGAAAGCTGAAGCGAGATATGACCGGGTGTGTGGCCCCGCGTGTCGAGCACCTGCATGCCGCTGACGATTTCGTCGCCGGGCTTCACCAGGGTCAGCCGGTCCTTGACCGCAAAGAGATCGCGCTGCGCACCCTTGGCAAAGCCATGAAGCACCTGCGGCATGGTCTTTTCGAAGTTGGGATCGGTCCAGAACCGCCATTCCCCCTCCGAAACGAAGTACTGCGCATTCGGAAAGGCGAGCGTGCCGTCGGCGCCAACGGTGCCGCCCGCATGGTCAGGATGGGCATGCGTCAGCACCACCTTCGTCACCGCACTCGGGTCGATGCCGGCCGCAAGCAGATTGGCGTGAAGCTTGCCGGCGCTCTCCTGGAAACGTGTGCCCGAGCCGTCGTCGACCACGATCAGATCGTCGCCAGTGCGAATGACCGGAATATTGGTGTGAAACGGCGCCTTTTCGGGAGTGCCGCCAAGCCGGCGCATGATCTCCGGCCGCTCTTCCGCCGTTGCATCCGGCAGCACGATGCTGACCGGCAGCATGATGAAGCCGTCGCTGACGACGGAAATATCGAAGCCGCCATGCCGGAAACGTTTGATATCTGCGGCATGGGCACCTTTCAGCAGCAGGGCGGAGGCTGCAAGCGCACCGGTGCCTGCAAGGAATTCACGACGGCCGGGGCCGGAGACGTCGGTGGGATTGTGGGAAGAGGTCATGGCTCTGATCCTTGGCTGAAGCGTTTGACATAGGGTGCCGGCGCCACCTGCGAGGCGGCGCCGGCGAACAACCATCAGGCCTTGGCGAAGGCGAGCAGGTCGACGTTGAGCTGGTCCTTGTGGGTGTCGGTGATGCCGTGCGGTGCGCCGACATAGACCTTGAGGTCCGCATGCGGCACCAGCGTCTTCGAGGCCCGTGCCGCCGCATCGATCGGCACGATCTGGTCGTCGTCGCCATGGATGATCAGCGTCGGCACGTCGAACTTCTTCAGGTCCTCGGTAAAGTCGGTCTGCGAGAAGGCGACGATCGAGTCATAGGTGTTCTTGTGTCCCCCCATCATGCCCTGCAGCCAGAAGCTGTCGATCATGCCCTGAGAGGCGACCGCGCCCGGGCGGTTGAAGCCGAAGAACGGACCGGACGCGATGTCGCGGTAGAGCTTCGAGCGATCCTTCAGGCTTGCCGCCTGCAGGCCGTCGAAGACTTCCTTCGGCAGGCCGCCGGGGTTCCTGTCGGTCTTGACCATCAGCGGCGGCACGGCCGAGATCAAACCGGCCCTGGCGATCCGGCTGGTGCCGTGGCGGCCGATATAGCGGCTGATTTCGCCGCCGCCGGTCGAAAACCCGGCAAGGAAGACACCCTTGAGATCGAGCGCGTTGATCAGATCCGCGAGGTCGTCGGCATAGTGGTCCATGTCGTTGCCGTCCCAGGGCTGCGACGAGCGGCCGTGGCCGCGGCGGTCATGGGTGACGACGCGGAAGCCGTTGGCGGCAAGGTGGAAGGCCTGCGCCTCCCAGCTGTCGGACGACAGCGGCCAGCCGTGGCTGAGCACGACGACCGGGCCATCCTTCGGACCCCAGTCCTTGTAATAGATCTCGACGCCATCGCGGGTGATGATGCGGCTGCCCATGGTGTTTGCTCCCTTAGTGCCGGACGCGCCGGCGGTTGTTGCGGTGGTGGATGCGGCCTTGGCCGACGTGTTCATGGCATTGACCGCGGCTGCCGTCGCGGCAGCGCCAAAGGCGGCCGAGAGAATGCTGCGGCGGGAGATGCCGTTGGAAACGCTTGCGGAAACTGCTTTTGCCTGTGTCATTGTCCTCACCTCTTTGATCTCTGTTGCTCGGGCTTCCATTCGGCGGAAGCGATGGTTGAATTGATAAATCGGTGGGCCTAACCTCTCGACCGGCAAAGCTGACAACGATGGGGGCAGAAGTGACAAAACGACCCGAAAACGAGCCGGCGGAGATCGGCATCGTCGTCTATCCCCGCGCCCTGATGTCGGCGATCCATGGGCTGACCGACATGTTCCAGGTGGCGAGCATGCAGTCGGTCGAGCAAAGCGGCAGAGACGCGCCGCAAATCCGCATCAGCCACTGGAAACTTCAGGAAGATGGCTCGGTATCGAAATCGCGCGACACCCACGAAGGCCCCTCCTCGGGCCTTGTGGCCCTGATCCTGCCGCCGACGCTCTCCGATCTGCCGGTCGGCGATCGCATCGGTGCCCTGCCCGCCTTCGTGCGCGAACAGCATCAACGCGGCGCGACGATCTGCTCCGTCTGCGGCGGCGCCTATCTGCTGGCAGAGTCCGGCCTCGCCGCCGGCCGCACCATCACCACCCACTGGTCGCATCAGGACCTGATCTCCAACCGCTACAGCGACATCCGCGTCGACACCGACAGGCTGCTGATCGACGAAGGCGACATCATCACCGCCGGCGGCATGATGGCCTGGATCGACCTCGGCCTGAAACTCGTCGACCGGTTCCTCGGAACCGACGTCATGCTGGCAACCGCACGCTACATGATCATCGACCCCGGCGCGCGCGAGCAGAGCTATTACAGCGTCTTCGCCCCGAAGCTCGATCACGGCGACACGATCATCCTGAAGATCCAGCACTGGCTGCACGGCGCCAACACCAAGGGCGTGACGCTGCAGATGATGGCCGACCGCGCCGGTCTCGGCGACCGCACCTTCCTGCGCCGTTTCCAGAAGGCGACCGGCTTCAATCCGACCGAATATTGCCAGCGGCTACGGATCGCCAAATCCCGCGATCTGCTGGAGCGCTCACATCTCTCGATCGAGCAGGTTGCCTGGCAAAGCGGCTATGACGACACCAACGCCTATCGCAAGATCTTCCGCAAGATCCTGGGTCTCTCACCGAAGGAGTATCGTCTTCGCTTCTCGGTTTCGGAGAGCGTCCGCACTTTGGGCGCTCCGGCAAATCCGATACCGGCCGTGTGATCATCGACGGGCGAAACCCTTTAGAGCACAATTCGGGTGTAATAGGTCAGCGTCAAGCCGTAGCTGCCGGGCGGAAACGCTCTGATCCGGTTGCCAACAACCGCGTAACCGAGCGGCGCGCTGGCGCCGGCGGGGACGCTCGCAGCGAGCTGCTGCAATGCCATGGCGCGGATCGGCCGGCCGCTTGCGGTCAAAACCTGCCGCGCCTCAAGGAAATCCGCAGGCAGCGGCGCATCGCCCTCGACGGCAGAGATCGCCGTCGTCGCCTCCATGTCGCTGACGCGCAGCATCCGGTTGAGCTTCAGTTCCGCAAGGCCGACAAACCGTGGAAACAGATGGGCGATATCGTTGCGCCCGCTGTACTCACCCGCGTCGATCAGCAATGCGGCGTAGTCGGCAATGCTGCTCATAGCCAGCCCTCCTTGGTGCGCCAGGCGCGGTTGTCGCCATCGTTGAGGAAGCGTTTGACGAAGCGGTCGTCGCCTTCCGAATGGGCCTTCACCAGGCCCGAGGCATGCGCGACGTTAAGCGGAACCGAGGCGACGCGATGCCAGTCGCCCCGCCAGGCCCTTTCGGCGCTGTTGCGCACATCCCGGTTCTCGCTCAAGAGATTGTCGACGGGATAATCGACGCGGTAGACGTCCTTCTCCCCGTCGAAATGGTGCCAGACCGAGCGACCCGTCATCCGGTCATGATCGTAGAGCGTCCAGGCGCCGTCGCGGATCACCATGGCTCACTCCCCCGGCAGCGGGTCGGCCCGCTCGGCCTTGCCAGCGGCGATCAACGCCTTGGCTTCCTCCAGGCTCACGCATACGATCGCACCGGCGGCCGTGCGTTCCCCTTCCTGGAACCAGACGTCGTAGACGAGACGGACCGGAACGGGTTTCTTTGCTTCGGACATAAAAATCTCCATGAAAAAAGGCGGCTCCGGAGAGCCGCCTTGGCAAGGGTTGTTCTTCAGGAAGAGGATCGGGCGCGGGTCAGGCGCCCGCATCGGGGGTCTGGTGTCATCCATCAATATTGGCAGCGCCCCCGCCGGGCCCTGACGTGCTCAGGTGCACGGGCAGCAACCAGATACCGCCGTTCAGCTGGGAGGTCCTGCTCCCAGTGCCGACGCAACATTGCCGCCGCCCCGCGCAGCAGGTCGCCAAAACTGATCTAAACAACTACGGCTAAGGTGACGACATGACCACGCATGCCTCGACGATCGTCGACAGGCGCCTTCTATCGCCCAAAATCCGAGACGGTCTTCATCGCAGACGCAACGAAGAGATCGAACTTGTCGGAGAGTGCCGTACTGATGTCTCGAGACAGGAACAGGTCGTAAATCGAAGGCAAGTCCTCAACGCCGGAAGCGCCTGCAACACGGCAACCAAGCCGTGTTCCGGGGAAATCGGGGCTGTCGGACGCCGTTATCGCGAACGCGCCGTCACGTGGGTTCGCTCCCAACGTGTCGCTGCGGGCCGTTTCCAGCGCGCGCCCGACTTCGTCAGGCTGTTCCGACGCATAAAACCCCCAAGCGTAGTCGCTCTTTCCCGGCACGGCCTGTTGCGCGTAACCGGTGAGGTGAAGTCCGTACGCCTCGACGGGCTCAGAGAACGGGACGACGGAAGTCCGCGGCTCGCCCGTATCGAGAAGGTTATATGGGTGCGCCACGATGTTCGCCCTCTTGAAAACAGCCTTCTCCTCGTCGAGGGTTTTGAAGAATTGGGCGTCGCAAGCGAACAACGCAGCCAGCACCTTCTCGGCGCTCTCCGGCGGCATTGCGCATTCCGGCGCTACATCACCGCTCCTCTCGCAGATTCAGCCGCGGCTCATGTCTTCAAACGAATATGGATCGATTGTCGCCAACACCAGCCCGACCAGCACGACGAACAGCCCGAAGAGAGTGACAACAGTGTAGACCATTACCTTTAGCCACTTCTTCATACCGCCTCCTCACTTGCAGAGATTACTTCGACGTCAGTCCAGTTAGAACATTTCATGAACACGCGCAAGGTTGAGATCGCACTCATTCTACAGCTTATGCGGAAGGTTATTCACTCCACGACCTCAACATTTGCTTGAGCGTACCGCGACCGGGAAACAGCCCGTTCCAGAACCCTTCTTCCTGTAGCGGGGGCTTCGACTGCCAGTTGTCTGCATTGGTCTGCATTCTTTGCAGGTCCCGCTTTTCGTGCAGTGCCTCCAAAGCTGGCAAGTCGCGCGGGGGTGGTCCGGACCAGGACGGACGCTCGGACGACTCCGAATAGCTCTGGAGACGTGGGTCAGGCACTTTGTCGCTGATCGAACGGATCAAGTCCCCGTTCCGCCGGGCATAATCCACCAGCCCCATAACATCCGCTTCGCCAAGATCGCGCTCCTTGGCGTAGCGTCCTATCTGCCGTCCGACGTCATTGTTCCACTCATCACGCAGGTGGTCCTTGCTTGGTGAAGGGGCGCTGTGTGCCGTCGGTCGGCGCCACGGTCAGGCCCGTCGTCGGATTGTAGCCGCCATTGGCGCTACCTGACCCGCGCGAGACGCGCAATGCGTTGGCCGAAGAGCCTATTGCCGTTCTTCGGCCCCCGTGTCTTATTTCAAAAAGAGGTCACCGGATTTCGGCGGTTCCACGCCTGATGCGAGCAGCGTCGTGCAGCCCAAGAATCCCTCATCAAACTCGAGATCCGGAGATGGTGTGTAGCCGGTTTCGTCGGTCTCCAAGTCGAGTAACCACCCTTTGCCGGACACACGAACGCTTCCTGTGCGCCCCTCGGCAGTGCTTTCGATCCTGCTCGCATTGACCGGTGTTTGAAAACCCCATCTCAGTTTGATGTCGCCTGCAACATTGACTCGCCGCTGAATGTATCCGGTCAGCGTGAAGCCCGAGGCATAGACCGGCTTTTCGAACGCCACACGCATTGGCGCGCGCTCTGCGTCTCCATCCTTGCGGTATGGGCCGGCGGACTCCCTGAACGCCACCTTGCCGAAGGCATTTTTTTCCTCGCCCAGGGCCTCGAAGAAATCCTGCCGGCATTGCAGCAAGGCATTGATCAACCGGTTGCCACGGCCCACCGGTGGCGGCCCAAGTTGGGCCCAGCCGAAAGTCTCGGCTCCTTCCGGCAGGCGAAAGTCCCTCGTCTCGGCTTCGTCGGGTGCGCAAGTCACCATCGCTTGCTCATCGGGGTCAAAGTAGGAACCGAGCGTAAGGTGCTGCGAAACCGGTGTGGCATCGACATCCTTCTCAACCAAACTCCAGTAATACGTAAATCGCACACCGTACTGGGCCGCGATAGCACGAGCGGCTCCATCGGGCGTCTCAGCGACCTGAAAGGCCCAGGCAAAGCGCGTCGGTTCACCAGACTGAACCGTCTTTCGTTGAAAGAACCGGACGATGCGGAGGCCACCAATCTCGACCGGCTGTTCGAATGTCACGGTTTCGTTGTAGGTGTTCTCCGCTTCGGGAATGTGAGGCGCGTTGTCCGGGCTCTCCCAAGGCTCAATCCGAACCCGCGGAAAGATGCGTCTTTCAGCCTTCAACACCTCGAAGAAAGAGGGTTTGCAGGCGACGAACGCGTCAAGAACGTGGTTGGTCTTGGCGGCTGGCCGCCTCACCGACGGAAACAGATCCTCTGCAGCCGGGAGGCGCTTCCTGCCAGTCTCCTCATCGGTCGTCAATTCCGCCATTCGATCCTTTGACGCGTCACACATTACGAGGGATCGTGAAGGGCTGCTCGCCTCCCGAACAACGATTTTTCTGTAACTGTCCTCCGGCGCAACCGATGCGTCGCCCTGTGGAACCGATTGCGCGTCGAGCTTCAGCTCGAGCGCACCGCCATCCTGGGCCACGAACCTGGCACCGGGAAGCATTCCCTCGATCGCCTTGGCCACGTCAGATACGCGCCCTTCGACCTCAAAACCCCATGCGAAGTGCGGAACAGCAAAGGCTTCGATCAGCTTCAGGTTTTCCTCTTCCAGCTGCTCGTCGCTCGCCGCCTCGGAAAACGCCTCCACCACCGTTGCCGGCCCCTCGGCGATCGAAAGGATCTCGTCGATCCTTTGAAGCCCCGCCTGGTGCAGCGCCCATTGTCGCCGATATCCGTCCGGGTCGAGCGCCGCCATATGTTCCGGCGGCTCCGGTGGGATCTGGCTGGCGAGAAGATTGGCAAAGGCGTTGGCCGATTGCGCCACCCGGTTTGCCATGCCTTCCAGCGCCCGCCCGCGATTGGCGATGATGCCCTCGAAATAGACGTCTTCCGGCGGCTCCTCGTCGAACCAGAGATAGTCGACGGTGTTCGCCTGCCATTTCGCCCGGCCCTGCTCGTAAGCCTTCAAGAGCAGCGTCGAGGTGCCGCCCGAAGTGTGCCGCACGGTCACGCTGTCGAGCGCGCCGGAAGCGCTGGAGCGCCGGGTCCAGCCTGAGATCGCCGCCTTCGGCAGATAGCCCGTGCCCCAGTCCTCCTCGCTCATCGGCGGGCCGACGAGCAGCCGCTGCACGCCATCGCGTGTCAGCTCGTGCGATTCCGAACCGCCGATCATCGTGATCGGCCGGTCGAACCGTCGGCCCGCCCACCAAGAGGGATAGTCGCCTGTCAGATGCATTGCCGCTTCCGCGGCGCCGGCAAGCGTCTTGCCGAGCTGGTTGCCGGCCATGAACAGCCGCTCGCGAAAGGTAGCGCCTGCCTCATGAAATGCCGTCTGCTTCGTGTAGGGCTGGTAATAGCGCAGCCTATTCGTGTTCTGCCTGCGCCCGATCTCCATCGTCAGTTCCATCCGCTCCCGAAGCAGCAAGGAAAGGCCTGATGGTCTGGTCGAGCTTGCGGATCCGCTCGAGGAGTTGTTCATCCGTCATCTCGCCCATCTGGTTTGGATTGATGGTCACGTCCTTCGGCATCAGCGCCGCTATCGTCTTCAGGAAGTCGTTTGGGTTCTTCTCGATCAGCGCGTGGATCGCGGCCGCCCCTCGGCTCTCCCAGGCCGAAAGCATGTCTTCGAGAAAGAGTTCGCCGAGCTTGGTGCGGACCGCCTTGCGCGTGCGCGCCCGGGGGGCGGCCCCACCCCCTCCGGCGCGCGACAGAAAGCGCCCGGTCTTCGGGTCCTTTTCGGGTTTCACTGTCATGGGATTTGCTCCGGGGCACGAGGCGATTGCTCCTCCTGCGCACGTAGGATCGGCCGCCGCTTGACCAAAAGTTGCATTCTGCCATCAAAACCGACCGATAGCGGCGGGATTTGGAGGCGATCGCAGGTGATCCGGCGTTTGTGGACGAAACTGCTTGGCATGTTCGCGAGGCCGGCTCCGGCCCTGGCCGAAGTCGACGAGCCGACATCTCCGAAGGTCTCGGCGCCCAAGCTGGGAACGCCAATGCCTGCGGGAGACACCATCGTGTCGCCGCGGCTGTTCAAGCTAGCAAGCGTGACAGCCGGTCACAGAAAAATGCGTGTGTCACGCCGGATGTCACGCTTGCAACCTTGACTTCAGGTTGCATTCGGTCATCAATACCGCTCACCGGGTTGCCCCACATCGGGTGCTTCTGGCGCAATGCATCGCAAGCGCTCCTGCTCTACCGGCAGTGGCCAGGGAAAAGTCAAATTAGTTCAAGATTTTAAGCAGTTTTTCAGCCTAGCAGTCCAGCCGCGGGAACCATGCAATGAATGCAACAGGTGCCAGATGATCCGCAACACGTTCAGCAAGTTGAAGACCATTTTCACCCCGCGGCCGTCCGCAACGAATATCTCGCCCAGGTTGCTTGAACTGGCGACGTCAGGAAATGTCGATGCCCAGGCGAAACTCGCCGAAATCTATTTCAACGATGGCGGCGCAGAACACTATGCCGCCTCGCTTCATTGGAACCGCCAGGCCGCCCGCCAGGGTCATCCGGCTGCCCAGGCCCGCCTCGTGACCATCTATCAGAGAGGCCTCGGCGTCGAGCGCGATCCGAAGGAAGCCTCGCGCTGGCTGCGCAGCATCGGGCAGCCCCGCCCGCGACATGAGACCGGCGCCTCTGTCACCGGCAAGATCGCCAAGCAGGAAGCCTAAGGCTTTTCGCGTAAAAGTGGGCAGCGGTATTGCCGCAACGACATGCATAAAAACAAGATCTTAAAGCCTGTCGCGTGAGCCCTTTCCACGCGACCAGCTTTAGGGCTTTCGCACCAGAACATGCAGCGATCTTGCGACAGCAGCATGCGGGCGCCGAGGACGTGAAGCCCAAGTGCGGATCCGAAAAATCGCGAAGCGCCGTGACGCCGTAGCGGCCGTCGTCACCCGCTTCTCAGCGGTCGCAGCCGGCGCCGGCGCGGATTTGAGTTTTTTGGATATCGGCATCAGCGCCCAGGCAAGGCCGCGCCAATCCGCCGGAATCAAAAAGGCCGCTTCAATGACGAAACGGCCAGCTTGTAATATCCTTAGCCCGCTTCCGGTCACTTGGCAAGCCCCTTTGCCAAAATTTGTTTCCGTTTTGTTCGTTTTTTTCCTTTACCCCCCGCCCCGCCTCTTTGCCAGCCCATTTGCGCGATCGGTGGTACAATCGCGTGCGTCATGCAAGGCCGCTGGCGCCATGTCTCCTTCCTCAACGGATCCGGGGCCGGCGGCGGCATGGTTGATCCGTTTCGATGCGGAAGCGGTTGATGCCGCTCCCACGACCACGGGAGGTACCCATGACACGACAATACCTGATCGCCGCTCTTTGCGCGGCGCTTCTTGCGGCTGCCGGCTGCACCACCGACCAGGCGAGCCGCACCAGCACTCCTGCTCCGAGCCCCAGTTACCAGGGCATGCAAGGCGTCCAGGGCATGAGTCAGGGCGGCGGCGGTGCTGGCGGTTATTGAGGTCGCTGATGCTTCGTAGACGGCGAAGCTGGCGGGGCTCGACGTTGGTCCAGATCGCCCGCCCGCAGTGTCGCTCCCGTGCAAAGCCTCGGCCGAACGCACCGCGCACCGAAGCCAATCGGATTGAACATCTTGGGCCGACATGCGTTGAGTAACCATGACGCGCATTCTCGCTGCCGCGCCATTTGTTTGCGCGCATTCTGTGTTAAGCTTCCCCTCGGGAGGAAAATGCCATGGAGAATTTCTTCGCACTCGCCGCCATCGTCGTCGGCTCCGCAATTCTGGGGCTCGCGCTCGCCTACGGGTTTCGTCGCAAGGACGCGCACCGCCCTCCCGAACATGACGACGCCCGGTTGAAGTTCTAGAAGACGTTGAAGTTCTAGAAGACCGGGCTTTTCCGACCTCGCCGGTCCGCGGCCGCTCCGCTTGTCTGCCTCTTCGCGGGGTTGCCGCAATGAGCGATTCCTAGCAGACGCCTCCCCTGCAAACGCGCGACGCGGCAGAGTTCGCCCCGATATCATCGACAGGATGTCTGGCTCGATAGCGCGTGCTTGGGATGCCGATTGCATCGCGGACCAAGACTTGGAAAACGACAAGAGCCGGATGCGATGTCCCCCAATCCGCACGGCCACGCCCCCTCATTGATCCACCTTCAATCTTGAGATCTTGAACGCCCAGACCAGAACCTTTTCCGCTCGCCTCGGCTTATTCCTGGCAAACCGCCAGCAAGGAGATGCGACGATGAACAAGGCAAACCCGAAATCCCGCGACCGAGAGACATCGGAAGACGTGCCCCCATCTGGCGAAACACGCGCAGTGCCGATCGGTAAGATCCCGCCGCTCCCCGTCGATCAGCTTCCCGCGGGAGACGATCCGACGCCGGTCGACCAGGGTCGCGTGCCGCCCGTTCCGAGCCGCGACGAAGCCAATGTCGATCCGGACGATGCACTGCCTGACGACCGCGAAGAGAAGATCCTCGAGGATGATCCGGGGCGCGAGAAAATCCGCTTCGACGAGGAGATGCCGCGCAGCAGTCGATAGAGGCTGCGTTCCCACCCATGCCGGGCCGCTTTCCCTCAGCGCATGTGAATGCCAGAAAACAAAAAGAGGCCCGCCGGTCAGCGACCGGCGGGCCTCCTTAAAACACGCTCGCCTCAGAAGTAGGGCGAATAGCACTGCTGGCGCGGGCCACCATAGGGCTGGAACGAGTTGTCCCAGGCACGGTAGGAGCGATAGCGCGCATAGCACCAGTCGGCATGGCGCGGGTTGACGCCAGTCTCGTAGCGACGCGCCGGCGGAGCGGCAATCGCGCCGCCGATGATGACTCCGGTGCCGAAGGCCGCCAGCGGATACCACCAGCCGTCATTGTGGCGGCGATAGCCGTAGCGCTCGTAACGATAGCCGCGGTGGCCGTTATAGTAGCCATAGCGGTAGCCGCCGTCCCAACCCGGACGCGGACGATAGCCGCCATGCCAGCCTGGCCGCGGGCGGTAACCGCCATCCCAGCCGGGGCGCGGGCGATAGTCGCCGTGCCAGCCCGGCGGACGCCGGCGATGGTGACCGCCGTTCCATTCCCGGTGCTGCACCAGTTGAACGTCGCTCTTCTGCACCCGCTCGATGGCAACAGCCGGCAGGGCGTTTGCCGGCGTGATGCCCGAAAGAGCCGTTATCGCCGCAAGCACGACGATGCCAATCTTCTTCATTTCATCACCTGTCCGTTTGTAACAGGTGCGAGTTTTGGCCGGGGCGACGTGAACCCACAATGAATGCGACAATCCTAATATGGACCGCAACTCATAGCTAGCATCGCAATACTCCAGGGTGACACTGCCGCCCGGCAAGCCCGCCATCCCCGGCGATGGCCTGCCATACCCGGGTTGCCCCTGTCATCCCCTCAGGTGCGCGCGCCCGCCTTGCCGCGCAGCTTCAGCGCATGGGCGATCAGCGTCTCCACCACCTGGCCGTAGGCGATGCCGTCGGCTGCCAGCGCCTTGGCATACATGCTGATATTGGTGAAGCCGGGAATGGTGTTGATTTCGTTGATCATGAGGCTTCCATCGGCGCGCAGGAAGAAGTCCACCCGCGCCATCCCCGCGCAGTCAAGCGCCCGGAATGCCCGCGCGGCCATGTCCTTGGCCTCGGCGATCACCTCTTCGGAGAGTTTGGCGGGCGCCTCGACGACTGCGCCGCCGGCATCGACATATTTGGCGTCGTAGCTGTAGAAACCGTGGCTCGCAGCCGGAATGATTTCGCCCGGTCGCGAGACGGTGAGCTGTCCCTTCGCATCCTCCAGCACCGAGCACTCGATCTCGCGGGCCTGGACGAACTCCTCGATCAGCACCTTGTCGTCGTGCCGGAACGCCTCGTTAAGCGCCGCCTGAAGCGCGTCCAGACTGTCGACGCGGCTGACGCCGACGGAAGATCCCTGCCGCGCCGGCTTGACGAAAACCGGCAGTCCCAGGCTTTCGAGGATGGTCTCGCTTGAATAGGCGTCGCCCGCATGAAGGCCGATCGCCCGCGCAACGGCAATGCCTTCGGCCACCAGCAGGCGCTTGGCGAGCGCCTTGTCCATGGCGACTGCCGAAGCCGCGACACCGCAGCCGACATAGGCGACATCGGCAGTTTCCGCATAGCCTTGCACCGTCCCGTCTTCGCCGAAGGGACCATGCAAAACCGGAAAGATCAGGTCGATCGCCGGCAGCAACCCTTGGCGGCCGTCGGCCGCGATGGTGACCGCCCGCCCCCGTCCGCCGGGGATTAGCGCCACCTGCGTTCCCGACACGGGGATCGCCTTCGGCAGTTCCCCGTCTTCGAGATCGACCAGCATCCAGCGGCCATCCCTGGCGATCCCGATCGGCACGATCTCGTAGCGCGTCCGATCGAGCGCCGCGACGGCGTTGCGCGCCGACATCAGCGAAACCTCATGCTCCGCCGACCGGCCACCGAACAGCACGGCAATGCGCAACTTACCTGTCATGATCCTTTTCCCTCCAGAATCGTGGTGCATCGTGCGCAACCAAGCGAGCGAAGATGGCAAGAAAAGGTCGAGAGACGCGGCATCAGCGCGGGAGGAATATTTTCCTTAAGGGCAGCCTTGCCGCTTGAATTCCACCGAACGAAATACAATTGATGCGCGAACACTGGTTTGAAGGAGAAGCTGCCGATGGCCGAGGTCCTCGTATTCCACCATGCCCAGGGGCTGACACCCGGCATGCACGCCTTTGCCGACGACCTGCGCGCGGCCGGGCACGTCGTCCACCTGCCCGATCTCTTCGAAGGACGTACATTCGCGAGCATCGAGGAGGGCGTTGCCCATATCGAGGCGGTCGGCTTTGAAGAGATGCGCGAGCGCGGCGTGCGCCTCGCCGATGCCCTCCCCGAAAACCTCGTCTATGCCGGCTTCTCCTTCGGTGTCCTGCCGGCTCAGAAACTCGCCCAGACCCGCCCCGGCGCCCGCGGCGCCCTGCTCTTTTACTCCTGCATCCCGATCAGTGGCCAGTGGTCCTTCGGGCCCTGGCCGGCCGGCGTACCCGTTCAAATCCACGGCATGGACAACGACCCGATCTTCGTCGGCGAAGGCGATGTCGACGCCGCCCGCGAGATCGTCGAGAAGGCAGAGGACGCCGAACTGTTCCTCTATCCGGGCGACCAGCACTACTTCGCCGACAGCTCGCTGCCCTCCTATGACGCGGCGGCAACTGCGCTGGCGATGAAACGGGTACTTGCCTTCCTCGAGCGGATCTGACCGGCGCCTCGAAAGCCCGACGATCGAGCGGCGCTGCCATGATCAGACAGCGCCGCTTCTCATTCTCCGGTTCAGTTGCCGGTCGGCATCGGCAGACTGAAGCCTTCCTTGCCGAGCTCATCGCGCAGCCACTGGAACTGCTGATACTTCGAGATTTCGATCGGACCGGTATAGGTCCCGCTTTGAAGCTTGCGCGGTGGATATTTCACGTAGGTCATCATCAATTGCTTGATGGAGTCGCTGATGGTCACCATCGTCCAGGTGCGCTCGGTGTAGTTGTTCATGAAGATGTCGTAGCGCTCCTGCGGGTCCTGCCAGAGGTCGAAGATCTGCGGCACCGTCGCCACATATTTGTTCGGACCCTTCCAGCCCTGATTGCTGTCGACGGCAAGGCCGCCGGTCGCCTGTCCATTGTCGCCACGCAGGTTGAACACCGCCTTGTAGTTGCCGACGCGGGCAGCGCCGGGAGACAGTTCGTTCTCGGTGAAATAGAACCATGAGTTCCGTTCCGACTTGCCGGTTCCAAGCAGGACCGGCGACATGTCGAAGCTGTCGAAGATGATCGGCTGGCCCTCGCGGTTCTTGTCCGGCAGAGCGACACCGGCAACCGAAGCAAATGTCGCCATCAGGTCGAGGCCGCCGACGATGTCATGGTTCTTGGAGCCGGCCTTGATCTTGCCCGGCCAGACGGCGATGGCGGGAACGCGGTTGCCACCCTCGCGCACCGTGCCCTTGGTGCCACGAAACGGCGTATAGCCGGCGTCGGGATAGACATCCTGCCAGGCGCCATTGTCGGTCGTGTAGAAGACCAGCGTATTCTTGTCGAGGCCGGTCTCGCGCAGCTTGTCCATGATGCGGCCGATGCGGGTGTCCAGCTCGACGATGCTGTCGGCATATTTCGACTTCGACAGCGATTTATGCTCGAACTCGGGCGCCGGCATGTTCGGCTGGTGCACCTTCATGAAGTTGACGTCGATGAAGAACGGCTTGTCAGATTTCGCCGCGTCGTCGAGAAACTCGATGGCCGCCTTTTCGACGTAGCTGTCGAAATAGGGGATGCCGACGACCCCTGCCGCGCCATTGACCGTGGGCGTGTCGATATACTGGCCGTTGATCTTGAAGTCCTCGACCGCCGTTTCGCCGGCCTTACCGGAGAGCGCGCCCTTGGTGACCTTCTGGAACATGGCCCTGAGCTTGGGGTCCATATCCGGGAACCAGGTCGGGTCGGCGTAGGTGTAGGCGTTGAGGTGGTAAAGGCCGCAATACTTCATGACGTCGAAGCCATGGGCGTTCGGCAAGGCATAGTCCGCCTCGCCCAAATGCCATTTGCCGGTGAAATAGGTCTGGTACCCGCCGAGCTTCAACACGGAGGCGAGCGTCCATTCGGCCGCCGGAAGACCGCCGCCTTCCCCCTGGAATGCAACCGTCGTCATGCCGCTGCGGTTGGGAATACGCCCGGTGATCATGGCGGCGCGACCCGGCGTGCAGCTCGGCTGGGCATAGAAATCATAAAACAGCATGCCCTGTTCGGCCAGCTTGTCGATGTTGGGTGTCGGCATGCCTCGTCCTTCACCGCCGCCATAGGGGCCGAGGTCTCCGTAGCCGGTGTCATCGGAAACGATCAGAAGGATGTTGGGTTTTGGTGTTGCTTGCTGCGCACGCGCCGGGGTTGACAGGCCAGCGACAATGCTCAGCCCTGCCACGCACGACGCCAGAAGTTTCATCGGAAAAGTCCTCGACACGCAGCGGGACGAATTTGAATGATCAGATGCCTTTATCATTGTCAGGTTCCTTCCTGCGATGAGCCATCGCGCGAAAAACTGATCTGGGAAGAAGCACGTCTCCATTGAGGTTCGACGCGCAAAGCCATGCCTGAATTTTCAAACAAATTTCGGCTGCCAAAACGGCAACTCACGACCGATTGCGAAAGGCCGTTGCCGTCTGCGCGGGCATGCTGCTCCTTTCGCGCGGGCAATCAAGTACGTAACTGTAACGAACGCCATAAACGTGGGCGCTCAACCGGTGGCGCAGTGACCGCATCGGGCCGAAATCGACCGGAAACGAGCCTCCCTTGAGCCGCGAATGGACCTCATTCTTGGATTTGCCTTGCAGAAAGATCCAGGCACTGGAAATCTGATACAAATACGCAATACTGAAGAAATCCGAGGTGACCGCAAATCATTCTCGAACTTTCAAATAATATTGCTGCAAGAATTGAAATTGTTTTGGAGTAACCGTGCTGATCTACTCGGACGAAAATCTTGAAGTCATCCATCGACCGGGTTCATCCCCCTATCTGCTGGTGACCTTCAACGAGATGGAGATCCAGGCAAACGGCAGCCGCTACTGGGGCCAGCGCTTTTGCGAGAAGGCCGACATCTCAGCCCTCGGCTTCATCAGTAGGCGGCCCAACTGGTTTCCGGCGGCAAGCGTGGTCAAGGCGGTCGAAGCCGCAGCACCCATTCTGAATGCAGCTCCCGAGCGCATTCTGTACGGCCATTCGCAGGGTGGTTATGCGGCGCTTCGCTATCGCCGGCGCTTCAATGCCACCGCGGCCATCGCCTTTTGCCCGCAGGTCTCGATCGACCCGAAATCCGTCCCCTACGACAATCGCTTCCTCCGGCATTTTTCGCCCGATCTGCACGCCAATATGGGCATTTCGGCCGATCAGGCCGCCGGCCGCGCCTTCATTTTTTATGATCCCTTCCACGCGATAGATCGCCGCCACGCCGAGCGCATCGCAGCACTTCAGGCCGAAACGCATCTCGTGCGCGTTCACATGACCGGCCACGGCACCGTCCGTGTCTTTACCGGCACCGAGCGTGCCCTTTCGCTGATCGCCGCCTGCAGAACCCATGACGTTTCGCGCCTACGGGGTCTTGCCCGCGCCGCCCGGGTCGATGCGCCCATGCGTCCCTATCAGGTCGCCGTCGCCGCCATGGCCCGGCATCCCGCCTGGTCCGACGCGCTCGACGCCCGCTTCGGCGACCGTTTTGCGCCAACGGAGCGGGTCAACTTCCTTTATCACCGCGCCAATCGCCACATCGGCGACGGCGATCTCGTCACCGCACGCAATATGCTGGCGAAGGCTCTCGCCCTCCTGCCCGGCGATCCCGCCCTCACGCACCGGCTGAAGGAACTCGACGCTCGCATCCTGCGCGAACGGAAGGTTGCGAGGAGCCTCGTAGGGTAGGATAGGCGATGTTATTCGGCCGGCTGCGCGTTGCTTAGCTTTCCTCGTGGGGCGGAGCGCGTCGGAGATAGACCTCATCGACGGCTGCCAGGAGAGAGCTTTCGGTTGAGGTAGACAAATTGAACTCGAACATAAGAAACCGGGCAAGATGTTCGGCGCAGCTTCCCTCCCGCGGTATCTGGTGCTCCGCGCAGGTCGCCTCGAACACACACCGCAGCAGCTCGATTTCCGCGACGCTCATCAAGACATTTCCATTCGCGTCAGACACGGGCGTTTACCTCGTCTTCTTCAGGCCCGCTGTGGTGCGTTGAGAAGCACAGCGGAGGCCAAATTGCTGGTCGAGGCCGGCCATAGTCCAGGAGCCGATATACAACCGCGCTCCCGTCCAGGACCCGTCACGTTCCACACGCCTGCCATATTGATCGAGTTCGCCCGTGTTGCCGGTTGCCCCACCGTTTCGCAGCCAAAGCGTAAGGCCAATCTGATGTGTGCGATGGAGCGGTTTCATTGGCGTCTATCTCCTTGTCTTGACGCAGATCAGTTGCTCTACAAAAGCCGGTGGCGCTCCTGCGTATCCCGGCTGCGCTTCAATATGCCGGAGCTGTCATGACGCTCCTGTGGCCTGTCGCGTGCCTTTTGACTGGCCGGCTTTGCGACTGTCAGTACAAGACCACGGTGACGGATTTCAGGTTTAACCCGGAATAGTCGCTTCAATGTTTCGACATAGCGCATGGCATTCCTCAGTGGCTGCGGGTCATTCCCCAGTCGATCGGTTCCAGATTGCTTTCAGCGCTGACCCGCTCCTGTCCGAGTTCATCGTTGCGAATTCGATATTGAGGGGCGTTGTCGCGTGGCGGCATCTTTGCGGTGATGCGATAGGTTTCGGCGGTTCTCGGTGAGAGATGATGACGGTCTCGCAGGCGAACGGACAGTCCGACGGGATAGCGATGTTGGGACATGGTTTTATCCTCACTGTCCGGGCGCATCTGATATCTCGGCGCCGCTGAGCGCGACCAAACGCGCCAACTCGTCGGGTTCGATTTGTATCAACCGCATGCGGTAGTGGTTCTCGACTGTCGCGGGCAACTTGATGAAGGTGGCAACACGGCGGTAGGCGAGCCAGGAAAGCCCTTCGATCGGCACCTCGTCGTCATCGATTTCGTAGGCGCCGGCGACGATCGTCTCATCGACGCCCGGCAATCTGAACGGTCGGTCGAAATGGATTGTCCGGTGAATCGTTCGGTCGAACATGACATCTCCTCCCGATACCGGCAGCCGCCGGCACGCGATCTCGTTTGATACCGCTGCGTGCGGCAGCGCTACGACGCGGCGATCTAAGGGGGAAATGGCGGGTCGAGGTTCTGACGCCGCGAGAAGCCAAGCAGGCTTAAATCGATTTAATCAGGGTGCGCGTCAATTGAGGTCTATTCAAGGCCAAGATGAGGCAGACCCTTCGTGGCCTGGATACCCGGGCGCAGGCGGCTGGCGACCGCTGACAAAGCAATCGGCCGCATCAATGACGCGAAAGTCTCGCATGCGGTCAACAAAAAAGCCCGGGGCGAAATCGCACCGAGCTTCCTCATCATCGCTCTTACACCAGTGCCAGTACATTCGTGGTCAAAAGTGTAACGCGACACGGCAATTGCGAACGGCGAAACGTTCAGCGCTCACCTGCATGATGTTTTCCGACGAACCGGAGGTGGCCACCACGACCGAGGGAAGAGCCTTCCGGGGATAATCGTTACCGTGCCTGAGAGACCGGCGCGCGCCCCATCCACACGGTTCCGGTCGCGTCCGCCGCCCCCTCAGGCCGGTTCGAGCGTCGCGTGTTCAGCCGAACATGCGACGCTCGTCGCGGTGCGCAGCCGCGCTGACGCGAGGGAATTCGAACCCGCCATCGCGGCAAGCGGCGCGGCGAAGCGCGAGCCGGGCTTGAAACCGCGCCACTGGCAGCGGCCGATCCTCGCGCTCGCTTTCACGCCCCTTCCTTCTCCCGCGAAAGCCCCAGCTGCCAGTGCAGCTCCATCAGTCCGCGCTTCAGCCAGGCGAGCTGCGGTTCCGGCATGGTGCGCAGCATCTCGTAGTCCATGATGCAGACGTTGAAGACAGTGGTCTTCACCTGCGGCCCGTCCGGCAGTTTCAAGAGCACGCCTTCCAGCTCCATCATCCGGTTCGCCGCCTGGCGGGCGCCGCGGGCGCGCTCGGCGCTCGTCTCGCCGGCAAAACCCTTCACGTCGAACAGCGATTGGGCCCGCACGCTCGGGAAAGGAATGCCGGTGAGGCTGTAGTAGCGCGCCATCTGCCGGCTGTATTCGTCGCCCGCCTCGCGCTCATGCGCCGTCAGCTTGCCGTCGAGGAACATGCGACCGAGCGTGTAGCCGGCAAAGGGGCTGGCAACATCGGCATCGCGCCTGCCGGAAAAATGCATGCGCCGGCGCGCGTCCAGCGCCACGGAGCAGACCTCGCGCTCGCTTTCGCCATGCTTGATCTGCCCGCCCGGATAGCGCGCCACATTGGCCTTGCGCGGCCGGCCCGCCCGGCTGGCGCGCTTGATGCGGATGCGCTCTGCCTTGGATGTCATGGTCTCTTCTCCTTTTGCAATCTGCATGTGCCCTCGCCCGCTGCATGTGTCTGCGGCCGCGGGCGGGACTGAAATTCGTCGGAAAATCAAAATGCCGGCGCGCCGATCCCGTCGGCACCGGCATTCGCGGGCAAGCGGCCCGGCTGCTGGGTCCGTCCGCGCCGCCGCGCATTGCCGGGCTCGCGCTTGTTGACGGCGTGCAGCACCGAGGTGTGGTCGCGCCGAAAGATCCGCCCGAGCGCCGGCAGCGATAGATCCGGGCGCTCGTCGTAAACGGCGGTCATGCAGCGGTGCCGCGGCTCGACCAGCCGTCGCTCGCGGCCAACCCCGATGATGTCCTCGAAGCTGATCCCAGGATAGGCGCCAAGCGCCTCCTCGATGATCGCCCGCACCGGCCGGCGGTTGAACAAATCGCTGTTTGCCGCGGCCGTGGCACCGCAGATCAGCCGCGCCTGCGAGAGGATGCGCGCCTCGGCATCGGCGAGCGCCAGTTCCAACTCCTGGATCCGGCTCGCCTGCGCCCGCACCTGAACGGCGACGATGCCGACGAGATCGTCGAGCGTCGCCGGTTTTGCAGCGGCGCTCCCCGCTTCGTCCCCCGAGAGCATCCTTTCCGCCGACCCTGCCGCTGCGTGGCCCGGTGCCTGTCCTGTCGTCAATTCAGTGCCTTCAGACCGCATGGAAAGCCTCCCTCGAAACGGCTGGATTGAGATTTGCACGCTCGACGCCGGACACGAGCCAGTCGCGAAACGCATTCCGCGCCGCCGGATTTTGCGGGGCCGTATCATCCGGCTGCCTATCAGCTGCGCTTTCGGTCGGGACGTTCGCGCCTTGCGCCCGCCCGTCGGAGGAAACTGCATCCCGCCCGGCCTTCGCTGCCGCATGCGCCTGACGGAAGCTTTCGACCATCGCCCGCACCCGGCTGCGGCTTGCCGGCGATCGCCGATCGTCGGCCGGGCGCGGCGTCAGCGCCGCAACCATCTCGCGTTTGCGGGCAAGATCCGCCCTTAGACCCAGCGCCTCCGCCTTGGCGAGCGCTGCCAGCACCGGCGGCTTGGGTATCGTGCCGAGAAGCACGTTGGGATTGGCGGCATAGTCGCCGCGGATCAGTTTCTGCGTCGCCGCCGAAAGCCCCGAGGCCGGCACGCCCGAAAGCGCGTAGTCCGGCCGTCTGCATCGCATCGAGGCTGCGCAGCACCGCCGCCTCGTTGACGCAGGCCAGCCGCTCAGTGAGCGCGGTAATCTCCCGGCCCAAGGTCGAAAGCCGGGCCTCCGCCGGCGAAATCATCATCTCTGAATAGGTCATTGTTCTCGTTTCCGTTCAGTTGGTTTTCGATTGTCTGCCTGCATTCCCGCTGATGGCGGGCAAAGGCGGTCTCGTGTGGCGGCGCCTGGGGGTGATGGCCGCGACGGGCCTGTCCGCCACCGCGCAACCCGCGGCCGCCGGCATTGCGCATCCAGTTTCGCCAGGCGGCGGCCCAGTCGAGCTTGGTCGCATCGCGTCCGGATTTGGCGCGCCAGTAGTCGCGGAACTTGTCGAACTCGACGCCGGCCTCGGCCCGGCCGAAGCCGAGGCCGGCGGCGAAGCCCCAGTCGGGCTCGAAATCTTCAGGCAGCCGCATCGCCCGGCCGCTCCCGTTGCGCCGCGAGCCTGCCGCATCCGGAACGGCTGCAGCCGGAACCGGCCGGTCGGCGTCCCCACCCGGATTCGGGTCGGGAGAGTTAGTTTCTTTAGGGGGTGTGGGGGAGCTTTCTTTATCAGAGAGGGCACCGTCGGCCGTCACCGTGACATCGCGTGACGTCACGCGGGCCCGACGGCGCTGCTGCCTTTCGCGGTCGCCCGCCCGGCGGCGCTCGATCTCGGATACGTGCCCCGCCTCGGCAGCGCGCACGGCAGAAAGGATCATCTCGGGCGACGCGCCCGATTGAACCAGGGCTTCGACGATTGCGGTAATGCGCATGCGCTCAAGCCCTCGCCGGCCGGCGGAAAGGAGGGCGCACCACCTGGCGGGAGAAGACGCCCGCCACCCGGCTTGGACGACGAAGCCCGGCCTTGGAACCGACGTCCCCGGTCGCCAGCCGCCCCGGAGTTTCACACGTCGGCAAAACCCCGCGCCCTCCCGGCGCCTTCCCTGTCAAATCATTGTCAGCCATGCCGCTTCCCATGCTTTCCCCTTTGGCCGTGCCCATTGGCACGGCCATTCGTCGCGCCTGCCGCGCGCCCGCTTCCGATTGTTCTTCCCGTCACCGGCCGGTCGCCTTGCCGCCCACCGTCAGGCAAGCAGCCGATCGCCTTCGCTGTCCCCTCCCGGTGTCAGGGGGGCCACGCCTCCGCCGAAGGAGGCACTGCAACGGCCGAAACCCGTGACCTTGGCGCCGCCGGCACGCACTGGCTGCGCGCCGGCTGCTCTCCACCGACGTGGCGCACGTCACCGACCACGGACCGTCATCGGCCCGCGTGGCAACCATGCGCCGGCGCGCCGGCATCGATTGGAAAAGCGAGAGGTCGCCGGGGAGGAAACGACGGCCTCTCACCTGGACCACCGCACAAGATGCGGCGATCGATGCTGAATGCGCCCCCTGGTTGGCATCGGCTGAAACGGATCGATCATCCGCATCCAGTCCGCTTGCTGGCCCACTGGGCGCCGTGACGGTTGCTGCAGCGGTTTCTGCCGCTCATTTCCGTTGACATCCTATTCATAGTAGGATTTCTTATTGCCATCAAGAGGAAAAATCCTATTGGACGACGGAAACGAAATCTGGGATGCCAGTGCCATGGACGAATTGCGCCACCTCATCCGGGAAGCAGTCGACGCGAAGAAGACGACCTACAAGGATCTGTCGATCGCGATCGGGAAGAACCATGCCTATATCCAGCAGTTCGTGGAGCGGGAGACGCCGCGGGAACTGCGCGAGCGCGACGCCCGCGCGATCGTCGAGCTGATCCAGGGCGCTGCCGCCGCCGGCGAAGCCGCGCCCAGACGCGCGCCGGGTTTTGCGCCGCAGATCGTGCCCGGCGAGCAACTCGTCGGCCATCGCGACCTGCCGATCTTTGCGGCCGCGCAAGGCGGCGACGGCCATGTGATCGTCACCTTCGATGCGGTCGAATATGTCAAGCGCCCGTCCGTGCTCGAGGGCGTCAAGGGCGCCTACGGCATCTACCTCACCGGCAGCTCGATGATCCCGGCCTATGAGCCGGGCGACATGGCGCTCGTCCACCCGCACCTGCCACCCACGCGCGACAAGGACGTGGTGCTCTACCACGTCCCCCCCGCCAACGATGCCGAGGCAATCATCAAGCGGCTCGTCTCGTTCAACGACCGCGAATGGACGCTGAGGCAATACAACCCCTCCCTGGAGTTCACCGAAAGCCGGGTCGAATGGTCCTTCTGCCACCGGGTCGTCGGCAAATACAGCGCGCGGTAAACGGGGCGAGCACCACAAACAATCACAGGATTTTAAAGAGATTGAGCGGCAATCCGGTCGGGATCGCCGAGCAGCCGCCGCTTAGGTACGCCGCAATTTTTCAGCCCGCTCGTCGCGCTTTAAGTCTTTGATTTCTCGCCCATCGCCGCCGCAAACAGCACAAATAAGCGAGTTGCCTTAGTCGGAACACCGATCGACCAAGGCCTGAAAAGCAGCGTCAACCGCTGTCCGAGGGCTGTTTGCGACCACCCAGATCGGATCGGCCGCAGCGACGACCCTATCACCGGAACCACCAAGGTCAGCCGCCCGAACCGCCTCGAAAATGGCGCAGGCGCGCTTGCTCCTGCGATTGTACGCAAGCTCGAACATGGCCTCTGGAGGCCCGGCAGGATCGGCAAACACCTGCACGACATAGGCCCGAAATCCGCGCCTGTCGTCGCAAAAATTGATCTGTCGCAGGAGAACGGGGCTCAACTCGGCCTCGTCAACCGGAATGGGCGAAGACCAATATTGACCGGTAGACGGCTCGCCGCTTGCACGACTGTCGACGGACATCATTTCACGCCTCCCAACATTGCGCGACGACATTACCACGGCGCGCCCGGCTCGTAACCAATGAACATTGAGTGGCTCCCAAGCGGTGAGCGCCTTCTTCGACCGCTCACGGATGTGACCGTTACGGGCCACCCCTGCCCGGCGACAGCCGTCACGCCGCCATCGCCTCCTCGATCTCCGTGGGCAGGTCGCCGATCGTAAAGAGCACCCTGGCATCCTCGAACTCACCGGTCGCCAGGTCGCCCGAGCGGCTGAAGGCGATCACCCCCACCTTGGTCGCCGCGAGCCTTTCGGCCAGCCGCTGGGCATGCTCGGGTCCGGTCGCCTGCACCGGATCGTCGGCGAGAAATGCGCCGCGGCTCCCCAGTGTGAAGCTCTGAACGACGAAGTAGGTGATCATCCCATGCTCCTTTTCCGCCACCTGGAATGGCGGCCCCACAGTGGCGCAATCACCCGAACAAAACAAGAACAAACAGTGCGTCATCGACAACTTGAACAAGGCAATTCCTGCCGGCAGTGTTTTTCCTATTGACTGAATGATAGGATTTTTCCTATATCTACATCAGAAACACAGCCGGAGGGGCCGACAGGAAACCCGCGAAGGGTGTTCCAGTGCGCACCTCGAACAGACGAGGTGAACGATGTCGGATGCGATCTCCGTGGGCGCCGCAACGGCGATGAGCGCAGCACCCTTTCTAAAGCGCCGAGAAATCATTCTCGCCATGATGACGCTCGGTGCCGGCACCTTCTGCGACGAGACCGACACGACGGGCACCACCTACCGAACCGCAGCCGACTGGCTCGATGTGCATGACGGCGAGCATGTGGAGCGGCTAATCCGCTTCGATCTCGACGCGCTTCACGGCGAAGATGTTACCGAGACCGTCGCCGATGCCTGGCTGAACGGTTTCGACCAGAGCCCCGAGCAGGAACACAGACTGCCCGCTTTCGTGCGAACGTCGCAGGCATGGGAACGCTGGTGCGCCGATTTCAGCGCGCAGTGCGCGCCTTTCGGCCAAACCGCCCACGGCACCCTCAACCACCGCCAGCAGTTCGGAACCAGCTTGCGATGACCGTCACGCTCGACAGATCCGCCCTCTTTGCAGCCATCGAAGCCTTCTGGGAAACCGAAGGCGGCAACGATCGCGGCATCGAGGCGGCGATTTCGGCTTACCTGCAGCACCAGGGGCTCACCACCTTCGACGGCATGGCGACGCGCAAACGCGCCGCGCTCGCCGCCGCCACCGCCCGGCCCGCCTGACCTTCGCCTGCCCGGACGCCCCCACACGCCCAATATTGGCAATCTCCAATCATTTGCGAACATGCTAATAGACAGCAAAGGCATCGCGGAGGAGACAGTCCATGCCAAGGCTTGCGCAACTCTATTTCAAGACCGCAATCATCTTCCTGATCATCGGCCTCTGCATGGGCCTGCACATGGCGATCAGCCAGGACCATGCAGCAACGCCGGCCCATGCCCATACGAACCTGCTCGGCTGGGTGACGATGGCGATCTTCGGCATCTATTACGCGCTCAACCCGGCCAAGGCCGAGCGGCGGCTCGCACTGATCCAGTATTATGTCTACACGTCAGGCGTCGCGGTGCTCGTGCCCTCGCTCTATCTGATGACGACAGGCAGGCCCGAGATCGAGCCCATCGTTGCCGCCGCGTCTATCGTCGCCTTCCTCGGCGTGCTGCTGTTTGCCGCGGTGATCTTCAGCAGCGCTGAAAGTCCCGCGCGCGCCAGCACCGCCCCATCGCGGTAGGTGGGCCGCTGCAGCCCGGGGCACCTCGTCTCGCGTCACTTCGATGTCGATTTCAGCACGCGATGGGTCGCATCGTCCAGCGCGTGGCCGGTTTCGACACCGTCCTGCCGAAAGCCGCGCGTCGTGTTGGCGCAAGCCGAAAGCATAAGCACCGCCAGGCACAGGAACGTCAGCATCGCCTTTGACATGATCGTCTCCGTCTTTTCCTCCAATCGGAAATGAAGCGCCGACCGACAAAGTCAATCGATAGCCTTGAAAAGCGACCAGTGAAGCGACCACAGGGGCGCGCCTGCCCGCCCGTGCGCGGGCCACTTTATTTTGGCAACCGTACCAGAATCAGCGAATCCGGCCTTTCCCGCTTCGGCGGATGCACGTTAGCTTCCGTACCGCGCAGTACGTTCTTTCTGGACTGCGCTTCCCCGCACCCCGAGCCATTTTGGGTGCCTGCTTGCCCCGCCCTCGTGCGGGGCTCTTTCTTTCTGGGGGCCTGCCGGGTCGTTACCAACCGGTCTCAATCAACCTTGAACACTGCGTCGCCGACGAAGACGATGACATATTGCCCGCCCTCACCCTCGCGCGCCCAGCCCTGCAGCACCGCTGCATAGGGTGCGCGCTTCCATGCGTCCGGATGGTCCGGATCGACGAGAACCGTGACCTGCGGTCCCTGGCGATAGATCATCATATGCGAACGCGCCGGATCCCACGCCTCGCCCAAGGTTTCGTCCGTACGCCAGAGACAGAGAAAGTCACGGCAAAGCTGCGGCCGGTCCTCATAGATCCGGCATCCCGCACCCGTGCAATGCCGACACCAGGCATTGGCCGGCTTCTCCAGCGCATCGATATCCGGCAGGCGGCAGCAGAGCGTACAGGTGCCGCAGGCGCGCTCGGCGAGCGGGGTGGCGCTGAAATCGGAAAGTGCGGTCATGCGGCGAGGTCTATCACCGTGCCCGGCCGCAAGGAAACCCGCAAAACTTCGACGTTACCTGACCGCCGACGCCGAACGATTGCCGGCGCCGGCCTATGTGAGAGAACGATCGCGATCGTCATGCGACCGCCCAGCCGTTATCCGATGCGCGGACAGCCGCTGCGGTTCGCCAGATAGATCCGGGCATATTGGCCGCGCCGGGTTTCGCCTTCAACGACGATCCGGTTGCGGCTCATGGCGGCAATTTCTGGATCGCGCAGCCCGGCGCGATAGGCCCGGCGCAACGCCTGACCGGTGCTGCAGCCGCGCGGGCGAACGTAATCTTCGTCGTCATAGCGCCGCTCGCGACGGAAGTCGTCGCCGTAATAATCCCGGTCCCGGCCGATATAGAGGTCGAGTGATTGCGCCGGCGAGACGGCCGGCATTGCGGTGACCGATCCCGCGGCCACCAGGGCCGCCATCAATAGCTTGCTCATCACGCTTGTCATGTCTGCCTCCTCCACTTCTTGGCGCATCAGCGCGAACGTGGATGAAGGAGAAACAGGATAGCGGCCAAAAAGTTTCGCAGAAAACGCTTTGACGTCAGGCTGCGCACCAGTGCCGGCCCGCTTGAATGCCGCCTTTTGCGATTGAAGGATACCCGCAGAAACTGTAGCAGCCGGGCGCACTCCACGTGTGCGAGCCACTCGACACAGCGATTTTCGCTCCCCATATCCGTGCGATCGTATGGATTGCCACGCCTGTGCTTTTGATTTAGTCCGGGTTCATATTGTTATGACAAATGTCGGAATGAGCATGACGGATATCGCGTATCCCTTCAAGAATCGATCCGATGCCGAGTCGATCACGGATCGAAGCTTGTTTGATCGCATCGCGACCTGGTACGAGACCACCAAGGTCGAGCGGCGCGAGCGCAGGATGAACCACGCGGTCGATCTGCGCTGCGTCAGCCCCCAGGGGCAGACGTCGCTCTATCCCGATGACCTGCCGCTGATCTTCCTGACCCGCAACGACGCCAAGCTCATGCCGGGCTTCCTCGCCCATTACCGGTCACTCGGGATCACCCGCTTCATCTGCGTCGACGATGCCTCGACCGACGGCACCCGCGAATATCTGCTCTGTCAGCCGGATGTCGACCTGTGGGCATCCTCGGTCCGCTACAAGGATGCGCGGCGCGGACGCGCCTGGAGAGAGTCGCTGTTCGCACTGTATGGTGGCGAACGCTGGTACGTGAACGTCGATTCCGACGAATTCCTGATCTATGACGATTGCGAAAACCGCACGCTCTGGTCGGTCATCCACGCGCTCGAGGGCCTGAAGATCTCGCGCCTCCCGGCACCGATGCTGGACATGTATCCGGTCGATCTCGGGGCCGCCGACATCGACCAGTTGCAGACAAGTGCCCCCTGGGAAGTCGCCGATCATTTCGACAGCCGCGGCTACACGCTGACGACGACGAAGCGGGCGATCACCATCAAGGGCGGCGCTCGCCACCGCGAGTTCGACTCGGACCTGGAAATGATCAAGTACCCGCTGATCTATTGGGACGAAGACTGTCGCTTCGGCCCTAGCATCCACCAGCCGCTCCCCTATCAGCGCAACTTCTCGTCTATTCTTGGCACGCTGCTGCACTTCAAGTTCTTTGCCGACTACCAGAAGGTCATCAACGACGCGGTGGCCGATGGGCAATATTTCGACGGCTCGGCGGCCTACGCGAAGATGACGGATGCACTCTCCAGCACTGGCGCCCTGCAACTCTTTTCCGAGTCTTCGATGAAGTTCGACGGATCGAAGCAACTGCTGCGGCTCGGCTTCATTACCGCGGTCCCGAAGGCTGCCGACGAAGGCACCCGCTAAGGCGGGTTTGTCGGTTCGCGCTTTCGCTTAGCCGGCTGTCGATGGGGAAAACCACCCGGCTCATGTTTATACTTCAGGGACAGCCGCACACGTCGGGCGGTCGCAGCCGCCCCACGCCACGTTTGGCATGTGTTTTTCAACCGACCCGCGAACCGGCCCGTTGATAATTCGACCAACCGCTCCATTTACAGCTTCAAGGCACTTAACCTGAGGAGAAGCCTTGATGAATCGAAACACCATCATCGGTATCGTGGTTGTGGTCGTGCTCATTGTACTTGCTGTGATGTTCCTGAAACCGGGGGCGAACCAGCAGGCAACCGAGACAGCGCCGACAACGACGACGACACAGCCGGCAACGACCGAGCAGCCAGCGACGACCCAGCAGCCCGCAACGACAGACCAGTCGGCTACGCCGCCAGCAACAACCACGCAGCCGACCACCACGCAGCCCGCGACGACCCCGTAAAGCCCGCGAGCACCCGGCGCCAAAAACGCAATCACCCACGGGCGTCGCCCGTGGGTGATTGTTTTATAGCGCTTTTTGTCCTGCCGAACGTGTAACGGTCGCGGCAAGTGCTCAGGGTACTAGGAGGATATTGCGCCGGCGTGGGCTGTCGCTGAAATCATAGGGGACAAAGGACAGCTTGCGGTGAGTGAAGGGGCTCGTCTTTGTCGTCTCCGGCTCGAAGGCCTGGTAGCCGAGCGAGAAGAAGTAGTCCTTCATCTCCTTGCCAACGGCCGCGCCGTGGCGCTCGAAATCCAGCTCCAGAAGCACAAAGGGTCGGTGGCGCTCGACAGTCTTGCGGCCGCCGCGAAGCACATTCATTTCAAAGCCTTCGACGTCAATCTTCATGAAGTCGACCGAGCGCAGATTGCGATTTTCCACGTAGCTGTCGAGCAACGTGACCACGACCTCGACCTCATCGTAGTTTTCGGCGCCTAGCTGCTTGTAGGTGTCGTTCTGCAACAGCGAACTCACCCCGCCGCGGATGTGGCCCTGCTTAATCTGAAACATTGTCATATTGGTTTCGGCGTCACCGAGGGCGAAGTCGTTGACGTTGAGGCCCGAATGACCGTTGAGCTTGGCGTTGGCGAGCAACTTGTGGCGGATATGCCTGACCGGCTCGAACGCATGCACATTGCTTGCATCGCCGGAAAGATGCGCAAACACGTTCGAATAGACGCCAATATTGGCTCCGACGTCGAGACAGATATGGCCGAACGCAACCAAGCGTTTAACGACGGCGAAATTGGTAAAGTCGTAGTGGTACTCGCCGAAGAAATTGCGTCCCTTCTTCAACTCGCGCTCGATCTTGTTGTTGTCCCCACAAAAGAAACGGCAGCCGTCAAACTCTTGTATTGAAAGCGAATCCAGAGACATCGGTGCTATTTCCTCACCACGGCTTGAATGTTGGAAGGCATCATCGAATCGATCTTGTGATCGTCGGTGTATTTCCACGTCGTATCGTACTGCTGGGTAATGAAGACGTCGAAGAACCGGGCCGAGCGCGCCATGAGTTCGATGAACGGGCGCGCCAGCGGAAACACGTCGCACTGCAGCAGAATGCGCTGCATCAGAATGCCGATCGTTTCGAACGGCATGCTCGAGCCGCGCAGGTCCTCGATCTCGCTCCAGTCCTTGAACAGCATCTTGAAGGAGAAGGGCGTGAAGTGGAAATAGTTCTCGGGCCCCTCGTGGAAGGAGAACACCGCCGAGGCGGAGATGATCAGCTTGCCGTTCGGCTTCAGGATGCGGCGCATGTCGTCGATCAGCCGCTGCGGATCGGGAACATGTTCGAGCAGGCCGGTGCAGAGCACGATGTCGTAGCTTTCGCTTTCGATGGCATCGAGATGGTAATGCGTGTCGACGACGAGATCGGCCTTCTTGCGATCGGACTTCGAGACCAGGAACGAGTTCGGGAAAAACTCAGTATAGTCAACGTCTTCGGTGTGAACGATGATCGTGCGCTTGTTGGAAGCATTTTCCTGGCATAGCCGGACCAGGTTCTTCGTCGAAAGCTTGCCCCCGAAGTAGTTCTTTCGCGAGAGCTTTTGCCAGCGCGTGCGTTTCGCCCGCTGTTCCTTGCCGCTAAGTTCCGGGGAAGTCATTTCCGTCATGGATTACCCGCCTTTGTTTTGTGGCGCTGGCATATCTTATCGGCGGTAAGCATTGCAAGCGCCATGACTGTCAGTACTGGATTGGCGTAGCCGTAGGAGGTGAAGACCGACGCGCCTGCCGCATAGAGATTGTCGACCCCGTGCACCCGGCCATCGCGATCGATGACGGACATGTCGGCCGAGCGGCCCATACGCGTCGTGCCCATGAAATGGGAATGGATGCCGGTGATGTCCCAGGGCTTGCCTGCCGGCGGCAGCGTCGAGATCAGCTTGCCGATATTGTGGCGCAGCAGCAGCCCGGAAAGCTCGTCCAGAAATTCGCGGATCGACGCCTGGTCATCTTCTGTCAGCGACCAGCGCACGACGCCCTTCGGCAGCCCATGGGGATCGCGCGCCTCGCTCAACTCGACCCTGTGCTCGGCATTGGGATGTTGGTCGAAGAAGCCGCGCACCACGAGGATCGAGCCGCCCGGCCCGAGCAACCCCATCTTGCCGATGACGTTGAAGGCGACCTGGCCGACAACCGCCAGAGCCGAGGTCAGGCGACGACGCAAGGTCGATTGCGGGCGATCGCCGCCCTCGCCGGCAGCCACCACGTGCTGCGCATGTTCGAGAAGCTTGAGCCCGATCGATTCAAAGCGCGGCGAAAACTGAACATAATGGTTCAGCTGGTCTCTCTTCTGACCCTTGCGCACGCCGACACCGAAGCGCAGCGAGCTGCTGCCGCTCTTGTGATCGCTGAACAGCGGCCCTGCCGTCTTCACCGTCTTGAACAGGTGAATGCGCCCGACATTCGCCTTCGGATGGGTGGAAAAGAAGCGGCCGATATTGTCGTTTGCCAAAAACCCGCCTTGGCGGCTGTTCAGCATGATGCGCGGGTTTTCGAGCCCGCCGGCGCAAAGCACGAATTCCGGGGCGGAAAGCTCCACGGTTCGCCCCTCGCCGATCGCCGCCCGCACCGCGCCGACGCGATCGCTGGCGGCGGTCGGGATCACCTGCAGCACGCGGCAATTATAGACGATGGTGAGATCAGGGTTCTTGCCCGCAAGCGCCTTCAGATAATCCTGACCGTTGAAGGCCGGACGGCTCCACTGGAACCGCTTGACCGAGACGGCCGGGTCGGAGACGAAATCCCGCCAAGGCGCCGAGCCGCCGTCATAGGCTGGCACCTGGTCGATAGCGCCGATCGGCTTCAGCTGCAGGAGTTCGATCGCCTGCTGGTAATATCCATCGAGTTCAGCGCGCTCCAGCGGCCAGTCGTTGCCGGACGTCAGGTCGACATCTTCCAGCGGCGCGACACGCCCGGACCAAAGATTGGTCGCGCCGCCGATCTGGAACGAAAGCCCGAACGGCTCCTGGTTGGCGATCTCGAAGAAGGGCGAGCTGTCGGAGTTGACGAGGTTGTCGCCGGTTTCAAGCAACGTGACCTTCAAGCCCTCCGCCAAGAGCCGCGTCGCCATGGCGCAGGCCGCAGCCCCCGACCCAACAATCAGCACATCGGAACCGATCGCCTGCAGGGCCTCGTCGCTGCACGCACGCGCGTCAATAATATTCCTGGTGTCCGTCATCGCTACTGCACTTCCACCCGCGGTTTCAAATGCCGGATGTCCCGACCTCGTCACCGTCATAGCTAATTGAGCAAACCGGGCAAGCGCGCTCGTCGATATAATCAGGGAAAACCGGCCCGTGCGGCCGGCGAGAGGCGGCGTTCACCAGTCGACCACCCAGAAGTCCGGGCGAGATCAGGTACTTTCCCACTCCCAGAAAAACCGCTTGCGCAGTTCCAAGAGGCTTTCTTCCCAACTGTCGCGCTGACTGGCGGCGAGCGCCTTGACCAAGTGCCCCTTGAGAACCGCGTGGCTGTAGCGTGGCAACGCCAGAAATCGCGTGTGCGGGGTCCGGCCGGGCCTGGTGTTGGGGGTGACCACCAGAACGGAAAAACTCTCCGCCCAGCTTTCCTCCTTCGTGCCGATCTCCAGCTCCAGCGTGAACTTCACGTCGTCTGGCGAAGTCGCCTCGGGTCCTTCATCGCAATCGAAGTCGAACTCCGTCCAGGCGCCCGGTAGCAGGCCGAAGGCGATGGCCGACTTCAGGTCGATCGCGCGAAACATCGGAAGTCAGCCCACCGAATCTGGCTGATCTTGCGCAGGCACGCGACCAGCAGTCGTCGGGCTTAGAAACAAAAACAACGCCAGCGCCACAGGGGCGACTGCTCCCCAGGCGCCAAGTGCCCTGCCAAGTCCGCCGGCTGCGACCGAATATGCATAGAGAAACAGGAAGGCGAGCCCTGAATTGGCAACGCCGAGATCGACCAGTCGTCGCAACGTCAGGAAAACCGCATAGCCGCAGCCGAAAATCAACGCCGATTTCGCTGGCCACCCTACTTCGTCAGCCGCCGCGAACGGAAACAGGGCTGCCACGAGCAAGGCGCACAGCGCGATGCCAAGCAGATAGTCCAATCGAGCAAGCGGGACCGTGGAGAGCAATATTCTTCTGACCCTTGCAAATCGCATCCGCCACGCCCGCACTAATTGAATGCCGGCGATATACACATCGCAGCCGCAAGGTTCTACTTCGATGTCCCACCGAGCTCGGAAACGCCGGGGGACGCGGCGCACCGATCGACAATTCCAAAGCCGCTCGACCTTTTCGGCCAAGCCATTGCCGTCTGTTCCCCTATCGCCCGCCAATGCTATCAATTCGGAACCCACCCACGGAGCCCCTGAATGCGCGTCGTCTTCCTCTCTTCGCTGCTGCTTCTGTCCTCCTGCATACCGCACATCCCGGAGGACGTTCTCGACGCCGGCTGGTGCAGGGAGATGGCGGCGGCAAGGGCGAAGGCGACCGGCAAGGGGCGGGAAAACCTTGCCGCGGCGATGATCAAGCATGACTGCGCGGCCAAGCTCGCCGCGCCAGTCCCCCAGTGAGCCGATTGCCCTCTGAGCCGTTGTTCATCGGCCACCGGTTGCTGCGGGAAAAGAGGCCCGCTTGACGCGGGCCTCAGTTGTGTCTCGTCACCGGATAGCCGACCGGCATCTGCCAGAGCGAGATGTCGGCGATCTCCGGCTTCTTCACGCCCTGTCCCGTCTCTGCGCCGATATCGCGCAGCATACGGTCGGAGAGGTGGCTGAGCTGGTTGAGCGTCCGCTGACGCCTCCAGGCAGCAAGCAGGAAAGCGCCGACCGTGCGGCGGAAGCCGAACGTTCGAAAAAGGTCGTCCATGATCGCCGGCAAGGCGCCAGCGGTGGTCAGTTGCAATTCGCGCATGATTTTTCCCGCCGCGCAAAGCGGTCGGGTCCTCTAGATTATGGATGCGCGCGGACACGGAACTACGTTCCGGAAGCCGGTCACATCAAGTCAAAATGGAAGATACGAAAAGGCGGAACTCAGGACGCAGTTATGCGCCGAAGTAATACACAGGATTACGGCACACTCGTCGTGACGGGTGAACCATTCCACCAGAGGCGCGCATCTGAACAAAATTGATATTCATCGTATGCCTCCTCTAGTTTGAGCTCCGATTTGGCGAAAATTACACAGGATTACTTTGTCGGCAAGAGGACAATCTGCAGACGCAGGATTGAAGATGCGCCTGTTGCATGACTGCAACACCAGCAATGCTGCGGGCTTTGTGAGCCTTTCGACCGCCCCTGGTTCGGGCGTGACCGTCATCAACGGAAACGATCCCAATTGCACCGCCAATTGAACGGAGCCTGCTGATCTCGAAAACATAGGGGCGACCGACGCCGAACGGTGCCGGCGGCACAACTGGCCGAGGGTCGGTCGCGCCGGCCGCGACGCCGGTGGCCCGCACTTGAGGATCCGTGATCCAGCCCTTATGGAACAGACATCAATTCGGCTCAGACCAGACGGATGTTTCCATGAATTTCGACGTTCAGGACCTAAACGGCGCCTGCCACTGCAAAACGGTTCGCTTCAATGTTCGGCTGAAGAATGGTCTTCATACGGCCCGCCGCTGCACCTGCTCATACTGCCAGCTGAAGGGCGCGGTTGCCGTCTCGGCGGCCAAAGACGGCGTGACTGTGCTTTCGGGCGGCGAGGCGCTGACCAAGTATCAGTTCAACACAAATGCAGCAGAGCACTTCTTTTGCTCGAAATGCGGCATCTACACCTTTCACAAGCCGCGCTCCAACCCCGATTTCTACGGCGTTAACGCAGCCTGCCTGGAGGGCGTGAGCCCCTTTGATTTTGAAGAATTGCCGGTCAACGACGGCATCAATCATCCGATGGACACCAAGGGCTCAACCGGCCCCCGGCTCGCCGGAACCCTGCGATATTTTCCGGCCAAGTGATTCACGAGCCCTGCAAGACACGGCGCGACGGCGGCCCGGCCGTCGCGCGTGCTTGGCGACTGATTGCCGGAAGACCAATTACGCTGGCCCAGCTCTGTCTTTGCGATCCTCATCCGCCGCCCGTCCCACGGGTCAGCGGAATGCGCGCCGCCCACTGGGGGCGCAACATCGAATCGGTATATTTTGCAACGGAAACGGGCCGTGACTTTTGCCCAGAAGCCCGGACACATGCGATCGGCCTAAGTATAGGAATTGTAATCTAATCAGCGCTTTAGAAGAAGTTTTGGTGGGTGATCACGGGCTCGAACCGTGGACCCGCTGATTAAGAGTCAGCTGCTCTACCAACTGAGCTAATCACCCATCCGCGACCGCTGCGGTGTGTCCCGCTGCTGTCGTGAGGGGGCGTATAAAGGCGTTCGGTTTGGTTGTCCAGCGCCTTTGTGAAAATCTTTTGAAAAATCTCGTGAGGCTAGAGCAACCCCTGTGGAGAACTCGCCCGCTATCAACCGGGCGCGTTCCGGCCACCCCTCGCGCATCCCTGCGGATACAGGCCACAGGGGAAACGCGACAAAAGACCCGTTTGACGCGAGGCGCATGGTCGGCATACTGCAGCGAGCCGGGCACACGAAACGAGCGATGATTGGAGAGGTATCCCCATGCGCAGCACGATCGCCGCAGGAATGCTCGTCGGTATCCTTGCCGGCTTCGCCACCGAGGCGAAGGCCGAAGTGCCGTTCTTCAACGCCACCTGCCCCGGCCGTATCGAGGTCCACGCCGATCAGGGCGGTCCCGTCTTCATCAATGGCAGCCAGGCCCGTCTGAAGCGGTTCAGCAGCGATTATTACGAGGCGAGCCAAGGACGAACCACGATCTCGATCAGCGTCAACCGCGATGGTTCGCCTTCAATCAGCTATACGCGCCGGGGCGTCGGCAACGGCGTCTGCCGTGTCACGTCTGCCGGCGGCAACACACGGCCACGCCCGGAACGCCCGCCGCAATACGACGACACGCAGCAGCCGGATCGTGTCGACGCAAGGATGATGCCGCGCTTCTGCCAGGGCGAAGCGTCTGCCGCCTTCGGCGTGCGTCCCAACCGGATCACCGTCAATATGGCCTTCCGAAGCGGCCGCTACTATTGGGTGCAGGGCAACTACGATGGCGGCCGCGGCGTCACCTTCTTCAACTGCCGCTTCGACCTCAGGGGCAACTTCATCGACGTGCGCTGACGACGGGGATGATTGAAGGCAAGAATCTAGCCGTCTCCGACCGCTCCGGCGGAAACGGCTGTGAGTTTATCATTGCGAGATGCAAATACCCTCTTGAGTGTGATGAGGTCGTGCGCTAAAGCGACGCCACGGATGGGTGATTAGCTCAGTTGGTAGAGCAGCTGACTCTTAATCAGCGGGTCCACGGTTCGAGCCCGTGATCACCCACCAAAACTTCTCTTAAGACGCTGATTAAGCTGAATTTTCCAAGTCTTATGCCGACGCCTCAGACGTAGAGTTCGCCGGCCGCAATCTTCACCGCATGGCCGCCGATGCGGGCGTTGCTGATCTCGCCGCCCGAGATGTCGAGATGCAGGTGAATGAAGGACGGCCGTCCCATTTCCACGCCCTGCTCGACCAGCACCGGATGATGGCCGTCGACGAACTGGTCGAAATAGTGGATCGCGCCGGAAAGGGCGGCAACGGCCGAGCCGGTTGCCGGATCCTCCAGATTGCCGGCACCAGGGCCGAACTTGCGGGCGTGAAAGCGCGCCGTGTGGTTCACGCCGCCGCGACAATAGACGTAAGCCGCGGCCAGCCGTCCCTCGGCCATCGGCGTCAGTTGCTCCCAGCGCAGCGAATCGAACTCGATCGACGAAGCCGCCGCCACATCATGCACCGGCACCATGACGAAGGGTGCGCCCGCGCTCCAGAACGACGGAACGTGATTCTCGAAACCGATCTGCGAGAGTTTCAGGCTTAGCGCATCGGCGATCGCCTGCCGGTCGAAGCGTGCGTCGAGCCTGACCGATTTTCGCGGCAGGTCGAATTCGGCAAAGCTCGCCTGCCCGGGCTTGAGCCGCACGGCGCAGCGCACCGGCCCTACCTTCTCCTCCAGCACCTGCACGAGGTCGAAACCTTCCTCGATCGCGCCACGCTGGGCCTCGGCGATCGCAATTGCCGCACCGACGGTCGGATGGCCGGCAAAGGGCAGTTCCTGGGCAGGCGTGAAGATCCGGAGCTTCGCCGTGTGCGCCGCACCGCCGGGCCTGCGGATAAACACCGTCTCCGACAGGTTGAATTCCTGCGCGATCGCCTGCATCGCTTCATCGTCGAGCCAGTCGGCACCGAAGACCACGGCCAGCGGATTGCCTTCCAGTCGCCTGTCGGTGAAGACGTCGTAGATCGCGTAGCTGAGCGCCATTCATGTCCCCTTGCGAATATGCGCGAACTTTGCAGCGTCGGGACGCGGGCGGCAAGGCTTAAAAGCGCCGGTACACAGCTCGGCGCGGATCACGTTTTCTTTAGCTCCGGCTCCGGCAGCACGCTACGCCGCTCACGCGGCCAAAAACCCTCCCGGCCGCAACCGGCGCGCATCCGCCGCCGCGCGGCCGCGTGGCGACCCCCGCTAAAACGCACAAATACAAGGAGATGCGACGTCCCGTTGATTCGAAATCAGAGCGGCTTCTCGCGCCGAAACAGCCAGTCGAGGATCGGCGGTATGAAGGGCGGATAGTTGTGCGCCACGGGATCCGGGCCGAAAACCGCGATCGCCTCGTCAATCTCCGGCTCCGGGTCCGCGGCAATGTGCTCCGCCACGCGCGCAACCAGCGCTGCCGCCGTCTCCGGATAGCGATAGACGCGGATGAGCGTCACGGCGCGGCCCATATGCAGCAGGTGATAGCCGGGCTCCACGGTCGCGAGCGAAAGGTCGATGCCGGTTTCTTCCATCGCCTCGCGGCGGATATTGCCGTCGATGTCGCAGCCGCCATCGACGATATCCTCGGGCTCGAGCGAACCGGAGGGGCTGTAGACCCGGCCCGGATTGGCGGTGTGCCCGCCCATGCGCACGAGGATCAGCGCACCATCGGAAGAAAGGATCGCCGGCATGGCAAAGAGATGAAAGGCACTCTTTGCCCGCGTCTTCCGCCACCAGAGAAAGGTCGAATAGGGCACCACATGCCCCTCGCCTCGCAGCCGGCCGTCCGCGATGCGAAGCGCCCTGAGCAACACCATCCGCCCGTCGAAGAGGTGCGGGTTGGCGGCAATCTCCCGTTGCCAGTTTTCCTGCGCGCGCTCCACCTCCTCCTGGTGAAACGGATGCGCCGCGCCGGTAACGCGGACATCCACCGCATCGATCGGGATGATGACGCCTTCATCCGGCCAGGCGTCCGTGTTACTTTCAAGCGCGCTCATGCTCACACATCCAGGGTGATGGCCACGGGGCAATGGTCGGACGCCTTCGGCCGGTCCCAGCCGGTGCGCGGATAGCGCTCCACCTCCAGATCAGGCGGAAAGATCGTGCGGAACGGCTGGCCGCCGCGAATGACCTCGGGCACCTGGTGCGCGTTGCGCTTGGCAAGCGCCGGCGAAAGCCAGATATAGTCGAGCTGGCAGAGATGCCGCTCCTGCGGCCCGCGGCTGTGGAACAGCGTCCAGCGATCCATCACCGGACGGCGCAGCATCGGGTTCTCGACAAAGCCGTCGCGGGTAAAGACGTCGAGCGAACTCGTCTCCTCCTCATGCGGCACGAACTGGTAGCCGGTGCGCCGGTCGCCGAGGATGTTCACCTTCTCCTGGTAATCGTTCATGTCGCCGCAGATCGCGAACATCTTGTCGGCCGTCTTCCCGCGGCCGAAGCGGCTTTCGATGATGTGGCGCACGGCCGAGGCTTCGGCCACGCGCAGCGGCATCGTCGCCTGCCGGCCGTCGAGCCCTTCGCGCGCCGGCCCCATCGACTTGAAATGCACCACGTAGAGCGTCAGCGGCCGCCCGCCGATCCTTAAGTCCAGCTCCAGGCAGTCGCGCTTGAAGATCCGGTCGGCCGGACGGTTGGTAAGCGCTATTCTGTCGTTGAAGAGGTCGAGGTCCTCATAGGTCAGCCCCGCATGGCTCTTCACGTCGAGGCATTCGATCGGCTGGCCGTCGCGCGTCTCCTCGCGCATCAGCACGGCGACGTCGATCCCGCGCGAATCATTGCCCTCTATCAGGTACTTCTGGCGATAGCCGTTGCCGACCATGCGAAAAAGGTAGTTGTATTCGAAGGCCTGCAGCGAGGCCATGTTGTCGGCTTCCTGCAGGCAGAGGATATCGGCATCGCAATCGGCAATCGCGAGCGCCGACATCTGCCGCGTATCGTCCGTATGCGCAATCGTGCGCGCCTCCTCCAGCCGCTGGTACTCGGCTTCCGTCTTCACGTCGAAGAGCCGGAGCACGCGGTCCTGTTTCAGCTGGTTGCGAAAGCCGGAAAAATCGAAGCGGCTCAAAAGGTTTTCGATGTTGAAGGTGGCAAGGCGAAGCGACATTTATCAATTCCGTGGCATGAAATGCGGGGAGCTTAAGCAATTCCAGGAAAAGTGTGAAACGGTTTTCCGTTCGGAATTGCGTCATCTCAAAAAGCAATTCCAGGAAAAGTGCGAAGCGGTTTTCCGTCCGGAATCGCGCCATCTCAAAAAGCAATTCCAGGAAAAGTGCGAAGCGGTTTTCCGTCCGGAATCGCGCCATCTCAAAAAGCAATTCCAGGAAAAGTGTGAAGCGCTTGTCCGTTCGGAATTGCGTCGCCTCAAAAGCAATTCCAGGAAAAGTGTGAAGCGCTTGTCCGTTCGGAATTGCGTCGCCTCAAAAGCAATTCGAGGAAAAGTGCGAAGCGGTTTTCCGTCCGGAATCCATTGAAAACCCGTACACCCCGGCGGCCTTCAGCTTCGAGCGCGACCTATCGCGTGGGACCGCCGCCGCAAATATGATCCATGTCATCCAGAACACGAACCAATGTGCTCATATGGCATTATCGCGTTGTCTCTTGCACTTGTTGGAGGATGGGGTTGAACACGGAAATCGAAATCAAGCTCGAGCTTCTCCCTGAAGATCTCGATCGCTTCGCCGCATCCGGGCTTCTGGGTGAGCCGGCGCGCGTCGAAAGCCAGCGGTCCGTCTATTTCGATACGCGCGCCCGCGACCTGTTCCAGTCGGGTTTCACGCTGCGCATCCGCACGGTCGGTTCTGCCCGCACCCAGACGATCAAGGCGACGGGAGCGAGCGCCTCGGTTTTCGCCCGGCCGGAATGGGAGCAGCCGCTGGACAGCGACGAGCCGGTGGTCGACCACACCACGCCGCTTGCCGCCCAGTTCGACCTCGAGCCAGGCGATCTGCAGGCGCATTTTGCCGTCGATGTCGAGCGCACCACCTGGAAAGTGAAACAGGATGGCGCCGACGTCGAGGTCGTGCTCGACCGCGGCCTGATCACCGCGGGCACCCGCCAGACCGCGATCGGCGAGATCGAACTTGAGCTCAAGGACGGCGCGCCCGAGGCGCTCTTCACGCTCGCCCGCCGTATCGAGGCGATCGTTCCCATCCGCTTCGGCGTCATGTCCAAGGCCGAGCGCGGCTTCCGTCTCATCGATGCCGAGCAGATGGTCTTCAAGGCCGAGCCGGTCGAACTCGACCGCGAGATGCGGGTGGCAAAGAGCTTCCGCACGGTCGCCCTTGCCTGTCTTCGCCACCACCGCCTGAACGAAGACGTGCTGCGCGTGCGCCAGAACCCGGAGGCCCTGCACCAGGCTCGCGTTGCCCTTCGGCGCCTGCGATCGGCCTTCTCGCTCTACAGGGATTTGCTTCAGGACGACGAAAGTACGCGCCTGAAAGGCGAGCTGAAGTGGCTGGCGGGCGTCTTCGGCAAGGCCCGCGACGTCGACGTTCTCCTGGCCCGCGCATCCCAGCCGGAACTTGTCGAGTGGCTGAAGACGGCCCGCGCCGCCCGCTATCGGGAGGTGTTCGCGGCGCTCGATGACGGTCGCGGCCGCGCCCTCATGCTCGATCTCCACCAGTGGCTGCACTGCGGCGCCTATCTTTCATCGCCGCCCGCCGAACTTCACGATCGGCCCGTGACCGATTTCGCCGAGGCCGTGCTCGACCGCGAGCGCCGGAAGCTGAAGAAGCACGGCCGCGCGCTCGCCAAGATCAACGACGAGGAGCGGCACGAGGCCCGCAAGGACGCCAAGAAACTGCGCTATGCCGCCGAATTCTTTGCGACACTGTTCGACGACAAGCGTGGCGCCAGGCGCCACAAGCGCTTCACGGCCGCAATGGCCGCACTGCAGGATGAACTCGGCACGCTCAACGATCTGGTTTCGGCGCCGCATGTGCTCGGCGAGATCGGCCTCGAAGATCACCCGGACGCCGGAACGCTCGTCGTTCAGGCCAACAAGAACAAGCTCATCGACCGCGCGCAGGCTGCGCTCGACGACGTGATCGACGTCAAGCGCTTCTGGCGTTGAGCACGCCGGGCAAACCGACGTCGGTTTATCCCGGCACCTTGGCCCCCCTCATGCCGCAACCGTGATCTTCGGCGGCTGCCAGGTGCCGTCGAGGATCGCGTCCTTGCCCCAATAGGCGCGAATGTAGAGCGAGAAGATTCCGTGCGGCGCCGGCAGCCAGTTGCTGTCCTTCTCCCCGCCGGGGCGCTCGGCGCTCACATAAAGCGTCAGCGAGCCGTCGGCATTGCGCTTCAGCCTGTCGCTCTTGGTGCCCAGCGAATAGCGCTTGAAGTCGTTGGTGTGGAAGAGGTGCTTGTCGTCATAAAGGGTCAGCGACCAGAAGCCGTTGACCGGCGGTTCCTGGCCGGGCGCAAAGGTGATCTCGTAGAGTTTCACGCCGGTCAGCTGGTCGCCGGCGCCGTCGAAGTCGGTATAGAAATACTGCGTCTCGCTCGGCCGGTTGTTGAACATGTTCGACTTGGCGGTGCCGGTCCGGTTGAAGTAGTCGATCCCCCATTGCGCATTGTTTACCGAGCGGTTCCAGCCATTGCCGGCCGGCAGCCCGTTGCGCTGCCATTCCAAGAAGGGGTGGATGACCTTGTTCTCGGTCTCGATCGCGGTGTCGACGAGCATGCCCCGAAGCTCGGGATCCCGCTCGGCCGCGTCGAGCAACAGGCGGAACTGGGCAAAAAGCGCCTCCTCCCCCGGCAGCGGATCGACCGAGGCGATGGCGTCGCCGAACTGGTCGAAGAACGTCTCCGGCGTCACCCATTTGGTTTCGGCGTCGGTCGCGCCGCCGTTTAAGGGCGGAGCCGGAATGTCGGTCAGCTTTGCCCATTCGATCGTCTTCGCCTCGCCGGTAAACTCTTTCAGCGGATAGAAAACCACCTGGTTGATCAGCGGCTGGACCGCCTGGTTGTCGTCGCTCACGTCGGTCTGGAAGATGCGGGGAATGGCGCTCGCAAGCGATGTCGGGGAGCGGATGATGTCGGTGATGCCGGCGGGCTTCAGCCGGTCCCAGTCGGGGCCGACAAGAAGATAGAAGCCGGGCCGCGTGCCATAGGGCTTGCCGAGCTGGCCGAACTGATCGGTGCGGGCATCGTAGAGCGAATAGAGCCAGAAGCGGTCGCCGAAGTCGGGCACCTGCGCGACGACCGGCTCATCGTCGAGCTCGAAGAAACCGAGGCCATAGACGACGTCCTGGTTGGGGCATGTGACGAAGGTTTCCGACGGCTCGATATAGTCGTGCAGCATGCCCACCTGGCCGCGCGGGGCCACCGGCGAAAGGCCACCGAGCAGACCCGCATAGGGCGCCTGGGTGACCTTGGCCCTGCGGTTCAGCATGTTGACGATCGGCCAGCCCCAGATATAGGCCATCTGCCCGATCGTACGGGCATAGCCTGGATGCATGGCAACGCCGGTCACCGGCAGCGTCGGCGCTCCCGGCCCGAGCGCTTGCTGCGCCTCGGCGGGCGTGGCCGAGGTAACGACCGAGGCGGCGGTCAAAGCCGCCGGAACGGCCGCGCCGGCACCGATCGCGGCAAGCGAGGCTGCTCCGATCCCGCCTTTCATCATGTCGCGTCGAGTGATTTCAAGATTGCTGCCGGATGTTTTCATCATCGTCTCCAGGCGTCCTGATCAATCAGCTTTCGAAAGGCACCCGCACAGGCGCCCCGTTTTTGGCACACCGTCCATCTCGCCCGGCTTCGTCATCGCGCCGGGAAACCGGCCGCCCTCACCCGTGACGGTTCAGGACACGGATCGCTCGCAAGAATGGTTCTCTGTTTTTTTTCCTCAACTGCGGCATTTCAATGCCCAGCAGCACGGGTCCGCACAGGGCCGTCGGACACCGCGCGTGAGGACCGCTATCCTGCCGAAACAAGCCGTTCGGCGAAAGTACGTAACTGTTAAAATACGATGCAAACGACCACGCAAAGCAGGGCGATCTTCCTTTCACCGATCGCCCCGCCTTGAGGAACCGTCGCAGGCTCTGCGGCGGCCGTCCTGCGCCGCTATCGCTCTTTCGATCCTCAGCGCCAGGTCATCACTCACCGGCACCATCGGTAGGCGCATCTCCGGGCTGTCGATCAGCCCCGCGCGCCACAGCCAGTGCTTGATCGGTCCGGGGCTCGGCTCGGCAAAGAGCAGCCGCGGCAGGTCGGCAAGGCGCTGCCATGCGGAAAGCGCCCCCGCCTGGTCGCCGGCAAGCAGCCTGTTGCGAACATCGGCGAAGGCTGCCGTCTGCACATGGGCGGACGCCGTGATCCCGCCTTCGGCCCCTTGCGTCAGCGCCGTGTAGAACAACGGGTCCTCGCCGGTCAGTACGGCGAAATCGCGCGGCTTGTGGCGCAGCAGATCGAAGGATTGCGTCGCATCCGCCGAACAATCCTTGACGCCGACGATGTTTCTCCGTTCCGCCAGTTGCAGCATCGTCTCGTTGCCGAGGTTGACGCCCGTCCGGTAGGGAATGTTGTAGATCAGGATCGGCCGGTCCGTGGCATCAGCAAGGGCCGAGAAATGCGCAAACAGCCCCCGCTGCGACGGCCGCGTGTAATAGGGGCAGGCAATCAGATAGCCATCGACGCCCCAAGCGGCCATCCGCTCCAGCGCCTTCACCGACTTCCGCGTATCGCTGCCGGAAAGCCCGAAATAGACCGGAATGCGCCGGCCGGATCCAGCCAGGGCCTGATTGGTGATCGCAACCACCCGCTCGCACTCCGCCTCGTCGAGCGCCATGCCCTCGCCCGTGGTCGCGCCGAGAATGAAGCCATCGATCGGCTCGGCCGCATAGTGGACGACCAGCCGGCGGAGTGAGCGCTCGTCCAGTTCACCATGGCGAAAGGGCGTGATCAGCGGCAGCCAGAGGCCGCCAAGGCCCGGCGATTGCGTTGAAGCTGTGCTTTCCATGAAATTCCATCTCCTTGAAAAAACCGGAGACGGAGAGCGCAAGCGAAAACCCCGTCCGAACCGGCGGGGTCGATCTGGTCCTTGTGCTTGCTATGCTCTGCGCGCAACGACCGACAGCCCCGGGTGCGGGGCTTTTTTCGCAGTCGTCAGTTTGGCGAGGCGGCAGGTCATGAGCGCGAAGGTCGAACAGTCCGGCTGCATTGTCAAAGAGGACCCGCTCCTAGCGACGACGTGCCTGCGCTCCCCGATCGTCGCAGCAACGCCTCGATCTTGCAATTTTCAGTTGTTTACAGTTACTTGGCCGCATCAAATCCAATCTTGCAGCAGGCCTGGCGAAGGCTGCTGAAGATTGCATGACGCCGTGCGCGGCACGCGCTTCGACAGGCTGATACAGCGCTCGCCGGCAATCCAATCCGCTTAGCCCAAACTTGAGCTTCCGCTCAGTCCGGACATGAGCTTCCGCTCAGTCCGGACATTCCGCGCCGGTATCCACCCAGGCCGTGATCAGCGCGGCGAACTCCGGTTGCGAACCGGGCGGCGCGCTGCGGCCCTCACCCGGATGCCAGGCCCAGCCGACCAGGTGATCCTCGCCCATGTGCTTGATGAGATCGGCATGGGAGCGGTTGCCGTTACGCTCGGTGTCCTTCACCTGTTCGCAGATCTCGCGAACGGTGAGGCCCTGCCAGGCCATGCTTTCGGGCGCCAGCTGCCAATGGGCGTTGCCGGGGATGGATTTCAGCCGGCTGCCGACGATCGCCCGGTTCTCCGCGCCGTGGCAGGTGCTGCAGGCAAGGCCGGCCGGCCCCATCGAACTGTCGGCGGCGATCATCAGTGGCACATGCGGGTGCATGTCCTCGCCCTGCGTCGGGCTGCGCGTTGCCGGGTGACAGTTGATGCAGCGCGGATGGGTGAGCACCCGGCTCGCCTCGGCAAAGATCGCCTTCGAGCGCTGGCGCGCGTCGGTGATCGAGGCAAAGTCGGCCGCGCCTTTCAAGGCGCCGCCGCTGGCGGTTTCGGCAAAACCGCTGACCGGCTCGAAAGTGGCGATGAGACCTGCGGCCACGAGCGCGGATGCAAGCGAGAGAGCAAGAGCGGGCCTGTTCATGGTCACACCCTCCTCAGGTCGCCCTGGTCGATCGGCAGGGTTCTGAGCCGCTTGCCGGTCGCCATGAAGATCGCGTTCAGAAGCGCCGGCGCCACGCCGGGCGTGCCCACCTCGCCGATGCCGCCGGGCGCCTCGGCGCTCGGCACGATATGCACCTCGATCGGCGGCGTCTCGTGAATGCGCAGGACAGGCGCATCGTCGAAATTACCTTCGACCACCGCGCCGTTTTCGACGGTGATGCGCCCGTAAAGTGCCGCACTCAGGCCGTAGACGACGCCGCTCTGGATCTGCGCTTCGACCGTGTCCGGGTTGATCACCTGGCCGCAATCGACCGCGCAGACGATACGCTCGGTCTTGAACCTGCCGCTCCCGTCGAGGCTGACTTCGGCGACCATCGCCGCGAAGCTGCCGAAATCCTCGGCAACCGCGATACCCCGCCCCCTGCCCTTGGCAAGCGGGGTCGACCAGCCGGCCTTCTCGGCTGCAAGGTCGAGCGCGCCGAGCAGCCGCGGCTTGTGCTGCAGCAGCCGCCGCCGGTATTCGAGCGGATCGATGCCCGCCAGTTCCGCCAGTTCGTCGATTCCGCATTCGACCGGGGGAATGTTGCGGGTGGCGCCGACACCACGCCAGTTACCGGTGAGCATGCCATCCGGCGCCTCCTGGCGGGCAAAATCGGTCTGCCTGTTTTCGATCGCATAGGGCGTTTCGGCCCCTGCCATCTGGTCGAGGTCGACACCGTCCTTGGTAAAGCCCGGGAACCAGCGCGCCATGACCGACGGGCCGATGACCCGGTGCCGCCAGGAGACCGGCATGCCGTCGGCCCCGAGCGTCGCCGTCACCTTGCTGTAGTTGAGGTAACGATAGCAGTCGTGACGGATGTCCTCCTCCCGGCTCCAGGTCACTTTCACCGGGCCCTTCACCTGCTTGGCGATCTTCGTCGCGAGGATCACGCCGTCGACATCGAGCCTGCGGCCAAAGCCGCCGCCGAGCAAGTGGTTGTGCACGACCACCTTTTCGACCGGCAGGCCGGTCACGTCGGCCGCCGCCTGCCGTGCCCGGCTCATGATCTGCGTCCCCACCCAGACCTCGCAGCCATCGGGGCGCACATGCACGGTGCAATTCATCGGCTCCATGGCGGAATGGGTCAGGATCGGCATGCGGTAGACGAATTCGTGCACCGGCCCATGCTCGGCCTCGGCCTTGGCGACATCGCCTTCGCTGACATGCGGCAGGGCCTTGCCGTCGATCGCCGCATCCATGAGGTGCTCGAGTTCGGCTTGCGAAACCGAGGCGCTCGGCCCCGGATCCCATTCGATCGAAAGGGCCGCGAGCCCCTTCCGCGCAGCGCCGGTATTGTTGGCGACGACCGCGACGGCCTCCTCGATGCGGACCACCTGGCTGACGCCCTTGATCGCCATGGCCGGGGCCTCGTCGACTGAGCGCAGCTTGCCGTTGAAGTGCGGACAGATCGCGATCGCCGCATAGGAGACGCCATCCGGGCGGGCATCGATGCCGAATTTCGCCGTGCCGTTCACCTTCTCCGGGCTGTCGAGACGATGCACCGGCTTGCCGATCACCCGGTAGCTGGACGCCGGCTTCAGCGGGACCTCCTGCGGCACGACTTCAGAGGCCGCAGCCGCAATCAGGCTGCCATAGGCGGCGCGCCGGCTGCCGGCGGTCTCGACCACATGTCCCGCCTCGGCCTTGCAGGCGTCCGGCGAAACGCCCCAGTCGCGCGCCGCAGCGCCGATGAGCATGATGCGGGCCGCAGCACCCGCCTTGCGCATCTGCTCGTAGACACCGCGGATCGCAAAGGAACCGCCGGTGATCTGGTCGCCCAGCAGCGGATTGGCATATTGCTTGGGGTCGGCCGGCGCATGTTCCAGCACCACCTGGTGGAGCCCGACCTCCAGCTCTTCGGCAAGCATCATCGCGACCGCCGTATAGATGCCCTGCCCCATTTCCACCGAGGGCATGACAAAGGTGATCTTGCCTTCCTGGGGAATGCGGATGAAGGCGTTCGGCGAAAAGGGCTCGCCCGCCGCGACGGCCGCCTGCGGCCTGAAGCCGATCACCAGCCCCGCGCCGGTCAGCGATGCGCCGATCAGAAGCTGGCGGCGCGATAAGGAAAGGTTCGTTCTGTCGAAGATGGACATGGCATCACCCCCGCGCCGCAAGCTTGATGGCTGCACGAATGCGCGGATAGGTGCCGCAACGACAGATGTTTCCGGCCATGACGGCATCGATGTCCTCGTCGGTCGGCGTGGGATTGGCGGCAATGAGCGCGGTCGCCGACATGATCTGCCCGGATTGACAGTAGCCGCACTGCACCACGTCGATGTCGAGCCAGGCCTGCTGCACCCGTTTGCCCTCGGGCGTGTCGCCGATCGCCTCGATCGTGGTGATCGGTTTCTCCGCCGCCTCTGACACCGGCATCACGCAGGAGCGCGCCGCCTGCCCGTCGACATGCACCGTGCAGGCGCCGCACATGGCGATGCCGCAGCCGAATTTGGTTCCGGTAAGCCCTATCGTGTCGCGCAGGACCCAGAGCAGAGGGATATCGCCGTCCACATCGACGGCATAGCTCTTTCCATTGACCGTGAGGTTGTAAGGCATGCGACCATCGGCCCCTCAGGGCCGCTCCCCTGTACATGCGAAGGCGCGAAAATACCAACAAGGGCGACGATCGGCCAAATTACATTCTTGTGAGGTCCCGTCGGGAAAATCCCTCCGCCGCCGCCGCCGGACGCCATGCGTAGAGGAACGAGCGCTGCTGAAACGAAATCGGGATGCGCCGCGGCTGGTGACCAGCTCAGGCACATCCCGATGATATCAATAGTTTTTTTTAAGCCGAAATCAGAGGAGATTGGTCTCGACGTCGATGTTGCCGCGCACTGCCTTGGAGTAAGGGCAGATATCATGGGCGGCGTGGATGATGTCGTGCGCAACGTCGCGGTCGAGACCATCCAGGCGAACGTTCAGGCGGGCACGCAGGAAATAGGAGCCGTCGTTGACGTTGAGATCGATCTCGGTATCGACCTGCGGCCCGGCCGGGAGCTTCACCTTGCGCTGCAGCGCTGCGAGCTCGATCGCGCCCAGGTAACAGGCCGACCAGGCGGCACCGAACAGGTTTTCCGCGGCCGGATGCGGCTGGGTGAGCTTGAGTTCCAAAGTGCCGTCTTGGCTGATGGTGCCGCCGTCGCGGCCGCTGGTGTTGTGGGTCTTGCCGGTGAAAAGAAGCTTCTCGGTCATGTCATTTCCTCTCTGTTTGATTTTTTATCGGATCCGCTTTAATCGGATGCGATGTTTATAAATGAAGCGTGAGACACCGTCAACACCATTGCGATTTAATCGGATGCGATTTATATTAAGTGCAGACAACGAAAAGGAAAAAAGATTCCCATGTCCACGTCCAAGACTGCCAAGGACCCTGGCACTGCATCGGCCAAGGGCGCCAGGAAGCTTTCGAACTTCCTGTGCTTTGCGATCTACTCGGCAAATCTTGCCTTCGGCCGCGCCTATAAGCCCCTGCTCGACAAGCTGGGCCTCACCTATACCCAATACGTGACCCTCGTGGCGCTGTCGGAAGAGGACGACCAGACGGTGAGCACGCTTGGTGAAAAGCTCTTTCTGGAATCGAACACGCTGACGCCGATCCTGAAGAAGCTCGAGGCTGACGGTTACCTTCAGCGGCGCCGCGATCCCGCAGACGAACGCCAGGTGCGGCTGACGCTGACGCCGGCCGGCCAGGCGGTGGTGGATGCCGAGCCGGGTGCGGCGCTGACCGACGTGATCGGCCTCGGTGACGACTTTGAGACGGTGCAGCAATCAGTGGCAAAGCTGCGCGACAACCTGCTAGGCGCTGGTCAGCCCGGAAACCGGAAATAGTGAAGGTCGCTGAAACGCCCGCCTGCCGCTGCCGCGATTATCGCTCGCGCAAAGGCCGGCACGGCGATTGGAGCGGCCAGCATCACGCGCAAGGGCGGCTCTCCGCCGTCCTTGCCGCTTGGCCGGATCAGGCACTCAAGCGCTCACGCGGCACCATCATTTCCGCCGCTTTGGCGTAACCGCCGTCCATGCCGTCAAGAAAATGTAAGTGCGCATCCGGTCGCGCCGACGGCACAAGGCAGGTCATCAGCGCGTGGCTCTGCCGATGCAGCCCGAAGATCACCTCGCCCCGCGCCTTGGCGGCCGCAAGGATCGCCTCGATGCGGTCGATCTGCTCCGTCGTGCAATCCACCGTCAGGCGCAGGCCGTCGTCATATTTGCGAAAATCGGAACTGGCGGCCACTCCCGCCCAGCGCTCGGGCGCAACCCGCACCCGCGCGTCCTTCGGCACACCCATTTCCTCCGGCAGAGGATGCGACTGCCGCGGCCCTTGATCGAAGACAGCGATCACCGCGCGCGCCACGGCGGCAAAGCGCTCGGGCGTCACGTCGTCGGCGGGTTCGGCCAGCAGCGACAGGATCTGCCCCTGCCGGCTTGGAAACGGCCGCCATTCGCAGGCAAGGCCGGTCAGATCCGGTTCGGCTCCATGGCTTTCCGGCGAAAGCAGGTAGCGCCCCTGCTTCAGCTGCCGCTCCGCCCATTTAAGCCCACCGCCGGCAAACATCGCATAGGTCGCGTTTTCCGATGCGGCATAGCGGGCGATGCGCACATCCTGGCCATGGTCCCTGATATCCCGGACCGTCAGCAGGCCGACGCGCAAATCGAGACCAAACCGGTCCCTTGCGAAGGCGGCGAGCTGCCGCAGCGCCGAAGCTGCCATTGTCGCCCCGCCGGGCGCCAGCGCAAAGGCCGCGCCATCGCCGCGAAACACGAAGGGAAAATCGAAATCGCCGCGCGCATTGCCGATGGCGGCAATCACCGAAGCGCCGACATAGTTGACGTCCTCGTAGCGCCCGGCCCGGATCGCGCCGGTGGAATTCACGACGTCGGTGATGCCGATCAGCCAGTCGTCCGGCAGCGGCTCGTAGACATCGGGATCGAGCACGCGGGAAAACTCGCGATAGGCGCGAACGGGCGTAGCGTCACCAGTGTTGTGCATGTCCATTCTCCGTACCGACGAACCGAGCAAACCTCTTGGCCGCCTGCTCCGGCAAGCGCCTCCGATCATCCGGCACCGCCAATTAGATCGGACGCGATATAAATACCGAGCAACAGCAGAATGTCAAGATGACGCTATTAAATCGGATACGATAATAATAGCTACTAATCCAAGCGATCAAGCCGATACGCTAAAGGTCAGGAAATCGCCACGACCTCGAGTTCCTGGTCGCCGACCGTGACGAGGTCGCCCACTGCCTTGCCCATGAGGATGCGTGCCACCGGCGAGACATAGGAGATCGATCCCGTCTTGGGGTCTGCCTCGTCCTCGCCGACGATCCGGTATTTTTGTACCCGCCCGTCGTCCCGGCTGAAGGTCACCGTGCTGCCAAAGGCGACGATCTCGTTGGAGGCAGGTTCGGGCATCAGCTGTGCGGTGCGCAGCCGTTCGGAGAGATAGCGCACGTCCCGCAAGGGTCCCGCCTGCTGCCGCCGCTTTTCGTTCACGTCGTCGATCGTGGCTGCCGCTTCATAGGCGACTCGCGCCTCCTGCATCTGGGCCTCCAGCGCCGTCAGCCCCGCCTTTGTCACCAGGTTCGGATGCGGCGAAACCGCCCGGTCCGGCAGCAACGTTTCGGCGGCGGTTTCGGCACTTTCTTCCTTGGTGAAGGCAACGCTCAATCTTCAAAACTCCGTATCGCGGGCAAGAGGCCGGCTTCATATCGGCCCCGGACCGGCCTATCAACACTATAAGCCGCTTGCCCGCCCGCCGGCCACCGGAATGTCCATCTCCTGCCGCGTGGCCGAAGCCGGGCCGCGATTGCACCACGCGTGCATCCTGCCCTCTCCTAGTCGCCGCCGGAGACCACCAGCTTTTGCTTCGCGCCGCCGCCCGAACGCGCGATCGCATCCACCACCCGCACACGGAACTCCGCGGGTTCGGCTTCCACCGCCTCGAGTGCCGCACGCACGCCCAGTTCGACGGCAGCGTGGACGGCGGCCGCATCGGCGCCTTCAAACACGGCGATCGCGATTTCCAGACCATCCGGCAGTTGCACGAACTGGAATTGCCGCACCCCGGCCGCACCCGTCAGCGGCGAGCGAAGCCGGTGGGCGTGCACATTGACCGTTCCGCCACCGCGCCTGGGCAGCCGCAGCGTCTCTTCTCTTCGTCCGGCAATCGACCCGATCCGCCAGAACGGCAGGCCGCAGCGGCACGGCTCGGTCGCCATCGCCACGATGTCGGAGATCTCGTAGCGCACCAGCGGCAGCGCGCGATTGGCAAGGGTCGTCACCAGCAGCTTCGCGCCCTCCACGCCGTCGGGTACCGGGCGGTCGTCTCCGTCCACCACCTCGAAGACGAAGCTGTCCTCGGCGAGATGCAGCCCGTCGCCAAGCAAGCATTCGTGGCCCATGGGTCCCGCCTCGGTGCAGACATAGCTGTCGGCGATGGCCGCCTGCCAGGTCTCGGCCGCAAGCTCGCGCACCTCCTCCGTCAGCGTTTCGGCGCTGGTTCGGAAAAGCCGCGGCCTGATCCTCAGCCGCCCCGCCTGCTGCTCGCCCACCAGGACACGCACGAAGGACGGATAGGTCGAGATCACCTCGGGCTGGTTCAGGTTGAGGCCCTCCACGATCTCCTCGATCGGCATCAGCACGTTGAACCGGGGCGCCGGCGGCCTCAACGCCCGAAGTTCCACGCCGATATGGTAGGAAATATGGACCGGCGACGAGGCGAATATGGCAACACTGCGCGTCGTCTCGTCGATGCCGACGATCGCCTGGAAACGCACCATGTTGGCGATGGCCGATAGCCAGGCTGCGGGATCGAAGACCGCGACCCCACGCTCGCCGGTCGTGCCGCCCGTGGCAACGGCTCTGTATTCACCAAGCAGAAGCGAGCCGGAAGACTGTCCGCCGAGATGCCCCTCGACCAGTTGCCGGCTCAGCCTCGGGTCGGTAACGATCCGGTCGAAATTCTCCATAAGCGCCCGCTTCGTCAGCACGGGCAGGTCCTTGAGTGCGGCCCCCTGCGCCAAGCGGTCGCCAATGGTTTCGCGATAGTAGGGTGACGCATTGACCGCATGCTTCAGGGCGGATTGCAGCGCGCCGCCTTGAAACGATCGCAACAGCTCCCGCGACCATTCCGAGCGCAGCAGACGCTCCCGTGCCGTCTTCAGCAGAAGGTCGCGATCGAGCGTCGGAGACGCGGCGGTGACTGGCGACATCGGATCAATCCTCGTGTCCTGCTTCAGCCTGGAACCGCGCCAACTGCAACCGGGCACGGTCAAAATGTCGGCATGCGGACGAGCCGTCGCTACGGCAGATGGAACCGGAGCCCCTTGCCGCGGAAAGCGGAAACGGCCCGCCTGCCCGCTGCAACCGGGATTTGCGGCGAAACGTCCAATTGCACCTCAGGGCCTTGATTGTATCGCGAAAGCGGGGATCTATGCGACTGCAACGCGGAATACCCGCCCCGCCCCCAGTCTCGACGCAGGGCGACCAAGCTTCGGCCGGATTCGTCGCGGCGCGATCAGGAGGAGAAAAGCAGTTGGCCGAGCCGTTTGTCGTCTACGGAGCCTCAGGCTCAGGATCGGTTCCGATCGAGGCCGTTTTGAGCCTCATCGGCGTGCCCTACCGCGTCGAGGAACACGCCCCCTGGGAAGGAAAGCAGGAGGCGGACAGGCTGGCGCGCATCAATCCCCTGCGCCAGGTTCCGGCCCTCGCACTCCCGACCGGCGAACTGATGACCGAAAGTGCCGCGATCCTGATCTGGCTTGCCGATGCCTATCCCGAGGCCCGGCTGGCACCGGCGGTGACCGACGCAAGACGACCGGCGTTTCTCCGATGGATGACCTTCGTATCCGCCGCCATCTACGCGCTCTACTGGATTGCCGACGATCCCTCCCGCATCGCCGAACGGGAAGAGGACCACGCGACCGTCAAGGCCCGCGTGTTCGACCGCGTCGCCCATTGCTGGCAGCGAATGGGCGCGGAACTGCAACCGGGCAAATATCTTCTCGGCGATGAACTGTCGGTCCTCGACCTCTACGTCGCCACCGCCTCGCGCTGGTCACCCGGCCGCCGCCGCTTCTACGAGGTCGCCCCGACCCTTGCCGACATTGTCCGCCGCGTCGATACCGATCCGAAGCTCGCGACGCTCTGGGCGGAGCGCTTTCCGTTTACCGAGGGCTGGGAGCGTTGAGGGCAGGAAACCGGGTCTCATAGCTGCGACGTCAAGACAATCTACAACCGGCCCACGTCCGGCCGACCGCTCAGAGCGGCATTCTGCCCTCCACGATGGCCCTGAAATAGGCCACGCCGAAAGGAATGGCATCGTCATTGAAATCGAACCGCGCGTCATGCACCGACGCGCTGTCGCCATTACCGATCAGCATGATGTTGCCGGGGCGCGCTTCGAGCATGAAGGCGAAGTCCTCCGAGCCCATCAGCGGCTCCAGGGCGTCGTTGACGTGCGCGTCTCCGACCAGGGATCGCGCCACGCTGACGGCAAAGGCGGTCTCTCTTCCATGGTTCACGGTCGGCGGAAACATGCGTTTGTAGGTGACCGTGGCTCTGGCTCCGTAGGCCTCGGCAATCCGTTGCGCGATGGAGGTAACGCGCCCCTCTATCAGGTCTCTCGTGCCGGGATCGTAGGTCCTGGCCGTCCCGCCCATCTCGGCCGATTGGGGGATGACGTTGCCGGCCTTGCCTCCTGCCATCCAGCCGACCGTGACCACGGCGCACTGACGCGGATGGACGTTGCGGGAGACGATCGTCTGCAAGGCCAGAAGTACATTGGCGCCGACCACCAGCGGATCGACGCTGACGTGCGGGGAAGCGCCATGTGCGCCCTTGCCGTCGATCCTGATCCTGAAGCCATCGGCGGAAGCGGCCAGAGGTCCACAAGCGGTGGCAAACTGCCCGATCGGCAAACCGGGCTCCGTGTGCATGGCATAGATCTCGTTGATTCCGAAACGCTCCATAAGGCCATCGTCGACCATGGCCTTGCCACCGCCGCCGCCCTCTTCGGCCGGCTGAAAGACGACCACGGCCGTGCCGTCAAATGCTCGCGCCTCGGCCAATTCCCGCGCGGCCCCCAGCAACATCGCCGTGTGGCCGTCATGACCGCAGGCGTGCATGACGCCCGTTGTCCTTGACGACCAGGCGGCCCCTGTCGCCTCCTCGATTGGCAAGGCATCCATATCCGCCCGCAGGCCAATCACCCTGCCGCTCGACCGCTTCTGGCCGTGGATACGCCCACGACGCCCGTCCGACCGATGCCGGTCACGACCTCGTCGCATCCGAACGCGGCGAGTTTGGAACGCACGAGCTCCGCCGTCCTGTGGACGTCGAACTGCAACTCCGGATGGGCATGAATGTCGCGCCGCCAGGCAACGACATCGCCATAATCGGAACCGACGGCCGGCATGGAGCCTCCCTTTTCCTGAGCTTGCGGCTACAAATGGCTCGGCGGTGAAAGATATGGCGTTTGTGAAGGGATGCAACCTGCGTCCTTTATACAACCGGTCGGCTTGTCACGTGGCGACCGCATGATATGCATTCGGCCTGTTCACCATGAGCACCCATGACCGACGAATCCCCACCACCGCTCCTGACCGAAGACGACCTGCGCCACATCACCCGCTGGGCGATCCTCTGCGCTGCGCGCGCGCTGCCGGTCTTCGAGGCGGCGGTGCCGGGCGATACCCGACCGCGCGAGGCGATCGCCGCGGCTGTCGCCTTTTCCGAGGGCGGTCCGCGCACGGCCGTCTTGCGCAAAGCCGCCTGGGGCGCCCAGGCAGCGGCGCGCGCGGTTGACGATCCCGCCGCCAAGGCTGCCGCCCGCGCGGCCATTGCTGCGGCCGGTGCGCCCTATACCCATCCGATCGAAACGCCGCACCAGATCAACCATGTGCTCGGCCCTGCTGCCTACGCCATCCAGGCGCTCTCGATCGGGGCGGCGGACGAGGCCGCCACCATCGAAGCCGACCTTCGGCAACTGATCGCCGCCGCGTCGCCGGAGATCCATCGCATCGTCGGCAGGCTGCCGGGACGAAAGCCCAGCAAAGGCGCCTTTCACGCCCTGCTCTACCGGCTCGACACGGCCTTGCGTCGCTGATCGGTGATCAAGACCGCTCGCTCCGCCACCCATTTGCAGGATCCCGATCCGTCGGGTCTCCCCGCTCCTTTTTCGCCTCGTCACTGAGCCAGGCGATCACGGTTTGAAGGCTGAGCGACTTTCGGTAGCGCGGCCAGACCAGATAGAAATCCGAGGGGCCGGTCATCGAGCGCTCGAACAGCCGGATGAGCCGCCCTTCGGCGAGATCGCGCGCGACGAAATCGCGGTTGGCAAGAACGATCCCCTGGCCTGCCGTCGCCGCCTCGATCGCGTGCGAGGTCTGGTTGAAGCTGATGCCCTTGAACGAGGCCTGCCGGCTGCCGCCGAAATGCCGCTCGATGAACTCCGGCCAGAAATTATGGGCGTCGTGCAGCAGCGTGTAGCCGGCAAGTTCCTCGGCGGTTTTCGGCGCCGGCCGCCCGGCAAGCAGCATCGGGCTGCAGACCGCGACGATCTCCTGCTCGAACAGCAGTTCCACCGCAAGCCCCGGCCCGAAGGGTGGCCGCCCATAGCGCACGGCGAGATCAACGCCATCGGCCTGGAAGCTCGACATGCGGTCGGTCGCCAGAATATGCAGGTCGAGATCCGGATGCCGCGCGGTGAAATCCGGCAGGCGCGGGATCAGCCAGCGCGACGCGAAGGACGGGGTGGTGCTGATCGTCAGCCGCACCGGCTGGGGCTTCAGCCCGTCGGTCGCCCGCGCGATGATCTCCAGCGCCCGCCTGACATCGGCGATATAGGCGCGTCCCTCGCCGGTCAGCGCCAGCGCGCGCGGCAACCGCTCGAAGAGCTTGACCCCAAGCTCGGCCTCGAGCCCGCGGATCTGCTGGGCGACGGCCCCTTGCGTCACGCCCAGTTCCTCGGCTGCAAGGCGAAAGTTCAGGTGGCGCGCGGCCACCTCGAACACTTTCACCCCATTCAGCGAAGGGAGCTTTCCCGGTGCATCACTCATCGGATAGTTTTTCTACTGCCACATGAAAGCGAAATTGCTTCGTCGTCGCATGGAGGAGATGGTATTTCAATGGCAGCACCCGCGAAAGCGGCATTCCACGAATATGGATGAGGAGATTGGTAAAATGGCAGTAGAAAAAGTGGCCGTAGTCACCGCCGGCGGCTCAGGCATGGGTGCCGAGAGCGCCAGGCGTCTGGCAGCCGACGGCTACAAGGTCGCGATCCTCTCCTCCTCCGGCAAGGGCGAGGCGCTCGCCGCCGAGCTCGGCGGCCTCGGTATCACCGGCTCCAACCAGTCGAACGACGACCTGAAGCGTCTTGTCGATGCGGCCATGGAAAAATGGGGCCGGATCGACGTGCTGGTCAACAGCGCCGGCCATGGCCCGCGCGCCCAGATCCTCGAAATCACCGACGAGCAGTGGCACACCGGCCTCGACGTCTACCTGATGAACGTCATCCGCCCGGTCCGCCTCGTCACGCCGATCATGCAGAAGCAGAAGGCGGGCGCGATCATCAACATCTCCACCGCCTGGGCCTTCGAGCCCTCGCCGATGTTCCCGACCTCCGCCGTCTTCCGCGCCGGTCTTGCCTCCTACACCAAGATCTTCGCCGACACCTATGCGGCCGACAATGTGCGCATGAACAATGTTTTGCCCGGCTGGATCGACAGCCTGCCGGCGACCGAAGAGCGCCGCGATGCAGTGCCGATGAAGCGCTACGGCACCAGCGCCGAGATCGCCGCCACCGTCGCCTTCCTCGCCTCTGATGGTGCCGCCTACATCACCGGCCAGAACCTGAAGGTGGATGGCGGCCTGACGCGTTCGGTCTGAACGCGAGCCACCCCTGCTACTCCCGTCGCGCGCCTCTCAGGGGCGCGCGCCAGCCATTGTCGCACCCCGCTCAGGCCGTCACCGCCGGCGCGGCGTTGATGGCAGCATCGGCAAGCCGATCGCCGGCGGGTGCCCTCAACGGCATGGTCAGGGTCACGCGGAAATGGGCCGGGGAGACCGGTCCGGCGATGAGCGAACCTCCCTCGGGGAAGCGCGCCTTGACACGCTCTTCGACATTCGCAAGCCCCACACCGAGCCCGGATCGCTTGACCATCGGCAGGACTTCGCCGGCATCGGACACGTTGTCGACCGAAAGCTGCAGCCGGTCTTCCTCCTGCGACGCGCTGATCGTGATCTTCAGATCGCCGGACGAGTGCCCGAGCCCATGCTTCACGGCATTCTCGACGAGCGGCTGCAGGATCAGGCTCGGCACCAGCGCCGTTCTCAGCTCCTGCGGAATGTCGAGCGTGACGCTGATGCGATCGGAGAACCGCTCTTTCTCGATCGCCAGATATTCCGATTGCAGCGCCAGTTCCTCCGAAAGCGCCAGATCCCGCAGAGGATCCATCTCCAGCGTCTTTCGCAGAAACGACGACAGCGAAAGCACCACGCGGCTCGCCTGAGAGGAGGAGCCCTCCTCGATCAGGCCGACGATCGAGTTCAGCGTGTTGAACAGGAAGTGCGGATTGATCTGGTAGTAGAGCGCCTGCATCTTCGCGGTCAGCGCCTCTTCGCGCGAGATCGCCAGCCGGCGCTCCTGCGCGCGGACCTTCAGATTGTACATGTAGGCGATGAAGAAGCAGGACCAGCCGAAGAACAGCGAGACGCCGTAAAACAGCGTGTAGCAGAAGTTCTCGATCGTATAGTCGACACCGACTGCGGGCTTCACATAGGTGAACAGGTGATAGTCGATGGTGGTTGCAACCGTCGACGCCAGAATGGACAGGACGGCCGACACGAAAACCTGGGCTGCGATGTTGCGCGCGCGCATCATCGCCACGATGTGCGAAATCATCAGCGTGATCAGCACGCAAACCAGCGACACGACGAGCTTGATCGGCGCGTAGTCGACCGGATTGACGCCCAGCACCACCCAGAGCCCGCCGGTCATGAAGAACTCGGCCGCCCAGAAGGAGAGCACGAGCTTGATCACGCGCGAGAAGAACGCCGCGGCGCTCGTGTCCGAATGGTCCATGTCGAAGGTTTTTCGGTAGAAACTTCCAGGCACCATTATTCCGGCCACCATCCGCATTCGGTCATTCGCATCGTTCAATCTATTTGCCTCAATTAGCGAAAATCAACCAATGCAGGCAAATCAACCTTTGTACGCCACAGGAATAGAAGGCGCTGCGGGCGCGCTGAGGTTCCCCTGCGCGGCCACACAGACGCCAGCATAGTGGTCAAATCGGCCCCCTCAGTCGCTTGGCCGGGCCACCCTCCGTGCGCATGTTCGTCGCTATCCCGTTGTCTTTCCTTGAGAAGCTCCTATTTCCCTGACGAAACCGCGAAAAAGGAGTTCCGCATGAACCGAAACGGCCTCTATCTCGTCATCGCCCTGCTTGCCGTCGCCGTCGTCGGCCTCGGCATCTATGTCTACCAGGAAGAGACGAAGCCGGGCGTCGAGATCAAGATCGGCCAGGACGGCGTTTCGGTTCAGGAAAACTAGGACGCAGGCAACAGGCGCGAACGACGAAGCGGGAACGGACCTCAACCGGCCGCCGCGTGAACGCGTTGCGCTACCAGAGCCGCCTGTTGACCATGGCAAAGGCCTGGCCCTATACCGAACCTGCTCGCCTGAACTGAGCAGAGGAATTGTCGATGCTGGAGCTTGTTCTCACCCACTGAGCGTCTCGATCGGTCGAGACGCGAAACCGCGCCACCGGCGAACGATACCCGTCGTTCGCGGTCGACAGCGCGCGACTGAAGGGTTTCAAGAACAGGTTTTTGACAATGACCACCATCGACATACGCTCCGAACGAGCGACTGACATCGCAACCATCCGGCAGATCACCAAGGCCGCTTTTGCGCCGATGGCCTATAGCAGCCAGACGGAGGCCGAAATCATCGACGCGCTGCGCAAAGCCGGCGCCTTGACGATCTCGCTGGTCGCCCTCGACCAGGGCGAAATCATCGGTCACGCCGCCTTCTCCCCGGTCACGATCGACGGGGAGGACAAGGGCTGGTTCGGTCTCGGCCCCGTCTCCGTCAGGCCCGACCATCAGAAGAGCGGCACCGGCGGCAGGCTGATCCGCGAAGGCCTTGCGCGCCTTGCAAAGACCGGCGCCAAGGGCTGCGTCGTTCTCGGCGAGCCCGGCTACTACAAACGCTTCGGCTTCGAGAACCACGCCGCCCTGCGCCTTGAAGGCGTTCCGGCCGAATACTTCATGGCAAAGGCGTTCGAAGGTCCGGTACCGTCAGGGCGCGTCAGCTTTCACGCGGGCTTTGATGCAAGCTGATTGACCTGACGACATGCCTCGGAGCGCGATGTGGAAGCACATCGCGCTCCGATACTCGCCTGCTTCCTCGTCGCCGAGAAGGGACGCCTGTTCGGCGACGCCAGCGTCAGAACCGCGCCGGCGCTGGACGCATGAGCATCTTGATTTTGCATCCCGAATGACTGTCCATGACGACAACCGTCGCGACTCGCTGCTGCCAGGCGATCACGAGAGACCGCGACATCCCGAAACGCCAAAGGTGCCGCGTTGCCTGCAAGCCTTTCCTTCACCGCCGCGCTGCTGCTTGTGGCCGCATCCGCCTCTGCGGCGATGGCAGGCGAGACGAGCACCGCGCCCTCGGGCACCTATTGCGGCCAGCTTTCCTCCGCCGGCGTGCTCTCGGACGCCGAGACGCATTTCGAAACCGCTGCCGATGGTACGGTCGTCGGCAAATACGTGTTTTCCGATCAGGGCCAGTCCGTCGACGGTGAACTCGCCGAAACCGGCGACGATGGCGACGGCAGCGATCTCACCCGAAGCTTCATGTGGCGCGACAAATACGGCTACGGCCAGCTGATCGTCACCTTCACGCCGGATTTCTCCGAATTCGACGGCAAGTGGAATGCCGGCGGATCCGAGTTCCTGCCGTGGAACGGCCGGCGGTGTCATCAGACGATCAGCTAAAGCGCGCCAACAAAGCGAGCCCAAACCGCATCGCCGCCTCACGCCGCAATCACCGCCCGCATCAGCCCCTCCAGCCAGTCGGCAAACACCTTGAGCCGGCGCGACAGATGCTGGCGGTGCGGGTAGAGCAAAGCCATCGGCATCGGCGCGGCGACGTGATGCGGCATCACCTCGACCAGCTGGCCCGCTCTGATGTGATCGATCACGTCATAGGCCGGGATCTGGATAAGGCCGAGGCCGGCGAGGCAGCAGGCGATGCTGCCTTCGGCGCTGTTGACGCTGACCCGGCCGGCAACCGAAACCGTGCGCGCCTCGCCGTTCTCCATCCATTCCCAGTCCTCCACCCGGCCGCTCGAGGGTGAAGCGTAGTTGACCGCGACGTGGGCGCTGAGATCGTTGGGCGTCTCCGGCGTGCCGTGGCGCTCGAGATAGTCGGGGCTTGCGACATTGATCAGCCTGAGTGTGCCGAACGGCCGGGCAATCAGGCTCGAATCCTCGCGCGGTCCGACACGCAGCGCGCAGTCGACGCTTTCCTCGATCAGGTGCACCGCCCGGTCGGTCATGCCGAGATCGATGTCGATGCCGGGGTACCGCGCCAGGAACTCCGGCAGCGCCGGCGCCACGATCAGCCGGCCGATGCGGCTCGGCAGGTCGACCCGCAGCCGTCCGGTCGGGCCGGAGGTGTCGCGGCGAAACAGGTTCTCCGCCTCGTCCATATCGGAAATCAGCCGCAGGCAGCGCTCGTAGAAGGCTGCCCCATCCTGCGTCGGCGCAACCTTGCGCGTGGTACGATGGAGAAGTCGCGTGCCGAGCCGTGTTTCGAGCGTCTGCACCGCCGCCGAAACCGAGGAGCGCGGCAGGCCCAGCGTGTCGGCCGCGCGGGTAAAACTCGCGCTTTCGACGACACGGGTGAAGATGCGGAAAAGCTCGATCCTGTCCATGCCGGCGCGCGACGCCTCACTCCCATTGTTCGTCATTCCTGACAAGTAATGTCACGTTCGGGGGCTTTATGCCAGCAGCGCCGACGATATTCTCCTGGTCGCGATGCCGGTCGCATCACCGACCTCTCGCGTCGGCGGCGATAAGGCCCGCACCCCATGAAGCAAGAGGCACGACGTCCGCAACGAGCGGCGGTCGCACAGGCGGCCCGTACCGGAGAGCGGGGCGATCTCGGGCAAATGCGTAGCCCCGCCCGCCGAACGAAAGCATCCGCAACCAGGCGGCCACAACAGGAGAAACCCATGGCAGACCACAGCATCAACGGCAAAACCGCCCTCATCGCCGGCGGCGCGAAGAACCTCGGCGGCCTGCTCGCACGCGATCTTGCCGCACACGGCGCCCGTGGCGTCGCGATCCATTACAACAGCGCGGCGACGAAGGCGGCAGCCGATGAAACCGTGGCGGCGATCAAGGCGACCGGTGCCGCGGCCCACGCCTTCTCCGGCGATCTCACCAGCGCCGCCAATGTCGAAAAGCTCTTTGCCGACGCCAAGGCGGCGCTCGGCAGCATCGACATCGCCGTCAACACCGTCGGCAAGGTGCTGAAAAAGCCCTTCGTCGAGATCACCGAGGCCGAATACGACGAGATGAGCGCGGTCAATTCGAAGTCCGCATTCTTCTTCCTGCGCGAGGCCGGCAGGCACGTCAGCGACAACGGCAAGGTCTGCACGCTGGTCACCTCGCTGCTCGGCGCCTTCACGCCCTTCTATGCGGCCTATGCCGGCACCAAGGCGCCGGTGGAGCACTTCACCCGGGCAGCAGCCAAGGAGTTCGGCGCGCGCGGCATCTCCGTGACCGCGATTGGACCCGGCCCGATGGATACGCCCTTCTTCTACCCGGCCGAAGGCGCCGACGCCGTCGCCTATCACAAAACCGCATCGGCCCTTTCGGCCTTCTCCAGGACCGGCCTCACCGACATCGAGGACATCGTCCCCTACATCCGCTTCCTCGTCTCCGACGGCTGGTGGATGACCGGCCAGACGATCCTGGTGAATGGCGGCTACACGACGAAGTAGGCCGGAGGACCTGGCACCGGAGCGTCCGCCCAGCGTCTCTCTCCCCGCTTGGCGGGGAGAGATGTCCGGCAAGACAGTGAGGGGGCAGCTTCGGCGCAGGGCAACCCTTGGTGAGCGGCGGCCCTGTCCCCATCCCGCCCCACAAAATTCGATTGGAATTTTAGAACGTTATGTAATGTGATGGGCAAGGCCGCAGGGCGGACAACCGATTTTGATGGATGAATTTCATGCTGCGTTTCCACCTCCTCTGCCGCCATCTGCTGGCGGGCCTCGTTCTCGTCCTGACCCTCGCCCTGCCTGCACTCGCCGAGACGACGCCTCCGCCGGTCACCGTGATCCTCACACCCGGCCAGAGTGCTGCCGAGATCGAGGAGACCTTGCGCGCCGCCGCCAAGGCCGGCGGGTCGGTGACCGTCGAGTGGCGCGACGCTGCGGCGCAGGCCTCGGGCGAAACGCCGACGCCCGCTGGCGCTGGCGTCGCGGCACCGGCGCCCGCGTCGGGGGGTGCGGCCACGCATCAGGCTGCACCCGCAACCACGACGCCTGAACCAACGTCCTCGCCCGATCAGCCGGACACGCTCGACACGCTTTCCGCTCGTTTTGTCAATGGCTTGCAGATGGGCGTTGCCGGTATGTCCGGCATCGCCGGGGTGATGGCTGACGTTGCGGCAGGCATCCGCGCCGAGGGCTGGTCGGTGGTTTCGGTAACAGCCGTGGCCCTGCTCGCCGTCGCAGCCGGCCTTGCCGCCGCCTTTGCCAGCCGGCTCCTCATCCACCGGCTGTTCGGCGCCTCGTTCGAAGTGGTCGATCTGCTCCACCGCATGCGCGCCTCGCTGATCCGGCTTGGCTTCGACATCGCCTATCTGGCGATCTTCGCCGTGGCCGCTCATGCCGTTGCCCGCCTGTTCCTGACGCCGGCCACTGCCTCTGCCGAACTCGCCCACGCCCTCATCACCATCGCCCTCGCCTCCGTGGTGTATGCGGTCGGCGCCCGCTTCCTGTTTGCGCCGACGCGGCCCGAGATCCGCCTGCTCGATATCGCCCACCCGCGCTTCCACGCCAACATGCTGACCGCCTATGGGGCGATCGGCGCCATCCTCGGCGCCAGCCTGCGCTTTGCCCACCAGCGCGGACTGGAGAACGCTGCGACCGATGGCTGGCTGTTGATCGGCGTGACCCTGTTGACGCTGTTGAAACTCTATTGGTTCATCGCCGGCGCCGGCGATATCCGCACGGTGTTTGCCGGTGAAAACCCAGGCCCGGTGCGCCGCGCCATCGCCTTCGGCGTGCCCGAATTCTATGCGGCAAGCGCCATCGTGCTCTGGCTGATGAGCGTCATCGTTGCCGGCAGCCCGAACAGCGCCGCCTGGAGCTTTGCCGGCGGCACGACACAGATCATTCTGCTCGCGCTTCCGATCCTTGCCTTCGGCATCCATTCGCTGGCGGGGGCTGCCGCCGAGCGCCGGCGCACGCCGGCCTCCCACGCGCTGCACGCGGCGATTTCGGGCAGCGTCCAGACGGCGCTTGCCGGCGCCATCTGGCTGATCGGCCTGCATCTGATCATCACGCTCTGGCGCCCGGTGCTCGTCCAGCATGATACGGCCGGTGCCATCGGCTGGATCGTCATCCTCGAGCGCATCAGCCTTGCGGTGGTCGCGAGCTGGGTGATCTGCAGTTTCCTCTGGAAGAGCTTCGAGGCCTTCGCGCCCACCGCCCGCCTCGCTTTGCCCGGCGACAGCGAGGACGATACGGTGGTCCACCAGCAAAGCCGGATTTCGACCATCCTGCCGCTCGTCCGCAACCTCATCTTCGGCGGTATCTTCGCCGTCACCAGCCTTGTCATCCTTTCCGCACTCGGCATCAATATTGCGCCGCTGATCGCCGGCTTCGGCGTGCTGGGTCTCGCCCTTTCCTTCGGCTCGCAGACGCTGGTGAAGGACGTCGTCTCCGGCATCTTCTTCATCGCCGACGATGCCTTCCGCGTCGGCGAATATGTCGATACCGGCAAGCTCAAGGGCACGGTCGAGCGCATCTCGCTGCGCTCGCTCCGGCTGCGCCACCAGAACGGCCAGATCCACACGATCCCCTATGGCCAGCTTCAGGCGGTCACCAATTTCAGCCGCGACTGGAGCACGGTGAAGTTCGAGTTGAAATTCGAGCGCGATGCCGACCCCGAGAAAATCCGCAAGACCATCAAGAAGGTCGGCCTTGCCATGCTGGAGGATCCCGAGATCGGCGGCGAATTCCTGGTGCCCTTGAAGATGCAAGGCATCCAGGACGTCACCGAAAACTCGCTCGTCGTGCGCCTCAAGTTCACCGCCCGCCCCGGCAACCCCAGCATCCTGCAGCGCGAGTCGATGAAGCGCCTGCTGCCGGCGCTGCGCGAAGCCGGCCTCGACCTCGCCTCCAACGCCGTCACCGTGCGCTCCGGCGCTGCCGGTGCAGCCGAGGCGGAAGCGGCCGCCGCCAACCTGGCGCTGGCGAAAAAGCCGGCAGCGGCCGAAACGGCGGAGGCGGAGGGATAAGCAGGCAGTCGATGGCGACAGCGGCATGGACATGCCGTAGCTGCCGCGAGACGCAACCTGCCCCACCCTGTCTTTGAGCAACCGAGCTGGGACGTGACAACGTCCGCCAACGGCACGCGTCCTCCACCGATCTCGGTCCGGCGGCGAAGACACGCAATCATTCCACGCGCCGCGACGACCTTTGCGTGTATGGTGGGTCGCGCGGGCGCGGCAGCAGCGCCTTTCGATGGAGCGTCAGGAATGGATAACGATCACCTCTGGTACTGTCTCGTCGGCACGAAGGATACCAACACCGGCATGGCCCGCTTCCTGCTGGCCGTCGGCGCATTCATCGTGCTGTTCGGCGTCGTCTTCTGGATCCTCGGCCTGTAGAGCCGTTCGGCGGCCATCTCTTCAAATCGACATCGAAGGTCCAGAAGCCCGAGGAGATGCGAAGCGCTCCTCACGCGTCCGAATTCACACGGCTGCGCCGCTTCAGCCGCCCGTTGAACTTCTCGGTGGCCGGCCGCAACTCCGATCCGTCGTTCTCGCGCTACCGCTTCAACACGGCGTGTAGCTCCCCGGGGAAATCTCCGGCCCAGGACGGGCTGGAGCACACCGAAAAGCTGCATGCCTCCGCGATTTCCCGCTGTCCCCACGGGAACAATAGTCGGCCCCGCCCATTTGCTAGAACAGGTTCAACAAAAGGCCGGAAGGCCTTTGACCGGAAAGCACAGGGCTTCCGGATCGATCACCGCCCGGCGCAACGAAGGATCAAGGCCAGGCAAGAAGGAAGTCGGAGCAACGCCATGCGCATCATCCTGGTAGCCCTTGTCGCCTCAGTCATGAGCATCCTGGTGTTCAAATATGCCGATCATTCGCTTGGCAACACGCAGATCGTTGCAACAGCCGAACAGCTGGCCGCCCTTTAAGAACCTCCCGCTGATCGCGCTGCCGGTAGCAGAACGATGCTCCGGCCCGGCGCGACACCTCTCCATTCTCCCCATCTCTGGCTGAAGACGGCACTCGCGCTCGAAGCGCCACCACAGGGATTGCCTTTGTCCAGTCGGCGCGAAGGACATCGGTCGTGACCCGCCGACCGTTACCGTTTCCATCCCAGGCGTCTCTGGCAGCTGCCCCGCAGGCGCAGCGACATAGCCCCGCCACCGATCGTGCCCTGCCCGCCCGTCCCCGCTCCGGCCGAGGGCGCAATTGGGAGCGCCCAATTTCGCAACCTCTAATAGACACCGAACGATGGGAGAACGGTCCAAGCACGAAAGTGGTTTTCCCGTAGCCTCCTCCCCCAAATGGGGGAGGAACATTTCGTGAAACCACTCGACGCGTAAGCGCGCCTCTTGCTAACCGCTAAAGTTGTCTTACATAGGCATGGGCAACAATTTATACGATTGAATAGATGGACTTTCGTCTCGTCGCCGGCGGCATGTTTGTCGCTCTGCTGTGCGCAATCGCCATCGTCCTGTTCGCGCCGCGAACCGAGCAATATATGAGCTATTCCAAATATGAGTGGACGATCTCCGCGTTGCGCAAGCGCCCGGGCGCGCAGCGGCAATATGTAGAGGCATGCGTATCGGAGTACCTGCCCGACCTGAAGGACAATGCGCTTGAGGGAACGCCCTATTCCAGCCGGAAAGAAATGGCGGAGGACGTCTGCCGGCGCTACTTCAAAGTGTTCATCGATGGCAGGCTAACCTTCGCCGAATTCAACCGCTCGATGTACGAGGAGCTTCCATTCTCCGTGGTCGAGGAGGCTGAGCGCCGGGAGCCACGCCCTCCGCGCAGCAAGTGAAGGCCAAAGGCCTCGCCTCTGCACTCGCCGTAGCTGTTGGCTCACCCAGAACTTGGCCGTCAGCCCTGCGGGCGCCGGCGCTCGTGTTGAAGCGTCCCGGCGGTTCCTCGCAAACAGATCATGTCCCCATCCGCGCCCAAGGCATCGGAGGCGGCCATCCCACGAGCCGGCGCATTCACTGCGCGAGAAGACCCGAACGCCGGGCATCCGGCGGCGCGGTTCGGCGGTCGCCGGCAAACAACGGCCCGCCATGCGGCGCCAGTTCCAGTTCGGCAAGCCGGATCAGCTCTGCTGCCTGTCCTGCGCCCGCGTGGCGCAATGCCGTGTCGAAGCGTTCGGCAAGCGACGCGTCCGCCCGGACGAGCAACCGCGGCAGCCATTTGCCGCGCCCAGACCATCGCCCGCGGCCAAGCAGCATCAGATCGGCGAGCGGCTTCGTCAGTTCGGCGGCAATGGCGCGGATCTCGGCGGCCGGGCGTGCATCGCGCAGATCATCCACCAGATCGGTGATCTGGTAGCGTAGTCCGTCGCGTATCTCAGGCGTCAGCGGCGCCGGCCCTCGTTCCAGGCGCTGTTGCGCCCCGGCCTGAAGCGCTTCGGCACGCGCCCGCTCAGGCCCGATAGCAACGCCGCCCGCCACCATGTCCGCAAGCACCGGGCAACCGCCCGCCATATCCTGGTCGACAAACCAGTTGAGCGTCTCGAAGTCGTGCACGAAGGCCTCGATCGGAAAATCGTCGAAATGGAAGCTTTCCCGCCAGGCGGCCGGCAGGGCCTCGTGCAGCACCACCAGGTCGATATCCGAGGTCTGCGTACCCTCGCCGCGCAGGATCGAGCCCGCGACGATCGCAAAGATCGCCTGCGGAAAGCGTTCCGCGAGCACCGCCTCAGCCGCCATCACCGCTCTCGCCGCACGGCCTGGTGCCGCTGGCGCGTGCTTTGCCGCCTCATCGGCGGGCACACCCTCGTCGCTCATTCGAGCCTCCAAACGCAAGGACCCTCCCGATATGGCGTCATCACATCGGGAGGGTCCTTGAAGCAGGCGATGGATGCGTATGCTATTGCAGCGTGCGGGTCGGTGCAGGTTCTGCCGCCGGCTGGCCGACGGCGGCACCGGCCGGGTTGGCGGATGAGCGCGCGCCGTCGAGGCCGGTCGCAACGACGGACACGCGGAAGGTACCGTCGAGCGTACGGTCGAAGATCGAACCGACGACGATGTCGGCTTCGTCATAGACCTCTTCGCGGATGCGGGTCGCGGCTTCGTCCACCTCGAACAGCGTCATGTCCATGCCGCCGGAGATCGAGATCAGCACGCCGCGGGCGCCGCGCATCGACACTTCGTCGAGCAGCGGGTTGGCGATCGCAGCTTCGGCCGCCTTCAGCGCGCGGCCCTCGCCGGTCGCCTCGCCGGTGCCCATCATCGCCCGGCCCATGCCCTTCATGACAGATTTCACGTCGGCGAAGTCGAGGTTGATCAGGCCTTCCTTGACGATCAGGTCGGTGATGCAGCCAACGCCCGAATAGAGCACCCGGTCGGCGATCACGAAGGCATCGGCAAAGGTGGTCTTGGCGTCAGCGATGCGGAAGAGGTTCTGGTTGGGGATGACAATGACGGTATCGGCCGCCTCGCGCAGCCGCTCGATGCCCTGCTCGGCCGTTTCCATGCGGCGCTTGCCTTCGAAGCTGAAGGGCTTGGTGACGACGCCGACCGTAAGGATGCCGGCCTTGCGTGCCGCCGCCGCAATTACTGGGGCCGCGCCCGTGCCGGTACCGCCGCCCATGCCGGCGGTGACGAAGCACATATGCGTGCCGCCGAGGTGATCCATGATCTCGTCGATCGATTCTTCCGCCGCCGCCCGGCCGACATCCGGCAGGGAGCCCGCGCCGAGGCCTTCGGTCACGGCGGCGCCGAGCTGGATGATGCGCGACGACTTCGACATGGCGAGCGCCTGCGCGTCGGTGTTGGCGACCACGAAATCGACGCCCTGAAGCCCTTCGTTGATCATGTTGTTGATGGCGTTGCCGCCACCGCCGCCGACCCCGATCACGGTGATCTTCGGGCGCATTTCGGTGATCGTGGGCTTCTTGAAATCGGTCATGGCTTGTCTCCTAGAGCCAGCGCCTTGCAGGCGCCCGGCAGCGGCGAATCGGGCAGCTTGTATTTTAGGAATTGAAAAAAGCCATGGAGAAGGCAAGCAAAAAGGGCGACGCGCCTATCCACATATGAATTTTAGCGGGGGCGCAGAGGCGAGAATCCGGCCGTTGGGTTTCGTCGGCAGAATGGAGAAATCTACAAAATAATCAATGCTATAGCGCATGCCATCCCCTCACCCTGACCCTCTCCCCGCCTGCGGGGAGAGGGAACGCGGATGACGGCTGGCCCCCACGTCGAGACCTGCCGACGCTCAACGCGGCTGCCACATTGGCCGAAGGAACGAGCGGGCGCCACGTCCCACCTTCTCCCCGCGACAACGGGGAGAAGGTGGCCGGCAGGCCGCATGAGGGGCCGATCTCGCCACCCTAAGACTGCGCGAAACCGCCCCTGCCACAGGCTGTCCCTTAGGCCTCAAAACTCGGCCGCGAACGTACCCGCTCCAGCCAGCGCTGGACGTTTTTTGCGGAAGCCGGGATTTCCATGCCGAAGACCTCGCAGAGCCAGGCGGTGACCCCTGCGGTGATGTCGGCGATCGAGAATTCGTCGCCTGCCAGGAACGGCCTTCCATCCGAGAGCTCATCGTCGAGCCAGCCCCATTTCTGCGGCACCGCCGCCCGCTCGGTCTCGGCAAAGGCCGGAAACTGCGTCAGCCGCTCGGCAAAGAACGCGTCCGAATGCAGCGCCACATTGCCGACGGTGCCGAGGATCACCAGTTCGGCGCGCCGGTTCCACATCTCCACCTTGGCGCGGCTGACGGCGTCATGGCCGAAGAGCTGCGGCTCGCGCGTGGTCTCCTCGAGATAGCGGCAGATCGCGACGCTCTCGGTGATAACAGTGCCGTCGTCGAGTTCCAGCACCGGGATCTGACCGAGCGAATTGACCGCGAGAAACTCCGGCGCCTTGTGCTCGCCCTTGGCGAAATCGACATCCACCATCGGCAGCGAGATCCCCTTCTCCGCCATGAAGATGCGCACGCGATACGAATTCGGTCCCATGCCCTGATAAAGCTTCATCTTATCCTCCTGTCGATGAGGCGACCGCCCCGTTCCTCCTCAACCGCATAAAAGCGGAACACCGGTTGTTTATAACAACCAGTTTCATTTAACTCAATGGTTTATTTCGGTAGGCAAGAATTCTTTTTCGCGAGCGCTATCGGCTTGCCCTGCCGCTTCGCCGGTCGTCAGACAAGGTTTCGGGACAATAGTGTCCTATAGCGCTCGAAGGCGTCCCGCTCTCGCCGCCAGTGATCGAGATGCCCGTCCCGTTTCAGCCGCTCGGTCGCGGCCGCGCCGATCATTGCCAGCATCGCCGCCTCGTCGCCCATATGCCCGAGCACATCGGCGACCATCCCAAGCAACGCATCGTCCGAGGCAAGACCGTAGGTCGCGCACAGCCGTTTCAGCCGCCGGCTGCCATCATCGAGATCCGCCAGCGCCGCGGCCTTCAAGTCATCGGAATGGAAGGAAAGCGGCACGGTCCAATAGGCGAGATAGGCAAGGTCTCGCAGCCGCGGCCCGGGACCGGCGAGATCGAAGTCGATGATCCCCACCGGTTCGCCGGCCCGAAAAACGAGATTGTACGGCGCAAAATCATTGTGGCAAATGACCTCCCATCGACGCCGATCCGGATATCTAAAGGCCCAGCGATCCGCCGCGCCGAAGCCGAATTCGGCCGTCGCGTCATGATAGGCGCGAAGCAGCCGCCCTGCGGCAATCAGCGCATCCTCGCAAAGCCAGATGTCGGAAGAGACACCGGCATCGCCTTCAATAAAGCTCAGCATCTCTCGCCCCTGGCCGTCGAGGCCCAGGAACCGAGGCGATCCCGCAAAGCCCTTTGCCTCGAGACGGAGGAGCAGCCGGTGAACGGTCGCGCTCTCAGGGCGCGTGGCGCGGCGCACCGTATCGCCCACGCGCACGACGCCGGCATTGACGTTCCCGCCCGCAAGCGGCGTTTCCTGTATCGGCGTTTCGGATGTCATCGGACCGTTCGAGAGGCTGGAGGCGAAGCTGGCCGAGGATCGTCTTCGGATCACCCCCTGTCAACGAACCGTTCCCATCGACGGCCCGGCCGATCGCTGTCCTTGAATCTGCCGGGCGATCATGCTTGCCTCTTCCAAACAGGAGCTTGCCATGTTCGCCCGATCCGCCGTCGCCTGCCTCGTCCTCGTCCTTGCCACTGGTCAGGCCAATGCCGCCCTTGCGCCGAATTTTCAGCGTGCCCGCGAACTGAACGCGGTCATCAACGCGGTCGCCGTCGCCGTTCCCAAACACCCGATCGACAAGGTCATCAGCCAGGGCCGCGACCGTTATGCCGTCGTCGCCGGCAAATGCACGGTGATCGCAAGGATCGTCGGTCTGTCGGCAAAGCCTGGCGTTGTCGGCCCGCGCCAGTTCGAGGTCGAACTCGACAAACCCGATTGCGACTGACGCCAACCCGGCCTAGAGCCGCCACCCCTGGCTCATCACGAAGCGCGCCGTGTCTCCCGGCATGATCGCCCTGTCGCCATAGGCCTTCAATGACTGACCGTCCGGCAAAGCCAAGGTCAGGGCAAAACGCTCGCCTTCGAACACGCAGGAGACGACGCGGAGCGCCATGCCCTCGCCGTCGTGGCGCACATGTTCCGGGCGCACGAGGACGTCGCGCACGGCGCCATCGCCTGCGCCTTCCATGCCGACGCCGGCAAGCGCTGACCGCAGCGTTGGCCAATCCGTCGCCCGCGGCATGCCCTCCGGCACGGCGAGCTTGAGCACCGAGCCACGGCCGATCAGGCCGCCGACGACGGCGCCTTCGGGTCTTGCGTAGATCTCGGCCGGCTGCGCCATCTGCATCAGCCGCCCCTCGTGCATGACGGCGACATCGGTTGCGAGCGCCATGGCTTCCGCCTGGTCGTGCGTCACATAGATCATCGTCGCGCCCGAGCGCTCGTGGAAGATGCGGAAGGTCTCCTCCATCGACTTGCGTAAGTGCTGGTCGAGATTGGCGAGCGGCTCGTCGAGCAGCACGACATCCGGTGAGGTCACCAGGCAGCGGGCGAGCGCCACGCGCTGGCGCTGGCCGCCGGAAAGGGCTGCCGGCCGGCGGTCGGCATAGTCGGTGAGCTTTACCAACGCCAGAGCATCGGCGACGCTCCTTTGCCACGCCGAGCCTGAAATGCCGCGGACCTTCAGCGGATAGCCGACATTTTCGGCCACCGTCATATGCGGCCAGAGCGCATAGGACTGGAACACCATCGCCATGTTGCGTCGCTCCGGCGGCAGCGCCCGTGCAGCATCCGAAAGCCGTCTTTCGCCAAAATCGATCGATCCATCGCTGGGCTGCTCGAAGCCGGCGATCATGCGCAGCACCGTCGTCTTGCCGCAGCCGGAAGGCCCGAGCAGCGCCAGGAAGCCGCCTTCCCGCACGGTCAGCGACACATCGGAAACCGCCGGCCGGCCGCCGCCGAAATGCTTGGTGACGTGATTGAGGATCAGTTGCGCCACGGCAGCACGCCTTCCGGGAGATAGTTTGCGAGAGCCTCGAGCGCGGCCATCAGCATGACGACCATGACGACCACGAGCACGGAAAGGGCTGCGGCCAGGTCCGACGAGCCGCTGTCGTCGAGATTGAAGATGGCGACACCGAGTGTCTGGGTGCCGGCCGACCAGAGCAGCGCCGAGACCGTCAGCTCATTGGCGGCAATCAGGAAGACGAGGATGATCGCCGCACCCGCGGCCGGCGCTACCAAGGGCAGGATCACGTCGGACATCCGCCTGAAGAAGCCAGCACCGGCGAGACGCGCCGCCTCTTCCAGCGATGGGTCCATCTGCAGGAAAGCACTCATCACCGGCTTGAGGCTGACGGCGAGGAACGAGGAGAAGTAGGCAACCAGGATGATCCAGATGGTGCCATAGAGCGAGACCTTGAGGATCGGCAGAGGTGCGGCAAAGGTAAGGATGAAGGCGACGGCCAACACGATGCCCGGCAGCGCATAGGGGATCTCGATGAGGATGCCGAGCGTATTGGCAAGCCACCCCTTGCGCCGCGTCATGAGATAGGCCGCGGGCACCGAGACGGCGAGCAGGCCGAATGCGGCCGTTGCTGCAAGGAACATCGAATTGCCAAGCGCCTTCAGCGTCATCGACTGGCGGAAGAGAATTTCTTCGTAAGCGCGCAGCGACACCGTCTGAAGGTTGAGCGGCACGCCATAGGCCGGCACCAGCGAGCTCGCGACAAGAGCGGCGAGCGGTGCGACCAGCACGAGAAGCAGGATCGCCACGAGGACCAGCTCGACGACCGGGCGGAAGCGGCCGAGCGAAAAGGCGGCATTCGACCCGGAAAGGCCGATGATGCGGTAATCCCTGCCGACAAGCGCCTTCTGCTGCAGGATCAGCCCGGCAGCCGCGATCATGGCGATGAGGCTGGAGAGCAGCGCGATCTCGCCGAAGGTGCCGGCGCCGAAGCTGGCGAGCCGCGTATAGATCAGGGTCGGCAGCACCTCGATGCCCGCGGGAATGCCGAGGATCGCCGGAATGCCAAAATTGCCGACGCCGGAGACGAAGGCGATCGCCGCACCGGCAATCAGTCCCGGCAGCGACAGCGGCGCGACGATGTCGCGAAAGACACGGAATGGCGTGGCCCCGGCAAGCCGTGCCGCCTCCACCCCGTCGCGCGGCGTGGCGGAAAGCCCGGCTTTCAGCGCCAGGAAAACCAGCGGCGCATGCTGGACGCCGAGAAGCAGCGAAATGCCTGCCAGCGAATAGAGCGGCTGCGGGCTGCCGAGCGGCGGCGCAATCCCGAGCGTCTTTAACAGCGGGCTCGCCGGCCCGGTCATCTCCACCCAGGCAAGCGCCGTCACCTGCGGCGGGATCATCATCGGCAGCATGAAGGCAAAGCTGAGCGCAAGCTTGCCGCGCACATCCGTCAGCGCCACCGAGAAGGCGAAGAGCGCGCCGATGACAACGGAGACGACCATGCCGCCGGTCGCGGTTATCAGCGTGTTGCGGATGGCGGCAAAGGTTGCAGGTTCCGTGAGCACGCCAATCGACCGGCCCGAAATAAGCCCGGCAAAGCCGGCCTTCGCCAGGCTGAAGAGCGGCAGCAGGCAGAGGAGAAACAGGCAGCCGAGAACGAAGGGCACCAGCCAGCGCGGCTCGGCGGCGGGGCTCGCCCCTGCCCGCACCTTGGGCGCGCCCATCGTCCGGCCGTGAAAGGAAAGGCGCAGCCAGCGGGGCCGGCTGCGCGCATCGTTGCGTTCAAGCATTCCCGGGATCAGTTCGTACCGAAGATGCCGGAGAAGGTTTTGAGATCCGCGGCGGAGTTCTTCACGGCCTCGGCCGCATTGACCGGCAGCACCTTGATCGTCTCGCGGGCCGGATAGCCCGCAGGCAGCGCCACGCCGTTGCGGGCCGGGATATAGCCCATCTTCACCGCCGTCTTTTGGCCTTCCTCGGACAGCAGGAAGTCGACGAACTTCTTCGCCGCCTCGAGGTTCTTGGCGGTCTTCAGGATGCCGACGGGCTCGGTCACGGCAGACACGCCCTCGGCCGGGAAGACGAATTCCACCGGCGCGCCCTTGGCCTTCTCGCGGATCGCCATGAAATCGACGAGCATGCCATAGGCCTTCTCGCCGGTCGCAACCGCCTTCAAGACGCCGCCATTGCCGCCGGCAGCCGTAGCACCGTTTGCGGCGAGTGCCTTGTAATAGTCCCAGCCGAGGCCATCGATGCCGGTCAGGGTCTGAGCGTGAATGAGAGCCGCACCCGAGGTCAGCGGGCTCGGCATGGTGACGAGGCCCTTGGCCTCCGGCTTGCTGAGATCCTGCCAGCCTTCAGGCTTCATGGCGGCGGAGGTGTTATAGACGATGCCGGTCGTGATCATCTTGGTGGAGTAATAGGCGCCATCCGCATCATAGAGTGCCGCGTCGTAGTTTGCCGCTTCCGGCGACTTGTAGTCGGCGAGATGGCCTGCTTCCTTCAGCCGCTGCATGGTCACGGTGTCGGCGATGAGCAGCACGTCGGCCACCGGATTGCCGGCCTCGATCTCTGCCATCAACTTGGCCATGATCTTGGTCGTGCCCTCGCGCACCCATTCCACCTCGATGCCGGGATTGGCGGCCTGGAACGCGTCGACCGTCGCCTGCGCATCCTCGTTCGGCTGGCTGGTATAGAGCACCAGGCTCTCGGCATTGGCCGCGGTCGAAAGCAGGCCTGCGACAACAGCGCCGGCAAGGACGGAGACAAACGATTTCATGGATACACCCTCGTGTTGAAACTGGCGCCGAGGGATAGGGCCACCCTTTTACAGGGGTATGACAAAACCGGGGGACGCGCGATCTGTGGGTCCCGATGCAGGTCGCGCAAATGTGTGCAACGGTTTTGCGGCGACGACGTGCTTCACGCGATGAGCTTTAGCGCGCGCCCGTCGACATCTGGCTGCGGTGGAGCACATAGGCATTGGCCAGTGTGTACAGGAAATCGCGGTCACTGTAGTGCGCATAGTGGTCCAGCCTGTAGACGCGCGCGAAATTTCGGGCAGCGACCTCGAACTCCGGTCCGAGCGCATTGTCGACATCGCCAAAATAGTAGCCGATGGCCTTCAGGTATTTCTGAATGAGGCGAAGGTCGCCCTCCGCCGACTGGATGGTCAGCTTGTTGAATTCGTTGGTGGTGAAGATCGACAGGTCGTCATTGGTGTTGCGGTGCTCGAAGGTCATGACATAGCCGAGGTTCTCCGCAGCGATGAAGGCGTGCATCGTCTTCAGGATGACGTTGTACTCGACCGGCCGGCCGTTCAAGGGAGCCATGCCACGGTTGAAGAGCAGCATCATCGAGGCGATCCTCGACGTCATGGAAAAGGGACTGCTCGGCGAATAGCCGAGCACCTCGAAGACGCAGCCAGCGGCCTGATAGTCCTCGGCCGGATCGAGCACCCGGCGCAGATACTCGTTGTCCACACCGATAATCCGGTTGTCCTTGCCATAGTGAAGCCGGCCCTTGATGGGAGCGCCCTCTTGGGTCGCGGCCTGGCCCGCCTCGACGGCCAGCTCGCGAATGGCCATGCCGAGTCGGCCCATCAGCATTGTCGCGATTACCGCCTCCACAGCGGCCTTTTCCATGCCGTTTCGGGGAATGACCGCACTGCCGTGGCCAACATAGGCATCGAGCGCGCCGAAGCTTGCTGCGAATTCTCCCTGGAGCTGGCCATACCAGTTAGGCAAAAGCGCCTTCAGCGCAAAGCTTCGCCTCTCCAGCTTCCGCCACAGCGCCGCAAAGTCGTTAATGCTGATCTCGAAGACATACGGAATATCGAGTGCGGCATTGAATTCGTCTGCCATTGAGTAACTCCCGAAGCACTCGGCACCACCACCTGCAATAAAGGATCCCCCAGGCTACACTCACATATCGGCCGAATGCGGCATAGTCATCCAAACGGGTTAGTGCGGCGCGGCATGCGCCGGCTCCGCACAAAACAATCCACACTGGAGTTTTCAAAAAAAATTCGCGGCCATGTCACACCGGCCGTCGCTCGCTCGTCATGGTATCGGAACCAACGAAAGGAAACGGAACCATGACTGCCAAGATCGACCTTTTCGCCGCTGCCCCGCAACTGATGAAGAGCTGGACCAGTGTCTCGATGGCCGTTGCCGCGAGCCTTGACGCCACTATTATCGAACTCGTGAAAATCCGCGCCTCGCAGATCAACGGCTGCGCCAACTGCATCAACATGCACACCCAGGAAGCCCGCGAAAAGGGCGAGACGGAACAGCGCATCTACCTGCTTTCCGCCTGGCGCGAAGCGCCCTGCTATTCCGATCGCGAGCGCGCCGCGCTAGGCTGGACAGAATCGCTGACGCGGCTTTCGGAAGGCCACGGCCATGAAGCGGCCTATCAGGCGCTGAAGGACCATTTCACCGAGGAGGAACAGGTGAAGCTCACGCTGATGATCAACGTCATCAACGGCTGGAACCGTCTGGCCGTCGGCTTCGGCCTCTGGGTCGATCCGGCAGCCGCCAAGGCCGCCGCCCAGGCTGCCGCCTGATGGTGGACAGCGCCCATGAGGACGCAGCGGCGGTTTTCGACCCGCTGCGTCCGAAGCTCGTCCGCGTCGCCTACCGCATGCTCGGCTCGGTCGCCGATGCGGAGGACATGGTGCAGGAGGCCTTCATCCGCTGGATGGGGGCCGACCGCACATCCGTGCGCGAGCCGGAGGCGTTTCTGCGCCGCACCGTCACGCGGCTCTGCCTCGACCAATTGAAATCCGCGCGGCTGAAGCGCGAGACCTATGTCGGCCCCTGGCTTCCCGATCCAGTCGTCGAGGAGGAGCCGGAGGACGACGTCACCCTGCCCCTGATGCTGGCACTCGAACGGCTCTCGCCGCTGGAGCGCGCCGCCTTCCTGCTGCACGACGTCTTCGGCCAGAGCTTCGATGAGGTAGCGGCAACGATCGAGCGCGACGCCGCCGCTTGCCGCCAGCTTGCGGCCCGGGCCCGCACCCATGTGCGCGAGGAACGCCCCCGCTTCCAGATCGAGCAGCAGCGCGGCCTGGAACTCGCCAACGCCTTCTTTGCCGCCTCCCGCCACGGCGATATGAAAACGCTCGGCTCCATGCTCGCAGCCGATGTCAGCGTACATTCCGACGGCGGCGGCAAGCGCCCGGCCGCCCTGCAGCCGATCCTCGGCTTCGACGCCGTGATGAAGGTGCACGCGCAACTGGCCGCCCTCTTTGCCAAGCACGGCTCGACGCTCGTGCGCGCCGGCTTCATCAACGGCCTGCCCGGCTTTGTCACCCGGGAGGCCGATGGCGAACTGCAGACGACTGCGCTAGAGATCGAGAACGGCAAGGTCGTGGCGATCTACGTCGTGCGCAACCCGGACAAGCTGGTGCATTTGCACTAGAACCCGGGTCGCCACGTTCCCAATGACCTACGCGGCCAGTTGGCCGGCCGGAATCCGCGCGATCACCTTGATCTCGAAATCGAAACCGGCGAGCCAGTTGACGCCGATGGCGGTCCAGTTGGGATAGGGCTTTTCGCTGAAGATCCGGTTCTTGACGGCCATGATCGTCTCGAACTGGTGTTCGGGATCGGTGTGGAAGGTCGTCACATCGACGATGTCGTCGAAGCTGCAGCCGGCTGCCGCGAGCGTCGCTTCGAGATTGTCGAAGGCGCGTTCGACCTGGCGTTCGAAATCCGGCTCCGGGGTGCCATCCTCACGGCTCCCCACCTGCCCCGAGGCGAACAGCAGGTCCTGCGACCGGATGGCCGCGGAGTAGCCGTGCGCCTCGTAGAGCGCATGACGATTTGCCGGAAAGATTGCGTTGCGTTTGGTCATCGGTCTGATCCTTCTCGTAAATTGAGGGCGCGCAAACGGGCGCGCGCTGCCGTTTCAGGCAGAACTTCACAAAACCCGCTTCATTTGATATACGGAACGTATCTGAAATAGCGAAATACGACGCGCATGTCAAATCCATATACGCGCCGTATCTGAATTTGAGGTCAATGATGGCCAGAAGCCGCCAGGAAACGATGGAGGAAAACCGCGCGAAGCTGATTTCGGCCGGCCGAAAGGCCTTTGCCGAAAAGGGCTATGCGGCGGCCTCGATGGATGAGTTGACCGCCGATGTCGGGCTGACGCGCGGCGCGCTCTACCACAATTTCGGCGACAAGCGCGGGCTCCTGGCCGCGGTCGTAACCCAGATCGACGGCGAGATGGCCGCCCGCGCCAAGCAGATCGGCGCAGATGCGGCAGCCGGTGACCACTGGCAGGCGATGCTTGCCGAAGGAGCGGCCTATATCGAGATGGCGCTCGATCCCGAAGTCCAGCGCATCGTTCTGCTCGATGGCCCGGCCGTGCTCGGCGACCCCTCGAAATGGCCGAGCCAGAACAGTTGCCTGCTGGCGACGAAGCGGTCGGTGGAAGAACTGCTGGACAAGGGCGTTCTGAACCCGGTCGATCCGGAAGCGGCCGCGCGGCTCTTGAGCGGTGCCGCCCTCAACGCTGCCCTCTGGGTCGCCGCCAGCGACGAGCCGAAAGCGGTCTTGCCGAAGGCGATCGAGGCCTTCCGCGCCATGGCCACCGGCCTGCTGGCGGAGCGCTGATCCGCCCCGTTGGGCGGTGGTCGTCGCGGCGGCAAGGACTAACGGGCGTTCGCGCTCACCAGCTCCCAGAGGTCGATGCCTCCCGAGCGCCCCTTCACGTGCACCATCCCCATCGCGCGGAAGTCGAAGAGGTCGGCAACCGCAGACTGCACCGCCCCGCTCACCAGGATCGACGTGTTGAACTCCTTGTTCAGCCCTTCGAGCCGCGAGGCGACGTTGATCGTGTCGCCCATGGCCGTGTATTGCTGCCGCGCGATCGCGCCGAAGCTGCCGACGACCGCCGGCCCCGTATGCACGCCAAAGCGCGTGAACAGCTCCGGCCGGCCGCCTTTGCGGTTGGTCTCGTTCAGGCGATCGACCGCCGCCTTCATCGCCAGCGCGCAATGACAGCCATTCTCGACGTGCTGCGGATCGGCAACCGGCGCGTTCCAGATGACGAAGATGCTGTCGCCGAGATACTGGATCACGGTCCCGTGGTACTGCTCGGCCACCGTGTTCAGCATCTCGAAATAGGCCGAGAGGATATCGACGACTTCTTCCGGCGAATGCTGTTCGGAGATGGTGGTGAAGTCGCGCACGTCGGTGAAAAGCGCCGTCACCTCCTGCCGCCTGCCCCGGACCGCCGCCCCACCTTCGGGGTCGATGATCCGGCGTACCACCTCGCGCGGAACATAGAGCGCAAACTGGACGATAGCGCGCCGGCTGGCGGAAAGCGCGCCGCCAAGCGTATTGATCTCGGTGATCCAGGAATGCGGGGCGTCCGTGCCGGCAAAGTTCAGGTCACCGATCCGCCGCGCCTCGTCGGCGAGGTGATAGAGCTTGCGGCTGATCACGCGTGACAACATGAGCGAGCCGACCACGCCGGCCACCAGCACGGCTGCGGCAATCATGAGGTTGCGCACCAGGAGCCGGTTTGCCTGCACCACCAGATCCTGCAGCGGCACGACGATCGCGACCGAGCTGCCCTTGAAGAGGCCGGATACGCTGACGGGTGCCATCTGGACCAGATAGCGCTCGCCGGCAAAATCGGCTTCGGCAAGACCACCGCCCGCATAGGCGGGATCCTTGCGCAGCCCGGCGACGACGTCGAGGCTGGGATCCAGGCTGCGCATGCCGGCGCCGCCACCACCCGACCAGGCGCCGAGGATTGTGCTCATGACCGCGGGATCGGAATGGGCGACGAGGTTGTTGTCGCTGCCGATGACATAGGACCGGGCCCGCGGTGAGATCTCGCGCGCATCGAGAAGGCGGCTGATGGTCTGAAGGTGGATGTTGGTGCCGACCACGATCCCCTCCTTGCCCTTCAGCGGAACGGCGAGCGCCAGCGTCGGAACCTTCAGCGTTCCCGTGACATAGGGCCCGACGGAAACCGGACCGCCGGCTCGCAACGCCGTCTGATACCAGGGGCTCTGCCGCGGGTCGAAATTGGTGCGCTCGAACGGACGCTCCCCGATCGTCTGCGCCGCAGCGTCGAGGAACCGAAGGGTCGAGACGGTGCCCGCGTCCTTGGCATGCGCAAGCAACCGAACGGCAAAGGCGGTGCCTGCCGGTGCCGCCAGACTTTGGCGAACATAGTCCCGCCCCGTGTTGATCACCTGCAGGTAGGATCCATCAGGATAGCCGGCATAGACGCTCGTCGCGTTGGAAACGCTTCTGAGCACCTCCAGGAAGAACTGCTCCTTCGGCTGCAGGTCGCCCGGCGGCGCGACGGCCAGCTGCGGCACGGTGGACGCAAGCGCGACCGCCTCGTGGCCGCCCTCGAGCGCATTCCTGTAGCCCTCGATCAGCCTCAGGCTCATCTCGCGCATGTGCTTTTCGCCGGCAAGGATCGCCGCCTGCCGCCCCTGGCTGAACGCCATCCAGATGATCGGCGTCGCCGTTAAGATGAGCAGCGCCACGACGAGCACGCTGAGATGCACCCTGAGAGGCCTGGACCAGTTCACGCAATTCCCCCGAAACGCGACTGTATGGAGGCGACCCTAGCACCTGCCCTGGCGAGGAGGAATGCATATTCTTTCAAAGAAATAGGCCATTTCAATCTCTGATGAGAGAATGAAACGGCCCGGTACAGGTGACGGCTTTTCGAGCGTCAGTTCAGCGGAATGGCGTTGCCGTCCTTGCTGTCCTGATAGACGGAGGAGAGATCGTCGTATTTCGCCCGGATCGCCTCGGCGCGGGCCTTGAGTTCCTGGCGTTGCGGCTCGGGCAGAGCGTCGATCAGCGCGTGGATCGACTGGCCCTTCCAGAAGGCATTGGTGCGGTTGTAGCCGCCCGGCTCCAGCGTGAAGACCTCCTTCAGGATCTTCAGGTCATGCGGAATGGAGAAACTGTCGCGGGAATCCTCGTGGCTGAAGAAGTAGAAGAAATTATCGAAACCCGCCCAGGTGATCGCCGAAAGGCACATCGAGCACGGCTCATGCGTCGAGAGGAAGATGAGGTCGCGGCTGTCCGGCCGCTTCTCGCCCTCGATCTCGTAGAACCGCTTCAGCGTGTGCACTTCGCCGTGCCAGAGCGGGTTTTCCGTCTCGTTGTTGGTTTCGACAAGCACGGTCGAAAGATCGGATTTGCGCATCAGCGCCGCGCCGAAGATCTTGTTGCCGGCGGCAACGCCCGCTTCCGTGGCCGGAATGATGCCCTTCTCCATCGTGTGAAGGAGCGCATCGAGCAGCGCGTAATTGTCGGTCTCACGTGTCATTCCCAATGTCCTTTTGTTGGGTTTTTCAATCAACGCCAGGAAAAACAGGAAGCGGTTTCCTGCCCGGAATGGCGGGTTTCACAAGCAACTCCAGAAAAAGTGCGAAGCGGTTTTTCGTCCGGAGTTGCGTAATTCAAAGCAACCCCAGGGAAAGCAGTCTGGGATTGCATCATTTCAGGGAGCTTGCCGGTTCAGTGCGCCTCCGCCGCAATCAGCGGCACCTCGGTGCCCTTGGCATCGTAGAGCTTGCCGTTGAGGAAGTAGTCGCCGTCGTGCAGCCTTGCGATGTCCTGGTAGCGGATCGTGCGTTCGGTTGCAGCCACGAAGACCGACTGCTGGTCGGAATTGCCTGCGGTGAAGTGATTGAACAGGAGGTTGAGCAGGATCGCCATGACAGCCGCCGACGAGATGCCCGAATGGAAGATCGTGGCGACCCAGGCCGGGAAATGCTCGTAGAAGCCGGGCGCCGCAATCGGGATCATGCCGAAGCCGATCGAGGTCGCGACGATCACCAGGTTCATGTTGTTGTTGTACTCGACCTTGGACAGCGTGCGGATGCCGCTTGCCGCAACCGTGCCGAAGAGCACGATGCCGGCGCCACCAAGCACCGAGGTCGGCACCGAGGCGACGACGCGACCCATGATCGGCAAGAGGCCGAGCGTTACCAGGAACAGGCCGCCCGTTGCCACCACGTAACGGCTCTTCACGCCCGTCACCGCCACGAGGCCGACATTCTGGGCAAAGGCGCTCTGGGTGAAGGAGCCGACGACCGGCGCGAGAATGCTCGACAGCATGTCGGCACGAAGGCCGTCACCAAGCCGGCGCGAATCCACCTTGGTTTCGACGATCTCACCGACGGCGAGAATGTCGGCCGAGGTCTCGACCAGCGTCACCATGATGACGATCAGCATCGAGATAACAGCCGCAAGCTCGAAGGTCGGATAGCCGAAATGGAAGATCCTCGGCAATGCGAAGACCGGGCCGTTTGCAACTTGCGAGAAATCGGTCATGCCGGCGACATAGGCAATGCCGGTACCGATCACGATCGACAGCAGGATCGAAAGCCTGGAGATCGAAGCATTGCCGAGTTTGCTCAAGAGCAGCACGATGATGAGCGTGACCGCCGCAAGCTGGATGTTGGCGGTGCTGCCGAAGTCCGGCGCCGCCTTGTTGCCGCCCATCGCCCAGAATGCCGCAACCGGCATCAGCGTCAGGCCGATGGTGGTAATGACGATGCCGGTGACGAGCGGCGGGAAGAAGCGGGTGATGCGCGAAAACACCGGCGTGATCAGAAGGCCGATCAATGAGGCCGCGATGACCGCGCCAAGGATCGCCGGAATGCCGCCATTGCCGGAAATGGCGATCATCGTGGCGACACCCGAGAACGAGACGCCCTGCACCAGCGGCAGGCGGCTGCCGAAGAATGGCACGCCGATCGTCTGCAGGATGGTGGCGAGGCCACCGGCGAAAAGCGAGGCGGTGACGAGCAGGCCGACATCGCTGGAATTCAAGCCCGCCGCCTGGCCAAGGATCAGCGGAACGGCGACGATGCCGCCATACATGGTCAAGACGTGCTGCAGGCCATAGGCCAGATTGGCACCAATGCTCAGCCGTTCGTCCTCCGGATTTTGCGCCGGATTCTGGGTATGCGTAGTGTCCTCTGAAATGCTTGCCAAGGGTATCTCCTCCATACCTTCGCGATACGTCCCGTCTCCAGCGGGACAACCAAAAGGGTACTGAAGGTAGGCAAATCTCGCTTTCCTAAAAAAGGCGAAACACCTTTCGGGTTTTGGGCGGGAATGGTTGGGGCGGGAATATCTGCCGCAATCGGCCTTTTTTTGGCGGTTTCCGACGCTTTCAACCGCAAAATCCGATCGCCAGGGGCAATCTGCTCCACCGATAGGCCATTCAAAGGAGAGCAAAGATCATCGCATTGCGCAATGGTCGCGGCGCTCTCGTACCGCTTTCCCCGCCGATCGAAGGGCACAATGAAGCCGAGGCGGCCGCCGGCACCGCCCGTGTCACCGTTGCCTTCACTGCGAAAGTTCCAGCCCAGCACCAGTTGGACGCGACTGCCCCTAGAGGCTGCAGCCCGGATGCTTGTAGAGATCGGCCTGCGACAGATCCGGCGGGCATGGCGTGCTCTTGCCGCTCCCTTGGCCGCAAGCCGAGGGCTTGATCTGCGAGATCGCCGAGTAGTGTCCCTGGGAGACATGCACCCGGACGCAGGTCTTGGTGCCGGCATTCCACCAGGTATTGTTGCCGCCGACGTCGACATAGCCCCTGGACTGCATCTCGCTCTCGGCGCCAGGCGCGCGTGCGCCGACGAGATCGGCGATATCGGCCGGCGATTTGGCAAGGGTTGCTGTCGGAAGGGACATCAATGCTGCTGCTGCGATTGCGACTGTGAAACGCATCGGACGAATTCCTTCTGAGCAAGAAGAGGCTGTTCGCATGCTAGCGCGACTGTATTAGCAGAGGAGAAAATGGATGGCGAGAACAATCACGCAACCTGCGAATGCGCGGCGACAACCACCGGCCGTCGCCGCCGCTCGACGGCAGGCAAAGGCCGCCGCTCAGCCTGATATCGGAGGCAACGCGGGCGCATCAAGCCCGCGGAACGGATCGCGCCAGGCGTCGATCGCCTCGAGCTGCCCGGCCCAGCGCGCAAGTGCCGGATAGTCCGCGAGCGGCAGCCTTGCCACATCATTGTAGGGCAGGAATGTCGCCATGCGAAAATCGGCGTAGGAGACCGCCTCGCCGACCAGCCAGGCGTGACCGGAGAGTTCGGCATCGAGCAGCCGGGCCGCCTTGTGGAACGCCATCATCCCCTCCTCCACCATGGCCTCGTCACAAGTGCCGATGCCGTAGCGCAGCTTGGTGCCGCGCTCCCAATGCACCATGTCACAGGCCTTCACGAAGTTCTCCTTGCCCCAGCTGATCCAGCGGATCATCTCCGGCTCGTCGTCATCCCTTCGCCAGAGGTTGGAGCCGACCTGGCGAGAGAGAAAGCAGGCGATCGCATCCGCCTCCCACAGCGCCCGGCCGGGACGCTCCAGGATCGGCAAAAGCAGGTTGGGATTGAGCGGCCGATAGCGGTCCGCCTGCCCCGACGCCAGCGGCTCGGCATATTCGAACGCGACCTCTGCCTTCAGAAATCGGGCCGTGGCGACCGCCAGGCGCGGATTGGGGTTGCGGCTGAAATAGAGCTTCATGCGGTGGCTCTCCGTTGATGCACGTCGTGAAGACGAACCGAGGCGACGCTTGCCGACAGGCGCGAGAGAAAATCGACCGTTCCCTTCGACCGGTAGCACCACCCGCCCGCGCATCATGTCGTCCGGCTGAACGCGAGCAAAACGATATTGGATAAAATTGCCCAAACCAAATGCGCAAACGCTTGACCGTTTTCCGGTAACTCGTTGCGCAACCGGTGGGATCAAGACGGGAACAATCCACATCCTGGTTGCCGGAGATCGCCTGGATGAGCAGCCGCCGCCTGCGGCTGCGCGCGGAAGGTTGGATAGTCATGTGGCCATTCGAGAACGACGAATATCCCGAAGGGTATTTGCTGTCTACGGATCAGAGCGGGCCGAATGAACCACGGAGCGATTATGGTCGGCGGCATGGCGTTGCCGTTCTCCACTATCGCTTCGGAATAGCTTTTGCCGCCGACCGCGTCCGCCTACCAGACGGAACACGCGGCCGGGCTCGCTCCGCGGATATCGGCCGACAACATTGGCGGCGGCCGCTCAATGACCGTGAGCGCGCTTGGTCCAGCGCGGCCGTGGCAATTCCGATCGACTGGCGTTGGGGGAAGCTGATCATCACGCCAGGCGATGTGATTTTTGAGGACGATCAATCGCTGCCGGAGGTCTACTTCACCGACGACAACGAGCGCCTCGACCGCGATCTCTATCAAAGCCGGGAGATAAAAGACCTAGTGGTAACGATGGAAGGATGCAATGCGCTCTACCGTCTGCTCGTGTACGGATTTTGGCAGCGGGATCCCGACGATGAACCCTGTACATATATGCAGGATGATGCCGCAAGAACGCTTGCAACGATACGTGGTCTCGGCGAGAGACACTACGATCTGACAAATGCCGGCTGGCTAGGTTACGACGGCGGCGAAGACCATCTGATGCGCCGTCATCTCAAGCGGCTCGGCTGGCACGACGTTCGGGAGCAGCCTATTGACACCCTTTTTTCGGAAAGTCGGCCCAATGAGTCTTCCGAAACCTTGGAACTCATGCGGCGAATGGCGCTTTTCCTTGTCGCTTCTGTGGCGGCCCTTCATATCCTGCTTGCCATAGCTGCACTTGCGGGCGGATAACGCCCCCACAATGTCCCCGTCCCTATCCGAAAACTAGCCGGCGCCGGGCGTGTGACGTCCGCGCCAGAGCAAGACCGACAGCACCGCATGAACTGCGATCGCAGGCCACAGAAGGACGCCGGTGGAGCCATCCGTCAGTCCGAACCAGGCCAGATAGAGCGTGACGGCCGCACTGTAGATCAGCATGCCGATGAGGCCTGAGTTCTTCCAGCAGGCAACGCCGAGGGCGATCAGGGCAATTCCCGCCACCCGGGCCGTCGGGACCGCCGGCCCGGTGAGTAGCTCGCCAAGCAGCACCTGCCCCACGAGCGAAGGCGCCACCACCAGTGCGAGCCCTGTTGCCATCTCCCCGAAGGCGGCGAGATCAAGCACGCGTATCATCGGAACGCACCTCTGCCAGTCGTTTGTGTCCGGGCCTTGCGATGCAAGGTCGCCAGAGCGTCCCATGTGCGTTCACGTGAACGCACGGCGCTCTAGGGCGTTGCGTTTGGCTTCAATTCGAAAGTCAGTTTGTCGATCTTGCCCGTAAAGCGGAAGGGCGTGTCGTAGCGGTGTTCCAGAAGGGCGACGCCGGTGCGCGTGTCGAGACCGACGTCGAAGGTCTCATCCTCGGGGAAAGTGACCGGGATGCCATGATCGATGCTGTTCCTGGCGACCTCCTTGCCGTCCACCGACAGAACGCCGGTGCCCCCGGCGCCAAGTCCCTTTCCATCCGACTTGAAGTCGAAGACGATCCTGTGTTTGCCGGGTTCGAGTTCCGGTCCTTCCCACAGGGTGCGCTTGAGGTCGAGGAGATTGTAGAGGAACACGACCTTCCCACTGCCGACACCGAAGTCGCCCTGGCTGAGGAAGAGGCCGTAACCGCCAAAGCGGCCACCCTCGGTGACGATCATGCCTTGCGCACCGTCGTCGGGTATCTCGACATCGGCCGTAATCGTATAGGACTTGTTCAAGGTGCTCGGCGCAGCGCTGGCCGGCACACCACTCAGTTCGCCGCGGTAGGTGAATTCCGTACGGCCGGCCGTCAGGTTCGGCCGCGGGGCATTCCAGCGTGCGAGCGTCGAATTGTCGAGCGGCAGCACGTTGTACTTCTTCGCCTCGGCATAGAAGAGGTCCTGCAATTCCTTGAGTTTGTCAGGCATTTTGGCGGCAAGATCGGTGAATTGCGTCGGGTCTTCATCGACGTTGTAAAGTTCCCAGTTGTAGCCGGTGATCACGTCGGGCGGCGTCTTGGTGCTGAGTTCCCACGGCAATGTCGCGGGCGTCGTCGCGGCGACCCATCCGTCGTGGTAGATCGCGCGGTTTCCCAGCATCTCGAAGTACTGGGTCTTGTGTTCAGTCGGCGCAGCGGCATTCGCCTTGTCCCATGTGTAGGCCATGCTGACGCCTTCGATCGGCTCCTGTTTGATGCCGTTGATCGTCTCCGGTTGCGGGATGCCTGTCGCCTCCAGGATCGTCGGCACGATGTCGATGAAGTGGTGAAACTGCGCGCGGACACCGCCAGCGTCGTTGATATGGCCGGGCCACGACATGACCATGCCCTGCGCCGTCCCGCCAAAGTGCGATGGCACCTGCTTGACCCACTTGAACGGTGTCCCCATCGCCCAGGCCCAGCCGGCTGCGAAATGCGGGAATGTCCGCTCCGAACCCCAGAACGGATACCAGAGAAACTGGTCCTTCACCGGAACGTCGACGCCGTTGAATGTGGTGAACTCATTCGGCGTGCCGTTGAGCATGCCCTCGGCGCTCGCGCCGTTGTCGCCGCCGATGTAGATGATCAGGGTGTTGTCGAGCTCGCCGATATCTTCCACCGCCTGGATGACGCGCCCGATCTCGTTGTCGGCATAGGCAAGGTAGGCGGCGTACACATCGGCCTGCCTGATGAACAGTTTCTTCGCCTCCAAACTGAGGGAATCCCATTGCGGCAACCCCTCCGGCCACGGCGTGAGCTTCGCGTTCTCAGGCATGATGCCGAGCCGCTTCTGATTGGCGAAGATCGTCTCGCGCACCTTGTTCCAGCCCTCGTCGAAGAGGTGCATGTCGCTGATCTTCTTGATCCATTCGGGCGTCGGGTGGTGTGGTGCATGGGTGGCACCGGGCACGTAGTAGACGAGCCAGGGCTTGCCCGGGGCGATCTCGCTCAACTGCCTGATGTGCTGGATCGCCTCGTCGGCCATGGCCGTTTCCAGGTTCCACTTGGGATTGCCTTCAAACGGATAGATGGCCGTGGTGTTGCGGAACAGGTTCGGCTGCCACTGGCTCGCATCGCCGCCGACGAAGCCATAGAAATAATCGAAGCCCATGCCCGTCGGCCACTGGTTGAAGGGGCCCGCCTGGCTCGATTGATAGGACGGCGTGTTGTGGTTCTTGCCGAACCACGCGGTGGCGTAGCCATTTTCCTTGAGGATCGTGCCGATCGTTCCTTTCTCGATCGGGATGATCGAATCGTAGCCCGGATATCCGGTCGCGATCTCCCCGACGACCCCGTAGCCAACCGAATGGTGATTGCGCCCGGTGATCAGCGCCGCACGAGACGGCGAGCAGAGCGATGTCGAGTGGAAGTTCGTGAAGCGCAACCCCTCCTTGGCGATGCGGTCCATGGCCGGTGTCGGAATGACGCCGCCAAAGGTGCTGGGCGCACCGAAGCCTTGATCGTCCGTCATGATCAGCAGCACATTGGGCGCGCCTTTCGGCGGCACGACCCGCGGAGCCCACCAGGGCGTCGATTCCGAGGCCTTTTCCTTGATTACACCGCCAAAAGCCGGACTTGGTGACGGAAGCTGCTTACCCGTAATTGTTGTCGTCGCTCCCGGGGCGCCGAGCGTCCCTGAAACCTGCTGTGCCCATGCGGACGTAAAACCAAGCGCGAAGAAGGCTGCACCCGCAAGCATGCTCTGGCCAATGGTCATGGCGAACACCCCTATTGCAGATCGTTGAATCTCCACCGATTTAGGCTAGTCTAATATACGCAAACCAGACCCGAGACGCGAGAAGTTTACGACCGGTGTTCTCCATCCGATCCGTCGCAGACGGTCTGCCCGATGGCTTCCCCGGAACACTTCACCAGTTATCCGGCTCCGAACATCGCATCTGTGAATTCGTTTCCCATATCCTGCGAAGCGTACCCCGCTACCGGGACTCCGCTCCCTGACCTATTTTTCCAAACAACGGCGATGCACCGCATCACCTGCCCCATCGATCAGCAAAGGACAGGACACATGACACTCAAGGATATTCTGCCCGGCAAGCTCGGTTTCGGCGCGGCCCCGCTCGGCAACATGTTCCGCGAAATACCCGAAAAAGAAGCGCTTGCCACCGTCGAGGCCGCCTGGAACGACGGCATCCGCTATTTCGACAACGCCCCGTTCTACGGCGCCGGCCTTGCCGAGATCCGCATGGGCGAAGCGCTCGGCGGTCGCCCGCGTGACGAATACGTCATCAGCACCAAGGTCGGCCGGGTCATCCTCGACGAGATCGAGGACGTCAGCGCCCGCGACCTTGGGGAAAAGGGCGACGTCTTCCGCTATGGCCGCCCCAACAAGATCGTCAACGACTACTCCCATGACGCCACCCTGCGGTCGATCGAGGACAGCCTCAAGCGCCTGAAGACCGACCGGATCGAGATCGCCTTCGTTCACGACGTTGCCCAGGATTTCTACGGCGACGAATGGCTCGACGTTTTCGAGACGGCGCGCAAGGGCGCCTTCAGCGCGCTCGACCGGCTGCGCGACGAAGGCGTGATCAAGGCCTGGGGGCTCGGCGTCAACCGGGTGGAGCCGATCGAACTGCTGCTCGCGCTCGAGGGTCCGCGTCCCGATGGCTTCCTGCTTGCCGGCCGCTATACCCTGCTTGACCATGACCGCGCACTCCAGCGCGTCATGCCCGAGGTCACCAAGCGCGGCCTCGGCATTGTCGTCGGCGGCCCCTATAGCTCCGGCGCGCTCGTCGGTGGCCCGAACTTCGAGTATGCCCCGGCCACGCCGGCAATTCTCGACAAGGTCGCGCGTATCAAGGCGATCGCCGACCGTCACGGCATCTCGATGAAGGCGGCCGGCCTGCAGTTCTCGCTCGCCAACCCCGCGGTTGCCGCCGTCATCCCCGGCGCCAGCCAGCCGAGCCGCATCGCCGAAGACCGTGCCGCCCTGAACGAGGCCGTGCCGGCCGACTTCTGGCGGGACTTGAGGGCAGCCGGTCTCGTCAACCCGGAGGCGCCGCTACCGATTGCCGGCTAAGCAATTCCAGGAAAAGTGTGCGGCGGTTTTCCGTCCGGAATTGCGTCGTTTGGCCAAGCAATTCCAGGAAAAGTGCGCAGCGGTTTTTCGTCCGGAATTGCGTCGTTTGGCCAAGCAATCCCAGGAAAAGTGTGAAACGGTTTTCCGCTAGGACTTGCGACATTTGGCCAAGCAATTCCAGGACAAGTGCGCAGCGGTTTTCCGTCCGGAATTGCGAGAAACCGTCCTATCCTCGCCCGTCTTCCAGCGGGCGGGGCAGCCGGTGGCACCCCGCCGCGCAGCCGATCAGAACGGATTGACGTAGTTGGTGATCGCGATCTGGCGCAAAAGCACCCGGCGGATCACATGCGCCACCTTCACCCGGTCGGTGAAGATGGCCGCGTCCCCCGTGGCGCCGGCCGGCAGCCGTGCGGCGAAAGCCTGGTCGTCGAGTTTCACCCGCACGATGAAGGGCGCGGCGGAGACTGCCTCCGGGGTCACCGCCGTGCCGGACACCCGGGCTTGCCCGGAGGCGATCGCCTGCAGCACGCCCTCGACCTCACCGGTATAGGTCTCGCCGGGCGCAAACTTGAAGGTCGCCTCCACCATCTGGCCGGGCTCTATATAGCGCGCATCGATCTGGTTGATCTCGACCCCGATGATCGTCTCGGAGGTGTCGATAAAGGCCATGGCCGGCGACAGCGGCAGCGTCGTCACGCGCGCGCCCTTGCGCAGCGCAAGGTTGGTCACGTAGCCATCGGCCGGCGCCCGCACCGTCGTCTTGCCGAGTTCCCACTCGGCATTGCTGATCTGGGCTCTCAGATTGTCGACGTCCGCCTGGCGTTGCTGCACGTCGAATTCGGTTGCCGCATCGCGCGACTGCAGCTTCGTCATCTGCGCAAGCCGCAGCTCCTGCAGCGAAAGCTGCGCCTGCAGCGCGTCCACCTTCGCCTGGTAGGGCACGGGGTCGATGCGGAAGAGCACGTCGCCGGCTTTCAGCGGGCTGTTGGAGGCGACCGGCACCTCCGTGACCTCGCCGGCGACATCGGGCACGATCGCCACCGAATTGCGCACCACCAGCGCCTTGCCCTGCGGCGCGCCCCAGTTCATCGGGATGAACAGACCGACGAGAAGCAGCAGGAACACGATCGCCGGCGAAATCTTCCAGAACAGGTTGAAAGGCACGATCCTGAATTTCACCAGGCAGAAGAGGATCGCCAGATAGACATTGAAGAGAAAGACGATCATGGCTGGCCCGCCTCGCTCGGATGAACCTCGCCTGCAGGGGTCGCCGCCGGATGCGCGCCGCTCGGGCGCGGCACGTCGACATAGGCCCAGATGAGCGCGATCGGCCACAGCGCGAAGCCGAAGAACAGCGTCACCCAGCCCGCCACATTGACCGCCTCGCTCCAGGGATGATTGCGCCTTTTTGCGATCGACCCCGGCAGCATGGCGAGAAAGATCAGCACGGCGACCGTGCTCACCACGAGCACGATCAGCACGATCCAGGCGAAGAGATCGATAAAACTCATGAAGTTGCGCTCCCCTTCACGACGGGGACGCTAGACCCAAAGCCGGGCACTGCGGAAGTACGTAACGGTTACCGCGCCATACGGCTGCCCCTTTAGAGGGCGCAGGCATGAACCTTGGCCCGCGAACGGCAGCCCGCCTCAGCCGAGTTCGCCGTGATCCAGCGGATAGACCGGCCGCCGCACCCGCTGGAACTTGCGCGCGCCGATATTGGCACTGCTGAGGCCCGTGCCGTCGATCTCGACGATCTCGGACGCGATCGGACCGAAGGCGGCGCGGAAGTGCTGCTGCGACTTGACGACGACGATCTGATAGTCGGACGGCTCGATGCCGACGGCGCGGAAGAGGTTGCGATCGAGCATCTGCTGGCGTTCGCTGCAAATGAGGATGTCGATGCCTTCGACATGAAAGCGCACGCTCGGCCCCATCGTCGCCGGCAGCCCTTGAAACATCGGCCCCTCGAAGACGATCCTGCCGTCCGAAATCGCCTCCACCCTGCCCTTGATCGTGATCGGCCCGCCGCCGACTTCAGGGTCGATCTTGCAGCCGAGCGTAACCTCGCGTGTCGCACCGATGCCGGCAGCGATCAACTCGGCCACGACTTCCGGATCGCAGAGCGCGCCGAAAGCCGCGTTTCGGACGCCGGTATCGAGCAGCCTGGCGAGCACGCAGGTGGAATCGCTATAGGCACCGCAGCCGGGATTGTCGGAGAAGTCGGCAATGACCAGCGGCCCGGCCCCATCTTTCGCAAGATGCGCCGCGACGATGCCGGGCAGCGCGTCGAGCGGCAGCTGCACATCCTGGTGCTCGCGCCGGTCCCAGATCTCGCGGCAGAGACGCTCGGCCTCGGCTTCCGCGTCTTCGGCCGCCACCCGGTTGCGGTCGTAGCAGATAACCGCCGATGGGCCGGTATTGAAGATATCGGCATCGTAGAAGCCGGCATTGATCGAGGTCGCCAGCATGCCGTCGCGCGCCGCGATCCCGTCGGCAATTTCGAGCAGCTCGGTCATGGCGCAGGCATGGGTCGTGCGCCCGTCGTTGCAGCCGTTCAGCATCGGCGGCTGGCGGATGGCGAGCGCCGGCCGGATTTCGCCGCGCATGGCGCGCTCGAGCAGCGCGCCCGCCTTGTGGGCGCATTCGGCCATGTCCACATGCGGATAGGTGCGGAACGAGACGGCAATATCGAGCAGGCCGGCCATTTCGGGCGCCGAATTGGCGTGCAGGTCGAAGGTCGCGGCGATGGGAAGTTCCGAACCGACGATGCCACGCACCACCTCCAGAAGCTGGATCTGCGCATCGTCAGCCGTTTCCGTGCACATAGCCCCATGGAAGACGATAAACACGCCGTCGAGCCTTTCGCCGTCGAGCGCGCTTTGGAGATCCGCGACGAAGCGCTGCCGCATCGCTTCCTCGATCCTGCCGCCGGGTTCGGCCCGCGCCGCCACGGTATAGACCGGCTGCCAGCCGTAAGTGTCGCAACAATCGATGAAGCCGCCGATCTCCGAATTGGTGCCGCGGCAATGGGTTTCTATCTCGGCGCCAACGAAATAGTGGCAGGCCTCGAAGTCCCTGAACCCGGTCTTGAGCTTCGAAAACGTGTTGGTTTCCTGGTTGAATTCGAGAACGGCGACCCGGAAGCTCATCCTATGCACTTTCATTTTGCTGACTGGAAAAATCGAGAAGACGGGCGCCGGGGAAAACGCGAAACCCCGACGCCGCGCCTGTTCTCCTGCCGCGCGATGCGTTGAACGCAGGGCGCGACAGGCGAATTCTGGATGGTTGGAGTTGAACCTTGGATCCGCGGCGGCCCCTCTCGGCAGCTTAGAAGAGACGCCCTCGCGCATCTTCCGAGGAGTTGCCCCTCACCCTAACCTTCTCCCCGCAGGCGGGGAGAAGGTGGCCGGCGGGCCGGATGAGGGATAGAGCCACAAACCTCAGCGGAAATACTCGCTCGTGGTCTTCGGCTTTGCCATGATGTCGAAATCGAAATACTGCTTGCGGATCTTGTCGTAGGTGCCGTTTTCCATGATCGTCTTCAGGCCGGCATTGAGCTTGGAGAGCAGCGCCTCGTCGCCCTTGCGTACCGCCATGGCGTTGCCCTCGGCCGTGTCGAGCACGAAGCTCTCGCCGACAAAGGCGCAGCAGCCGCTTTCTTCCTTGGCCAGCCACTCCGTAAAGGCCATCTGCCCTTCGAGGATCAGGTCCAGCCGGCCGTTTTCCATGTCGAGAAACACTTCGCTCATCGTCGGATAGAGCTTCACTTCGCTATCGGGAAAAAACTCCTGCAGCGCCTCGACCGCGACTGAGCCGGACTGCGTGCCGATCACCTTGCCCTTCAGCGCCTCGGGCGAGATGTCCTTGAGGCCGAGATCCTTGCGGGCGACGAAGCGCATGGCGTTGAAATAGTAAGGGGTTGTGAAGTCGACCTGCGTCTTGCGATCCGGATTGATCGCCATCGAGGCGATCATCACGTCGAACTTCTTGGCCTGCAGGGCCGGGATGATGCCCGCCCACTCATTGGTGCTCCAGACACAGTCTACCTTGATTTCGGCGCAGACCGCCTGGCCGATATCGTAGTCGAAGCCTTTGATTTCGCCGGCTGCGGTCACATAGTTGAATGGCGCGTAATCGCCCTCGGTGCCGATCGCCAGCGTCTCGGCATTGGCGGTGCCGGCCGCAAACAGCGCGGCGATGACCGATGCGGTCATGAACTTCCTTTTCATCTCGTTCCCTCTGTCCTTCCTGTCGGCCACCCACGAAGTTCCGGTCGCAAGCGTGACCATTGGCCTGACCAAAGGAGCAACTTGCTTGAAACTATCTGGATTTTCGGCCGATTTCAGTTTTCGTTTTGCTTTATTATGCTTCGACAATGCGGGAGGTCTCCAGCCTTCGCAATGTGAAAGAAATCATTCCAGCTATCGAAAAAATTCATGTAGGCTGCAACCGATCCAGACCCGGAGCAACGGATGCGTGACCTGCCGAGCCTCAAATCCTTGCGCGCCTTCGAGGCGGCCGCGCGCAACGGCAGCCTGACGGCCGCCGCCGACGAGCTCTGCATCGGCCAGGGTGCGATCAGCCACCAGATCCGGAATCTGGAACTCAATCTCGGCCTTCGGGTCTTCGTCAGAAAACAGCACGGTGTCGAACTGACGCCGGAGGGCGGGCTGCTCTATGCCTCCTGCCAGCGCGCCTTCGACGATCTCGAAGGCGTGGTCCAGCACATCCGCCCACGCACGAGCGACAAGATCCTGCGCGTCCGGGTCGGCCCGTTCTTTTCGATGAAAGTGATCGCGCCGCGCATCTCCGAGTTTCTCGCCGCCAATCCCGGCGTGCAGATCCACCTCTCCCACCTCGAAACGATCACCGCCGGCACCGGCCCGGCCGACGTCACGATCGCCTATTGCCTGCAGCCGCCACCCGGACGCTTCACCCGCAAGCTCTTGCGCGAGCGCCTGGTGCCCGTCTGCGGCCGCGACCTCTGGCAGGGCGACAGGCAGGCACTGCTTTCCGGCAACCGGCTGCACTATCGCGGCCTTCAGGAGTGGCAAAGCTGGATCGCCTCCTCCGGCCTCGCCCTTCCGCGCAGCCGCCAGGACCTGATCTTCGACGACCAGCACATCATTCTCGAAGCGGTGAGAGAAGGCCAGGGCGTGGCGTTGATCGACCGCACCATGGTCGAACACGAACTCAAATCCGGTCAGATTCGCCTGGCCCACGACCATTTCTACGAGCCGCCCGAAACCTACCAGTTCGTCTGCCAGGAAGACCTCCTGCGCACCAAGCCGGTAACAAAGGCCTTTCTCAACTGGCTGATCGCCGAGATCGAGGAGCGCGAGCGGCAGAGCGCAGAGGCAGTGCAAACATCTGGCACAAGCTAGCCGTCGGCGGCCGGCGAGCGTCCCTCCTCCCCACCCAACACAAGAACCGGCCGCCGCACGCCCGTCGCGCACGGCGGTCGCACCCTTAGACGGCAGCTCCTTGCACAGCCCCGGCGAGCGGATCGAGCATGGCCGTTACATCATCGGGGAGGATGATGGACGCCGCCGCGACGTTCTCCTCAAGGCGGCTGCGCCTGCGTGTTCCGGGGATTGGCACCACCTTCGCATTCAACTTGCGGCCCTGCATGTGCAGCCAGGCTAGTGCCAGCTGGGCCGAGGTAATGCCGAGGCCACGCGCGGCTTCCTCGACCTTTGCCACCACCTGCATGTTCGCCTGGTGGTGCTGCGATGCAAAGCGCGGGAAATTCCTGCGTGCATCTCCCTCCGTCAGGGATTGGGCAAAGGCCTGGCCGGTCAGCATGCCACGTCCGAGCGGAGAGTAAGGCACGAGCGTCACGCCGAGTTCGAATGCAGCGGGAACGACATCTTCCTCGATCTCACGCGTGAAAACAGACCATTCCGACTGCAGCGCTGCAATCGGATGGATGGCATGCGCGGCCCGCAGCTCCGCCGCGGTCACCGCCGAGAGGCCGAGCCAACGGACCTTTCCGGCCGCGACCAGATCGGCCATCGCGCCAATGGATTCTTCGAGTGGTACGGCATCGGTGCGGCGATGCATGTAATAGAGGTCGATGACATCGACACCCAGGCGCTTCAGAGAGCGGTCAGCGGCAGCACGAATGAACTCGGGCCGGTTGTCTATGCTCCAGTCCTCTGGGCTTTGCGGCGTGCGCGCATAGCCGAACTTGGTGGCGATCAGGACCGCTTCACGATGCGTCCTGACGAAGGACGCAAGAAAGGCCTCGTTGGCGCCGATACCGTACATGTCCGCCGTGTCGAACAGGGTGACGCCGAGTTCGAGCGCCCGTTCCAGAGTGGCGCGAGATTCGGCCTCGTCCGTCGTGCCGTAGAACTCGCTCATGCCCATGCAGCCGAGGCCCTGGGCTCCGATCAGCGGGCCATCCGAGCCGAGTTGGACGCGGTGTAGAATCTTTTCCTTGCTTGTCATCATGGGTCTCCAATTCCAGACAAGCAGCTCTTATAAGTATTGACCATACTCTATGGTCAAGGGTTTGCTGCATGCTGATTTCGGAATTTGCGAAGGCCACGGAACTGCCGGTCGATACGATCCGCTTTTACATTTCCAAGGGGCTGCTGAAGCCGGAGCGCAGCGCCAAGGGCGGCTCTAATCCCTATCAGCTGTTCAGCCAGGAAGACGTTACCGCCGCGCGGATGATCCGGCTGCAACAGACGCTGGGTTACTCGCTGCGGGAGATTCAGGCCCTCAATGAGGCCTATCGCGCCGGCGAAAGTTCGCCCGCACGAACGGTCGAGATCCTGCAAACGCAGATCGCGCGACTAGAAGAGCGGAAGGCCGCGCTGGACGCGGCTCTCTCGTTCCTGCGCGGCAAGGTGGACTGGATCAAGGCAGGCAAGCCGGACACGGCGCCGCAACTGGAGGACTACCGGTGCTGACGGTCCGAAGCTCGTCCAGCCCCTGCTCCCGCGAGATGACAGGAACATAGCCCAGCGCCCGCTTTGCCTTGCCGATATCAAGCGAGATCTCGACGGCCGACGTCGCATAGGCCTGTGATGTCAGCGGAACGCTGATCCTCCCCCTGGAGAGGGCAGCGAGCACATCGCCGCCCCAGGCAACGGCTCTGACGACGGCGCGGGGAACGGATTTTTCCGGCGGGACGATCCCTTGCGTTTCCAGAAGCTGCGAGACGAACGTCCTGAACGGCACGGCATCGCCATCGGTGATGAAATAGACCTCCCCGCCCCGCCCGTTTGCAAGCGCAAGCGCCACGGCCTGGCACAGGTTGGCGATATGCGTGGTCGAGGTCAGGTAGGTGCCTCCCGCGATCCAGGCGAGCTTGCCGGAGCGGGCAGCCTCGACCAGTGCCGGCAACGCCGTGGTATCGTCACGCCCCCAGACGAAGCGCGGCCGAAGGGCAACGACCGGGAAAGCCGGACTGCTGGCCGCAAGGGCTACACGCTCGGCCGCCGCCTTGCTGCGCGAATAGCTGCCGGCCGGGCGGCGCGGAAACGGCGCCGTCTCGTCCACCTGCACCAGCGGGTGCCCATCGGCAAGCACGGATTCGGTGCTGATATGGATCGCTTTGCGGATACCGGCGGCGCGGGCCGCCTCCATGACGATCCGTGTGCCATCCTCGTTCACCCGGCGCTGCTGCGGCGTGCCTGGTCCATGATCGGTATCGGCCGCCGCATGGACAAGCGCGTCGCAGCCCGCCATTCCCGCGGCGATGTCTGGACTGAGCAGGTCGCCCATAAAGGCCGTCGCACCGAGTTGGCGGACGCGGTCGGCCGCCTTCTGGCTGCGCGCCAGAGCGACAACAGAAACGCCCGTCGTGACGAAATGGCGGATGAGGTTGCGGCCGACATAGCCGCTGCCACCGGTGATGAAGATGCGCCGGAACGGGGCGCGTTCGCCCGTGGCCACGGCGGATGTGGCATCGCATGCTTGGTTCATTTCACTGCACCTATGAGGTTTGGACGCTTAGCGCTCGTCCGGAAGATCGGCTGCCTGCGGGGTTGCAGTCACGAGCCAGTTGATTTCGCGCAGCACCTCGTCGCGGTCCGCACGCGCAAAATGGTGAAAGTCGAGATATTCGAGGAACTTGAGACCCTCGAGCGCGAGATAGGCAAGCAACGCCCCGCGCGGCGACTGGGAGTTCTGAAGAATTCTCGCGATCGTCGTATCCTGGCTTGCCTGCATCTTCCGGCGCAAACCGGCATCGAGCGTAAGCGCCGCGCTCAGGTTCAGTGCCACCGCCCGGAATTCCTCGGGCGGCGGTTCGGCCGCAGCAACGATGCGCCCCCTGACCGCTCGATCCTGAATGTCTCCGATCTTCTGCTCGACCTGCGCATGGTGTGCGTTGTCGCGCTCAAACGCCCGGTCGACGACGGCCTCGATCAGCGCCTGCTTGGACTTATAGTCATAAAGCACACTCGCCTTGCTGACGCCGGCTTCCCTGGCGACGGCATCGACAGTCAGGTTGGCAGCGCCATCACGACCGACGACCCGTTCGGCGGCATCCAGCACCTGCTGTTGATCAATTGCGCGTTTCCGGCCCATGGCTCCATCCGATTTATTTCCGACCGGATGGTTATAAATAATCTATCGGCGCCTTTGTCAAGCGCGTCGGATCCCTTAGAAAGCTCTGGATCGCCTCCTCCGGCCCCGCCCTTGCGCGCAGCGCCAGGACCTGATCTTCGATGACCAGCACATCATTCTCGAAGCTGTGAAAACGCAGCCGAACCCCAGCCCGATCATTGGTTGCTCGCGGACTACCGCGCCGATCCGCCTCTACACGAAGTCGAGAGAGCGTGATGTCGGAGACTGTATCCGCAGAACGGCGATGCCGGGTTGGGGCCTTGAAAGCAACCTCACGGAAGGCGACCCGCGCACTTGACCTTGCCCGTCGGCGGTCCGGGGAATCGGCGAGACCTATCGCGACAACAAATACTCTCCGTGATTGCGCGGCAATGAATTCGCCACCGAAGAGACGTTGATGCGCGACTAAAATTGCTCGGCGCGGTCATGGTGTATCGCGCCAAGCCGCTGCTCTCATAGACGATCACCCCGCCTGCTGCGTCCCATGCGCGTGGATTACCGCATCCGCCTCCTTGCCGTAGAGCTCCTCGAAATGGTCGAAGCTCTTGGAGAAGTAACCGATGCCTTGCGTCGCGGCCCTTAGTGTCCGGGCGAGATCGTCGAGCGCCGATCCCGGCACCAGGGCGCGAAAGATGTCCCAGCCCTTGGCCGTCTCGTCACGGTCGAAGCCGAGCACCTGGCCCTTGTAGGTGGAGACGATCGGCACCAGGCTGCCGGAATAGATCGAGGGGATGTGGATCTCGACGCGGATGACCGGCTGCATCAGAACCGCCGAGGCCTGCGACAGCGCCTGGCGCACGCCCATCTTGGCGGCCGCGCGGAAGGCGAAGTCGTTGCTGTCGACCGCATGGTGCTGACCGTCCGTCAGGGTCACGCCGACATCGATCACCTGAAAGCCGAGCGGCCCCTTCTCCATCGCTTCGCGCGCGCCGGCCTCGATCGCCGGGATGAAGTTGCGCGGCACCGCCCCGCCCTTCACCGTCTCGGCGAAAGAGAAGCCGGCGCCGCGCTCGTTCGGGTGCACGCTGAGCTTGACGTCGGCGAACTGCCCGGCACCGCCCGTCTGCTTGCGGTGGCGGTAGTGCACGTCGGAGGGTTTCAGCACGGTCTCGCGATAGGTCGGGCTCGGCGGCCTGTCGGTGACGCCGACATGGAAGACGTCGGCCAGCGTCTTGCAGAGATCGCGCAGGTGCATCGGCCCCTGCACGCAGACGAGCTGCGCGCCGCTGCCTTCCTCCTGCATGACCGCGAGCGCGCGGTCGGTCTCGGCGAGCTTGGCAAGCGTGCCCGAGAGCTTGGTCTCGTCGCGCTCGCTGTCGGGCACCAATATGCGCACCAGCATCGGCGTCGGCGGCAGCGTCCAGTCCGGCGCCTCGGCGGTGCTGCTGGCGGCGAGCAGCGCCGGCACCGGTAGATGGTCGGCCTTGACAGCGGCAAAGATCGCGCCCGCCTCCGGCGTGGCGTTCGGCAGCGGCTTGCCGGTCGCCGGGTCCTGCAGCGAGCCGAGGCTGCCGCCACCGAGTGTCGCGCCCTGCTTGATACCGGATGTCAGCGCCCTGACCAGCACCGTCTTGCCGACATTCGCCTTGTGATAGGCGTGGAAGCTGACGGCCGAAAGCGCCGTCTCGGCGATCGGTCCGGCCTCAGCCAGTCTCTTTCGAAGCGCGTCGACCTGAGGCGCCTCGTGGCGCAGCGCCTTCATCAGCCGCAAAATGCCGTTGGCGTGGCTTGCAGCGCCCACCAGCACCGGGATGATGCGGTTTTCCTTCAAGAGCCGCGTGGAGATCGCATAGATCGTGTCGTTGGCCGGCGGCCGGTCCTCTATCAGCTCTTCGAGCAGCCAGTCGTCGAATTCCGAGAAATGCTCGAGCAGCTCGGCCCGCGCCTCCTTTTCCCGATCCATCACCGTGTCGGGGATTTCGATCAGCGCCGAGGTCTGTCCCTCGCGGTAGCGCCAGGCGCGCTCGGAGATCAGGTCGCAGGTGCCGACGATCTTGTCGCCTTCGCGGATCGGCACCTGGCGCAGGAGCAGCATGTGGCCGGAATAGTCCTGAAGCGCGGCGATCACGTCGCGCAGCCGCCCCTGCGGCTCGTCCATGCGGTTGATGAAGAGAATGCAGGGCGTGCCCGACGCCTCGATTGCCTTCAGATAGGGCGCGGCCAGCACTGCCTCCTCCGGCACCGGCGAAACGCAGAGCACGCAGGCGTCGCTGGCGATCAGCGCGTGCTGCGCGTGGCCCAGCGCCTCGGTGCCGCCGGGTGCGTCGAGCGCGCACCAGGCTTCGCCGCCAAATTCGAATTCCGTGAGGTTCAATCCGTAGGGTGAAGCAGCTTTTCTGGAGGCCCCCTCCAGACCGGCCAGCTTGTCTGCCAGCGTGGTCTTTCCGGTCTGCGAGGGCCCAAGTACCGTGAAGCAGCGCATCGGCAATCCTCCCCTGTCGCGATGACGACGGGCGCCGAGCGTTGCGACGCCCTTGTTCTATTAATTCTAGGGCAGCTTTTGCGCTTTCAATGGTAGCCGGGCACGATGGCGGCAAGTCTTTACGCGTGCGCGTCCTTTTCCGGCGCTAACCGCTTGGAATCGATCAGCATGGCGTCCCCAAAAAATCGGCGCGTATCCGGCGCGGCTGCCGCCGTTCTGCGCCACGGGCCCCGATCTTTTGGCCCTGAACCCCGAAAACCGATTGCGAAACAGGACCGGTTTTGCGATAAACGGGCACGTAAAGACCTGACGACCGATCCGCAAGCGTCCCTTCCGCACTGGAGAATACGCGCATGTCCCTCACGCTTTACCAGCATCCACTCGCTTCCTTCTGCCACAAGGTGCTCATCGCGCTTTACGAAAACGAGACCCCGTTCAAAAGCAGCCTGGTCGACCTGCTCGACCCGGAAGAAGCGGCCCGCTTCGCGGCGCTGTGGCCGGTCGGCAAGATGCCGGTTTTGACGGACAGCGCTCGCGACGTGGTGATGCCGGAGACGTCGATCATCATCGAATATCTCGACCGCCATTATCCGGGACGCCGGCGGCTGATCCCCGATACCCCCGACACGGCTCTGAAAGCCCGGCTCTGGGATCGCTTCTTCGACAACTACATCCACGTGCCGATGCAGAAGATCGTCACTGACACGCTGCGGGCGCCAGGTGAAAGCGACCACCGCGGCGTTGCCGATGCCCGCGCCGCGCTTGGCTTGGCCTATGGCATGGCCGACGCGCACTTCGCCACGCATGAATTTGCCGCGGGCGATACCTTCAGCCTTGCCGATTGCGCCGCCACTCCGGCTCTCTTTTATGGCGGCATCGTCGAGCCCTTCGATGAGACCCATCCGCATCTTGCGGTCTATTTCGAACGGCTGCTCGAACGCGCGTCCGTCCGCCGCGTGCTCACCGAGGCCCGTCCGTATTTCCATATGTTCCCCTACCGGAACCTGATGCCGGAGCGGTTCTTCGAGATGTAGAGAATGTCGCGCAAAAGCGCGCAGCGGTTTGCGATAGACAACTCAATCTGAAAATCGCGATGTGCTTCAGGCGCCGCCGGCGTCAATTGTCGGCGCGATGCCGCGTTGAACCACCCTGCTGCTCCAGCCACATGGCGTTTTCGAAAAGCACGCGCTCGTCGGCAATGCCCCTGCGGAACTGGCCCGTGATGTGGCGGGCCAGCCGGTCGGCACGTTTGCCGTAGCGCGGGATGTCGCACCAGATGCAGACCCGGTCGAAGGTGCGTTGCAGCATATCAAGATCGTCGGGGCCGATCGGGCCGTCCGGTTCGCGTGCAAACTCCTGCATTGAAACCTCCTGGCTGCCAAGGGCCGGCGCGCCGCTATCCGCGTACGCCGCCAACCGCGGGTCGAAACCAATTGTGCCTTTCAGGGCGGACGCTCTTACGAATGCCCGTCGGCTGCGACGGAAGTGACGCGTGGCACTTGCTTCCGCCCAATCGCCGTTGCACGGACACCCGATCTCGGCGAAGGCCTGATCGATCCGGTCCATGGCGTGCAGGAGAAGCGCCTGTGGCCTGGCCGTCCGAGACATTCCGCGACCGCCCGTATCGGGTCGAAAACGCGAACGATCTTACAGCCGCCGGAGCCGCATCCTGCCCAGCGAAGGCGGCAGTATGCGCCGATCGGGAGATAAAGCAACGTCGCCGCACGCGAACCCTGCCGCGATCGGTCGTTTCCGGACCGGCACGAAGGTCACGCGTCATCCATGCCTCCGCCGGTCGAAGACGGCACCGGCGGGGCATGCGAGGCTTGGCTCAAGCCTACTTCACCTGGGCCGGCGGCGTGCCGATCGGGAAGGCGATGGTGACGAAACCGGCCGTGCCTTCCGGCCGGTTCTTGGCGCCAAATTCCTGGAAGACCTTGAGCGTCAGCGATACCGGCGTCTCGGCCATCTTGAAATTGTAGCCCATGGTGCCGCCGATCGCGGCAATACGGCCCTTGAACGGGCCGAGCCTTGCGCCGGCGCCACTGTCGCCGGTCACCTGCTGGTAGAAGTAGCCTGCAACGCCGGCGGAGAACTCCTGGCCGAAGTGCTTGGTAACGGCCCATTCCGCGTGGAATTCCGTACCCGTGCGGTAGTCCGTCGCCGGGTTCTCGCCGTTGAAGGTGAAGCCCGCGGCGCCCGAGATGTCGAAGCCCGTTTCCAGATTGAACCAAGTGCCGGCGAGCGTGAAGTCGCCAGCCCAGCGGTTGAACGAGAGATTGGCGAGCTGCCCCTTCTGGTAGTCGCCGATCGGCACGTTGACCGAGGCGTTCGCCGTCCAGTGGAAATCGCCCTCGTGCCAGCCGAGAACCGCGCCCAACACGGGGTCGCCGATAGTGAAGACAGAATCGCTGACCGAGGCCGAGCGACCGGCCCTTGGCGCCGAAAGCGTAGCGTCGATATCCGGCCCCCCGAAGGGCACGATCGCGGTGAAGCCGAGATTGCCGCCGAGCACTTCTTCGGGCATCACCCAGAGGCCGGTGCCGAAGATGCCGATCAGCGTCGCATCGACCTCGCCGACGATCTCGCCACCGAGCGGAAGCTGCTTGTTGCCCTTGAGCTCGCCCACATAGAAGTAGGTGTCGTTCTGGAAATAGGTCCCGGGCGGAGCCAAAAGGCCGGCCATCGGGCCACGTGCGCCGAGCAGATAGAAGCCGGCACCGTTTTCGGCCGCATTCGCCGTCAAGGGCGCAACAATGCAACCCAGACCGGCAGCGATCGCCGATGCGGACAACAGACGCTTTACAACGCTCATCCAGTGATTCCCCTTAATCTCTCGACGAAACGATAACATTTTGCCGTGTTCAAGCCAGCCCTAAGAAACCGGAGCTGCAACCACCGCAACATCCGATTGCAGAGTGTTGCAGGCCTACACACTGGGCCCGCGCCGCGGACGCGGCCTCTTTGAGCGCCACTTGACCGCCGCTGTCGCCTTCGGCTTTCATCCGGTGAAGCTTGCGTTCCCGTTTCCCCACCAGCAAAGGACCAGAGACCATGGAATACCGGCTGCTCGGCCGTTCCGGCCTGAAAATCTCTGTCATCACCATGGGCACAATGACGATCGGCGGCCGCGGCAAGTTCGCCGAGGTCGGCAATGTCGGGCTGAAGGAGGCGCGCCGCTATGTCGACCTCTGCCTCGATGCCGGCGTCAACCTGATCGACACGGCCGACATCTATTCGACCGGCCATTGCGAGGAGATCATCGGCGAGGTCCTCGGCGGCCAGCGCAAAGGCGGTGTGCTCGTCGCCACCAAGGCGCGCTTTTCGATGGGGCCGGGGCCGAACGACGGCGGGCTCTCGCGCCAGCACCTGATTGCCGCCTGCGAGGCGAGCCTGAAGCGGCTGAACACCGACGTCATCGATCTCTACCAGGTGCATGAATGGGACGGCCTAACACCGCTCGAAGAAACGATGGAGGCGCTCGACAGCCTCGTTCGCAGCGGCAAGGTCCGCTATATCGGCTGCTCCAACTATTCCGGCTGGCACATCATGAAGGCGCTCGGCGTCAGCGCGCTCGAAGGCCGCCAGCGCTTCATCAGCCAGCAAATCCACTACACGCTCGAGGCCCGCGAGGCTGAATATGAGCTGATGCCGATCGCCATCGACCAGGGGCTCGGCGTGCTCGTCTGGAGCCCGCTTGCCGGCGGACTTCTCTCCGGCAAGCACCGGCGAAACGAGACACCGGAAGGCACCCGCCAGCTTGCCAGCTGGAAGGAGCCGCCGATCCGCGACGAGGAGCGGCTCTGGAAGATCGTCGACATGCTCGTTGCCATCGCCGCCGAGCGCGGCGTGTCGCCGGCGCAAGTTGCGCTCGCCTGGCTGATCGGCCGCAAGGGCGTCACGTCCGTCATCATCGGCGGCCGCACCGAGGCGCAGTTCAGCGACAATCTCGCTGCCGCAAACCTGAAGCTCACCGATGAGGAGAAGGAACTGCTCGACGCCGTCAGCCTGCCGCCGGTGATCTACCCTTACTGGCATCAGCTCTGGACCGCCAAGGACCGGCTCGGCGAGGCCGACCTGTCGCTGCTCGGGCCGCATGTCTGACGCACGTGGGAACGGACCTGCGACCCGGGCCGAGTGTCCGGGCCGTCAGGATGAAACCAAGGCGTGTCCCTTGCGCGTTACGATAAGCTGAAAGCGCCCTAGGCCGTGTTGACAGGGTGGCTTCGCAAACCGGCTCGGGCATGTTTCAACACTGCTTTTTAGGAAAACCGCACCCAAGTTGCGTTGCTGGAGACAAAGTCGTGTATGACTTCAATCATTTAGAGCGCCGAGCAAAAGAATTGATCGCAAGCGGGAATGCAGCGGATGCCATCAAGATTTATCTTTTCATGGCAGATGGCGACCAGTCGCTGGATGCCGGATATCTCGGAGAGCGACTGGGGGAGTGCTATGAGAACCTTGGCGACCTGCATGCCGCAAAATATTGGTATGGAAGAGCGGTAGAAGAAAATCCCGACATCAGGCAGGCCTCTGTGGAAGCGCGTAAAAGGCTCCACCAAATCGGCATCGATCCTTTTCTGGGGGACGCAGAAAAGAAGTCGTAGCTCGCCAACCGCGCGACCACGTGCCGAAAACTACTTTGTCAACACGACCTATTTCTCAGCGAAGCAATAGAACAGCCCCTCGCCGCCGGTGCCCTTGAAGGCCTCGACGGTGCAGCCGCCCCGCGTCGCGTGCGAAGAGTTCCAGGATTTGGCCTCGGCGGAATCGTTCAATCCCGTGCGGTCGCTGTGGCCGACGATCGCCGCGCCGTCGGCGCCGCCCATCGTCCAGTTGCCGCAGGTGTCCGGTGCCGCCGTGCCATCGGCTTTCGAGCCCGTCAGAATGTCGTGGCGGTTGGGCGTATCGCCGCGCCCGTTGATCACCTCGCCCTTTTCATTGAGCGCCGTCTGCTTCGTCAGGTTGTTCTTGTCGCTGTGGAGCGATGCGACATCATCGGCGATCTTCTCGCCCTTGGCGTTGTACCAGGGGCCTGCGCCGATCCGGTCCTTGGCGTTCTCAGCGTCGGTGGAAAGATAGGCCTTCCAGCTCTTGCCCGTCGCCCCCGCTGCCTTGGCGAGCGTATCGCAATAGGCGTCCGCCCCGGTGAGGCCGCCCAGATCGCCGCCCTTTCCGGGGTTCACGCTGGTGACGAAGAAACTCATGCTGGTGTCCTGCGCATAGGCCGCGCCGGAACAGGCCAAGGCGAATGCGATTGCTGCTAATGCGCGCTTCATGGCTCTCTCTCCCATCAACTGTGCCGAAAAGCCTATCGGCCGCCGCCAACCGAGTAAAATCGAATTGCCGTGATGGAGACCGCGCCATCTCAACGGATGGCGACGCAACGCGCGCGGCGACCTCTGCGCCACGTCAGGTGAAGGGCGATCCAAGCGCCGAGAGCCTCGACAGGTTTGAGGATGGCCCTTTTGCAGCAGAAGCGCTGCCCCTCACCCCCCGGCCGGGACCTTCTCCCCGTCACGACGGCGAGAAGGAGACGTGGTCACCCGCTCCCCCCTCACAAAAACCTGGCCTACCTTGGGTTTGTGAGATCAGCCGCCGAGTGACGGTGCCCCCGTCGTCCATGTCCCCTCTCCCCGCTGGCGGGCAGAGCGTTAGGGTGAGGGGCAGAGCCGGGCGCGTTCGCTCGGCAGTGCAAACAGGCATCAGCCGGCCACCCCTTGACTTTCCGCCCAACATCTCCATTTCATATCATATGATACACTCAGTCACCGCATAGGAGACATTTATGGCGCTGGCGCAACCGGCTTTCGCACCCGCCCGGCAGGAAGAAGCTGTGATCGTAAAGGCGGTGGTGAAAGCCTGCGACCTCTGGAACCTCACCAATAGGGAGGCGGCCCAGCTCTTCGACGTGCCGATCGCCACCTGGAACCGCATGAAGGCCGGCGACTTCAAGGGCAGGCTCGACCAGGACAAGCGCATGCGCGCGAGCCTGATCGTCGGCATCTTCAAGGGCCTGCGGCTGTTCTTCAACGGGCCGCTTACCTATCAATGGCCGAAGGCGGTCAACACCGGCCCGCTGTTTTCCGGCCGCTCGCCGGTCGACCTGATGATCGAGGGCGGCATTCCCGTGATGATGAAGGTCAGGCGCTATCTCGACGGGTTGCGCGGCGGCCTATGATCGCGCTGCCGGAAATCGACTTCAACGAGCCGGCAACCGTCCGGCTGATCTCGACCGCCTATATCGACGAGCCCGCGGTCAAGCCGCTCGCCGACGATGACGACGAGATCGAGATCCTCAACCGGCTGGAGGCGATGACCTCGGCGCGGCTGAGCCCGCTCGCTCTGCCCATCGGCGTCGATCCTGCCGAACTCCTGAACGAGACCTTCGGCTACGGCTGGTCGCTGATCAATGCCGCCTTCTGCCATGCCCGGCCTCCAGGCAACCGCTTCAACGGCGAGGAGCGCGGCGCCTGGTACTGTGCCTTCGGCCCGCGCGCACTCCAGACCTGCCAGGCGGAAATCGTCTATCACCGCACCCGGGCGCTTCGCGAGGCCGGCAGCTTTCACGACATCGGTCGCTACCGCGAACTGATCGCCGGCTTCACCTGCCGCTTCCATGACGTGCGCGGCGAAGTGGACGCCGCCTATCTCTCCCCCGACACCGCCGTCGCCTACCCCGCCGGTCAGGCGCTCGCCGCCACCATTCTTGCAGAAGGCGGCAACGGCCTGATCTATCCGTCGGCCCGTGATCCCGAGGGCACGTGCCTCGCCGTCTTCCGCCCCTCGGTCATCCAGAACGTCCGCCAGGGCCACACCATCACCTTTGAATGGACGGGCAAAGCAGAGCCACGCATCGTCGAGGAAACCTGAGCGGCTGGCGCGAAGGCCGTTTCTTTCTTGCCATCGCAATGTTGCGGTAATGCGCCCGTTGGAGAAGGGCTCGCTTTCCGGATTTCGGCGCCTCGAGCGGCCCGGCCGGCACGGCAGAAACTGAAAACGTATAAATCAGATTGTTATTGACGCTTTGCCAGGCTGGACGCGTGTCCCCGTCCCTCCGGTTCCTTGCCCCCAACTCCCTCGCCCGCTGATCGGGAAAGGGAACGGCAGCGGCCCGGCTCCGCCTACCCTTCGGCTCCCCTGCCCGCCCCGCAGAGGGAACCGCTCGCGCCCAGGCGCAGGATGTGGACGCCGAGAGCGCTGCAAGGTCCCTTCTCCCCGCTCGCCCCGCGGGGAGAAGGTGACCGCAGAAGGGATTAGACAGAGACTGCCTCCCAGGCCACAGCGTCGACCACGAGGACCGAATGACGATTACACTCCTGCCCGTCGATACCGTCGATGCCGATGTCATCCGAAGGCTCGACGTTCACGAAAACCAGATGGATTTCATCGCCAGCAACGACGAATCTCTCGAAGAACTCGGCGAACGCCCCGAATGCGTCGGTTTTGCCGTGATGGCCGAAGGGGCGCCGGTGGGTTTCGCCATGTATGCGCTCGACCCCGATGACGGCAACCACTGGATCTACCGACTGATGATCGATGCCCGCCACCAGGGCAAGGGCTATGGCGCCAAGGCGCTCGCAGCCCTCCTGGACCACATGGCCAAGATCCCTGAATGCGGCGACATCTATCTCGGCGTCTACCCGGAAAACACCCGCGCCCACGCCCTCTACCACCGCTTCGGTTTCCGCGAGACCGGCATGGTCCTCGGCGATGAAAAGGTCATGCGGCTCGACCGCAACTAGGCGGTGGCACGATCCGACCAAACAACCTTCCTCCGTCCAGGCGGGGGAAGGTCCATGAATTCGTTCCGGGTGCTACCATGACACCACCGTCAAGAACCCGGAGCAAGCCGCCGTGCCGCTGACCAGCCAGATTTCAGTCTATGATCCGCGATGGCCCGATCTGTTTCTCTCCGAGCAGCAGCGCATCCGCAGCGTATTCGCAAATGCGCTCGTCACGATCCACCATGTCGGCAGCACCGCCGTCCCCGGTCTCGCCGCGAAGCCGGAAATCGACCTTCTGGGCGAGGTGTCCGAGCATCGCGACGTGGGCGATGTGACGGAGCGTATGAAATCGCTTGGATATGTTCGCGGCACGGACCTTTCGCAGGACCACCACTTCTATCGGCGCGACGTCAATGGCGTTCGAACCCACAAGGTCCATGTGTGCCGGTCAGGACATTGGCAGATTGAAAGAATGCTGCGGTTTCGCGATCTTCTGCGGCAGGATCCGGACCTCAGCGCCCGCTATCAGGCGCTGAAGCTGCACCTCGAAGCCACGAACCAGCATGGCATCGGCGAGTACCTCGCCTCGAAGGCTCCCTTCATCGACGCTGTCTTGGCGCACAAGCGCGAGCGAGATTGATATCCGGCCCCGATTGCGGACATCCCGCCATCGGGGCACTATGCCGCCTCGGTACAATAGCGGGAGCGGCTCATGCTTGACGGCTCATGTCACTGCGGCAATGCGAAGTGGACGCTCAAAGGCGACCCCGGCCCGATCACCGCCTGCAACTGCACGCTCTGCCATCGCTACGGCACGCTCTGGGCCTATGACTACGAAGGCGAGCGCATCGCAGTCAGCGGCGAACTCACCGCCTATACCCGCGCCGACGAGAAGGACCCGACGCTCGAAATCCTCTTCTGCCCGACCTGCGCCGGCGTCGTCGCCTGGCGCAGCCTCAACCTCGACGCACAGGGCCGCCGGCGCATCGCCGTCAATGTCAGACTGGCCGCGCTGGACCGGGTCGCCCATCTCCCGATCGACCATTTCGACGGCTTCGATACCTTCGAGGACCTGGCACCGGACGGCCGCTGCGTGCGCGATCTGTGGGCGTGACCAGTGAACACAAGCATCGGTTGAGGCGAACTGATACTCAATATCCGGGGATGAGGGTATACGAAGCATGGCGAGGCGCTGCTTTTCCGGATGACTTATTCCGGTGTGCTGCGTAGCCTGGAGAGCATGGGCTTGGGGAATTGGACAGATACGGAAAATGACGCGATCGTCGCGGCCTATTTTTCCATGCTTCGCGACGAACTTTCTGGTCAATCCTACAACAAGGCCTTGCACAACCGGGTTCTGCAAGAAGCGCTCGGAAGAAGTCGCGGCTCGATAGAATTCAAACATTGCAACATTTCGGCTGCTGCGAGAGGGTTTGGTCTTCCCACCCTCAGCGGTTACCAGCCGCGGTTCAATTTTCAGATGTCCTTGGCCGAGGCAATATCCCGTTGGTTAGCGCAGCATCCGCAATGGGACAGTGTCCTTGGTTCCGGTCCGGCATTCGGCATGGCCGAGCCACTGGCGCTCTTCATCGGTGTCCCGCCCACTCTCCACAATGCCCCACCCCCCGACGAATTGACACAGATGCAGACGGTCGCACGGCGTTTCGATGTGGCCGGGCGGGACGAACGCAACCGTGCACTCGGCCGCGCTGGAGAAGAGCGCGTACTCCAGCACGAACGCGCGCAGCTACTACAGAGCGGTCGTCAGGATCTGGCCCGCCAGATTCGGTGGGTGGCGCAGGAAGATGGCGATGGCGCGGGCTATGACATAGCAAGCTTCACGCCGGATGGGCGCGTGCGTTTGATCGAGGTAAAGACCACCAACGGTTGGGAACGAACGCCATTCCATATTTCGCGCAACGAACTTGAGGTGGCCCAGACGCGACGCGAGGAGTGGTGCCTCCTCCGTCTCTATGATTTCTCACGCCATCCACAGGCCTTCGAACTGCGACCGCCTCTTGACGCTCATGTCTCGCTCATCGCGACCAGCTATCAGGCAAGTTTCCACTGAGTAAGCTGAAGCGGCTCACCTCGACACTAGGGAAATCAGCAAACGCTTCACGTCGATCAATGTGTCGCGAGCACCCTCGCCTCGACCGGCTGGTCGATGCCTTTCAGGACCAGCAGCCGGGTGCCGGCGCCCGCCGTCAGCGTTTCCGCCTGAGCGGCCGTCTCCGGGGAAAGCAGAATCTCGCCCGCCTCGGCCTGGGATTCGAGCCTCGAGGCCAGGTTGACCGTGCCGCCGATCGCGGTGAAATCGCTGCGGAATGTCGAGAACTCGCCGATCTCGACCTCGCCCGAATGAATGCCGACGCCCACGCCGAGCGGCCGTTCGCCGAGGTCGTCGAGGTCGAGGCGGCCGAGTGCATCGGCGCAGAGACGCTGGATATCGCGTGCTGCCATGATCGCCGCTTGCGCATGGTCTTTCCGGATGATCGGAAAGTTGAAGATCGCCATCAGCCCGTCGCCCATCTGCTTGTTGACGATGCCGTCATGCGCCCAGATCGCCTGGGCGCAGCGATCCTGGAACAGGCTGACGATCTGGCTCAAGCGCACCCGCTCGATCCGCTCCGAAAGATGCGTGAATCCGCGGATGTCGGCAAACAGGATTGTGGCGCTTGCCGCAACGTGACTCTGCTTCTTCACGTAACGGAAGGAGCGCTCGCAGATCGTACAGATGTTCGGGTTCATCTTGCTGCGGGTAATACCGAAGGCACGGAACGGCAGCGCCAAGGGCCCGCGGATCGGGATCGGCACATGCATCTGGTCCCAGCATCCCCGGCAGATGCGGGCGTCATGGCTGGCGGCAGGCTGAATGGAAGAGGCGTCTGTCATGGTGCGCATCTGCTCCGGCTCGCATGACCCGATGGCGTCAGCGAAGCTTCGGACATTTGCAGCACTTTAGCAACGGCTGGATCGACGCCGGGGGAACGTTCCGTGCCGCCCGGCCGTCACGCGGCAAACAGGTTCTCCGCCATGAAATCGACGAAGGCACGCACCTTTGGCGAAAGATAGCGATTGGTCGGCCAAAGCACGCGGAACGTGCCGGTTTCGCGAAGGTAATCTTCCAGCAGCGAGACCAGCTTGCCTTCCGCCAGTTCAGGCGACACGGCAAAGGGCGGCAGGCAGGTGATGCCGAAGGAACGCTCCGCAAGAAAGATCAAGGGGTCGAGCGTACTCGCCACCGTGGTCACAGGCAGGTCCAGCTTCACCTCACGCCCGTCACGAACGAGCGGCCAGGGTTCGAGGCGGCCGGAATTGGCGTAGCGGTGATGAAGGCAGCGGTGCCCAAGCAGGTCCTCCGGCACCTCCGGCCGCCCATGAGCCGCGAGATATTCCGGCGAAGCGACGATCCGGTGCCGGAACGTCCCGAGCTTGCGGCTCATCAGGCGTGTATCCTTCACGTCGCCGGTGCGGATGACCGCATCGAAGCCCTCCTCGATCACATCGACCAGCCGATCGGTGAAATCGAGATCAAGATTGATCAGCGGATAGGCGCGCATGAAGTCCGATATGGTCGGCATCAGCAGCATGCCGGCGAGCGGCAGGCTGACGCGCAATTGCCCGCGCGGCGTCGCATGCGAGCGTGACAGTTGCGCCTGGGCCGTTTCGAATTCGGACTGGATGCGGCGGCAGGTGTCGAGAAAGAAGCTGCCGTCCTCGGTCAGCGCCATGCTTCTCGTCGACCGGTTGAAGAGGCGCACGCCCATCTCGTCTTCGAGCCGCGCGATCGCCTTGCCGACGGCCGAACCTGAAAGCCCTAGGCGATGCCCGGCGGCCACGAAGCTGCCCGCCTCTGCCACCTGAATGAAAATGCTGAGCGTTCCGAGCTTGTCCATCGCGCACCGATTACGGAATGTTTTTCCGAAGTGATGAGAATACGCGCTCGTTTATCCGCTATTTCTCTCCCGATATCCAGATGCCGTCGCGGTCGATACGCCGCGGCGTTTAAATGGAGAGAAGCATGACAACGATCCCTACCCCCACTTTCTCGGCGTCCCCCGTTCCGACGACCTTCGTCGTCAACGTCATCCACGCCCATCCGGGCAAGCAGGAAGAAGCCTTCGCCGTCATCCAGGACGTCGTGCACTACGTTGCCGAACGGAAGGAAGGTTTTCTGTGGAGCACGCTGTCGAAGAGCACCGACGGCGAGACCGTCGTCAATGTCGAGGCGATCCAGGGCACCGGAAATGTCGATGAGTTCTTCTCCGATCCGGTGTTCGCGGAGAAGTTCCGCAAGCTGGACGAAGTCTCCCGCAGCGAGTTTCACATCTATACGGTCGGCGATCTCGTGCTGCCTAAGCGCTGAGCCGCCGCCTGATCGCCACGCCCTGCGCCTTCACGCGAAGACGCAGGGACTCTTTCGCCTCTGTCATCCTGCCTTCTTCACCGGCGGGATGAGCCACGACCCGTCGAGAATGGAAGGCGGGCTGTCGTCGGGCCAATAGAGCCGCATCATCAGGATGAACTTGCCCTTCGGCGCCGGCAACCAGTTGTTTTCCTTGTCCTTGCCGGGTGATTCATTCTGGATGTAGATCTCCGTCGAACCGTCGGCATTGGCCTTGGGGCTGACGCGCGCGCTGATCGAATAGCGGTTGAGCGGATTGTCGACGAAGAAATAGTTCTCGTCGTACATGGTGATCGACCAGAAGCCCCGCACCGGCGGCAATTGCCCCTTGGGGAAGGTGACGACGTATTTGTTGGAGCCGTGATAGGCGCGGGAAACCAGACCGTCCCTGGACTTCAGCGACGTCGGATAGATCGCATCCTGCGGACGATTGGCGCCAAGCCCGATCGCCGTGATCAGCGCCCGCTGCAGATAGTTGGTGCCGTAGATGCCGGTCTTGGTGGTGAAGCCCCAGCCGTTGACGTTCTGGATGTCACCATCGCTGAACTTGAAGTGCAGCATGATGCGATGGAACGCCATGACGGGGATGCGCGACACGAAGGCGGCATCGAGCTTGCTCTTGTCGAAGTCCTGGCCCGGCACGATGCCGATTTCGGCAAATTTGGCGATCGCCTCGCCATCCGCCGCCGTCGGCGGATTGGTCTTCATCAACTCGCAAAGAAGCGTGAAATATTCGACCGCATCCATGCGATTGACCTGCTCGCGCACCGCCGTCTTCATGTCGATCGACGGATCGACCTTGCCGACCGGCGGCGTCCAGTCCTTTCCATAGGCGCTGAGCGGACAAAGCTTGCACTCGTCCTGAAGTGCATGCACCGCCGCATAGTCCTCCGGCGTGCCATCGCAATAGATGCGCCCGAGGATCCAGACGATGCCGGTTGACGATTTGTATTCGGTCACGCCGTCGGGAAGGCTTCCCTGCCAGCCCGGCCCGGTAATGGCATAGGCCTGCGCCCCGCCGCCGGTCGTGCGCTTGCCCGGCACCTGAAACACCGTCGTCCAGCCGTCGAGCATCGGAAACAGGAAGAAGCGATCCTTCATGTCGGGGATCGACAGCACCCACGGCTCCTTGCCCACATCGACGAAGGCTGTCGTGTACAGCGTATCGGCATTCGGCGCGGTGACATCCTTGAAGGATGCGTTCGGATATTCACGCAGCTTGATGACGTGGCCCATCGGCCCCTTGCTGCCTTCGGGCTTGGCCACATTGGTCACCACCCGGCGGGTCATTTCCGTCGTCACCAGTGGGTAGCCGTAGATATAGGCTTCCACCGCCAGCCAGAAATCATCGGCAGCCTCGACCGGATCGAAAAGCGGCGATTCCAGCGCGTTCGCAGGTAAGAACGATGCTGATGCAAGCAGGCCGGCGCCGCCCAAAGCGACGACGCGACGGGTCATGTCCATGTTTGCCTCCCCCTTTTTCTTTGGCGGGAGGAAGTTAGCATATACTAATAAGTACGACCAGACATTGTGTTCGGCCTGTCCTCGCGTAACCGCCTGAAGGGAGCATCGCCATTTTTCGATGGCCCCGACCACACCAGCAAATCTGCAACACCGCGTCGGAGTTGTCAGGCGGCGCTTGACGCCCTTCCTTTGGCGTCCTTAGATTTCACGAGCACCCTCGCCTGCCGTGGGTTGCGCGATCCGCAAGAAGCTCAAGTCTGGAGGCCCCGATGCGCCGAGTCACTTCTCAAGAAACCCAGATCCGAATTTTTGAGCAGCTGATGGGATATGCGCACATTGAATCTGGGCATCCTCGCCCACGTGGATGCAGGCAAGACTAGCCTTACGGAAAGACTCCTTTTTGACACCGGTGCGATCGACAGGCTCGGCAGCGTCGATAGCGGCAATACCCAGACCGACAGCCTTGAACTCGAACGGCAGCGTGGCATCACCATTGCCGCCTCCGTCGTGTCGTTCAGGCTTGGCGATCTGGTCGTAAACCTCATCGACACCCCCGGGCATCCGGACTTCATCGCCGAGGTCGAGCGCGTGCTGCAATCGCTCGATGCCGCCGTCGTGGTCGTCTCGGCGGTGGAAGGCGTGCAGGCGCAGACCCGCGTGCTGGTGCGCGCCTTGCGCCGCCTCGGCGTCCCCTTCCTGTTCTTCGTCAACAAGATCGATCGCCTCGGGGCGCGTCCCGCCGAAGTGGTCGAAGAGATCGCCAGCCAACTCTCGGTACGCCCCGTCATCATGTCGGCGGCGGTCGAGGTCGGCAGCCGACACGCGAGAACCGAGCCGATCGACTTTGCGCAGGAACCGCATTTTTCGGCACTTTCGGAGGCGCTTGCCGCCAATGATGAAGCCTTGCTCGACGATTATGTGCTGGCACCGGAGCGTCTGACTGTCGAGCGGCTGCGGAAGGCCTTGGCGACGCAGCTTGCCGAAGGCCTTCTGCACCCGGTCTATTGCGGCATCGCCATGACCGGCGTCGGCGTGCCGGGCCTGATCACCGCGATCGAGACGCTGTTGCCGGCGAAGGCGCCCGCCCCGGATGCACCGGTCGAAGGCCGGATCTTCAAGATCGAGCGCGGCTGGGGCGGTGAAAAGCTCGCCTTTCTCAACCTGACGTCCGGCACTGTCGCCACGCGCGACTATCTCGTCCTTTCCGGCGGCGCGGCGAAGGTGACCAGCATCCAGCTCTTCGACCAGGGTCGGCTGGAAAAGGTGGACCGGGTGACAGCCGGCCGCATCGCCAAGGTGGGCGGGCTTGCCCATGCCCGCATCGGTGATTGGGTCGGCGTCGACGGAACGCGTGCCGGAGCGTTTCATTTCGCCCCGCCGACGCTCGAAACCCTCGTGCGGCCGAGGCGCCCTTCGGACAACACGGCGCTGTGGCTTGCCCTTCAGCAACTGGCCGAACAGGACCCGTTCATCAACCTGCGCACCAGCGACGATGCCAGCGAGATGTTCGTTTCGCTCTATGGTGAGGTGCAGAAGGAGGTGATCGAGGCCACCCTGTCGGCCGATTTCGGGCTGGAGGCGCATTTCGAGGAAAGCACGGTCATCTGCGTCGAACGGCCCCTTGGCACCGGAACCGGCATCGAGATCATCTTCCGCGAGCCGAACCCCTTCCTTGCGACCGTCGGCCTCAGGATCGAACCGCGGCCGGCGGCAGCGGGCAACAGTTTTGCCCTCGAAGTGGATGTCGGCCAGATGCCTGCGAGCTTTTACCGGGCGGTCGAAGAGGCCGTTGCCGAAACGCTGAAGGCCGGGCTCTTCGGCTGGCAGGTGATCGATTGCCACGTCGCCATGACAGCGGCGCGCCAGACCTCGCCGGCCAGCACCGCCGTCGATTTTCGCCGGCTGACGCCGCTGGTGCTCGCCGAGGCGTTGTCTTCGGCCGGAACGGTCGTCTGCGAGCCGATCGACAGCTTCCGCCTTGAAGCGCCCGCGTCCGTCCTGACGGCCATTCACACGCTGCTCGCCAAGTCAGGCGCGTCGACGACGGATTCGATCATCGAAGGCGGCGTCGCCCGGCTTGCCGGAACGATCGCATCGGCCAACGTCCAGGGCGTCCAGCGGCAGTTGCCGGGGCTCACCAGCGGCGCCGGCGTGCTCGAAAACAGCTTCGATCACTACGCGCCGATCGCAGGCACGCAGCCTTCCCGGCCCCGGTTGGGCGCGAACCCGTTCGATCGGGCCAATTATCTCCGGAGCCTGCGATAACATAAGAACACCGCGCGCCTCTTCAGACGCGCGGTGCCACCATGCTCTTGCTTGATGATTGTACCTGGCTGGCAGCGGCGCAAAATGCTGCCGCCTGCCAAGCCGATCAGAACGCCAGGCGATTGCTGGACCAGACCGGGCCGAGGCGCTCTTCTTCCTTGAGCGTCGTCGAACCGTAGGAGAAGCGCAGGCCGCCGAAGAGGGTGCTGGTGTCGCCGGAAACCGAAGCGCTCAGCCCTGAAAGCTCTTCGTTGGTGTATTTGTAGCCGGCAAAGAGCGTGACGGGGAAAGCGTCCAGCCGGTAGTTGGCCGTCAGCTTTACGCTGCGCAGGTCGTAATCCAGGTCGTTTTCGCTCATGCGATGCAGCGAGCCGTCGACGTCGAAGCGCAGGTTGTCGGTCGCGTAGATGCGCGCGCCGAGCGAGCCCATGTAATGATCGGCATCGATGTCGTCGAAGTCTTCCACACTCGCCTGGCCGTAGCCGATCGCGCCATGCAGCGTCCAGGTATCAAGGAAGTAGGCCGCTTCGACGCCACCCATGTAATCGTTGAGGTCGAGGCCGATGCCCGGGTCGAGGCGTGCGCCTTGCACGAAGACGCCTGCCGCAAAGAGATCATTACGGTAGTAGCCGTGCAGCGCGCCGTCATAGCTGTTCGTGTCGATATCCTCAAAGGAGGCGCGCGTGTAGCCGAGATCGACCTGCAGGTTGAAGCCGGCGCCGGCGTCGAAGTTCACCGCACCGCGCAGGTCCCATGCATCCGCATCGATATCGCCGGGCGAGTCCACGGCCGCGCCGTAGGACGTCTCGACGTAGCCGACGATGCCGCCCGACGCCTGCTCCACCGGCACCTCATAGGCGTCCTGCGGCCCCACCAACGGACCATCGATATCGGCAGCCGCCGCGATCGAAACACTTGAAAGAAGAAAAATGACGAAACTGCTCGTCCTGACCATTGCCCCACTCCGGTTCAAACCCCGGAAATAAGGTAAACGAACACGGTTAATACAATCTCTACGGGAAGCAGAGCAGACGTCCTGCCAACATCGACACGATCCGGACACCGTGGCAGCCGTTCATCCCGCGAACGGCCTTCGTCCCGCTCGCCGCACAACACCTTGTCACCGCGCAAAACCGGCGGCTGCCCCTCATCCCGCGGTGAGGACTTACTCCTCATCCGCCCGGTGAGGACTAACTCCTCATCCGCCCGGTGACGACTTGCCCCTCATCCTGCCGGCACCTTCTCCCCGCTTGGCGGGGAGAAGGACATGCGTGGCACTCACTCCCTCGGCGACAAGCACCGCAATCCGGCCCCCCGACCAAACACATTTGACCGTGACGGCGCTGCGTTCGAAATCACCGAGAACCGGGCTCGTACCCTCTCCCCGCCTGCGGGGAGAGGGTTAGGGTGAGGGGCAAGCAGAGTTGCTCCCGGGTTAAACCTGGGGAGATGGGCAAGGCCACCCCAAGGTTCGGCTAACAGCCCTTACTGGTTGGCGATCTTCTCGCGCAGGCGCTCGTCCTGGGCGGCGATCTCCGGCGTCACCAAGTCGCCGAAATCTTCCATCTCGAAGACCGGGCGGATTTCGATTTCGCTCGGGCCCGGCATCGGGTTCGGGCAGCGCTTCACCCAGGCGATTGCCTCGGCCATGTCCTTGACGGTCCAGATCCAGAAGCCCGCGACCAGTTCCTTGGTCTCGGCAAAGGGGCCATCGATGACCATGCGGTCGGCGCCGTCGAAGGCGACGCGGGCGCCACGCGACGAGGGATGCAGCCCCTCGCCCGCCTGCATGATGCCGGCATTGACCAGTTCCTCGTTGTACTTGCCCATGGCTTCCAGCAGCTCGGTCGAGGGCATGTTGCCCGCTTCGCTGTCCTTGGTCGCCTTTACGAAAACCACTACGCGCATTGTCCATTCTCCTCTGTCACGCCAGTCCCGGTCCTCGTGACCTCTGGGGGTGCCGGCGTGGTGAAACCCAAATAGTGAGAGCAGGCTGCGGGCGAAAGACCCGCGCGGATTTTTTTTCCTATCCCGCTCCGGTGGAGGAAGCCAGATTGCCTCCCTGCCTAAATGACGAACGGGAAATGGCGGCGCCGACAGCGGTGTCGTTTTTTTTCCGAAATAAGATTGGCGGGGGGAAATGAAGAGAGAAAAGCGCTGCTCGACAAGTCCATCGCCGCAGATCCGAACGTGCGCCGTTGGCTCAAGAACCCCCAAGCCACTCCCCTCATCTGGCGGCTTGGCACGAGGCCGGCCCCCACCCACCCTCATCTCTGTGCTCGTCACAGAGATCCAGCAGCCGTGCGTCGGCACGGTGGGAAGTACGGTCTTGGCACGACGCCTCTTGGGAACCAGGTCCCTCGCGCCGCCGACGCGACGCGGCTGAATTCCTGTGACAAGCACAGGAATGAAGGACGCACTGCCCAAGAACCGTAAAAAAGAGGGCCACACCGCACCGGCATGGCCCTGGAGAATTCAATGCGGCTCAGGTGGGCCGGCGCGTCTTACTGCGCCTGCATATGCAGATCCGCCATCGCCTGCCTCAGATCATCGATCGGCGTCTGATTGGCCATCTTCTTGCCCTCCAGTTCCGGCGGCATCTTCCAGCCTGGATCGATGCCTTCCATGTTGGGCAGCTCGTGGGCGATGCCCTTATGGCAATCGATGCAGGTGGCCTTGCCCGAGAGCAGATAGCGGGTGTGGATCTCGGCCGCCCGCTGCGTCTGCTTCTGCAGGTCCATGGCGACGGAGGAATGGCAGTTGCGGCATTCCAGGCTGTCATTGGCCTTCATGCGCGCCCATTCGTGCTGCGCCAGTTCCAGCCGCTTCTCGAGGAATTTCGGCCTGGTATTGATCGTGCCAAAGATCTTGCCCCAGACTTCCTTCGAAGCCTGCATCTTGCGGGCGATCTTGTCGGTCCATTCATGCGGCACGTGGCAGTCCGGGCAACTGGCGCGCACGCCCGAGCGGTTGGAGAAGTGGATGGTGCGCGTCAGCTCCTGATAGACGTTGTCGTGCATCTCATGGCACGAGGTGCAGAACTTTTCGGTGTTGGTGAGTTCCAGCGCCGTGTTGAATGCACCCCAGAACATGACGCCGCCGATGAAGCCGCCGAGCGTGAGGAAGCCAAGGCCGAGCGTGCCGGCCGGCGTCTTCATGATGCCCCAGGCCCAAAGGATGATTTTCCTGATCCATGCGATCATGTCGTCACTCGCTTCCGGCCGGCTTGAAGCCCAGTTCGCTCATGTCCTTGAAATTGCTCGGCACCAGCGGGCTGGTATCGGCCTGCGGCACGTGGCAGGCGGTGCAGAAGTAACGCCGGGGCGAAACGTCGGCGATCATCTGCCCGTCGCGCGTCATGTAGTGGGTGACGCTGATCATCGGCGCACCCGAATCCTGCGTGAACTCGCGCTTGTGACAGGACAGGCACCGGTTGGCATTGACCGAAAGCTCGTAGCCCTCGATCGAATGCGGAATGACCGGCGGCTGATCGGGATAGGCGCGCATCTTGCGCTTGTCGTCGACCACCCATTTCGGCAGCGGTGCCGCCGCTTCCGTCGCCATCTGCGGCGTCGGCCCTTCGAGCTGCGGCACCAGTTTTTCCGCCACTTGGGCGACGGCCGCCGTCGTGACGAACATCAGAAGGCCAGCCGCAAGGGCCATCCATGCGGGCCGTTTGGCAACGGCCCGAACCAGCCGTGACCACCCTAGAGGGTGACGGGAAGAATCTTGACCGCGCATTTTTTGAAATCCGTCTGTTTGGAGATGGGATCGGTGGCGTCGAGGGTAACCTTGTTGATCAGCTGGCTGGCGTCGAACCAGGGAACGAAGACGACGCCGGGCGGCATGCGGTTGCGGCCGCGGATGTCGACGCGTGAGCGGATCTCGCCGCGGCGCGAGACGATGCGCACTTCCATGCCCTGGTTGATGCCGCGCTTGCGGGCATCCTCCGCGTTCATGAAGACGCGCGCGCCCGGAAACGCCTTGTAGAGTTCCGGCACCCGCATGGTCATCGAGCCCGAGTGCCAGTGTTCCAGCACGCGGCCGGTCACCAGCCAGGTATCGTATTCGTCGTCGGGAGATTCGGCCGGCGGCTCGTAGGGCACCGCAAGGATGATCGCCTTGCCGTCCTTGTTGCCATAGAACTTCACGCCCTCGCCCGGCTTCACATAGGGGTCGAAGCCCTCGCGGTAGCGCCAGCGCGTCTCCTGGCCGTTGACCACAGGCCAGCGCAGCCCGCGCACCTCGTGATAGGTGTCGTAGGGCGCCAGATCATGACCATGGCCGCGTCCGAAAGTGGCATATTCCTCGAACAGCCCCTTCTGGATGTAGAAGCCGAAATCCTTGGCTTCGTTGTTGTCGTATTCGGCGCTGACATCGGTCAGCGGGAAACGATCGACTTCGCCGTTCTTGAACAGAACCTCGAACAGCGTCTTGCCGCGATATTCGGGGCTGGCGTCGAGGATCTCCTTCGGCCACACCTCGTCGGTGGTGAAGCGCTTGGAAAACTCCACCATCTGCCAGAGGTCCGAGCGCGCTTCGCCGCCCGCTTGCACCAGCTGGTGCCAGACATGGGTGCGCCGCTCGGCATTGCCGTAGGCCCCTTCCTTCTCCACCCACATGGCGGCGGGCAGGATCAGGTCGGCGCTCATCGCCGTGATCGTCGGATAGGCATCGGAAACGACGATGAAATTGTCCGGGTTGCGATAGCCCTGCCAGGTCTCGTTGGCGGTGTTCGGCCCCGCCTGGACGTTGTTGTTGACCTGCACCCAGTAGAAATTGAGCTTGCCGTCCTTCAGCATCCGGTCCTGCTGCACGGCGTGGTAGCCGGGCTTTTCCGGAATGATACCGTGCGGAATGCGCCAGATTTCTTCGGCGTGCTTCCGGTGCTCGGGATTGGTCACCACCATGTCGGCAGGCAGGCGATGGGCGAAGGTGCCGACCTCGCGCGCCGTGCCGCAGGCAGACGGCTGTCCGGTCAGCGAGAACGGGCTGTTGCCGGGCTCGGAGATCTTTCCGGTCAGAAGATGCAGATTGTAGACCATCTGGTTGGCCCACACACCGCGCACATGCTGGTTGAAGCCCATGGTCCAGAGCGACATGACCTTGCGGCTCGGGTCGGCATAAAGCTCGGCCAGCTGCTCCAGGAACTCCGGATCGACGCCGGTCATCTCGGCGGTCTTCTTCAGCGTATATTCGGAAACGAACTCCTTGAACGCCTCGAAATCCATCGGCTCGGTCTTGCCGGGGTCCTTGGAGTTTGCGGCATTCACCTCGACCGGATTGTCGGGCCGGAGACCATAGCCGATGTCGGTGACCCCGCGAGCAAACTTCGTGTGCTTGTTGACGAAGTCATCGTTGACCTTGCCGGTCGTGATGATGTGGTTGGCGATGTAGTTGAGGATGACGAGGTCGGTGCCTGGCTTGAAGACGATCGGGATATCGGCCAGGTCCATGCTGCGATGGGTGAAGGTCGAAAGCACCGCGACGCGCACATGCGGCTGGCCGAGACGCCGGTCGGCGACACGGGTCCAGAGGATCGGGTGCATCTCCGCCATGTTCGAGCCCCAGAGCACGAAGGCATCGGCGTTCTCGAAGTCGTCGTAGCAGCCCATCGGCTCGTCCATGCCGAAGGTGCGCATGAAGGCGACGGCGGCGGACGCCATGCAGTGGCGGGCATTGGGATCGAGATTGTTGGAGCGGAAACCCGCCCGCATCAGCTTGGTCGCCGCATAACCCTCGAAGATCGTCCATTGACCGGAGCCGAACATGCCGACGGCCGTCGGGCCTTTCTCCTTCAGCACCTTCTTTGCCTGCTCGGCCATGACGTTGAAGGCCTCGTCCCAGCTGACGGGCTCGAACTCGCCGTCCTTGGCGTAAGTGCCGCCGCGCTTCCTTAAGAGCGGCGTCGTCAGGCGGTCGTTGCCGTACATGATCTTGGAAAGGAAATAGCCCTTGATGCAGTTGAGGCCGCGGTTGACCTCGGCCTGCATGTCGCCGTGGGTGGCGACAACCTGGCCTTCCTTCACGCCCACCATCACGCCGCAGCCCGTGCCGCAGAAGCGACACGGCGCCTTGGACCACTTGATTTCCAGCGCGTTGACGCCGCCCGGCACCGGCTGTGCGGCGGCAGGCAGCGCAATGCCGGCCGTGGCGGCGGCGATGCCGGCCGCATGGGCCTTCAGAATGTCACGCCGCGTCAGTTCTCCGCTCATGGCTCCTGCCCTTCCTCTTCCATTTCCACATGCTCGAAAACCATGTTGGCCGAGATCACCCCGTCGAGCAGCGAGATCTGAGTCAGCCGTTCGCCGAGCGCGCCCGTGCTTCTGCCTTCGATGACGACGACGATCTTGCCGCCGCCATAGCCATGGATTTCGACGTTTTCCATTCCCGCGAGCGTCGCCAGGATCGCTTCGGTGCTCTGCGGCATCGTGGCGACCACGGCGCTCGAAATGTGATAGGGCGTACCCGCCTTTGCCGCTGCGGCCTCAGACATGCGCCACCTCCACTTCCAATGCCTTCACTGCAATCGCACTCACCGGGCAGCCACTGAGGCAGGCGCCGCAGCCGGTGCATCGGTCTTCGTTGATCTCAGGCAGAAACGGCCCGCCGATACGCGGGCGAAAACGGATCGCCTGCTCCGGACAGCTTTCGCCGCAGGACTGGCAGGCAATGTATCGGCGCGCGAGACAGGTATCGGTGACCGCGGCGACATGCGGGAAACGGCGCACGGCCTTCTCGGTGAATACCGGCTCGGGACAGGCTTCCTCGCAGGCACCACAGAAGGTGCATTCGCCGCCCGAAAAGTCGACGAAGGGAAGACCGTCAGAAAGACGGATTATGGCGGTGGGACATCGCTCCGCACAGGCGCCGCAACCGGTGCAGGCGGCAAGGCTGAGCTCCGAAACGCCCGGCGGGCGGATGCGGACGGGCTTTGCGGCAGCGCGGCCGGTAAAAAATTCACGGCGTGAGAGAGGTTCGACCTTCATGGCTCGACCTCAATGCCCGGGCGGGCCCGGCGGGCCAAAGATGATCTGCAGCATCCAGACGAGGAAACCATAGCCGCCGACAATGCCGACGGCGACGATCGGCCAGATGCCGAAGGCGAGCACGAAGAAGGTAATCAGCTCCGCGCGTCGCGAGCGCGGCGGCTTTTCGATCGGCTGTGCCTGAACGACTTCCGGCATTCCTGCGTCCCCCAACACAATCCAAGGTAAGATGCGCCACCGGAAATAAAAATCAATCCCGTGACCGGCCGATGACAGCTTTTCACCGTGCCTCAGAGTAAATGCCGAACAGAAGGGGTCATTGATCTGTGTCAAATTGACAGAAAACTGGCACCGGAATTCCCGAGAAATTCTCACGCGTCGTTCCGGCATAACTTGCGGACGCCAATCAGTTTTTGCGAATATCGATATATTTCTAGAAATACATCGCCTCATGCCCGCTCGGCCGAACCGACCGGACATGCGGATACGGGACCAATCCTGCCGGCGGCGAGCGCAACCTGCCCCGACGGCAGAACCCGAGGCAACAGCCCTTGCAACCCTGGGCTTTGCAGCCTACTTCTTGGCGCATGACACAGCTGATCGAAATCGGAACCGCGCGCGTGCTGCAATGCGCTGTCGATGGCCCTCTGCTTGCGGCACCGGGCGACGCCAATGATTTTCTCGGCGACGGCTGGGCGCATGAGGCCGACTTGCTGGCAGTCCCGGTCGAACGGCTGGGTCCCCATTTCCTCGATCTTTCGACCCGCGTCGCCGGCGAGGTGTTCCAGAAATTCGTCAACTACCGCATGCGGCTCGCCATCGTCGGCGATATCAGCACCAGGCTCGAAGCCAGCAAGGCGCTGACCGATTTCGTGCGCGAAACGAACAAGGGTGATTCGATCTGGTTCGTGCCGGATTTCGAAACGCTTCGCGCCCGGCTCGAGCGTTTGCCGACCGCCTGAACGCGGTAGTGTCTGACGATCAGTGCGGATCGATGGGGAGACCCGTGACAATGCGCCCATCCGCAGCGAACACTGGAAATCGCCCCGCGGTCACGCTGACGACCGATCGACTCGCGCTGCGCCCGACAACGCCCGCCGATGCGCAGCGCGCCTTTGAGATCCAGTCGGATTGGGACGTCACGCGCATGCTACGCATGGCGCAGTTTCCACCCGATCCCGACGACATGACCGTCTGGTTCGGTGTGCACCGGCAGGAATGGATCGCCGGCACGGCCTTTCGATTTGCCATCGAGCGCAAAGGCCACATGATCGGCCTGGTCGATCTCGACGAGATCGACGGCGAAGAAGGCGAACTCGGCTACTGGCTGGAGAAGCCAAGCTGGGGCCAGGGCTATGCCTTCGAGGCAGCGCAGGCAGTGGTGTCCTTCGCCTTCGAGCAGCTCGCTCGCGAGGCTGAAATCAGGCCACGCGGCCGACAATCCGGCCTCCGGCAAGGTCCTGCTCAAGCTCGGCTTTCGCCCTGAGAAAACCATGCGGAAGGCCTCCCGCTCGAGGGGCGAAGAGATCCTCCACCAGAGCTACAGCCTCGCGTCAGAGGCGTGGCGCAATCGGTCGGGTGCCGATCGCTGAGCGGCGGCGTGTCGGTGCGGTCCGTCTTTTGCGGGATCATCACTCTCCAGCTGGCTCCGCGGCGACGGCCCGTTGTGCGCGCCTGAACGCCCTGCCCGCAACGGCAATCGCCAGCGCGGTCACGGTCAACAGCCCAGCCACAGCAAAGGTCACCTGCATGCCCCTGGCGACCAAGGCTGGCGCCGCCCCGGCCATGTCGCTTGCCACCACGGCTGAGGCAAAGACCGCGCCCATGACCGATGCGCCGGTGACGAGGCCGAGATTGCGCGAAAGGTAGAGCAGGCCGGAAACGACGCCGCGCCGGTCCGCGCTCACATCCGCCATGACCGCCGTATTGTTGGCCGCCTGGAACAGCTGGTAGCCGGGCGTCAAAAGCGCGATCGCCGCGACATAACCGGCAACGCCAAAAAGCCCGGGCAGCAGCACAAGCGCCGCGCAGCCCGCAACCATCGCGGCAAGACCGATCGTGACTACGAAGCCCGCGCCCAGGCGATCGACGATACGGCCGGCGACCACGCCACCGAAGGCCGAGATGACGGGACCGACCGACAGGACGAGCCCGACCATCGCCGCATCGAGCCCCAGCCCGCGCGACAGATAAAACGGCCCGACCACCAGCGTCGCCATCATCACGGTCGAGACCAGCGCATTGGTCGAAAGCCCGCGGCTGAAAACCGGATCACGCAACATCGCCGGCCGGATCAGCGGCGAGGCTACCTTGGTCTCGACCCGCAGGAACAGTGCAAGACCCAAAACGGCGGCCGAAAGCAGCGCGACATTGAGCATGCCGAAACTGCCGCGGCCCACCGTCATCGCCAATGCATAGGCGCCCAGCGAAAGCGCAAGCAGCAAGGTGCCGGCGACGTCGAAGCGTGGGCGTTCCCTGCCCTCATACCCCTTGTCCGCCGGCAGATACCGATGGGCGAGCACGAGCGCCAGAAGCCCCAACGGCACGTTGACGAGAAAGATCGCCCGCCAACCGGGCCCGGCAATCAGCGCGCCGCCGAGCGACGGCCCGAGCGCTGTGCCGATGGCCGACATGGTGCCGAGCAAGCCCATGGCGCTGCCGGTCTTCTCCGTCGCCACCGTCTCGCCGACAAACGCCATGGTCAGCGCCATCATGATCGCAGCCCCGACGCCCTGCATCGCTCGCGCCGCGACGAGCAGCGGGAAAGCGGGCGTCAGGCCGCAAAGCACCGAGGCTGCGATAAAGAGCGCGATGCCGGCAAGCAGAAGCCGCCGCCGGCCGACGATATCGCCAAGCCGCCCGACGCTGACGATCAGCGTGGTGATGGCAAGCAGATAGGCAAGCACCACCCATTGCACCGCCTGGAACGAGACACCAAAAGCGTCCGCCAGCGCCGGAAGCGCCACATTGGCGCTGCTGGTGCCAAGCGAGGAGAGCAGCATCGACAGCGACAGGCTGGTGAGCACGCAGCGAACCGAGGCGGTGGCGGGAGCGTTTGCAGTCTTCGTCGCGCTCATCGACCACCTCCCGCGCGCGAGGTTTCGCACCGATCTTTTGCAGCACGGGAAATCGCGGGGAAACAAGGCGATAGCGCGCTTTCATGATTCAAAATGGGCGGCAACGACTTCCGATCAGACAGGGAAATCGGGGCGGGCATCAGTGGGCATGAGATCATCGAAAAACCCTCCAAGGTCAGTTCTCCGAAAAAATAGACCTCGGCTTCATGTGGCGGAAGACGCAGCATTTGCACTTCATTCGTGCGTTTGACGCCACATCATGAGCCAACTGTGTTATGGATGGGCATGACCAGACCGGATCTCAACCTGCTCGTGACCCTCGACGTGCTGCTTGCGGAAGGCAGCGTCGCCCGCGCCGCCAGGCGCCTGCGGCTCAGCCCCTCGGCCATGAGCCGGGCGCTGGCAAGGCTGCGCGAGGCGACCGGCGATCCGCTTCTGGTGCGTGCCGGCCGCGGCCTCGTTCCGACGCCGAGGGCGCTGGAGCTGCGCACGCTCACCGGCCCCATCGTCGAAGCGGCCGAAGCCTGCCTTCGCCCGGCCGAGAGCCTGGACCTGAAGACGCTTGCCCGCACCTTCACGCTCAGGAACCGCGAGGGTTTCGTCGAAAACTTCGGCGCTGGACTGATTGCCCGTGTCGAGCGAGAGGCGCCCGGCGTGCGTCTGCGCTTCGTGCAGAAGCTCGACCGGGAAAGCAGCCCGCTTCGCGAAGGAACCGTCGATCTCGAAACTGCCGTTGTCGGCGACATGACGGGCCCGGAGCTTCGCGCCCAAGCCCTCTTCCACGACCGTTTCGTCGCCGTGGTCCGCCCGGGCCATCCGCTGACATCAGGCGAAGTGACGCCCGCCCGCTACGCCGAAGGCCACCACATCCATGTCTCGCGCCGCGGCAACGACGTCGGCCCGATCGACACTGCCCTCCAGGCCCTCGGCCTTAGCCGCAAGATCACCGCTTCCGTCGGCAGCTTCTCCGAGGCCCTGGCGCTTGTCCGCGCCACCGACCTCGTCGCCAGCGTGCCCGAGCGCTACACCGGAAGCCTGCGCGAAAACCTCGTCACCTTCCCCCTGCCCGTCGCCCTGCCCGAAATCACCATTTCGTTGCTCTGGCACCCCCGCCTCGACGCCGATCCGGCGCACAGGTGGCTAAGGGGATGCGTGCGGGAGGTCTGCGCCGTGTGACGCGCCGCGCGGCAAGAGGCCAGGCCCCGAGCGCATACCGATGCGCCCCCAAGGACCTACGGTTGCCTGCAACAGGCCATCGGGCTATCAGCCCAATCCCGGCCGCAAATGCGCCGCCTCGCCAGCGCACCTCAAACCCGCACACAGGAGAACGCGATGTTCGACCACGTCAAATTCGGTGTCCGCGACTATGCGGCAAGCCTCGACTTCTACCTGAAGACGCTCGAACCGCTCGGCGTTTCGGTGGTCGATCATGGCGCGCATGGCGTGGAGATGAGTACGGACGGCAAGTCGTCGCTGTGCCTCTACCAGACCGAGGAATCGCCGGCGCACCTTCACCTCGCCTTCATGGCCACGACCCGTGAGCAGGTCGACGCCTTCTACAGCGCAGCCCTTGCGGCCGGCGGCAGGGACAACGGCGCGCCGGGCCTGCGCCCGCGCTACCACGCCAACTATTACGCCGCCTTCGTTTTCGATCCGGATGGCCACAACATCGAGGCTGTCTGCCACGAGCCTGAGGCCTGATCCGACCAAGATCGCGGCAAGGAGCCGCCATCGATGCCCGGCAAACGAGCTGGGCCTTGATGGCGACAGGCTGAAGTCTACGTGGCGTTGCGCCCCCGCTTCAGGGCGGACGGCGCGACGCTCAAAACCAATAGCGTCTCATCCGCGCCAGGAATTCGACCGTCGTCACGGGAAAGCCTGAGCCACTGCCGATGACGGAATCGATGCCGCAACGGGGACAGATCGCCGTTGTGTCATCGTCGATCCATTCGTTGATCTCGGCCGCCGGAAAGATCTCGCAACAATAGAAGCATCCGCAGGACGGGCTCGCTTCGATTTCCGCTCGATGGTTGGCGCAATGCTTGTGCGCCTGGATGACGATTTCGTCCATCCGTCATCATTGGCGCATGTATCAAGGGCTGTCCAGCGAGCGCGACACGCGCCTCCATCGCTCATGCGCCTTTCGAGACGGAATTCCGGGCCACCGCCGGCGCTGCCTCGTACCAGTCCCTGGACCTGTTCACGATCCAGACGACCGACAGCATCACCGGTACCTCGATGAGTGCCCCGACGACGGTCGCGAGCGCGGCGCCCGACTGGATGCCGAACAGGCTGATGGCGGCGGCAACGGGCGGAAGAGCCAGCAGAACAACCATGCCAGCAGGGCCATCGAGAATGGCTTGATCGCCCCGTTGATGAAGAGCGTCACGCCGATGCCGCGCCAGTGGCGCCCCAGCTCGCACAGCGACCGGAAGTCGATCTTCATCAGCATCGGGCCACGGTAGCAATGGATCGCGGACATCCCTGCCCGAACTACTTGCCGACCTCGATCACGAGCGGGTAGCCCTCGTCATCCCACTCCAGAAATCCGCCGGCGAAATAGTAGACGCGGGTGTAGCCCCAGGCGATCGCCTTGGCGGACGCATAGGCGGCATGGGTGCAGTTTCTGCCCTGACAATAGAAGGCGACCTCGTCTGCCTTTCCCACCACCTTGGCGAGGCTTTCCTTCGATAGCGCGGTCAGCAGCGACAGATTGACGGCCTTGGGGAGATGGCCAATGTCATAGGTGAGCGGCGCCCGCACATCGATGAAGGTGACGCCGCGCGCAAGCAGCGCTTTCACTTCCGCAACGTCGACCTTTATCGTTCGCTCGACGCTGAGCTCGCCCTTCGTCAGCGAAATGAACTTGGCATAGTCGTCGAAGGCAAGGTCCGTGCCGGCCCCTTCCGGCAATCCGGCCTTGCGAAGTCCCTCCTGCAGCCGCGCGATATAGGGCCGGTGGTAGCTGAAGGCGCTGCCATACCAGTCATAGGCGCTTTCCTGGACGGTGAGCGGATCTCCCAGCGAGGACGCCGCCAGCTTGTTGTACTGGTCGACCAGCCTCTGAATGTCGCCCGTGCGGCCGAGATGTCCATAGCTCGAAGTCAGCGTGGCGTAATCCCCCAAGAGTTCGGAGCTTTTCTCGAGCACCCGCTCGTAAGTGGCGGCGGCCTCGTCGTATTTGCCTTGAGAAAACAGCGAGACGGCGAGCATGCGCAGCGTTGCCCGCGTCGGGTGAGGATCGAACCGCATCGCCAGGCGCGCCTCCTGTTCCGCCTCCGTCGCGCGTCCTGTCGCGTTAAGGATCCGCGCCATGCCGACATGGTTGTCGGGATCGTTGGGCGCAAGCGTCATCGCTCGGTCGATGGCGGCGAAGGCTTCGTCGTAACGCCCCTGCTGCGCAAGCACCTGCGCCGAGACGGCATAGGCAAGCGGCGTCGGCTTCTCCATCGCCTTTGCGAGATTTCTGGCGAGGTTCCTGGACGCGGCCTCCCTGCGGGAATAATCCCAGGACAGGATGCTCGCCCGCCAGTTTGCCGCCGCCAGCGACGCGTAGGCGCGGCTGTAGTGCGGGTCGAGCACGATCGCCTTCTGGAAAAATGCGGAAGCTGCGACCGTTTCCGCTTCGCTGTCGCGGCGAAGATGCTCCCAGCCGCGCAACAGGGTATCGTAGGCCTTCGGGTTCGTCGTTTCCGGCACCGCCGCCACGTTCTTTTCGGCACTCGTCAGCTTCACGGAGAGCGTCGAGACGATCTGTCCGATCACCTTGTCCTGCAGCCCGAACACGCCGCTCATTTCCCCATCATAGCGCTCGGCCCACAGGTGGTGCCCGTCGATCGCGTCGATCAATTGGGCATTGACCCGAACCTGGTTTCCCTCCCGACGGACGCTGCCCTCAAGGATATAGTGGACGCCCAGTTCCGCCCCCACCTGCTGCGCCTTGGTGGGCTTGCCCTTGTAGGCAAAGGTCGAGTTGCGCGCGATGACGAAGATGCCCGACAGTTTCGACAGTTCGGTGATCAGGTCGTCGGTCATGCCGTCGGCGAAGTAGCTTTGCGCTGAATCGGAGCTGAGATTTTCGAAAGGCAGCACCGCGATCGAGGGCGTCTGCGGCAGCGGCAAGGCGCTCCGCGCAACGGACGCGGGCTCGACGCTCTCGCGCCTCTGCACCAGCCACGTCGCGGCAAGGCCGGTCGCAACGATCACGGCCAGCGCAGCCGCAATGCGCCAGCCGCGAAGGGTCTCGAAGGTGAAGCGCCGACTCTTGAGATCTCCGTCGAACTGCACCCGGTAGACGCGGACGGGCCGCTGGATGTTCTTCACGTGATGCTCGCCAATGAACTCCAGCGGCAGTTCGAACTTGCCCTGCAGGTGGTCGAAGGCGGTGCCGGAGACGAACAGGCCCCCTGGCTCGCACATCTGCTCGAGGCGGGCTGCGACGTTGACGCCGTCGCCGAGCAGATCATCCCCCTCGACGACGACATCGCCGAGGTTGATGCCCATGCGCAGCAGCAGCCGATGCTCGCGCGGGATATCCGCCTGGCGCGCCGCAACCCTGTTTTGCGACGCGACCGCACAGGCGACGGCATCGACGACGGAGCCGAATTCGACGATCGCACCGTCGCCCATCAGTTTGACGATGCGGCCGTGGTAGTCCTGCATGAGGGGATCGAAGATGTCGCAACGCCACGCCTTGATGGCTGCGAGCGTACGGGCCTCGTCGGCCTCCATCAGCCGCGAGTAGCCGACAACGTCGACGGCAAGAATGGCCACCAGCCGCCGTTCTGCGCGAACTGCTTCCATAGCCACCTCTCCCGACGGTGCAGCAGGCTCCGCAATTGCGTTGTCAGGGGCGGAAACGCATCCTCCTCGCCTCCGGATCCGTGCTCGCGTCCACGCGCAGGCCTTGAGCGCGCGGGCCCGCTTTTCACCCTGCCCCCGCCTTCACCAGCCCCTCGCGCAGATGCTGCAGGTCCTCCTCCTGCGCATAGTGCATGGTCGCCAGAAAGGTCTCGATCTCGAAGCTCGGCGCCAGCGCCTTGACCTTGCCGATATGCGCGCCCGCCGCAATCGCATCACCGCGCCAGCCGTGGCAGGCGGCGACGAAGGCGTGCTGGGTCTCGTCCATCGAGGTCAGGTGCATGAAGGCCTCGATCGCCTCGCCATATCGGCGCGCGGCGAAATGCGCCTTGCCGAGGTGGCTCCAGAAGCGTTCCGGGTGGTGCGGGTTGAGGCGCATCGCCTTCAGGATCCATTCCGCTCCCTCCTCCGGCCGGCCGAGCCAGGTCAAGAGTTCGCCCTGCTGCACCACGACGAGGTCGTAATTGGGGTTGAGGAACAGCGCCCGCTCCTGGTGATAGCGCGCCGTCGTCAGTTCGTTGGTGTTGACGTTGACGGCGGCAAGGATGCGATGCACGTCGGCGTCGTTGTCGTCGAGCGCAAGCGCCCGTTCGAGCTCGGCGTTGACCTCGGCCCAGGTCGCCTCCTTGTCGGCACACCAGCCGTAGACCCAGGATTGCCCGAGGATGCAGGCCCGCCAGGCATGCGCGTGGGCATAGCCGGGATCGAGCGAAACGGCACGGTCGATCAACGCCTGCGCCTGCCTGTTGTCGTCGGCACTGCTGCGGTGATGCAGCACCTTGGCGGCAAGCGCACATTCATAGGCCGCCATGTTGGCCGGCTTGGTGCGCGAAAGCTGGTCGCGCTGGGCGGCCTCCAGCCGACCGGGCACGGTCGCGGCGATCGCCGCCGTCACCTCGTCCTGAATGGCAAAGATGTCGTCGAGCTGCCGGTCGTATTTGTCGGCCCAGATGTGCGCGTCGTTGACCGCGTCGATCAACTGGACGGTGACGCGCACCCGCTCGCCGATCTTGCGCACGCTGCCTTCCACCAGATATTGCGCCCCGAGGCTGGCGGCCACCTCGCGCACGTTGACCGACTGGTTCTTGTAGACGAAGGACGAGTTGCGCGAGATGACGAAGAGCTCATGCCTTCGCGAAAGCTCGGTGATGATGTCCTCGGTCAGCCCGTCGGCGAAGAACTCCTGGTCGGGATCGCCGCTCATATTGTCGAAGGGCAAGACGACGATCGTCGGTTTGCAGACGCCCTTTTTCGCTTCGCTCCCCCCCGTCGAGGCCGGAAGGTCCAGACCCTCGAGACCGACGCGGTAGAGGCGCACCGGCCGGCTGATGTTCTTCAGCGTCTTCTCTCCGAGATCTTCGATCGGCAATTCCAGCCGGTCAGCCACTTGCGTTGCCACCGCCGCTGTCACGCAGATGCCGCCGACCTCGGCCAGCTGCTCGGCGCGCGCGGCGATGTTGACGCCGTCGCCGAAGATGTCGTCGTCCTCGAAGATGATGTCGCCTAGATTGATGCCGATGCGGAATTCGATCCGCCGGTCCTCCGGCACATCGGAGTTCCGCCTCTTCATGCGCTGCTGGATCTCGACCGCGCATTTGACCGCATCGGTCACGCTCTGGAATTCCACCAGCAGCCCGTCGCCGGTGGTCTTGATCAACCGCCCCTTGTTCTTGGCGATCGCGGGATCTATGAGCTCGATGCGGTGGGTGCGGAGCCGCGCAAGCGTGCCCGCTTCGTCGGCCTCCATCAGCCTGGAGTAGCCGGCCATATCGGCCGCCAGCACTGCGGCTAATCTCTGCTCCATGGGCTTGCCAAACACGTTGAAAAGCGGCCCGTTCCGGATTTCCGGACCTAAGAGATATCCGATCCGATATTATCGCAGCCTGAAACGATCTCCTACCTAAATTAGCAAATGCAAAAACCAAAAGGGGACGCACATGCGCCGGCGCTCGGCAACGGGCGGTCCCGCGGGCCTTGGCGCATTCCTGCTTGACAATACTTGCCTTAGGCAACTAATTATCTGATCAAGGCAAACTCATAAAGGCATCCCATGTCTCCGCAGCAAATCGATGACCGCGCCCAGACGGTGCGGCGCTTCAACCGCTTTTACACCCGACTGATGGGCCTGCTGCACGAGCATCTGCTCGCCAGCGCCTTCTCGCTGACCGAAGTCCGCATTCTCTATGAGTTGGCGCATCGCTCCGGTCTGACGGGGAGCGACCTCTGCCGCGAACTCGGCCTCGATGCGGGATATCTCAGCCGCGTCATTACCGGCTTCGAGAAGAAGGGGCTGATCGAAAAGACCCGTTCGCCGGCCGACGGCCGGGTCACGCAACTCGAGCTGACGGACGCGGGGCGCGCGATCTTCCAGCCCCTGGAGGATGCATCACAGCGCGAAGTCGTCGCCATGCTGGAAAAGCTTTCGGTGCCGGAACAGAAGCAGCTGGTGGGCGCCATGGGCGAGATCGAAAGCCTGCTTGCCGAGGAGCGCACGCCGGGCTTCATCCTGCGCGATCCGCAGCCGGGCGACATGGGCTGGGTGATCCACCGGCAGGGCGCGCTCTATGCGCAGGAATATGGCTGGACCACCGCGTTCGAAGCGCTGGTCGCCGAGATCGTCGTCCAATACATGCACGACTACGATCCGAAGTCGGATCGATGCTGGATCGCCGAAAAAGACGGCAAGGTCGTCGGCTCGGTATTTCTCGTCCGCCACGATGAAACGACGGCGAAGCTGCGCCTGCTCTATGTCGAGCCCACCGCCCGGGGCCTCGGCATCGGCCGTCGGCTGGTCGAGGAATGCATGCGCCACGCCCGCCTTCTGGGCTACCACCGCATGATCCTGTGGACCAATGCCGGCCTCGACGCCGCCCGCCACATCTACGAGAAGGCCGGCTTCGCGCTGATCGAGGAAGAACAACACCACAGCTTCGGCAAGGATCTCACCGGCCAGATTTTCGCGCGGGACCTGTAGGAACGGCAGGCACGCCATCCGCTTGAAGATCGAGAAGGCCATTAAGAGGCGTCTTCTGCTGGCCTTGCAGGAAAGCGGCGGTCCGTCGGTCACGCCCCCGACGACGGCGGGCTTCGGCACCAGGCTTATCGAATTCTCCGTGAGAAGCGTATTGGGCGCGCGCGTGGAACTGAACTATGCACCAAAGGGTTTGGCAGTAGAGATCGCTACGCCCCTGTCACCGGTCTCCAAAGACAGAGACTGGTTTTATGTCCAAGTCCGTGCTTCTCGTCGAGGATGAGTTCCTGATCGCCATGGACCTCGAGCTGCTGCTGGAAAGGCACGGCTGGCATGTCTTGGGACCCGCCGCGACGGTAAAGCAGGCCCTGCAGCTCTTGCGAAGCGCCGAGCCGGCGGTGGCCATTCTGGACGTTACCCTGAAAGACGGCACCGTGACGCCGGTGGCGGAGGCGCTGCGGGCGCAGAGCGTGCCCTTCGTGCTTGCCAGCGCCTATGAAAAGCCGGAGCAGGTCGGCGGAGAGGTTCTGGCGGGGGCAGTCAATGTCGGCAAGCCGGCGGATACGCGGGCGTTGCTGAGCGCTCTGGAGCAGGTGATGCAAACGTGATGCTTGCGCAGTCCGCGCCTGCCTTTGGCTGATAGCCCTCCAACCGCGAAGAAACGTCGATCCACGGCGGCGGCCACTGGAAAGGCCCGGGAGCCGACACGAGGTGCCGCGCTAGTGTTTTCACTCGGTAGCGGACGCCAGTTGCCGGCCGGCCGATACGCCGGTGACGAGGCTGAACGCCCCATCGCCGAGACGATAAAATCCATCCTGCGGCACCGGCAACTCCAGCATTTCCCGCCTGGAGAGGCCGGCATAGACGCCGCGCAGCAACCGGCCGAACAGCCCATGGGAAATCGCGACCGTCGGTCGCCGGATATCCGCAAGCCAGCTTTCCGCCCGCGCACAGGCGGCATCGAAACTCTCCCCATCCGGCGAACGGAAATACCAGTCGAAGACATCGGAACCATCGAGTTTGCCCGGATACTCCATGTCGATCTCGAACTTGGTCATGCCATCCCAGCAGCCGACCGAAACCTCCATCAACCGCGCATCCTCGCGGCTCGCAAGCGGCAGCACCCGCTGCACCCTTTCGGCGGTTTCGCGGGTCCGTCCGAGCGGGCTGACATGCATCTCGAACGACGGCACCTCATCACCAATCTCGGCGCGAAGGAGGTTGGCGACAGCATCTGCCTGCTCGGCGCCAAGCCTCGTCAGCGGCGAATCCAGCTGCCCCTGGAACCGACCGAGCGTGTTCCAGACGGTTTCGCCATGGCGGAGAAGATAGATGAAGAGATGGCCTTCCTTCAAAATTTGTGGCTATCGGTCGCTGACGTTCGAACCGGTGTTCGGACCTGCCTTGCGCCGCAAGACCAGGGTCTCACCGCAGCGCTTACCGTCATCTTCAGCGCGACAGGTCCCAAAACTCCACCTGATCGCGTTGGCCGAAGGCCACTTCGATGGCAACTGCCCCCGCAGACTTAGGCTGCTCGATCACACACAGCACATAGTAGGACACATTCGGAAGCGGATTGTGCTCCGGTTCATCGTGTCGGGAGCAAGTCACGTAGCGCATCCGGTCGACTTCCCCACGTTCCGCGAGGTGCTTTCTCAAACGAGCCTTGGCTTGATCTTCCGGACTTTCGTGTGATTGCAGCGTTTCGCCGTAGATGTACACGGCAGCGATCAGGACTGCGAATGTGGCTGCGAAGGCCTTCAACATCGTTTTGCCGGATGGATTTGTCATGTCCTGGCATCAACCAAAACCCGAACTCCCTGCCATTCGCTCTGTCTGGAACCCAAGCATCTAGATCAGGTCGCGGAGAGGTTGTCGAGATTTGAGCTTGCTTACTCATCGGGCGATCCGGCTCGTTCGGGGGCCACACCTCTCGCATCATGCGAAGGATCGCCTTCAATTGGCGCCACAATCAAGGGATTGGTGTCGCCACAGCAAAGCTGCAGGGCAGCGGTTCGAGACATCAGAATTTGCCTTCGTTTTTCAGCATGCTTCTCCTTCAATCCACCGGATCCAAGATATCCGGCGTATCGTTCTTCGGCGAGCCGACCTTGCTGCCGATCTTCCACATCGTCATGAGCTCAGGCGGAAACGGCTTCATCAGGTCAGGGGCTTCCGGCTCCGGCGAAAGCCAGCGCTCGTAATCGTCGGGATGCAGGATGACAGGCATGCGGTCGTGGATGTCGGCCATCATCGCGTTGGCGTCGGTGGTGACGATCGCAAACGTGCGGATATCCTCGTCGGTATCGGGGTTCCGCCAGCTCTCCCAGATGCCGGCAAGGCAGAACGGCTCGCCCGTTTTCATGGCGATTGCATAGGGCTGCTTGTCCTTGCCGGTCCCGTGAATGTCCTTCCATTCGAAGAAGCCGTCGATCGGCACCAGGCAGCGCCGGCGCTGGTAGGACGAGCGGAACTTGCTGGCGATCGTGTCGGAACGCACGTTGACGAGCGGCCTGCCCGCTTTCGGGTCCTTGGTCCAGCTCGGGATCAGGCCCCAGCGGGCCGAGACGAAGACCGGCCCGAAGAGATCGGGATCGCGGATCACGTCGCGGATGATGATCGGATAGGTGAGCGTCGGCGCTCCGTTATAGCGCGGAAACTGGTTGGCGATCGTCTCGACGCCGCCACGCTCGGCAAAGCCGAAGGCGCGCAGCAACCCCTCCAGATTGGTCTTCAGATAGACGCGTCCGCACATGGTGGCTCCTTCCGCCCGCGGCTGCATGCATAGCTATGGCTCCGCCGGAATGCGTCAACACCGTCACTTTGCAAGTACGGCATTTGCAAGCGCTACGGCATCTTCTCCACGTCGGGCAGCTTCCAGCTTTTCTCGAACAGCGGCTTTTCCGGGCCGTAGAGCCTGAAAAGCAGTTCGAACTTGCGGGCGGGGTCGACGGGCACGAAGTTCGCCTCCTTGCCCGCAGGCGCCTTGGCGCCGAAATAGACGTCGACCGAGCCGTCGGCATTTTTCTTCACCCCCTCGCCGATCGAGGCGACGCTCGCCTTGTCCATGTTGCGGATCAGCGCATGGGTCTCGCGGTCGTAGGCGGTCACCGACCAGTACTGCTCGACCGGCGCATCCTTCGGCACGACGAGGCGGTAGTTAGCGCCGCCGTCGAACGGATTGCCGTCCTTGTCCTTGTTGGCCATCAGGTAGAACTGCGCCGTGCCCAGCCGCTTGATGCCGGTGAAGCCGAGCGTATAGGTCACGCCTCGGGCATCGACCGGATAGAGACCGGGATCGGCATAGGCCTCCGAGGCGGCCTTCACCATGTCCGGCAACCCGGCGGGGAACCAGCGGATGCCCTCGTTGATGACAGGAAAGCCGGCGTCATAGCGCGCCGAAAGCTCGGCTCTGGCTTCGGCCGCCGCCTTGTCGAGCAGCGCCTTGGTTTCGGCGCTTGGCTGGAAGGGCTTGCCCTTCTCGATGCCGAGCGTCTTCAGCTGGTCGATCATCGCCCGGTCGCGCTCGAGCCACGGCTCGGTCTGGACGACCCGGTTCAGATTGTCGAAGAAGCTGGCGTCGAAGCGGATGGTGCTGTCGAACAGCACGTCATAGGCGTCGGTAAAGACCGTTTCCGGCGGCTTGTCGGTCACCGGCATCGGGTAGATCTTGATCTTCTTGCCATAGGCGACCGACTTTTCGATATCGGCGTCGGCATGGCTCTTCAGGTTGGAACGCAGCAGAGCAAATCCGGTGAAGGTGTCCGAGCGAAGCGGAATGAAGCCCTCCGGCACCTCGCCCATGTAATCCGGCGGCAGGATCAGGTACTTGCCGCCCTTGCCCTCGTCGGCGCCATGCGGGCCGGCATCTTCGAGCGGCATCTGCCAGGCGTTGACGATGTTGCCGGCGATCGATCCGCCCTCGGCCGGTGGGATCTCGATGACGATGGGCCCTTCCTTCACGTTCCAGAAGGACATGAAATAGATCGAATCCGGGTTCGGCGTCAGCGTCTGGTTCTTCCAGTTGACCGGGCGAGACCAGTAGACGACTTCGTTGGCCCTGGCCTTCGTCGTCGAAAGCATCGTCTGCAGCATCAGGTCGGCATTGACCGCCGGCATGCCCCAGATCACCGCCTCCGTCGCCCGGCGGGCGATCGCGCGGTCCCGGAGTTCGGCCGGCAACATATCCTGCGCCGCGACGTTCGTCGCGCCGGCCAGAAGCACCACGCCTGTGAGTATAAATCGCAGCATGCCGAATCTCCCTCATACGCCGCGGCCGGCGGCCTTGAAATCTCTCGACCGCCGCTGCCTCGCAAACTCCATTGCGGGCCACCAATGCGAAATTTAGTGCGAATGCATGCCGAGCAGTAGACCCGTTGCGTGCGACGCGCGGAAGTACGTTACGGTTACAGCCGCAAACACAAACGGCGGCGATCGGCCGGCGCATCACCGCATCCTCATCCCCTTTGAAAAACACCGCGTCACTTGACATCGGACCAAAATAGGTAGATCGGTCTACCTAATAGATTGGAGAAGGCGATGAGCGACAAGGCGCCGGCGCGCGAGCGGCTTTTGAAGGCGGCAGCCGAACTGTTCTACCGGGATGGGGTCGGTGCCACGGGCATCGATGCGATCACCGCGCATGCGGGCGTCGCCAAGATGAGCCTCTACAACAACTTCTCGTCCAAGACCGATCTGGTGAACGCCTATATCGAGGCGCGCCACCGGGAATGGCAGGAGCTTTACCGCGAGCGCCTGGCCCATGCGGCAACGCCGAGAGACCGTGTACTGGCGATCTTCGACAGCTATGTCGACCACGCTGAAATGGCCTATTCCTGGGGCTTCCGCGGCTGCGGCCTCCTGAATGCCGCAGCCGAGCTTTCGGTCGGCGATCCCGCCCGCGACATCGTCGCCTCGCAGAAGGACGAGGTGGAAACGCTCTTCAAGCAATATCTCGCCGAGATGAAGCCCGACGCGGGTGCCGCCATCGACGAGACGGCGGAGCACCTCTCCTTCCTGCTCGAAGGCGCGATGTCGCGTGCCGGACTCGACGGACATGACGCACGGCTGAAGACCGCGCGCCGGATCGCCATCTCGATCATGGACCAGCTATGACCTCCCGAAATTCCGCTTCTCTCGTCGGCTTTGCCTGCGTGCTCACCGCCTCCGCGCTCTGGGGCACGACCGGCACCACCGCCACCTTTGCTTCAGGGGTCAGCCCGCTTGGCATCGGCGCCGTCGCCATGGGCCTTGGCGGCCTGCTCCTGGCGCTGACGGCGCTGCATTCGATCGTCAAAAGCAGGGCGAAGATCGCCGCGCAGTGGCCGATGCTGATCCTCGGCTCGCTCTCGGTCGCGATCTATCCGCTCGCCTTCTACTCTTCCATGCATCTCGCCGGCGTCGCCATCGGCACCGTCATCTCCATCGGCTCGGCGCCACTCGCCGCTTCGCTGATCGAGCGCATCTTCGACGGTCAGAAGCTCACCACTCGCTGGTTGCTCGGTGCCGCCGCCGGCCTTGGCGGCGCCGTGCTTCTCACCTTTTCGGAAAGCCACGGCAGCGCCGGTGCTGCCGACGCGACGGTGGTCCTCTACGGCATCCTGCTCGGCCTCGTCTCCGGCCTGCTCTACGCGCTCTATTCCTGGGTGGCGCGGCGGCTGATGCAGGCGGGCATTCCGCCACGCGCCGCCATGGGCTCGATCTTCGGTGTCGGCGGCACTCTGCTGTTGCCGGTGCTCGCCTTCACCGGCGCGCCGCTTTTAGCGTCGTGGACCAATGTCGCCGTCGGTATCTACATGGCGCTGGTGCCGGTGCTGGTCGCTTACGTGCTCTTCGCCTATGGCCTCGCGCGCGTGTCGGCCACCATGGCGACCACGCTGTCGCTGCTTGAACCGGTCATCGCCGCCGTGCTTGCCGTCGTCATCGTCGGCGAGCGCCTGCCGGCCGAGGGCTGGGCGGGCATCGGGCTGATCGTCGGCTCGCTCTTCATCCTTACCCTGCCGATGCCGGGCCGGCGCCGCCGCGCCGAACGCCCGCGATCCGCCGCCGCCATCGACGCTGCCCTCCCCAGCCGCTAGAGCCGGAACCCTTGATATGAGCGACGTCGCTGCGCTGCCTTCCCGCCAGCCAAACCGGATGTGGGCCGTCGTCATCCTGATCCTGCTTGAGGCCGCGCTGGTGATCTCCTGGAGCGCCGGCTTCGTCGGCATCCGCTTCGCCATCGATCACGCGCCGCTCTTCCTGATCCTCTTCTGGCGCAGCCTCGTCTCCGGTCTCATACTGCTGCCCTTCGCCCTGACGGTCGGGCCAAAGATCCGGTTGCAGGACGCCGTGCCGCAGATGCTCTTCGGCGCGCTTGCCATGTCCGGCTATCTCGCGGGCTTTGCGCTGGCGATCTCCTATGGCGTGCCCACTGGCCTCGTGGCGCTGATCACCGACATGCTGCCGCTTGCCGTCGCCATCCTCTCCTGGCCGGTCCTCGGCCAGGCCTTGACCGCCCGCCAATGGCTCGGCTCCTTCATCGGGCTGACCGGTGTCTTGATCGCCTCCGGCTGGTCGCTCGATATCGGCAACGTTCCGCTCTGGGCCTATGGCCTGCCGGTTCTCGGCACCCTGTCGCTGGCGCTGGCGACCCTGCTGCAGAAGCGCAGCCCGGCGGGCGCCATGCCGGTGCATCAAAGCCTCTCGATCCAGTGCCTGTCGGCGGCAGCGATCTTCGCGCTCTTTGCCTGGCATGAGGGCAGCGTTCTGCCGGTGCTCGATCCGGGCTTTGTCGGCGGTATCCTCTGGCTGGTCTTCGTCGCCACCTTCGGCGCCTGGAGCCTCTATTATCTGGCGCTGAAAAAATCCTCGCCCGCCCGCGTCACCGCCATCCTCTATTTGAGCCCGCCCGTGACGATGATCTGGGCCTTTATCATGTTCGGCGAGCCCCTCTCCTGGGCCATGGCCGCCGGCCTCGCCGTCTCGCTCGTCGGCATCGTCATTGTCGCACGAGCACAGCAGCCGGCCGGCGGCCAAAGTCCGGCGCACGCCTAGGAAAGCCATCCACTGACCGCTCGCATCTTGTGGTGGTGTCTGCGACAGCTTCGCCCAAACCACCGGGGGACCGCGGCCATGAGCTTTTCCGAAGTCAAACCACGTCACGTGCTCTGCCTGCTCGGCGGAGAACGCCCCTTCTCCGACCTTTGCGAGATGATCCAGTCGGCGATCGACGATTTCGCCCTGGGTTTCGAGATCGACTATACGTTTTCCGAGGACGCGCCGGATGACCGCATGCCGATATCCTTCGAAGTCTGCCGGGATCGCGTCAAGAAGGGTGCCTGGACCGAAGTCGACGAAGAGGCCGTCAGCGACCATCGCTCGGTCATCTATGTGCTCGGCCCGCCGATGACGGCAGAGGATGCGGTCAAACATTCAGCCATCGCACTTCGGCTGGTCGCCCACACCCTCGATAACGGCATCGTCGCCGCCAAGGGCGAGAGCGCCGGCGTCGCCCACGGCGTTGAGAGGTGGAAAGAGCTTGCTCGCGACGCCGAAGGCCAAACAGGCGCTGCACTTGCCCACCCCTGCCGCCTCGCCTTTGCCAAGCGGCCGATCGGCACCGACGAACATCTCTACAGCATCGGCTTCCATCTGGTCGGGATACCCGAAGTCTACGCGCCACGCAGCCTATCCGACGACGAACTGGCCCTGAGCGCGTTGATCGACACCGTTGCCGACGAGGTCTTCAGCGACGGCGTCGAGACGGTGCTTAAGCACCGCGGCGCCCAATTGCTGCCCGTCGACGCCTATGATGAGGACGAGTTCAAGTACAATCCCTTTGGGGCCATCCATCTGGCGTCATAGATTCGAACCGCCCCAGCAATGAAGGTACTTATGCCAGCGTCAGATCGCGAGAAACGACTGCTCCTCAGTGTGCAACGCGCCTTGCTCGGAACAGTCCCGCCGACGATATCGGCCGTAACGTGCGGCTGGAACAACGACAATATCGTCCTCGAGTTCTTAGTAGACTCAGCTTTTGACGATGAAGATCGAGAACGTTGTGAAGTTGTTGCAACTGAGGTGGTCGCGGATTTCAGCTATGAAACGATAACGTCCGTCTTCACGGTACAAGCTTCCGGCGGACCGAAGACCCCAGTCGAAGAGCGGTGGTGGGCATACCGGCGATCTTAGCCGAATGCGCTGACAACAGGAGTGGCACCTCGTCAGGCAAGCCTCTGTCGCTTGGCACTTTTAGGCGTGAGCTAGAGGTACCGCTTGCATCGTATTTCGATTCGTAATAATTGAAGTTACATGAAAAAAGACAGCCGCCTTTCCTCCGTCCTGCACGCGCTCCTGCACATGGCCGAGCGCGGCGAGCCCTTGACCTCGGACGAGCTTGCCATGTGCATGCGCACCAATCCGGTGGTCGTTCGTCGCACCATGGGTTTCCTGCGCGATGCCGGCATCGTTTCCTCCGCCCGCGGCCATGCGGGCGGCTGGGCGATCACTGCCGATCTCAAGACCGTGACGCTCAGGCAGTTGCACGAAACACTCGGCGAACCCGCGATCTTTGCCATCGGCAACCGGCAGGAAATGCCGGAATGCCTCGTCGAACAGGCGGTCAACGCCGCCCTCGATACCGCCTTTGCGGAGGCCGAGGCGCTGCTGCTCGACCGCTTCGCCCACGTGACCCTTGCCGACCTAGCCGAGGACTTTGCCCGGCGGCACCGGCTCCGATCGCATTGACAGCAGCCGATCGATCCGTCCTGACGTGATCGATCCCGACACATCCGATTACACCGGGACCGCATAAGCGGTTTCCGGCCGGAACCCTATTGCCCAAAGCCCGGGTCGAGACACTGGTTCAAGAAACCGGTGGGCTGGCCTGCGCCCAACCGAAAGGAAGACCCATGCAACAGGACGTCATCATCATCGGCGGCAGTTATGCCGGCATGGCCGCCGCCCTCCAGCTCCTGCGCGCCCGCCGGCGCGTGACGATCATCGACGAGGGCATTCGCCGCAACCGTTTTGCCAGCCATTCCCATGGCTTCCTCGGTCAGGACGGCATCGACCCGTCAGAGATTGCCGCAACCGCGCGGGCGCAGCTCTCCAAATACCCCACGCTCACCTGGATCGACGGCCGTGCCGAGAAAGCCAGCGGCAAGCAGGATGCCTTCGTCGTTACCCCCGCTGACGGCGCCTCCTTCGAAGGCCGGCGCCTGCTCTTTGCAACCGGCGTCAAGGACGGCCTGCCGCAGATCGAGGGGCTGACCGAGCGCTGGGGCAAGAGCGCCTTCCATTGCCCCTATTGCCACGGCTACGAGCTGAACCAGGGCGAGATCGCCGTAATCGCGGCAAGCCCCATGTCGATCCACCAGGCGCAGCTCATTCCGGAATGGGGCAAGGTGACCTTCTTCACCAATGGCGCCATCACCCTCGACGCCGAAGGCCGTGCCGATCTCGTCAGGCGCGGCGTAACCATCGACGAAACCCCGGTCGCACGGCTCGAAGGCCATGCCGACGTGGTGCTGACGGATGGCCGCCGCCTGCCCTTCGCAGGCCTTTTCGTCGCCACCCGCACCACGCCCTCATGCGACATCGCCGAGCGCTTCGGCTGCGAGATCGAGGAGACCCCGATGGGCCTGCAGATCCGGGCGACGGCCGCCAAGGAAACCACCATTCCCGGCGCCTATGCCTGCGGCGACGTCGGCCGCGTTCCCCACTCCGTCTCGCTTGCCGTCGGCGACGGCGCCTGGGCCGGCGCGCAACTGCACCGCTCGCTGGTGTTCGGATAGAAGGCACACCGAGCAAGGACGCTGGCATGAAGGAATACCGGACGGACGCAACCGCTTTGCGCCGTTCGGCTTCCAGCCTTGCCAAATCGACGGCCTCTGTGCTTCGTTCGCTGCAAACGCGAGTTGGAGCCGCCATCGATGCCCATTGCCCTCACCTGCTTTCAGGGTCGCGCCGGCGATCACAACGACCTCGGCATTCCCGGCGCGAAGTCCGTTGCCGCCCATCTCGCCCGAAAACTCGGCCTCGAAACGGTCACGGTCGGAGATCCGGAACCGGCGCTGAACGGCCACTGGACGGTCGAGCTCGAAGCCGCGACGCCGGCTCTGAAGCGCATGCGAGATCGCTTCGATGTGATCTACGCCGAGGGATCGTTTTCGCTGGCAGCGACCAGCCGCTGTGCCGTCTCGCTCGCAACCCTGCCTGCCCTTGCGAGGCACCACGGCAATGCGGTCGTCGTCTGGTTCGACGCCCATGGCGACCTCAATACGCCCGAGGCCAGCAGCACCGGCTATCTCGGCGGGCTGGCGCTGTCCGGGCCCTGCGGCCTCTGGCAGTCCGGTCTGGGCGGCGGGCTTTCCATCGAAAATATCGTGCTCGTCGGCCAGCGGGACCTCGATCCCTTCGAGGCCGAACTCATCGAGGCGAAGCGCATTCCGCATATTCGTCCCGGTGCCAATCTCCCGCAAAGGCTGGCCGAAGCCGTCGCCGGCCGTCCGGTCTATATCCACCTCGACTGCGACGTGCTGAACCCCGGCATCGTGCCCACCGACTACCAGCATGAAAACGGGCTGTCGCTCGATGACCTGCGTGCAGCCTGTGCGGTCCTTGCCAGGAGCGAAGTCGTCGGGCTTGAAATCGCCGAGTTTCAGAATGTTTGGGAGGAAGGCGGCGATCCGGTTTCGCCCGAACCGCTGATCGAGGCGCTGGAACCGCTTTTGCAGAAGCTGCGCCGCTGACCTGACCAGAGCCTGCCGGCAGGTTTGCCTAACCGCAGGGGGCTCAGCCGGCCAATCCATCGGCGGCGGACCCCGCATTGCGCTAGGTCGGTTTGGGCGTAGCATGGATATCCCGCTCGCCTTCGGTATCGGCTGCCATGAAGCTCGGATCGATCCTTCTTGCCTACGTCTGCCTTTTCTGCGGGAGTGCTTCCGCCGAACCGCTCCGGGTCGATCTCGAACTGGTGCTCGCCGTCGACGTTTCCTATTCCATGGAACTCGACGAGCAGCGGCTGCAGCGGCAGGGCTATGTCGCGGCCTTCCTGGAGCCCGCCCTCATCGAGGCGATCGAGAATGGTCCCGTCGGCCGCATCGCCGTCACCTATGTCGAATGGGGCGGCTCGGCGGTGCAGGTCACGCCCTGGACGCTGATCGACGGCCGCGGCACGGCCTCGCAATATTCCGAGCTGCTGCGGCGGCAGCCGATCCGGCGGATCGCCTTCACCTCGATCTCCAACACGCTGGCCTTCACCCGACGGCTGTTCGACTACAGCCCCTTTGAGGGCAGCCGCCGCGTCATCGACATCTCGGGCGACGGTCCCAACAATTCCGGCGTCCCCGCCCCTGTCGCCCGCAATTCCACCGTTGCCCGCGGCATCACCATCGACGGCCTGCCGATCATGCTGAAGACCCACGTCGCCTGGGACTCCGCCGCGATCCCCGATCTCGACGCCTATTACCGCGAATGCGTGATCGGCGGCGACGGCGCCTTTCTGGTGAAGGTGACGGACAGCGGCGAGTTCGCCCGCGCCATCCTGCGCAAGCTGATCATCGAAATCTCCGGCCTGGAGATAAGCCGCCTGTCGCCCGAAACGGTGCGCGCAGCCCGGTTCGGTGAGGGCTACAATTGCTTCATCGGCGAAGAAATGCAGGAGCGGATGATCGGGCGGTAGGGCAGGTCTGCCGCCCCATCCACAGCCGACAACGAAGAAGCCGTTGACTCTAATTAGGCGCCTTATTATCTGTCGCCTTATGACAATGCTGGAACAAAAACACCGGGCCATGTTGCAGGAAGCCGAGCGTCGTGCGGTCGCCGAGACCGGCAACATGCGCGCCTGCTTCGAACTGCTGGCGCTGTCAGGCGCGATCGACCGGGATTGCGCCGCAAGACTGGCGCCCCACCGGCTGTCGGAAGGCAAGTTCGTTATCCTCTTCCTGCTCAACGATCAACCCGAGGGCCTGTCGCCGCATGAGCTTGCCGATCGCGCGGGCGTGACGCGCGCCACCATCACCGGGCTCCTCGACGGCCTGGAGCGCGATCGCTTCGTCGAGCGCCGCTCGGGCCTTAATGACCGGCGCAAGATCGCGGTAATGCTCACCGAAACCGGCCGCAGGACTGCCCGCGATCTGCTGGGCGAACACAGCGCCTGGATCGCCTCGCTGTTTGCCGGTTTCAGCGCCGATGAACACCAGACGTTCCACCGGCTGCTCAAGCGCATCTGGCAAAATCTGGAGACTGGCGCCACGCCCAAGAACACGCCGGAAACACAGGCGTGAGCGAGAGCAAGACCAAGAAACGCGGCGCCATCGGCATTGGCGCCGAGCGCCTGGCGCAGCTGAACGCCGGAGCGCAAGCCATCACCTTGACCGAATGCCTCGCGGTCGACTTCGCAGCGCTGATGGGCAACATCGTGCCCGGCATCGACGACGATGCCCTTGCCGAGATGACATCGGCCGCGTCGGCCGGCATCTCCCGGCGCATGCCGCTTGCCGCCCGGCTGATCGGAGAGCGCCTCGGCCCCTCGACTTTCGAGACGCTCAAGCAGCATTCCTCGGACACGGTGCGCGGCTGGGCCTGTTTCGTGGTGGCGGCCGGAGAAAACATGACCCTCGCCGAGCGGCTGGCCGCGATCCGGCCGCTGGCCGACGATAGCCATTTCGGTGTTCGCGAATGGGCCTGGATCGCCGTTCGCCCGCATCTCGCGGCCGATCTGGATCAAGCGATCGCCCTGCTGGCGGCCGAGTGGACATCAGATCCATCCGAACGCATCCGCCGTTTCGCCTCGGAATCCATCCGCCCGCGCGGCGTCTGGTGCGCCCACATCACCGCGCTCAAGCAGGAGCCCGAACGCGCGCTGCCCGTGCTCGAGCCGTTGCGCGCCGATCCCTCACCTTACGTGCAGGATTCGGTCGGCAACTGGCTGAACGATGCGGCCAAGGATCGGCCCGAGTGGGTCCAGGCGCTGGCGGCACGCTGGTCCGCCGAAAGCTCAGGACCCGCGACATCGCGCATCTGTCGCCGCGCGCTTCGATCCATCCCCACCAGATCCAGTTCCGGAAACGCTTGAGAGCGCCCGGAATGGCATAACCTCAGACTGACAACAAGAAAGCAGACTATGCCTCACTACCTGACCGAACTTTACAGCGCCAAGCCGGCGTGGCTCGCCCTTCCCCGTCAGGGGCGCCAGCAGTTCCTGGCCGCGATCGGCTCCGCCATGCCGGGCCTGTCGGCGCTCGGCGTCGAGCTCATCACCTTCGGCAAGGTCGACCAGTCGAAGCTGCATGCGGCATCGCAGACCTTCTTCGCCGTCTGGCGCTGCCCGGACGCGACAGCACTCGAAGCCCTCGTCGCCGGCATCGCCCAATCCGGCTGGCACGAATATTTCGACACGATCAACGCCGCCGGTCGGGGCACCGACCTCGCCGGCCACCTCGCCGAGCTCGGCGCGGCCGCCTGAGCCCCACGCTATCCGGCCCCCTCAGGTCACGCTCGGCTTGGGGGGCTGTAGAACACGATCTCCGGATCGTTCTCGTCGAGATTGTCGATGTAGCCGCTCGGCCGGAACCCGGCCTTGACCAACAGGTCCTGCATCGGACGGTTCGACATGTTGGTCGAGCTGAAGAGTTTCGCGCCCGACGACATGGATTGAAAGTGAGCGATCAGCGTCCCAGCCAGACCACGCCGGCGCCAGGACGTCCCCACCATCAGCATTTCGATGAAGGCCTGGCCAAAGAAGTGGTGGGTCAGCACGCCATAGGCGGCAGCCTCCCCCTCGATCTCGATGAGATGGCAGCAGCCCTGCTGGATCCAGTCGGCAATGTCGGCGCGTCGCTTCAGATCGTCGGCCGCAACGCTGTCGATCGCGCAAAGCGCCGGATGGTCGTCCTTGACCGCAGGTCGAATTCGCATGGTTCAGCTCCCGGCAGATTTGGCGGGAAACTAGGATGTGGTGTCGCTGGGCGCAATCGCGAAAGCGCTATCTCAACTGCCCCTCTCACGGCGGCAAGACGAAGTTGCCACCGGACCTCAAGGCGACGGCGCGGTGTCTGAAAATCCCCGCCGCGTCCACTGAAAATCCACGACGTCCCCTGTTATGTACCGGATCGCTCACTGCCCGAGCCCGATGTTCTTCGGCGGATATTTTTTGAAGGTGGCGGCATGCGCCTTCATCTCGGCCAGCATCGAGGCGAGGAAGGCGTTCATCCGGTGGCCGACGGGATATTCCTCCTTCGGATCGATGTAGAGATTGAACAGCCAGGGCGCGAGGCCGACGTCGCTCACCGTCGTCATGTCGATGTTCAGCCACTGGGCCTTGGTTTCCACCACCTTCACGTGGATCTTGTACTCGTACATGCGCATCGCCATCAGGTTCTGCTCGTTCCAGACGAACACCTTCTCGCGGTTCGAACGGCCGTCGTCGGCAAGCAGGAACGAGGTCTGGTCGATGCCGTCGATGTAGCGGTCGACCGGCACGTTGTCTCTGATGCCGCCAAGGCTCAGCGACGTGTTGAAGAGGTCCATCAGGTCGAAGAGCTCGTCGCTTTCGCGGCCGGGCTTGATCATGCCCTTCCAGTAGGCGATCGCCGGGATGCGGATGCCGCCCTCCCAGGCCGATCCCTTGGCGCCGCGAAACGGCGTATAGCCGCTGTCCGGCCAGCTATCGAGCTGCGGGCCGTTGTCGGAGGTGACGAAGATGAAGGTATTGTCCAGGACGCCGGCCTGATCGAGCGCGTCGACGATCTCGCCGATATAGGCATCCACCTCCACCACGTCGTCCTTGTAGGGGTACTTGCTGCCGCTCTTGCCTTCGAAGGCCTTGGAGGCGAAATTGTCGGCGTGCACTTTCATGAAGCAGTGTTCGAGGAAGAACGGCGCCGTTCCCGACGCAAGCTCCTTGATCTTCTTCACCGTGAATTCCTTGAGCATCCGATCGCCTTCGGCCATCTTCTCGATGCTGTCGATCTCTTCGACTTGGCTGACTGGCCCGCCCTTTACCGCCTGTACCAGCGCCGTGCTCGATCCGGTCTTCCTCAGCATCGCCAGCCGCTCGGGGTTCAGCACCAGATCGGGGTAACGCCGCTTGTCGACCCCTTGGGTGATTTCCTTCTCGGCCTCGTAGAAGCCGTAGAATTCATCAAACCCGACCTCGTGCGGCCGCATGCCTTCGCTTTCGCCCACATGCCACTTGCCCGAGAGCACGGTCTTGTACCCTGCCCCACCAAGCAGCGTCGGCAGGGAAATCTCGTCGGCCCAGGGGTTCTTGGTGATCTTGTCGCCGGCAAGGATCGGCCGCGTCAGGCCGGTGCGAACCGGCAACCGGCCCGTCAGGATCGCCGAGCGCGTCGGGGTGCAGGTGGGTTGCGAATAGGCCGAGGTGAGCCTCAGGCCCTCGCGCGCCAACCTGTCCATGTTGGGTGTCGCAGCGCCGATCGCAGCACCTCCGCCATAGGCGCCGGGATCGCCATAGCCCATGTCATCAACCACGAGCCAGACGATGTTCGGCCTCTTGCCCAGCCTGGCATAAAGCGTATCGAGCTTCTGTTGCGCCGCGGACTGCTGGTCGGCATGGATCAGCGCTGGCTCCTGCGCCTCGCTCGTGCGTATGGCCTGAGTCAGCACCGATTGTGCCGGCGCCACTGTCGGCAACGCCACCAGGATCGCCGTGTGTAGGGCAAGGGCACGCAGACTCCGCAGGCACATCGCACGCTCCTTTTTGCGATCGAACGCAAGGAATTACGCAAGGGATGCCGCCGGACCTTGACCCGCGGCAAGAGGTGGCGGCCTTTTTACAAGCCGCCGGCGCTTTGCGTCCCGCCGCCAGCGGTCGCCGGCGGCGGAGTCTTTCCGCTCTTTACCGCGGCGCCAGGCTTTCCAGTTCGCCCAGCCGCTTCATCGCTGCCTGCTGCGCAAGCCAGCCATAGTTGATGCCGCTGGCGTTCAGCGTGCTGCCGGCCTGGTACGGATAATCGTTGAAGTCGGCGAAGAACTCCTTGATCTTGCCCTGGATCGGCACCAGCAGCCACATGTTGCGGGCGAGGAACTCGATCGCCCCGCCGCCGTCTTCCATGCCGCGCTCGTAGGGGTCCATGCGCAGGTTGGCGATTACGGCCCAGCTCGGCACCTCACGGGTGGCGGTGGCGATGTTGCCGTGGCTCGCCTGGGCGAAGCTCAGCTTCCAGTCGTTCCAGCGGATAGCGTTGAGGTTGCCGCCCTGGTCGAAGTAGTAGACCGAGTCACGCGGCGGCTCCTTCGCCTCGCCCTTCAACAGCCCCGTCAGGTCGTAGCCGTCGAGATGCACCTTGAAGGTCTTCGACGTGCCCTTGAAGCCCTTCTTCATCTCTTCCTTGACGTCGGCGATGCCGGCGGCGGTCGCAAAGGTCGGCAGCCAGTCCATCAGCGTCACCGGGTCGTTGATCTGCGTGCCCGGCTTTACCACGCCCGGCCAACGCACCATCATCGGAATGCGGAAACCGCCTTCCCAGGTCGTGCCTTTCTCGCCGTGGAACATCGTCTGCGCGCCGTCCGGCCACAGCGCCAGTTCCGCGCCGTTGTCGGTGGTGTAGAGCACGATGGTGTTGTCGGCGATGCCGAGATCGTCGAGCTGTTTCAGGAGCTGGCCGACGTGACCGTCATGCTCCACCATGCCGTCGGCATGGATGCCCTTGCCGGTCTTGCCGAGCGAGTCCGGCTTCAGGTGGGTGAAGACATGCATGCGGGTCGAGTTGAACCAGCAGAAGAACGGTTTGTCGGCCTTCACCTGCCGGTCGATGTAATCCTTGGCAGCCGTCAGGAATTCCTCGTCGATCGTTTCCATGCGCTTGGTGTTGAGCGCGCCGGTGTCCTCGATCTTGCCGTCGGCGCTCGACTTGATGACGCCGCGCGGGCCGAACTTCTTCTTGAACTCCGGGTCCTTCGGATAGAAGTAGCCTTCCGGCTCTTCCTCGGCGTTGAGGTGGTAGAGGTTGCCGAAGAACTCGTCGAAGCCGTGTTTGGTCGGCAGATGCTCGTCGCGGTCGCCGAGGTGGTTCTTGCCGAACTGGCCGGTCGAATAGCCCTTGGTCTTCAACACGTCGGCGATTGTCGGCATCCAGTCCTGGATGCCGTGCGGGTCGCCCGGCATGCCGATCGTCAAGAGCCCGGTGCGGAAAGGCTCCTGGCCGAGGATGAAGGAGGCGCGGCCCGCGGTACAACTGTTCTGGCCGTAGCTGTCGGTAAAGATCGCGCCTTCGGCGGCGATACGGTCGATGTTGGGCGTGCGATAGCCCATCAGCCCCATCGTGTAGGCGCTGATCTGCGGAATGCCGATATCGTCGCCGAAGATGACGAGGATGTTCGGCGGCTTGCCGCTCGCGGAAGAAGAGGATTGCGCCTTGGCCGGGCTTACCGAAGCAGCGCCTGCCACCAGCGACGCGGCTGCAAAAATTGTTCCACTGAGAAGGAGATCGCGGCGGCTGACATCCGTTACCCCATTCTCGGCCATCGCTGGCGCAGCCTTGTTATCGTCATGCATGCTCATCGTACTCTCCTAGTTAAGGCGATCGGAAATGCACTGCTGTCGAGGACCGGGCGGATGATGCGCGTGCGGGGGTGGGTGTCCAAGTACGTAACAGTTACGACGTGCCGGCTCGCAACCGTTACTGCGACGCGCGACGCGGGCAATCCGTTGCAAGGCCGGGTAGAACAGCACTGGCAAAACTCACCCAGCGTAACCTCTGACAGATTGACGCAATCGCCCCTTTGGCCTCTGGCGCGACGCCCCCGCATGCCTATATGCAAGACGCCAAAGATAAGGGCCTGGGCCTGAGACATGGGCATCGAGACATGGGCATTGAGACAGGGACATCGGGATGGACGACAACGACTTGCAGGGCCGCGCCGCTCATGTCGCAGCAATCCGCGAACGAGCGGAAGCCGAGATGAAGGCGATCGGCATCGATGCGGCCTTCATCGATCGTCTCGTCGAGACCTTCTACGCCCGCGTGCTCGCCCATCCCGAACTCGGCCCCGTCTTCGACGCCAGGCTTTCCAGCCGCTGGCCGGAGCACATGGACAAGATGAAGAGCTTCTGGTCGGCCGTCGCCTTCCGCAACGGCGCCTATGGCGGCAAGCCGGTGCAGGCGCATGTCGGCGTCGCCAACATGACGCCGGATCTCTTTCCGAAATGGCTTGATCTCTTTTCCACGACGCTCGACGACATCGCCCCGAACGGCGAGGCCAAGGCCTGGTTCATGGCCACGGCCGAACGCATCGCCCGCAGCCTGACGCTTTCGCTGTTCTACAATCCGGCGATGGACGATCCGGCGCTGAAGCGCGGGTAATTGCCGCGGCCTTTACGCCCGATGCCGAAGACGGGCGTCAGGGTCAGGAACAGCGCAGCCGTGCTCGCCGGCAGGCGCTTGAGGCCGATCAGGTAGAGCCAGAAGGCAAGCGCGTACTGGACGATGCCGGAGATCAGGGCGAGCGCCAGCATGCCCGCCCCCGCGGCGGCAAGGTCCTTGCCGATCGCCTGAGGCGTGACCCAGGCGAACAGGAAGAGCAATCAGACAACACGACCTGCCCCCTTGGGTCAGAGCGAGCGGCCTGCAAACAAAATCTCCTCGGCCTCGTCGACCGACATCGCAAAGACCCGCTTGCCCAGTTCGAAGCTGAAACCGCCCCGGGCAAAGGCGGAGAGCTCCTTGGCCGTACGCTTCTCGTCGAGCGCCGCCTTGCGGAACGGCCCGAAGGCGCGCTTTCGCGCCAAGACGACGGCCGCATAGAGATCGTCGGCTTCCGCCACCGCCGCAGCGACGGCGTCCCGCGCGACGCCCTTTTCCGACAGCTTCTGGGCGATCGCCCGCTTCGACTTGCCGCCGCGCATGGCCGAGCGGGTCTTGATCTCGGCATAAGCTTTGTCGTTGAGCGCGCCATTGTCATAGGCAAAGGTCACGGCCGCAGCCGCCAGCAGCTCCACCTGGTTCACGCTGATATCCTCGAACTTCTCCCGCGCCTTGCGCGAGATGGCGTCGAAGAGCTGCTTTTCCGTCAGCATCTGCCGCGCCAGCCGATAGGCCGCTGAATTGCGCGCCCAGGCATACATGCGCGGCGTCGGTTGATCGGATTGCGCTTGATCGTCGATGAGGTCCAAGCCTGCCCTGCCCTCGAATTGAACCATTGATGGCACCAGTCGATCCGCGTGATCGGATCGACGTCGCCCAAAGATGCGAAATGACCTGACTCTCCACGACAAGGCAATTGCGCACCCGAGCCCACGACGTGTTTTCCCGGCCTTGTTCCGCCGGCATGAGGGCGGCGGGCGCCCCTCAAGAGAGGCGCGCCTGAGGTAACCGCAGCAGGGCCTGCGCGGATCTTTTGATCCGCCGGCCGAGCGTTCCCGTCGTGATGCCCGAGCAAAGGCACCGGAAAGCGTGATGTCTATTCGAACTTCTCGGTGCTGTCGGCCTTGCCCTTCACCCAGTAGCCGGAGGCTTTCAGCCAGCTGAGCGGCAAGCCGCGCTCCTCGACGAGATGGGTGCGGATCGCCCGGGTGACTGCGGCTTCGGCCGCGATCCAGACGAAGGTGCCGGGCTCGAGCGCCACTTGACGCACGACGGCAAGCAGCGCTGACGGATCGTGCGCTTGATCGAGCGGGCGATAGGCCCAATGGGTGGTGAGCGCCGCCTTGGTGCGGAATTTCTGCCGCTCGTCCAGCCCGGTGACCGCGGCGACGCTGGTGATCTGATGCCCCGCCGGCGTCTCCTCGATCCGCCGCCCGATCGCCGGCAGCGCCGTCTCGTCGCCGATCAGCAGCCATCGCGTGAAATCTCCAGACACGACCGCCGAACCACGCGGCCCGCCGATCTCGAGCTTGTCCCCCACGGAGGCCGCCATTGCCCAGGCGGTCACGGGGCCCGCCTCGTGCAACGCGAAATCGAGCGCCAGAACGCGCGCGTCTGTGTCGTAGCGCCGTGGCGTATAGTCCCGGCGCTCTTCGGTGCCGTTTGCGCCGGGAACGAAGATCTTGATGTGGTCATCCGCCCCGAGGCTGACGAAGTCGGCGAGATCCTCACCGGAAAGCGTGATCCGGAGCATGCCCGGCGTCACCCGCTCGATGCCGGAAACGACGAGCGAGCGGCGCTTCAGCTCATGGCGAACACGCTCGATGCGCGGCGTCGGGAGATGGGAATAGTTGGGAGAATTGTCCATTTGCATCCTTTGGAGGGCCTCGAAAAGCTCGATCCGCAGGACACAGTCGCGCAGATCGAAGCCGCTTCTGGCCGTTCGATCATACGCGTTGAGTGACGTTAACGCTTACGTGGCCGGGGGTGGCCCGGTCATGTCACGTTCTAACTATCGGAAGGCCCCGCTTCGATCAATGCGTCATCTTGACTAAAACACGAAGGTTTTACCAGCCAAAAGAAAAACGCGCCCGCAGGAGCAAGCGCGTTTCTCAAAATGAAGAAGGTCTGACGAAGCCTTAAGCCGCCAGAGCCGCAACTTCGCCACGGATGAGGTCGCCGAGCCGGCGGATGCCCTCGTCGATCATTTGATCGTTGGCGCAGGAGAAGGAAACGCGCAGGGTGTTTTCGCCCGAGCCATCGGCAAAGAAGGCGCGACCGGGAACGAAGGCGACCTTGGCGGTCTCGATCGATTTTGCAAGCAGTGCGGCGCCGTCCATGCCCTTTGGCAGCGTCACCCAGACGAACATCCCGCCTTCCGGCTTCGTCCAGGACACGCCCTCGGGCATGTACTTTTCAAGCGCTGCGAGCATGGCGTTGCGGCGCTGCTTGTAGACCCGGTGGATCTTCGCCACCTGCTCATCGAAGCCGCGCTCGGCAACGGTGCAGATCGCCATCTGGTTGATGGTCGAGGAATGCAGATCGGCTGCCTGCTTCAAGAGCACGAGCTTGCGGATCACCTTTTCCGAGGCGCAGACCCAGCCGACGCGAAGGCCGGGAGCGAGCGTCTTCGAGAACGAGCCGCAATAGATCGTGCGGGTATTGTTGATGTCGCCCTTCTTGGCGATTTCGAGCGCCAGGATCGGCGGCACCGGCTCGCCGTCATAGCGCAGCGACTGGTAGGCCGCGTCTTCGATGACGGCAATGTCGAGCTCTTCGGCAAGCGTCAGCACGCGCTCGCGGCCGGCCCGGTCGACGGTCTCGCCGGTCGGGTTGGCGAAGTCGGCCGAGAGATAGGCAAACTTGACGCGGCCGCCCGCCTCGCCCGCCGCCTGACGGTAGGCTTCCGGCGTGCGGTTGCCGTTGGGGTTCAGCTGGTCGTAGGTCGGCTCATAGGCGTTGAAGGCCTGCAACGCGCCGAGATAGGTCGGCCAGGTGACAAGTGCGGTATCGTTCGGCGACAGGAACAGCTTGCCGAGATAGTCGAGGCCCTGCTGCGAACCGGACGTGATGAAGATGTTGTCGGCGCCGGCGGGAATGCCGAGATCGGCCATCTGCTTGGCAAGCCATTCGCGCAGCGGCTTGTAGCCTTCGCTGACCGAATACTGCAGTGCGGCACTCACGGCCGGGCCGGAAAAGATCTCCGCATAGGCGTCCTTGAATTCCGCATCCGGAAACAGCGCGGGATCGGGAATGCCGCCGGCAAACGAGATGATGTCGGGGCGATCGAGCAGCTTCAACAGTTCGCGGATTTCCGAAGCGCGCATCCGGTTCGAGCGCGTCGCGAAGATATGTTCCCAATCCAGCATGGGGTGTTTCCTCAGAGATTATAAGCGGAAAGCGGTTCTCCGCTTCCTCCCGCGTCATTCTAGAGCGCCGTGCGTTCGCATGAACGCACAAAGCACGCTCTGGTTTTTTGTTTAGAGCATCTTTCCGCTTCGGGCGATCCCCCTGGAAGGAAGGATGCTCTGGACGGTGAAGCGACAGGACCATGACGACCAATTTATGTCAATATTATTGACCTAATTCCGTGCGCTTTTCGGGCTTTTGGGGCTCCGCGCACGCAACGTCCAGGACCTGACGTTACGTCAACTTGAGCCGAATGCCACGCGCCATGAGGTAAAGCAAGCCATCCGCTCAACCGCTACGCTCGCGCCGCTTGGCCCCAATCGCACAGACGCCCGTCGTCCGCTTGTCCTTGCGCCGGCAGCGGCACCCGGCGCCTGATAACCCAAAGTGGCAAATTGCCGGAGAAGGAGGCGAAGCGTAAAATTTCTCCCCTCAATTCGACCGGAGGGACTAGGCCATGAGCAGACTGTTTATCCTGTCGGCTGGCGCCGCCCTGGCGCTGGCACAAGCGGCGTCGGCGGCACCCGCAGCGCCGGAGACGCACCCCCTCAAGATCGCCAAGGAGTGCAGCCAGTTCACCGGCGACACCCCGAGCTTCTGCACCATTACGGAATCGAACCTCGAAGCGATCCCGGCTGGCAGCAAAATCCTCTACTATGGACCGGTGGTCGCCAATCCCCTCTTCTCCAGCAGCACCGCCGTCATCGCTGTCGGAAACGGCGACTCGGCGCTCGGATACTGCGTCGTCTACGATACGGCCAAGCCGCCGCTCGGCACCTGTGCGTTCCACGCCGGCAGCGGCACGCTCGCGGGCTTCCAGGCGATCGTGAAGGTCACGGTTGACGACAAGCAGATCTGGCACTGGGACGGAGACTACGTGCTCGGCACGACCCAGGCGGCCAAGTGAGACGGTAGGCATTGCCGGCTCCAGACCCGGCCAATCGACACGACGCGGCAGATGACCTAGGCCCTCTGCCATCAAGCAACGTCTTTCAAGTGCTGTCCCCGCCCAGCGGGGACAGCACCGCCTCACGTTTTGACCGCCGGCGCGCTGGCGTTGCCTGCAAACAGGAGCCGGAAGCCAAGCCCCAGCATGACGGCGCCGGTAAAACGCTGCTGCCAGACGAGCAGCCGCGGAAAACGATAAAGCGCCTGCCCGACCGTTCCCGAGGCAAGCGCTACCGAACCGAGCGAAAGGATGCCGGCAAGCTTCTGCACGGTGCCGAGCACGGCAAGCTGCAGCCAAACGGGGCCGGCGGTCGGGTCCACGAACTGCGGCAGGAAGGCGAACATGAAGAGCAGCGACTTCGGGTTCGTCAGGCTGTTGATCGTTCCCTCGCGGACCGCGCGCCAGTCGGACACCTCGGTCGCCGCCAGCCGCTTGCTTTCAGCCGCATCGCCGAAACTCGACCAGACCATGCGCGCGCCGAGATAGAGCATGTAGGCGGCCCCCACCCACTGCAGAAAAATGAGACCGGCGGGATAGGCCTTCAGCAGCGAGGCGACGCCGAGGACCAGCAGGCCTACCTGCACGACGCCGGCGACGAAGATCATGCCGACCACCGTCAGCAGCGCCACCCGGCGCCCCTGCCCGATCCCGCGGGCGAGCACCAGCATCATGTCCGGACCGGGCGTGATCTCCAGAACGAAGAGTGCAGCAACGAAGGTCAGGAAAATGGGAAGATCGACCATTGAAGGTTCCGGCTGAGGACAACTGCCACATGCTTATCCGGAAGCGTCAGGCCTGTCGATCAGCCCGCTTTACCCGCAGCATGCCGATATTTTTTGCTCCGCCTGCCGCCATCTTCGTCTAGTCTGCTCTCGGGCTTCGAACGGAGAAAAACGATCCATGACGAAACGCTGACGGAACGGATTTTCGCAGCCCAAGGCAATCGCCCTTCCCACGCCGGCGCCAACGCCCAGAAAGCATCGATGACAAAACCCGACGACGACACCCTCGCCTTCTATCGCGACAACGCCGCCACCTATGCGGCGCGCGAACGCAAGCCGCCGGCAACCCGTCTCGCGGCCTTCATGGCCCGTCTCGCCCCCGGCGCCTCGGTGCTCGATCTCGGCTGCGGCGGCGGGCATGACAGCCTTGTTCTGCTGGACCATGGCTTCGACGTCAGCGCCTGCGACGGTTCGGCGGAACTGGCGCGGGAAGCCGAAGTGCGCATCGGCCGCAAGGTCGAGGTCATCACGTTTCAGGAGATCGTTTGGGAAGGACGGTTCGACGGCATCTGGGCCGAGGCCTCGCTTCTGCATGTGCCGCGCACGGAGCTTGCCGACGTGCTCACACGCATTCGCCGGACGCTGAAGCCGGGCGGTCTTCTGCAGGCGAGTTTCAAGGCCGGCGAGACGGAAGGCCACGACCGCTTCGGCCGCTACTTCAACTACCCCTCAGCCGACTGGCTGCGCGCCTGCTTCGAAGACGCCGGCTGGCCCGAGCCTGACATCAGCGAGGCCGATGGAAGCGGCTATGACGGCGAACCGACCCGCTGGCTGCATGTCTCGGCAAGGCGCACGGCTTGAACCGGTTCAGCGCTACGACCGTAAAGCCATGCAGATCGAAGTGCACGACGCCACGTGTTGTCGCGGTTCAGCGACGGCAAGCTTGAAGCGCCCGCGCGCCATTGCGGAACCCCTCCGGGTCGTCCACGGACCCCGTTTTGCTTCCCCGCGCCCTCAGGCCTCGCGGCTGAAGTAACTCAGGATCAGAAGCGTGCAGATTGCCGCAACGATCAAGGCGTCGAAAAGCGCAAAGTGCTCGAAGAACGAGAGCATGGCATGTCCTCCTTCCAACTAAACCTATGAGAGCATAGATTTTCCAAACTTGGAAGAAGTTCTGGAAAATATACTGACCAAACAACGCAATTCTCCAAAATACTATCTGCACTGCAGCATTATTTATTTGCACTGCACAAAGCTTAATTCCATGAAAATTATCGGTGACAGTGCCGCGATAGCTCAACGATACAGCCGTCGATAGGCGGTCAACGACGCGCCATTTCGCCCCTTTGCCACCACGACAATGTTAATTGACGGCGCTACCGGACGGTGCAGATATTAGAAATATCGAATAAAAGATCCGCCGTCCGGTCGGGTCGCATTTCCAGGGGGTGCGCATGTCTGAACTGCAAGCGAACAACGCCCGTGCAAACGCATGCGGCGGCAAGACGGCTGGGGCGGATCCGGAAGCCGGCCTGACCCGGCGCGACATTCTCATGAGCAGTGCGGCGATCGCCGTTGCCGCCGGGCTGCCGGCGAGCCTTGCGGCTCTTGCCCCGAATGCGGCGCAAGCAGCCGGCGCGACGGCGCCGAACATCGTCTACATCATCGCCGACGATCTCGGTTGGGGCGATGTCGGCTTCCGCGGCTCGGACATCAGCACACCCAATCTCGACAGGCTGGCGGCGACCGGCGTAACCTTCGACCAGTTCTACACCCAGCCGATGTGCACGCCGACGCGCGCAGCCTTCCTCACCGGCCGCTACCCGCTGCGCTATGGCCTGCAGACGGGCGTGATCCCCTCGTCCGGCTCCTACGGGCTGGCGCTCGACGAATACCTGCTTTCCCAGGTCATGAAGGATGCCGGCTACAGAACCGCGCTGGTCGGCAAGTGGCATCTCGGCCATGCCAAGCCGGAATATTGGCCCAAGCAGCGCGGCTTCGACACCTTCTATGGCGCGCTGGTCGGCGAGATCGACCACTTCAAGCACGCCTCCCATGGGGTGAAGGACTGGTACCGTGGCAACAGGCCGCTCGAGGAGACCGGCTTCGACAACACGCTGATCGGCGACGAGGCAGCCCGGGTGGTCGAAAGCCACGATCCCGCAAGCCCGCTCTTCCTCTACCTCGCCTTCACGGCGCCGCACACGCCCTTCCAGGCGCCCGATGACTATCTCGAGCGCTACAAGCACATCGCCGACAAGAACCGCCGTGCCTATGCGGCGATGATCTCCGTGCTCGACGACGGCATCGGCAAGCTGCTGGCGTCGCTTGAAAAACGCGGCATGCGCGACAACACGATGATCGTCTTTCACAGCGACAATGGCGGTGTGACGAGTTCGCTCTTTGCCGGCGACAGCAAGGTGAGCGGCGGGCTGCCGGCCGACAACGGCCCCTATCGCGACGGCAAGGGCACACTCTACGAGGGCGGCACCCGCGTGGTCGCGCTTGCCAACTGGCCGAAGAAGATCAAGCCCGGCAAGGTCGCAGGCATGGTCCATGTGGTCGACATGTATCCGACGCTGGCAGCGATCGTCGGCGCGACGCTCGACAAGAACCAGCCGCTCGACGGCATCAACCTCTGGCCCTCTTTGAGCGAGGGCAAGCCGACGCCGCGCACCGAGGTTGTCTACAACGTCGACCCCATGGGCGGCGCCGTGCGCCGGGACAACTGGAAGCTCGTCTGGAAGGCGACGCTGCCGCAAAAGGTCGAACTCTTCGATCTTGGCGCCGACCCGTCCGAGGCACACGATGTTTCGGCCGATTACGCCGACCGCGTGCGCGACTTCCAGGACTGGATCACCAGCCTTGCGGTCGAGATGGACCAGCCGCTGCTGCTGATGGACGCGGCGCGCCTGACCTTCTACGCAGCGCCCGTCGTTGCCGATCCTTCGACGCTGTTCAATATTGGTGATTGACGGCCGGCAGCATGGCCGCGGCCGGGTTGTCTGCTAGACCGGCGTGACCGACTTCACGCTGCCGGCGGTGTCGACGATGCAGGTGAACTTGCGGCCGGCGGCGTCGAGGTCGACGCTGTAGGAGGCGGCATCGAGCGCCCGCGAACTGGTCGGCAAGACCTTGGCGCTGTCGACCTGGGCAGCACCGGCGGCCGCATGGGCACACAGGAGCTGCAGATCAGCCGGCGCCGTCTGCAGGCTGGTGCGCGCCATATCCTCGGGCTTGGGCGCGGACTGGCAACCGCTGATCGCGGCCGTGGCCGCCAGCGCCAGAACAAGGCCTTTCATACGCAATATCCCCTCGCTCACCACGTATCCTCCCCTTCGCATCTTCTGTCCCTGTTTCTTCGCGCGATCGACCACCCGTGTCCCCGGCGGCCGATCGGTTCTTTCCTGGCGCCCGCAAGGTGCCTGCGCCGACGCGCCGCTCTCAAGCGACCCGTCTTGCCTATACTGCCTCAAACGCCCTTGTAGAGCGCTGCCCCCTGCATCAGCACGATCACCTTGGCGCCGATCTCGATGCGCGAATGCAGGTCGATGACGTCGTCATTGTTCATGCGGATGCAGCCGGAGGAAACGTCGAGCCCAATCGTCCAGGGCTCCACCGTGCCGTGGATGCGGTAGATCGTGTCCTGGTCGCCCTCGTAGAGATAGAGCGCGCGGGCGCCGAGCGGATTGTCCGGCCCGCCGGGCATGCCGGCCGCCCATTTCGCCGCATTCGGGTCGCGCGCCACCATCTCGGCCGGCGGCGTCCAGGTCGGCCATTCGGCCGTACGCCCGACGCGCACGATGCCGGCCCAGCCGAAGCCCTCCCGCCCGACGCCGATGCCGTAGCGGATCGCCTCGCCGCCGGGTTGCACCAGGTAGAGGAAGTGCTGGTTGCCGTCGATGATGATCGTGCCCGGCTGTTCCGCCGTTCGGAAGGTCACCACCTGGCGGCGGAACGCCTCTGGCAGCTGATTGTTGCGGGCGAAATACTGCCGCGCTTTCTTCTTGTCGTAGTTCACCCATTTCTTGGTGCGGGCATCGTAGATCTGGGTCTGCGCCCAGGCGGCGAGCGGCTCGAGCGTAAGGGCGGCGGCAAGCACCGCGACACCGAGCCTGCGCCGCGTCCACAGGGGCCGGTCCGTGCCGGCAAGGCGATTGTCGTCAGAACGTCCGCTCATGGCTTGGCCCACCCGTCGATGCGCGCCGCGTTGTCCTCGGCCCATTTCTTCGCGTAATCGGCCGGCGCCTGCCGCTCGACCTCCAGCGCGTAGCTCATCTTCGTCACTTCCTCCGGCGAGAAATCCACCTTCTCCAGGAACTTCGCGACATCGGGGTGTTTCTTGCCGAAGGCAGTGGCATAGGCAATCTGGAAATGTGCCGCTTCCCAGGCGGTCGAGGCGCTGGATTTCGACACCCAGAGCGGGTCGCTCGGCGGCAGGATCTTCCACTTGGCGGCATCGTGCGGCGGCTCTTCGAGCCGTGCGATCGGGTGCAGCTCGAACACGTGATGCGGCGCGTAGCAGTAGAACACCATCGGCCTCTCGGTCGCGACGGCCGCATCGACGGCAGCCATCGCCACCTCCTCTTCCGCCTCGAACAGCGTCAGCGTCTTGTCGTAGCCGTAGCCGGCCGCCCGCGCCCGCTCGATGCCGGTCGAAAACCAGGTGGCGGCGCCGATCCACATCTCGCCCTTGCCGTCGCCGTCGGTGTCGAGGACCTTGGTCTTTTCGGGGTCGCTGAGATCGGCGGCGGACTTGATCGTCTTGGCCGCTTCCGGCGTGGCGCAAAGGCCCTGCCAGGCCGGCACGCTGCGTTCGGTCAGCTGTCCGACCCCCTTTTCGGTCACGTATTTGCGCACGACGTCTTCGAAGTTCGGTCGCCAGACCTCAGGCTGAATGTCGACCGTGCCCGCCTCGAAACCGACGAAGGCATTGAGCGTACCGAGTTCCTTGACCTCGGCATCGAGCCCGAATTTCTTGGCGATGCCCACTTTCAGGATATTGGCCGTCGCCTGGCCCGACGGCCAGTTCGGCATGGCGATCACCAGATCGGCGGCAGTGGCAGGCAGCGCCACGGATGCGGCCAGCATGGCAGCCAGCACCGCTGGCAGAAACCTCGACTTTTCCTTCACAATCCCCTCCGGCCTCGAGCAATCGATGCGAATGACGTCGTGAATGCGTATGTCGTGCTCAAGCGACGCCAAAGCGCGTCGCAACTCTGCAGGTTTCCCTTGATCGCGAGACCCTGCAGCTCTTCAGAATGCCATGGCGACCTGGCGAGACGCACGGGCGCCGTTGGCGAATGCGAAGCTTATCAATGCCTTGGGCCTTTGGCCCTGCTCTTCCCGTGCCGTATCCGGCATCTTCGTTCGTTGGCCGGCAGAATGCATAGAACCGTGGGCTTCGTCAACGTATCAGCGATACCACACGTTGCACGGACACGTCTGCCGATCGTCTATCACGCGCCAATGCCACGGGAGACCTCGGAGACGGTGCGGTCACAATTTCGTTGCTGCGGTAAGGCTCTCCAACGCACGAAGGTTGCCTTGGAGGGGATGAGGCGGGCCGCACCCCCGGCCCGCCCGCCCGCGGAACGGCAGGGCATGATCGCCCCGCACGTCCCGCTTTGTTCCCTCAGGCGGCCCGCGCGTCGGCCGCGCGGCGACGGTCACCCATGCCGCCCGTTGCCGCTGCCGTGCCCGCCTCGCGCCGCTCGGCACGGCGGTTGAGCTGGAAGCGGTTGACCAGTTCCGTCAGCCGCTGCGCGCCTTCGGCCAGCCGGACGCTGACGTCGGCGGTGCGCTCCACCATGCCCGCATTCTTCTGCGTCATGACGTCGATGTCGTTGACCGCAGCATTGATTTCGCCGAGGCCCGCCGTCTGCTCGGTCGCAGCCGTCGCGATCGCCGCGATCCGCGTGTCGATCGCCGCGACGAAGTCCTCGATTTCCTTCAGCGCGCTGCCGGTATCGCCGACGAGGCGCACGCCTTCGGCGACTTCGGCGACCGAATTCTGGATCAGCGCCTTGATCTCCTTGGCGGCCTTGGCCGAGCGCTGGGCGAGCTCGCGCACCTCCGAGGCAACGACCGCAAAGCCCTTGCCGGCATCGCCGGCGCGCGCCGCCTCGACCCCGGCGTTGAGCGCCAAAAGGTTGGTCTGGAAAGCGATCTCGTCGATCACGCCGATGATCTGGCTGATCTCCTCGGAGGCCGCCTTGATGCGTTGCATCGCCGTCACCGCATCGCGCACGACGCCGGAAGAGCTGTGCGCCGATTGCCGCGCATTTTGCACCAGTGCGCGGGTCTGCTGGGTGTTCTCGGTTGAGGTGCGCACCGTCGCCGTCGCCTGTTCCAGCGCCGCCGAGGTCTGCTCCAGGGCTGCCGCCTGCTGGCGCGTGCGGTCGGCAAGATGCTCGGCGGCATCCTTCATCTCGTGGCTGTTGCTGTTGAGGTCGCGGGTCTGGCTGAGCACGGCCGACAGCGTTTCCTGGAACATGCCGATCGAGGTGTTGAAGTCGCGCCGTAGGATTTCGAGCTCACCGACGAAGGGCTCGTCCAGCGTCATGCGGATGTTGCACTCGGCTAGGCGGCCGAGCCCGGCGCCGATCTCCTGGACCGCAAGCACGCGGTCGGAAACGTCGACGGCGAATTTCACCACCTTCGACACGCGACCGGCATCGTCGAGGATCGGATTGTAGGACGCCTGGATGAAGACCGTCTTGCCACCCTTGCCGATACGCTTGAACTGGTCGGTGACGAAGCGCCCGGCCGCAAGGTCGCGCCAGAAGCCGGCATAGGCGGGCGAATGGACATCGTCCGGCTCGCAGAACATGGAATGGTGCCGGCCGACGATCTCGGGAAGCGCGTAGCCCATCGCCGAAAGGAAGTTTTCGTTGGCGGTGATGATCTCGCCCGAAGGCGTGAATTCGATGATCGCCTGGGCCCGCGACAGGGCGTCGATCTTGCCCTGATCGTCGGTGCTCTTTGCCTTCGACGCGGTGATGTCCGTCGCGAACTTCACCACCTTGTAGGGCTTGCGGCCGCGAAACACCGGATTATAGGAAGCCTCGATCCAGATCTCCCGCCCGCCCTTACCGATGCGCCGGTACTGCTGGCTGTCATATTCGCCGCGGGCAAGGCGTGCCCAAAAGTCGGCATAGGCAGCGGACGCCGCCTCCTCCGGCTGCACGAACATGCGGTGATGCCGGCCGCCAATCTCGTGGAGATCGTAACCCATCGCGCGGCAGAAATTCCCGTTGGCGGTCAGGATCGTGCCGGAAAGATCGAATTCGATGATCGCCTGCGACCGGTTGATCGCATCGAGCATGGCTTTGGCATCGGACGAAAAAAGAAACGGCAGGCCAGTCATGAGGGCGGGACCTATAGCTAACAAATCGAAAAGGGATACATGCGAATTGTAGCTATTCGTATGATAAATTTCTTAAGCGATTCTTTTCGCGCCCCCTAGAATTGCCCTGCTTTTGCTCTCATGCGGCCTCGGTCCCGATCGTGCGCCGCGCTCTCAAATCGTGCAAAGCGAAATGGCCGGCAAGCAGCCAGATCAAAACTTCGAGCGCAAAGGTCCAGTGCAAGAGGAAGTTCAGGTACCAGGGTTTGTAGACCGCCTGCACATGCACAAGGTTCACCCTGAGATCCACAAAAGGAAAGAACCAGCGGATATCAGCCGCGACAGAATCCATCACCAGATGCAGGAGCACGCTCGAAAGCCCGACACCGACAAGGACGAGCTGTTTGCGCCGCCCGGTGGCGATGAGAACAAGCGCAACCGTCGCCGCCAGCACCAGCCAGAAGATCGGCGTGTGCACCCAGTAGTCGTGATGCGGCGTGCGGCGCTGGTCGATCAGGTAGAAATAGGCGAGATCGAAATCCGGCAGGACGGAACAGACAAGCCCGACACCGAAGATGGCGCGGGCCTGCGACGGGTTGCGGCGCGCAAACGGGCGGCACAGCAGATACCCGGCCGGCAGATGTGCAATGAACAAGCAGGTTTCCTCCCGAAGCGCGGCGAAACCCGCGCCCAACAGGCGCAGTCTTGACGCGAACGCCGAGGATTTGCAACCGAACTTGTCGCTTTGATGGCTTCCACCCACAGGCATCGCTGCCAGCGGACGTTACCAGTTGCCCGGATCTGCCGTGTGGTCGACGCTCGCGAATTCGTCCGCCTTGTCGCGCTCGAGCGTCAGCCTGGTAATGTTCTTCGCCTCGTCGGTGACGGCGTAGGAAAGCGGCGCCGGCTCGCGGGTCAGATACTGGTACATCAAAAGGGCCGCCTCCTCGGCGCTATCGGCCTCGAATTCCTTGGCGACGCTGACGAAGAACCTTTGCATGGCCTGCCCCTGCCCGTTTGACTGCGCTGAACGCCTGGATATGACATCTGGATATGACATGGAGCGCTCGCGCCGGGCGTCAATGCGTCGCCCGCCTGTCGGCCGTATTCCAGGCGGCAGGCCGGACGTTCGGCGTCCCTCAAAAACTTCCGGCGAGAGCGGCGGCAGCCAGCAGCACGCCGGTCAGGATATTCGTCAGAAACAGTCGATAGCTGATTTCGGGGCGATCGAGGTCGAAGCGCCGGGCCTGCCACGCGAGATGGGCCGCGATCACCACCATGCCGATGGCATACAGGCTCGACATGCCGAGCATCCAGCCGCCGACAGACCAGGCGGCCAGCGTCAGGCCGTAGAACAGGGCGATGCAGGCCTTGCCGCGGGAGCCGAACAGGATCGCCGTCGACTTGAGACCGAGACGCGTGTCGTCTCGCACATCGACATAGGCGTAGGCCGTATCATAGCCGATCTGCCACGCAACGGCGCCGGCCCACATCAGCACAGCGCCCGCCGGAACATGTCCGGCAACCTGCGACCAGGCCATCAGCATGCCCCAGTTGAAGGCAGCGCCCAAGACCGCTTGCGGCCAATGGGTGAACCTCTTGCAGAAGGGGTAGAGGAACACGAGCGGCACGACGCACACCGCAAGCACACGGGTCGCGGGGCTCAAGAATACAAGGAGCGAAGCGGCGAGCGCAAGTTGCGCAATCAGGAAGACAACGGCCCGGGACATACCGATCTCACCATTTGCAAGCGGACGAAACCGCGTGCGCTCGACATGCCCGTCGAAATTGCGGTCGGCCATGTCATTGATGGTGGAGCCGGCACTGCGCATCAGAAATGCGCCGAGCGTGAAAACCAGAATATCCCGGATCTCGGGAAGGCCATGCGCCGCCTGGAAAAGCGCCGCCCAACAGGGAAAGAGCGTCAGCCAGATACCGACCGGCCTGTCGAGCCGCGCAAGACGGGTATAGGGCCGCACCGCCCGCGGCAACCGGCGATCCACCCAGTCGCCGCGGTGAATGTCTGTCAGGTCGGGGCGGCTTGCTGCGGTCATGGGGCGGGTCATCCAGTCAGCGTGCGGCGCGCTCCGGCGGCGGTCGCAAACAGCGGCACTATAGGCGCGGGCGTGCTCAGATAAAGGAGGGATTCTGTCGCAGAGGAAGCAGGCTTCCGGCGCGGGGTTCGCCGCTCCGGCAACCATGGGTCGTGGGAATGGAAGCTAAACGGCCTATCCGCCGCCCCCCAGAGGCGGGGAAAAGGAAACGCGGAAGGCACGCCAACGTCCCTTCTCCCCGCATGCGGGGAGAAGGCGCCGGCAGGCGGGTGAGGGTCAGCTCCCTCACCGCAAGATGAGGGGCAGCCCCCTCGTCGCGGAATGCGGATAAACCCTCACCCCCAGCAACGAAGGACGAACCCGTAACGCGGGCGCTTCCGCGCCCTGGCGAAATGTCAGCCCCGCCTCAGCCCTTCGGCTGCGGCACGATGCGGATATAGGGCTTCGGCGCGCGCCAGCCCTCCGGATAGACCTTGCGGGCATCCTCATCCGTGACGGAGCCGGCGATGATCACGTCGTCGCCCTGCTGCCAGTTCACCGGCGTTGCCACCTTGTGCTTGGCCGTCAGTTGCAGCGAGTCGATGACGCGCAGCACCTCGTCGAAGTTGCGGCCTGTCGTCATCGGATAGATGAGAATCAGCTTGATCTTCTTGTCCGGGCCGACGACGAAGACGTTGCGCACCGTCTGGTTGTCAGCGGGCGTGCGCTTGGTCGGATCGCCGGAAACCGGCGCCGGCAGCATGCCGTAGAGCTTCGAGACGGTGTAGTCGACATCGGCGATCATCGGGAAGTTCGGCGCATGGCCCTGTGTCTCCTCGATATCGGCGGCCCAGCCGGCATGGCGGTCGAGCGGATCGACCGAAAGGCCGATGATCTTGACGCCGCGCCGGTCGAATTCCGGCTTGATGCGCGCCATGTAGCCGAGCTCGGTGGTGCAGACGGGCGTAAAGTCCTTCGGGTGCGAAAACAGCACCGCCCAGGAGTCGCCGATCCAGTCGTGAAACCGGATCGTGCCGTCGGTTGTCCCGACCTCGAAGTCCGGTGCGAGGTCATTGATTGCAAGCGTCACGATACCCTCCAGTTGTGTATGCACCGCGCCCATCCGGAGCGGTGGCAGCGCTTAGATTTTTGGCAACGCGGCGTCCGAAAAGGCGCTCAAAAAGCCCGCTGTATTCCTCTGGCTTTTTCCAACACGTGTTTTCCGACGGAAATCGGCCGGAGAGAAATCCTTTAGAAAAACAAAATATTACAGTGGCCTCCGCCCTGTCATTCAGACGCTTGGCGCCGTCGCGCGAGGCTCAGTGTGCCACTTTTGCCGGTTAAGGCAACTGTTAAGACGGGCGTCGCCAACGGCCCGGTCGAGCCCCGGGAAAATGCCCGCAACGGGGGCCTGGCCGCTGCCCGCCGGAAGCGTCCCTTGCAACCTTCGTCAGGCGAGCAACTTCGCCGCCCAGGCCGAAACATCATCGCCGCTGCTCACGTCCGGCCGCACGATCCCGTCGATCATGAAGGTCGGGGAGACGTGGATGCCGTTCTGGCGGGCGTACCGGCAATGCCATTTGATCTCCCGATCGAGATCGGGGATCGCAAAGGCCGCCTTCAGTTGCACGCCGCTATAACCTTCCAGTCGCTCGATGATCGTGTTGGGGGTCACGTCCATGTTGGGCCCACCGGCGTGGTGGGTGAACTCGAACTCCTCCCGATGCGCAGCGACGGCCGCGATGACGGTCTTTGCGGTCTCCTTGCCGCCCGCCAGCGTCGAGGCCGCAAGAATACAGCGAACGACGACGCCGGAATACATGTGCCAGGGCTGCGACTGCAGCCGGATCTTGATGGTGATCCTGTCCGCGCCGGCGCGGGCGAGAAGGGCATCGAGCTTGCCGAATGCCTTGGCCGAGTAAGGATCCGTCGGTTCCAGAAAGACCTCGAAGAGGTGCGGACCGGTGCCCCAGGTAAGTGGATCGGCGTGCCAAGGTGCGTCTGTCATGTGATGTCCCCTTCTTCAAGCCGCCTGATCTGTTCGATGAACGTCGAGAGCCATGCGCCCGGTCTGCAAGGCTTCGACGAAATGGCGGGCACCAGGACGGCGGTCCGGTTAAAGTTCACGTCGCCTGCAGCAGCGCGCCGTAGGTCGCCAGATCGGCATTGCCGCCGCTCAGGACGATGCCGACGCGCTTGCCGGCGCAGGCAAGCACCCCCTCGAGCACGGCGGCCGCCGCAAGGCAGCCGGTCGGCTCGACCACGATCTTCATGCGCTCGCCGAAGAAACGCATGGTTTCGACCAGCTGTGCGTCGCTCACCGTGACGATGTCGGCGACCGCGCGCTGGATAATCGGAAAATTGTGGGCGCCGATGCTGGGGGTGAGCGCGCCGTCGGCGATCGACTTCGGGATGGCGATTTCGACGATCCGGCCCTGGCGCAGCGACTGCTGGCCGTCATTGCCGGCCTCGGGCTCGACGCCGACGATGGTCGCGCCGGGCGAGCGCTCCCTGGCGGCGAGCGCGGTGCCGCCAAGCAGCCCGCCGCCGCCGAGCGGCGTGACGATCAGGTCGAGCTCACCCACCTCCTCGATCAGCTCAAGAATTGCCGTCCCCTGGCCCGCGATCACGTCCGCATGGTCGAAGGGAGGGATCAGCACGGCGCCGCGCTCGGCCGCCAACCGGGCGCTGATTGCCGAGCGGTCTTCCTTGTAGCGGTCGTAGAACACGACGTCGGCGCCATAGCCGCGCGTTGCCGCCACCTTCATGTCGGGCGCATCGGCGGGCATGACGATCGTCGCTGCGACGCCCTGCAGGCGCGCGGCATAGGCGATCGCCTGGGCATGATTGCCGGAGGAAAAGGCGACCACGCCCTGCCTCGATCCCTTTTCCCTAAGCGCGGCGATGGCGTTATAGGCGCCGCGGAACTTGAAGGCGCCGCCGCGCTGGAAGTTTTCCGCCTTGAAGAACAGCCGGGCGCCGGTGGCGGCATCGGCCGTGCGCGAGGTCAGGACCGGCGTTCGGTGCGCGATCCCGGCGATCCGGTTTCGGGCCATCTGCACGTCGTCGAATGTCGGAATGCGCAATGCCTCGTCCGCCGCTGAAACTGCCATCGAGTCTCTCCCCTGAGCCTGCTTTCCGGAGGCTAGTAAAGACCGCCATGCAAGGCAAGGACGTCAGCCGTGTCCCCCATTTTTGGACGCCTGCCCATCTTGGGGCGGGACCGTGCGGTAATGGTCGACGGCGAAGCTGAAGAGCACCTTGAGCATGAAGAGGCCTGAGACCGCCATCATCGCCGGCGTCAGACCGGGCAGAAGCGGCAGGCCGGCAAGGCCAATCGCTGTGAGCAGCCCGCCGACGAAGGTCTGCGCCTCCCGCCCCGCCAGCCGGTTGACGAGCGCGGCCGCTGCGATCGTATAGGCCCAGACGACAACCGCGGCCGCGATCCCGCTGCCAAGAAGCAGCGCGACTAGGACGATGTGGAAATGGATGGCGATGAAGATCCAGCGGTTGCACGGCCGGGCTGCGTAGAAATCATTGGTCGACGGCGTGAAATTGGCGACGCAGCCCGCGGCGATGTCGAGCACGAGAACAAGCGCCAGCGCCGCCCGCCACCAGGCAAGATCGGCAAGCGTCGACCCCGCAGACAGCGCGAAGACGACGGCAACGCCGGCTCCGAACAGGAGTATGGCGGCGAGATAGGCGAGTGGTTGCTCTTCACCGAAAACGTCGTGCAGGTGGGGATGGATGCGAAGAGATCTCATGGAGGTCGCCTGGGCAAACGCGGAATGGCCGCCACTATGAAGGGACGTTGGCCGGGCGCAAGCGGCTAACCGTAACGTGCCGCCGGGATGCCCAGCCGCGCACGGGCTCCGCTCCGCCCGCTCCCGACCTAAGACGGCTTCGCCTCCGCCTTCTCGTCGCCCCAGGACCGCAACACCTGCGCAAGTGCTGCCACGCCCTTGCCGATCTCGGCCGCCTCGAGGCTCGCATAGCCCATGACGATGCCGGCCCGGTCCGGCCGATGGCCGGCATCACCTGCCGCATAGAGCGGCGAAACCGGATAGAGGCCGACGCCAGCCGCCCGCGCTCGCGCGATCAGCGCGTCTTCCTGCGCCTTTTCCAACTGCTCGAACCAGACGACCACATGCAGGCCGGCATCGGCGCCGGATATGGTCACCGCGTCGCCGAGCTCCGCCTTGAGCGCCGTCAACAGGGCCTCCCGCCGGCGGCCATTGTTGCGCCGGCTGCGGCGGATGTGGCGCTCATAGGCGCCGCTTGCAATCATCGCCGCCAGTGCTTCCTGCTCGAGGCTCGGCGAATGGCGGTCGATCAGTTGTTTGGCGGCGGCAAAGGCCGGGACAAGCGGCGGCGGCACGACGAGATAGCCGAGCCGGAGCATCGGCGAGAGGCTCTTGGAAATCGTGCCGAGATAAAGCACGTTTTCCGCCTGCCCCATGGTCTGGAGCGGCGGGATCGGCCGGATGTCGTATCGATATTCGCCGTCGTAATCATCTTCGAGCACATAGGCCCCGGTTCGCCTGGACCAGGCCAGAAGCTCCTGCCGCCGCCGGGCCGAAAGCACGCTGCCGAGCGGGAACTGATGCGAGGGCGTGACATAGGCGAGCCTGGCATCCTCCAATTGTTCGAGGATGTCGGTCCTCAGCCCTTCCGCGTCGACCGCGAGGGGAACCACCGCGGCGCCGGCGGCGGCAAAGACCCGGCGCGCCATCACATAGCCCGGATCCTCCATCGCCACTCGGTCGCCAGCATCGACGAGCACGCGCGCCGCAAGGTCCAGCCCCTGCTGCGAGCCGTTGACGACGACGATCTGATCCGGATCGCAACTGAGCCCCCGCGCGCGCCAGAGATAGGCCTGCAGGGCCATGCGCAGGGCAGACGAACCGGCGGGGTGATCATAGGCAAGCCGCGACCTTCGCCGGCGGAGCGCCGCGTTGACCGACTGCCGCCACGCCTCCTCCGGAAAATCCGCGGCCGACAGGTCGCCGTAACGAAAGTCGGCAATCAGCCGAGCAGAAACCGGCGGCGTCCAGATCGGCCCGTCGCAAAGGGCAGCCCCCAGGCGTGACAGGCGAACCGCCGCCGCACCCTTGTCCCGATGCTTCTGGCTCGCTGGACGCCCGGGCGCGGCCACCGAGCCGGGACCCTGCCGGGCCGCAAGCAACGCGACCCGCGAGCGCGCGCCCTGCCGGCTTTCCAGATACCCCTCGGACAGAAGCTGCTCATAGGCGGCCGTCACCGTCGTGCGCGAAACGCCAAGCTCGGCGGCGAGCGCCCGCGTCGACGGCAGCAGCGCCTCGGCGCCATAGGTGCCGTCAAGGACCTGTGCCTTCAGCGCCTCATAGATCCGCCGGGCGGTCCCGACCGTCGACTCTTCTTTCATCGTCACAAACTGGCCCACGCATTTATACGGAAACTGGATATTCTTGGCCGTCCAGTTTGCCTCTATGACGGGACGAGCACAAGGAGCGAGATCATGTACACACCGCCTGCCTTCAAGGAAGAAACGCTGAGCGTGTTGCACGACATCATCGAGGCGGCTTCGCTTTCGACCCTCGTCACCGCCACGGCCGATGGTCTGCTTGCGACCCCGCTGCCGCTGCTGCTTGATCGCAACGAGGGGCCGAACGGCACGCTCTACGGCCACGTCGCCCGCGCCAACCCGCAAGGAACGACACCGGTCATCGGCGCGGCTATGGCGACCTTCATGGGGCCGGACGCCTATGTCACGCCCTCCTGGTATGCCTCCAAGCGCGAACACGGCAAGGTCGTGCCGACCTGGAACTATGTCGCCGTGCACGCCTATGGCGCGGCCGAATTCTTCACCGACGAGGACCGGCTGCTCGACATCGTCACGCGGCTGACCAACCGGCATGAGGCCGGACGAGCCGAGCCCTGGCAGGTCAGCGACGCGCCCGCCGCCTTCGTCAAGGCGCAGCTTCGCGGCATCATCGGCCTCAGGCTGCCGATCGAGCGTCTCGACGGCAAGCGCAAGATGAGCCAGAACCGCAGTGCCGAGGACCGCACCGGCGTCGCGGCAGGGCTTGCCGCCAGCGCCCGCCGCGAGGATCGCCTCGTCGCTGAGGAAATACCGGTCTGACCACGGACGAACGGACCGCCGGCGGCTGACCCGCCGGCCCGAGCACTTGTGATTTTCCTTCAACTTTCCCGCGCAAGCCCTTACAACGACTCCCGCAAGAGCCCACGCAGCAGCAGACGAGGTATAACCGCATGCCATCGCTCGACATTCTCCTCACCTTCTTCGTCACCACGGCGATCTTCGCCTATATCCCGGGCCCGGCCATGCTCTACGCCGCCGCCCAAACCGTGGCGCGCGGCCGCTCTGCCGGAATGATGGCCTCGCTCGGCATTCATCTCGGCTGTTACGTGCACGTCATTGCGGCGGCTGCCGGCCTTTCGATCCTGTTTCATGCGGTGCCGACGCTGTATCTGGCAGTGAAGCTTGCCGGGGCCGCCTATCTCGTCTGGCTCGGCTTCACGCTGATGCGCACCAAGGCGACGGGCGACGGCAGCCTGCCCCTGACCGAGGCGAAATCGGCGCGCCGCGCCTTCTTCGAGAGCATCACTGTCGAAGTACTGAACCCGAAGACCGCGATCTTTTTCGTCGCCTTCCTTCCGCAGTTCACCGATGCGTCTGCCGCCTTCCCGATCTGGGTGCAGTTCCTGCTGCTCGGCGCCCTCGCCAACCTGATGTTCTCCTCGGCCGATATCGTCTGCGTGTTCCTCGCCGGCGCCGTCGTCTCACGGATGCGCCGCTCCGGCAGGGCGCAGCGCCTGATGCAGCGCGCCGGCGGCACAGTGCTGATCGGGCTTGGCGCCCACCTCGCCTGGCAGCGGACCTGATGCCCGACCGATGAGCCGGCGCAGCGCCAGCCGATTGGCGCTGGCCGACTGGTGCTGCGACGGGTGGCTCGCCATGCCCCGGTTGCACCGGCGCAAGTTGCCGCTATCATGCCCTTGAGGGCCATCGAGGGATACGCGCATGGGAGAAGGCGGCCAGGGATTTCGCACCACCGGCGCGGATGTGCTTGTCGATACGCTGCTTGCAAACGGCGTCGACGTCTGTTTCGCCAATCCCGGCACCTCGGAAATGCACTTCGTCGCGGCACTCGACCGCAAGCCGGAGCTGCGCTGCATCCTCGGCCTCAGCGAAGGCCTCGTGACCGGCGCCGCCGATGGCTATGCGCGCATGGCCGGGCGCCCGGCAGCGACCCTTCTGCACACCGGCCCTGGCCTTTCCAACGGCCTTGCCAACCTGCACAACGCCCGCCGCGCCCGGGCGGCTGTCGTCAACATCGTTGGCGACCACGCCTCCCATCACCTCCCGCTCGACGCACCGCTGACGACCGACATAGAGAGCTTGGCCGCGCCGATGTCGAACTGGGTCCGGCGCGTGAAGGATCCGGCTGACGTCGGCCCCACCGTTGCCGCCGCCGTTCAGGCCGCGCTGACGCCGCCGGGTGTCGCCACCATGATCCTGCCCGCCGACGCCGCCTGGGGAACGCTTGCCCTTGCCACCGCGCCACAAAAGGCGCCCATCGAAGCGCCGCGGCCGGCCAGCGCCGAGACGGTGGGCGAAGTGGCCCGCCTGATACGTTCGAATCCTCAAGGGGTCGCCATGGTCGTCAGCGGCGCTGCGGCGCAGGCCGATGGCCTTGCCGTTGCCGGGCGGATCGCGGCTGCGTGCGGCATCCAGCTTTTCAACGAGGTTCTGGTCGCCCACACCCAGCGCGGCCGCGGACGGGTCGCGCCGGCGCGCATCCCCTACCCGATCGACATGGCGCTCGCCACGCTCAAGGACGTCCGCGTTCTCATCCTTGTCGGCGCGCCCGAGCCGGTCGCCTTCTTCGCCTATCCCGGCATGCCGGGCCGGCTGGTGCCGGAGGGCTGCACGGTCGCAACCCTTGCCCGCCATGGCGAAGACCTGAAGGCGACGCTGGAGGCGCTTGGCGACGAACTCGGCGTCAGCCCGACCGGGCCGCTGCCGACGGCAGGCACCCCCACCGACACCGGCGAGCCCTCGGGCCCGCTCACCGAAGACGCGATCGCCGTCATCGTCGCGCACAAGGTGCCGGAGGACGCAATCGTCTGCGACGAAGGGGTCACATCGGCGCGGCGCTTCTTTGCCCTGTCCGCCTTCTCCGCGCCGCATGACCTCATCATGCAGACCGGCGGCGCGATCGGCGACGGTATCCCGCTTGCGACCGGCGCGGCCATCGCCTGCCCCGATCGGAAAGTGATCTGCCTGCAGGCCGACGGCAGCGCCATGTACAACATTCAAGGCTTGTGGACCCAGGCGCGCGAAAACCTCGACATCGTCACCGTCATCTTCTCCAACCGCACCTATGCCATCCTGCATGCCGAGATGCGCAATGTCGGCGTCGGGGAGATCGGCACCAATGCGCGGCAGATGCTGAACCTCGACAACCCCGCGCTCGACTGGGTGTCGCTTGCCCGCGGCCTTGGCGTCGAAGCCGCCGTTGCCACCTCATGCGAGGCCTTCGCCGCGCTCTTTTCCGCAGCGCTGTCGCGGCGCGGACCGTTTCTGATCGAGGCGCGCCTGGCGTGAGTTTCGGCGCCGTTTTCGCAGTCCTTGGGACGGCGATTGGCGAGCAGCCGCGGTACCCCGGATCGCCCGGAAAAGGACCGTCCAGCACCCGATAATCACAGGGTAAGATATTGATATAAGTAGTCTTTTTACAAAGATTCGGGCGCAAACTTGCGCCTGCGGACTTCTCGCTTATATTAGCGACGCCCTAGGTTCGCACTCATCTGCCTTGAGTCGCATTTCAGTTTTGGGCCCCCTTCAACCGGCAGCGTTCTTTGCCGGTGGACCAACGAAGGAGACACTTCATGTCCTTTAAGAAAGACCTAACCAAGGCTCCAGGCGCATCTCTGTCCCGCGTCAAAATCGGAGCCGCCATCAAGCGTTCGCGTGAAACCGCCGGTTATTCGGTTGACGATCTGTCGGTCACGACAGGCCTGACGGAAATTGAAATATCCAAGATCGAGCTCGGCGCCGATACCGATCCCGCCAAGCTGCAGCGCATCGCCGCCGCACTGCAGGTCTCGCCGCAGACCTTCACCTGAAAAGCGGGGGCGGTGCGCGACAGATACGCGTACCGCCGCCTGACCTCCCCTGCCACCGCTGTCCGGCGTGTTTCCTTTACCCCGTAGCCGATTAAAGGACAAAAGCATGCAGGATTTCAGAGTTCTGCAGCGACCTTCGCCCGTCTGACAAGACGCCCGGCGCTGTCGGGCGCGATGCGGAAGGCCAAGCCAGACTTCTCCCGACAGCAATCACGCAAATGCACCGCCTCCAAAGCGGTCGCGCTGTCGGCTGACCCATGCGCCATATTCAGTCTCCATCGGCAGGGACCGAGCGTTCAATAGAAAGAAAAATAGCGGCACGAAAACCCGCATTTTCAGGCCTTTGACAAGGCTTATACAAGGACGGGAAAATAGATAATTTAATATTTTCATTGAGTTTCAAAAAGTATCGTCTATATATCAACTCATCGAATATTGCTTGTGACCTTTGACACAGCGCTTATGCGCGGCCAGATCTCCTCTCAAATATCGATCACCGCCAGAGAAATATTTTCTGGCAAACTCCACGATTGAAAGGAAATCGTCATGGCTTCGGGCACTGTAAAGTGGTTCAACAGCACCAAGGGCTTCGGCTTTATTCAACCGGATGACGGCAGCACCGACGTGTTTGTCCATATCTCCGCAGTAGAACGCGCTGGTCTGCGCTCGCTCGCCGACGGTCAGAAGGTGACCTTCGACGTCGTCGCCGACCGCAAGTCGGGCAAGAGCTCGGCCGACAATCTGCGCGCCGAATAATTTGTCATTCGCCCTTCTCTGACCACGGATGTACTGGCAGGAAAGGCTTGAATGACGGGAAGAGGTCGGGGAACAACCCGGCCTTTTTGCATCTTTGGCCCCTTCACTTCCGATATGGAGCTCGTCATGAGCCGCACGGCCTGCGAGATCGGCGACAGGGTCAAACTGAGGGCATCCGCCACACAGTCGGCCTTGATCAGCCCCTTCGGCGTCATCGTCGGCCTTTTGCCCACGGAAGATCGCGGCGAGCCCCGCTTTCGCGTACGGGTCGACGGTGAGACATTTGAACGCTCGGTCCTTGCGACCGACATCGAACACGCCGAGACCGCCACACCGGACCCCGCTCAGGCGGAAGCTACCGGCCCCTGGCTCAAGAAACTGAGCGCCAAGCGCGGCAGATAGGCGCATGCGCCTCGCCCGCGCTGCAATCGACAACAGGAGAACATGTTTTGCAGGTACTCGTTAGAGACAACAACATCGACCAGGCTTTGCGCATTCTGAAGAAGAAGATGCAGCGCGAAGGGCTTTTCCGCGAGTTCAAGGCCCGCAGCAGCTATGAAAAGCCGTCGGAAAAGCGCGTGCGGGAAAAGGCGGAAGCCGTCCGACGCCAGCGCAAGCTGGCGCGCAAGAAGCTGCAGCGCGAAGGCCTGCTGCCCAGCCCCAAGAAGGCGGCGCGCACGCGCTGACCCCTCTGGGTCGGCAGCACCCGCCCGTTTCAGGAGACAGGTCATGACGCCCAACGCTAACGCGGCATTCAAGCCGGCCAAGACCTCCGCGAGCGACAAGGCGGCCGCAACCGATCATACGGCGAGAGCCATCGTTGCGGCTGAAAAGATCGCCCGCGACAAGAAGACCGAAAAGCTCAAGGCGCAACGCCTTGAGCGCGCCGCCGCCGAACCGGCCGCGGAGGTGTCCGCAAGCAAGCCGACCCGGAAATCGCGCCGGTCCTGACTGACACAGAAACCACACCCTCCTGGCCGCCGGCAACGGGCGTCACCCTGAGGTCACCCCAGCACGGTCCACCCGAGACGGAAAGACGCTCCGGGGGTAGAATTCCTGGAAGAGCGCCTTGCGCGCTCGCACGCATGCGCCACGCAAACGACAGTTCCCATCAACAGGAGGGGCCTATGTCATCCGCAGAGCAGCATCCACTGATTCCCTCGGACCTTGCCATGCTCGACGGCGTGCTGCGGCGCGCGGGCTTTCACCAACATGTCGACCTTGATGACCAGGAAAGCCTCCGTCTTGCCGCCGTCTTTCTGATCGGCAGGTTCCAGGCGGGCGTTATCACCGCCGATGCCCTGCTTTGCGAGCTTCAGGGCCGGAGCGGGCAGCGCACTCCGCGTCAGATTGAAACCGCAAATCTCGAACAGTGGGAGAACGATGGCGGCGCGCCGCAGAGGCGCAGCGCCGTTACCCGCTACACCGGCGCCCGACGCCTCCCCTGGCCGGAGGCCGTGCCGCCCCGGGACCTTGCCTCGTTTGCTCGCAAAGGCCCCAAATCGGGATGAGGCTTGTGTGCTGGAACGCAAAAGGGTGCCGCCAAGGGGATCTTCCTTGTGCCGGACACTTTTGAGGCGCATGGTTTGACGATCGACACGGGCCGACTTGGCTTATCGCGGTGTGAGGGGCTCTCGAGCCGCCATATCCTCCTTTATCGACAGCAGCGCATGCGCGCGTTCGCGCCAAGGCGAGCCGCCGTCTGGCCAATTTCGCGGGCTGGGTAGCCATTGTCGTCACTGCCGAATTGCGGGCACGGCATTTCGCTCGAACGAACGGCGACGAGCCACCGCTTACTCACGATTGGACGAACCCATGTTCCACACGCTGACACACAGACTTCGCCGATACGACTATACCCTGGCGGCAATCAAGGCGTCGCTCGTCCTGTCCCTGCTCTTCGTCGCGTTCGTGACGCTGAGCGGCCTCTTGTGGTGACGGCCGCCGCAAATCCATGATGTTCCGTGAGATGACACGCAGCCATCCGCGGCGGAGTGCTTCCCCATATTGCGCCGACGTGGCGATCGGGGGCAAATTGCCTCACGATTCTCCCTGAGCTCCGTCACACCGGGGCACCCATCGGCATCGCGCCCGCAACGGAACATCTCATGCCACTTCACCTCGAAACTCCGCTGATCGAATCCCTGCCGCTGGGGCTTGCCTCGGGCCGCTCAATCTTTCTGAAGATGGACGCGCTGCAGCCACCGGGTTCGTTCAAGATCCGCGGCGTCGGCGCTGCCTGCGAGCACCACGCGCGCGCCGGCAAGCGGCGCTTCGTCTCCTCCTCCGGCGGCAATGCCGGCATGGCGGTCGCCTATGCCGGGCGCATGCTTTCGATCCCTGTATCCGTCTTCGTTCCCGAAACGACGACCGAGCGCGCGAAGGGCCTGATCCGCCAGCAGGGCGCCGACGTCATCGTGCACGGCGCCGCCTGGGATGAGGCGAATGCAGCCGCCCTCGCCTCCCTCGATGCCGACACCGCCTTCATCCATCCCTTCGACGACCCGCTGCTGTGGACCGGTCACGCGACGATGATCGACGAGGTCGCCCGATCCGGCCTCGCCTTCGATGCCGTGGTGCTGTCGGTCGGCGGCGGCGGACTGTTTGCAGGCGTTGCCGAGGGGCTCGCGCGCAACGGGCTTGGCCACGTGCCGATCCTTGCCGTCGAGACCGACGGCACCGCTTCGCTGGCCGCCTCGATGGACGCGGGCTCGCTGACGGAACTCCCCTCCGTCAGCGGCATCGCAACGTCGCTCGCCGCCCGCAAGGTCAGCGAGCGCGCCTTCGAGCTGAGCCAGACGCGCCCGGTCGAGAGCGTCGTCGTCAGCGACACGGACGCCGCGCAAGCCTGCATCCGCTTCCTCGACGACCACCGCGTGCTGGTCGAGCCCGCCTGCGGCGCCGCCCTCGCCGTCGCCTACGCCCACGCCGACCGACTGGCGCGCTTCGAGCGCATCCTGATGATCGTCTGCGGCGGCGCGACGACGACGGTCGAAAGGCTGCAGGCCTGGCAGGAGTTTTGAACCAAGCGCCCGGCCTCCCGGCCATTGATATCAGGTTGATCTGGAAATCACCTCTGCGCGAACTTATGTCCGGTACGAAACCACAGCGTGTTCCGGCTCGCGGCAGGGAAGGCAGATGCTTGATACGTTCATTCGCCATGCGACGACCACCCTCCGGGTTCTCTGGTGGATGACGATCGTCGGCACGGCGACCAGTTTCGGCACCCTTTACGGCTGGCAGGGTTACGGCTTGGACGGCGCAATCGGCTTCGGTCTGGTTGGTTTCACCGCTGGCGCGGCCTTTGCCGCCCTGTTCCCCGAAATCTGTCTTGAGCTGTTCGGAAGGGTCTTTCTGGGCGTCTTTCAGCTTCTCTGGGATTAGTCTGACCCAATTCCAGGAAAAGCGTGAAGCTATCCGGGAGATGTATGCCAAACGAAAAAAGCCGGAGCATGCTCCCCGGCTTTCTCATTCAACCGTTCGATAAGGCTTAGTTCTTCGCCTTGTCGACCAGCTTGTTCTTGCCGATCCAGGGCATCATGCCGCGGAGCTTGGCGCCGACTTCTTCGATCTGGTGGCTGTCGTTGACGCGGCGGATGCCCTTGAAGCGAGCCGCACCCGACTTGTATTCCTGCATCCACTCGGAGGTGAACTTGCCGGTCTGGATGTCCTTGAGGACGCGCTTCATTTCGGCCTTGGTTTCTTCGGTGATAATGCGCGGACCCGTGACGTATTCGCCCCACTCGGCGGTGTTCGAGATCGAGTAGTTCATGTTGGCGATGCCGCCTTCATAGATCAGGTCGACGATCAGCTTTACTTCGTGCAGGCACTCGAAATAGGCCATTTCCGGGGCGTAGCCGCCTTCGACCAGCGTTTCGAAGCCGGCGCGGATGAGCTCGACGAGACCACCGCACAGAACGACCTGTTCGCCGAAGAGGTCGGTTTCGCACTCTTCCTTGAAGTTGGTCTCGATGATGCCCGAACGGCCGCCGCCGACGCCGCAGGCGTAGGAGAGAGCGAGGTCAAGGGCGTTGCCCGAAGCGTCCTGGTGAACGGCAACGAGGCAGGGAACGCCGCCGCCCTTCTGGTATTCGCCGCGAACCGTGTGGCCCGGGCCCTTCGGCGCGATCATGACGACGTCGAGCGAAGCCTTCGGCTCGATCAGGCCGAAGTGAACGTTGAGGCCGTGGGCGAAAGCGATCGCAGCGCCGTCACGGATGTTGCCGGCGATTTCGGCCTTGTAGATTTCGGCCTGGAGTTCGTCCGGGGTCGCCATCATGATGAGGTCGGCCCACTTGGCGGCTTCTGCTACCGAGAGAACCTGGAGACCGTCGGCCTCGACCTTGGCAGCCGTTGCCGAACCCGGCTTCAGAGCGATGCGGATTTCCTTGGCGCCGGAATCCTTGAGGTTCAGCGCATGGGCGCGGCCCTGGCTGCCGTAGCCGACGATGGCGACCTTCTTCGACTTGATCAGGTTGATATCGGCATCACGATCGTAATAGACGCGCATTGTTGTGGTCCTTCCCGTTGTTTGTCAGTTGCTTCCGCTGCATTACCCGGGAGCTCCGGAGCCCTGCAGCAATTCCTGGTGTCGCAGCGACCTTTGCGCTTCTCTCGAAGCGCGGCGCTGTGACTTTTCTTTGCCGCAGCGACCTTTACGCTTCTTTCGAAGCGCGGCGCTGCGGGCCGTTACCTTTTCGTGCCGTAAAGCGAAAGGAAGGCGGATACCGCCTGCTCCGCCTTGCGGCCAAAACTTTGTCTCATCTCGCCGGCCTCTTCGCCGAGCAGCATCTTCAGATGCCAGTCGGAGACGATCAGCCCATAAAGCGCGCCATAGGCCTCGTCGGCATCGTCGAACGTCAAGAGGCCTGCCTTGCGGCCGGCTTCGAGCAGCGCTGCGGCCCGGCGGCCGATCTGCCGACGCCCGCGTTCCTGCAGCATGTGGCCGAGCTTGGAGCCGTCGCGGCTCGCCTGGCCGATCGCCAGACGGTTGAGCGCCAGCGACACGTCACCGGCGAGAACCTCAAGCAGATCTTTGGCAAAAACGATCAGATGCCGCTGCAGGCTCTCGGCATCGAGCGCGCGGGCGGCAACGTCCTGCGTGCGCACCTTGCTCGCCTGGAAGCCGATCATCGCCGAAATCAGCCCGTCGCGATCGCCGAACCACTTGTAGAGGCTTTCCTTGGAGCAATTGGCAGCACGCGCGATGCCGGCCGTCGTCAGCGCCTTTTCGCCGCCGTCGACGAGAAGTCGCAATGCCTGCTCGAGAACGGCGCCCTGACGTTCCGTCAGCCCCTCCCCGGCATTCGCCTCTCTCATCGCCACAGTCATCTGCACGCTGCCTCGCCCTCGATCAGTACCGTACGGTACGGTTCGCAGTGTTCTAGTGAAGCCTCTCCAGAGCGTCAAGACGATTCTTGCAAAGGGGCGAAATTTCGACGGTGACGGCGCAGAAGCCGCGCCATAGGGTGCGAACCGACGGAATGGAGTCCAACGCATGCAGCAGCCGGCCCTCGGGATCCTGATTGGAGGAAGCTCGCATGTCGGGAAGTCGACACTCGCCAGGGCTCTCGCAAGTTCGCTCGGGCGGGAGCTGATCTCGACGGACGATCTGGGCCGCCATCCCGGCAGGCCCTGGCCGTCGGTCCGTCCTCAGGTCGCCGAGTACTATGCAAGCCTGACCGACGAGACCATCCATTGGTTCCTGAAGGTGCACCACGAAAACATGTGGCCGCGCATCCGCCAGATCATCGAAAGCCGCCTAAAACACGCTCAACCCTTCGTGCTTGAAGGTGCCGCGCTCCGGCCGGAGTATATGGCTCAATTCGAACAAGAGGACATCCTCCCCCTGTTTCTCTACGCGGATGACGCTTTCCTGCGCCGGCGCATGCTGGAAGAATCTCGGCGCGCAGATGTGGACGGGACGAAGGCCGCGATCATCGACAAGTTCATCGAGCGCTCGATCCGCGAAAACAGAGAGATGCTGGAGGCTGCCGGAGCCGTCGACATCCGGTGTATCGATGGCGCGGCGCCCGGCGCACTCGACGCCTTGGTGAAAGAGTTTTCGGCGGCCTGATCACCGAGGTCGGCCAACCGAACGTTACATGCGCCGCACCGGCTCCATTCCAAGAAGCTCGAGGCATTTCCCGATGACCCGTGCGACAAGCCTGCATGTGGCAAGCCGACCCGACGGATCGTCTGCCTTCAGCACCGGGCAATCCGCGTAGAAGCGGCTGAACGCATCTGCCACCTGGTAGGCCCGGTCGGCGATCTCGAAGGATTCGAGCTGTTGCGCCGCCTGCGAAAGCGCATGCGGATACCAGAGACATTCCATCAGCACGGCCCGCTCGGACGGATGGCTGATGGAGACCATCTCGGCTGGAACCATGCCCGCCTCCTCGGCCTTGTCCAGGATCGATGAGATCCGGGCGTAGGCATATTGAAGATAGGGACCCGTCCGCCCCTCGAAGGAGGTCATCCTGTCGATGTCAAAAACATAACCTGTGTTTCGGGGCGTGGAGAGGTCGGTAAACTTCAGGGCGCCGAGACCGACGGCCGTGGCCGCCTCGCCGTCAGTCACCTTTTCCGACGACTTGGCAAGCGCCAGATCGATCATGTCGCCGAGCGATGCGGCCGACCCGTCGCGGGTCTTGAAGGGCTTGCCGTCGCGGCCACGAACGGTGCCGAAGGTCGCGTGCCGCAGTTCGACGCCATCGGCATAGCCTGCCGTCCGCGCCGCCGAAAACACGCTGGCAATATGCAGCGCCTGCCGGTCGTCGGTGCAATAGACGATCTGCTCTGCACCGAGATCGCGCACCCGCTGGCGCAGCGTCGCGAGATCCGTCGTGCCGTAAAGCGCAGCGCCGTCGCTCTTCTGAAGAAGCAGAGGTGGCGCATTGTCTGGAAGTCCGTCACCGGCGACATCGATGACAAGAGCACCGTCGCTCTCCCGAGCGAGCTTGCGGGCAACGAGGTCGGCAAGCATGGGCGCGACTTCGGCATGCGCATCGCTTTCCCCCTTGAACAGGTCGAAATGCGCCCCTAGCACCTCTGCTGTGGCCGAGATCGCGACCAGGGAAATGGCCCGCATGCGCCCCCAGGCCTCGGTCAGGAGTGGATCTCCGTCCTGCAGTCTCGTGGTCAGCATCCGCGCCTGCGCAAGCGACGTCTCGTCCTCGCAGGCCGCATTGCCCGACCTGTAGAGAATGCCAAGTTCATCGACGATCATGGCATCGAATGCGCGGGGATCGATGAAGGGCGCGGGGTCGCCGGCTTTCCATCCGGCGGCCAGGGCCGCACCCAACAGAAGCTTGCCCATCTGCAGGCCCCAATCGCCGAGATGGATATCGGACAGCACGTCGTGGCCGATCTCAAGCAGGATGCGCCGCAGGCTTTCGCCGATGACGAAGGAACGCAGGTGCCCGACATGCAACGCCTTGGCGACGTTGGGTCCGCCGAAATCGATGATGGTGCGCAGCGGCTGCACCTTCTCGGCGGCAAGCGACCCATCGGCCAGCATCGCCGTCGCCTCCGCGGCAACCGCCGCATCCGTCAGCCGGACGTTGATGAAACCCGGCCCGGCGACGGACACCTCCGCGAATTCTTCGCCGCGCGCCGTCTCGGCAACCTCAGCGGCAAGTTCGCGCGGATTCCGGCCGGCGGATTTTGCCAACCGCATCATGTCGTTGCATTGGAGATCGCCGAACTCGGGCCGTGTCGACCGGGCGATGAAGGGTTCGGCTTTAAGGCCGTTCAGTTCATAGGCGCGAGCAAGGGCTGCGAGTGCTGCCGATTTGACGGTCATGGATCATTTCCTGAAATTGCATGAAAAGGAGCGCAAAAGCGTTGAGAGCTTCAGCGTCGTCGTTCTGCAATTTTCGGAACCATGTTCATGGCAAACCTCGAGATTGGAGCCCTTCAATAGTCCGTTCGGTGACCGCTGGCAATGTTATGATCGCCTGCGCCGTCACTACGTTGGTGTGGCTCAGAAGGCCCCCTCTTCCGCCTGACGGCACCCACTCGCCCAACAAGGCGCGCCCGATTTCCCGCTAATCGCGGACCCCGTTCGCGGTGCCGGCAGCATGGCACGTCCCCTATCCCCGCCCGCGGGGAGAGGGTTATTCCTCGGGTTAAACCCGATGAGCGGGGCAATGCCTCTGGACACGCGAACACCACGCCTCAACCAACACCTACTTCCACCCCCGAACCGCCTCTTCGATGAAAGCCGCGACCGCCGCCACGCTCGGCACGCGCGCCCGTTCCGGGTGCATCATCAGATAGACCGGGCGCTCGGCGGCCGCCCCCGGTTCGTCCACCGCCTCGAAACGCGGATCGCGTGAGGCCGAAACCTCCGGCAGCATCAGTTCGGCGCCGAGCGAAAGGGCCGCCTCCATCAGGATCTCCAGCTTGTCGGCCGTCAGCGCCACGCGGGCATCCGGTCTGAGCCGGTCAAGCGCCTGCATCTCCGGCACATGGGCGAGTGCCGGGCCGTAGCGCACGACCGGGCATGGGCCTTCTCCCTGCCCCCTCGGCCGGAACAGGCGGAAACGCAGCGTGCCGAGGCTCTTCACCCGCACACTGTCTTCGCCGGTGCGGGCCATGCGGATGGCGATGTCGGCCTCGCGCCGCTCGATGCTCAGCATCTGGTTGTCGGCAACGAGATCGAGGGTGAGGCCCGGATGGCGCTGTTCGAGGCGGGCAAGCGCCGGCGCCAGGATGGCGCTCAAGACGAAGCCGATGCTGGTCACCCGTACCTGGCCCTGCAGTTCCGCCGTGCGCCGCAGCAGCGTCGCCAGCGACAACGACGCCTCCTCCGAGATCGTCCGAAGCCGCTCGACGACGGGGGAAAGCACCGGCGTCGGCGTCAGCCGGCCGTCGATGCGGTCGAAGAGCGCCGCCCCCACCCGCCGCTCCAGCGCCGCAAGCCGGCGCGACACCGTGGTCTGGTCGACACCAAGCGAGCGCGCCGCCTGGCTGAGCGTCGCACCGCGCACCAGATGATCGAGCAGTTCGAGATCCGCCCATCCCCCTGCATTCACGCAGATAGTCCTCCGAAAAATTCGGATCACTCTGCGCCAACGCAGCCGCTAAGATCAAGCCCATAGACCGACCGCTTCGACGAACCAACGCCAGGGCTACGGCCCCGAAACCACCGCCCGGCCAGGGCTGCCTTCCACCGCCCCCCTGCGCCGTCCGCACAAACAAGGAGCCTTCCCATGTCCGATTCCGCGCCCGCAGCAACCCTTTTCACACTTGCCGGCGTCACGCTCGCCCCGCCGCCGCTTGGCGAAGCGACGCTGGTGCTGATCGACTACCAGAACGAATACCTGGCCGGCCCCGTGCGCCTGGTCGAGCCGGAAGCAGCGATCGAAAAGGCGCGGCAGTTGCTGGTCGCCGCTCGCGCCGCCGGCGCGAAGATCATCCACGTCGCTCATAAGGGGGCCGCCGGCGGCATGTTCGACCGGGGGGCGCACCGCGGCGCGATCGTCGATGCGCTGACGCCAATCGCCGGCGAAGCGGTGGTCGAGAAGATCCGGCCCAACGGCTTTTCGGACACCAACCTTGCCGAAATCATTGGCCCGGCCGGCACGCCGGTGATCTTCGCCGGCTTCATGACCCACAATTGCGTGTCGTCGACGGCCCGCGCCGCCAAGGATCTCGGCTACGGCATCACCATCGCAGCCGATGCCTGCACCACACGCGACCTGCCATCGGCAAGCGGCACCATCTCCGCCCGTGCCCTGCATGAGGCCGAACTTGCCGGCCTTGCCGACCACCACGGCGCGGTCGTCAATGTCGCCGCGCTGATTGCGGCACGCAGCTGAGAGACCCGTCGTTCCCTTCGAAAACGGGCGTCCGCAGCCGCGGGCGCCTTTCTCTTGCCATGCAGATGGCGAAGATTACGAAAATATAATGATCTCAATGCTTTTCGCCGGGTCCATTCGCTTCTATTTTTGAACCTATCCATTTTGGCATCGGCGATGCCGGTTAGGCGCAAGCGATGAACAAGACAGCCAAGACGGCGCGAGCCGACACCACGCCCCGCGACGATGCGGCGCCCAACGTCACCTTCATTCCCGGTGCGGTGAAGACGGTGAAGCGCAGGCGCCGCTCGCGAGCCTGGCTGTGGCTGCCCGTCATCCTCGCCGTCGCCGGCGTCGGCTATTACGGCTGGACGCGCTATGGAGAGAACCCGGCCTCGACCGCAATGGTGACCGAGGTGGTGACCCGCGGCGACATCGAAAACAGCGTGACCGCCGTCGGTACGCTCGACGCGGTCAATTCCGTCGATGCCGGCGCCCAGGTCTCCGGCCAGTTGAAGGCGCTGCATGTGGCGATCGGCGACACGGTCACGCAAGACCAGCTCGTCGCCGAGATCGATCCGGCCACCATCGAGAACCGCATAGAGATCGACCAGGCGGAGCTTGCCAACCTTCAGGCCCAGCTCATTTCCAAGAGGGCGCAGCTCGTCCTCAAGCAGGCCAATATCGACCGCCAGCGCAATCTCGTCGAAACCCGGAGCGTGGCGCAATCGACGCTCGACCAGGCGATTGCCGATCTCGCCGCCGCCGAGGCCGACGTCAACGCCATCGAGGCGCAGATCCGCAAGCAGCAGGCGACCCTTGCCGGCGACAAGGTCGATCTCGGCTACACCAAGATCTACGCGCCGATCTCGGGCACCATCGTCGCCAACCCGGCCAAGGCCGGCCAGACGCTGAACGCCAACCAGACGACGCCGACCATCGTCACCATCGCCGATCTCTCGACCATGACCGTCAAGGCGCAGGTGTCGGAAGCAGACGTCACCCGGCTGAAGGTCGGCATGGATGCCTATTTCACCCTGCTCGGCCAGCCCGGCAAACATTTTGCCGGGAAGCTTCGTCAGATCCAGCCGATGCCGGACACGGCCAACAACGTCGTGCTCTATTACGCACTGTTCGACGTGCCCAATCCGGAAGGCGAACTGATGATGTCGATGAGCGCCCAGGTGTTCTTCGTGCAAGCCGCTGCCAAGAATGTACTGATCGTGCCGAGCGGCGCCTTGAGCCATCCGGGTAAGGGCAGCGGCGATGCCGCCGGCCAAGGTAACGGCCGGCGTGACGGCCAGAGAAACGGAACCGGAAGCGAGCCCCGCAAGGCGCAGGTGACCGTGGTTACGGCTTCCGGCGCGCTCGAAACCCGCGACGTCGAAGTCGGCATTCGCAACCGCGTCAGCGCCGAGATCAGAAGCGGCCTCCAGGAGGGCGAGAAGGTGGTCGTCAGCGCCGGATCGACAGCGAGCGGCAACGCCCGCGACAACCGAAACCAGCGCGGCATGCGCATGCCGCCGATGTTCTGATCCAAGCTCGATAGTGGCCATGACCCCGCTTCTCTCACTCAGGCACGTCAGCAAGACCTATTTCAACGGCGACCTCGCCGTCGAGGTCCTGCACGGCCTGTCGCTCGATATCGAGGCGGGCGAGTTCGTGGCGATCGTCGGCCAGTCGGGTTCCGGCAAGTCGACGCTGATGAACATACTCGGCTGCCTCGACCAGCCGACCGGCGGCGACTACCTGATCGATGGCGAGAGCGTCGCTACCCTCGACAGTGACGAGCTCGCGGCCCTTCGCCGCCGCACCTTCGGCTTCGTCTTCCAAAGCTACAACCTCATCCCGACAGCAAGCGCCAAAGAAAATGTCGAGGTACCGGCCGTCTACGCCGGCATGTCCGCCCGCGACCGGCACGACCGCGCCGAGGCGCTGCTTGAAGCGCTGAAGCTCGGCGAGCGCCTCGACCACCGGCCGGGCCAGCTGTCGGGCGGCCAGCAGCAACGCGTCTCCATCGCCCGCGCGCTGATGAACGGCGGCCGGGTGATCCTGGCCGACGAGCCGACCGGCGCGCTCGACAGCCAGAGCGGCTCCGACGTGATGGCGCTGTTGCGCGACATGAACGAGCAGGGCCACACGGTCATCGTCATCACCCACTCGCGCGAGGTCGCCGAACAGGCCGACCGGCTGATCGAGATCCATGACGGCCGCATCGTCGCCGACCGCGCCAAGAAAGCCCGCGTCAACGCCGAAGGGGCGGCCGCGCTCGCCCGCCATGTCAGCGAAGGCTCGGCCGCGATCGCCGACGTCACCGAAGCGGTGAAGATGGCGTTCCGGGCGCTGAAGGCCAATCTGTTCCGCACCATCCTGACCCTGCTCGGCATCGTCATCGGCGTCGGCTCGGTGGTCGCGATGCTCGCGATCGGTACCGGCGCGCAGGATTCCGTTTTGAGCCGCATCTCGTCGATGGGCTCGGATCTGCTGGTGGTGCGGCCGAGCATGGCGAATTTCCGCGGCAGCGCCGGCGGCAGCAACGTGACGCTGGTGCCCGCGGATGCCGACGCAATCCTCGACGTTCCGAACGTCGCCTTCGCCGTGCCGGAGATGACGAGCTCCGTCACGCTTCGCCGCGGCAATGTCGACTATCAGACCACCGCCAACGGCACCGTACCGCAGTTTACCACCGCCAAATCCTGGAAGATGGCAAAGGGCGAGTTCATCAACCAGAACGACATGGACACCTACGCACCTGTGGCCGTACTCGGCCAGACGGTCGTGAAAACGCTCTTTCCCGACGGCGACAACCCGATCGGGCAATACGTGCTGGTCAACAAGATCCCCTTCCAGGTGATCGGCGTGATGGCGGAAATGGGCGCTACCTCCTTCGGCAACGACCAAGACGACGTGGTGCTGGTGCCGCTTTCGACCGGCAGCATCCGCCTCTTCGGCCAGCGCAACATCCGAACCATCACCGTTCAGGTGAAGGACGGTTCGGCGATCGACATCACGCAGCAGACGATCCAGGCGCTGCTCGACCAGCGCCACAAGCGCCAGGACACGCAGATCACCAACATGTCCTCCGTGCGCGAGGCCTTCACCGAGACCTCGAACACGCTGAAACTGTTCCTCGCCTCGGTCGCCGCGATCTCGCTGCTCGTTGGCGGCATCGGGGTCATGAACATCATGCTGGTTTCTGTCAGCGAGCGTACCCGCGAAATCGGCGTGCGCATGGCGACCGGCGCCCGCCAGCGCGATATCCTGTTGCAGTTCATCATCGAGGCGCTGGTCGTCTCGGCGATCGGCGGCACGCTCGGTGTGGCGCTCGGGCTTGGCACCGGCGCGCTTGCCGGCCAGTTCGGCATGCCCGTTTCCTTCACCCTCGGCCCGGTGGCGCTCGCCTTTGCCTGCGCCTTCCTGACCGGCCTCGTCTTCGGCTTCCTGCCCGCCCGCAACGCCTCGCGCCTGCAGCCGGCGGTGGCGCTGAGCGCGGATTAGGCAAAAGCCACGCTCCTGCCCGCCAGACGATGACAAGTGTCGCGACACGACCCAAGATGGCAGGCATTGCATGCTTGGGGGATGATTTGCGATGTGGAAGGCGTTTGCTGTTTTTTACTGCCTGTTGGCGACGTTCGGCGTCCTGCTTGGCGGCTACATCATGGCGGGCCGGTCAGTGCCGATGTCGACTATCGGCCTTGGCCTGGCTTCCGTGGCCTTCGTGATGGCGTTGTTGACCGCCGTCGGGCTCGTCGCCTACGCCTTCAACCTGAATGCCCCACCCTATGGGCTCTGGCGGCCGCTGGGCTGGCTCATCGGCGTCTATCAGTTGCTGGTGTCGCTGCTCAGCGTCGTGCGGTTCGCACAGATGTTCGCCACCATCCCGGCCGGAAGCGACGTGGGCGTCACGAACCTCATCTGGCTGGTGCTCGGCCTGGCTCTCAACTATTTCAGCTGGCTCGGCGTCTGGCGCTATGGACGGCGCATGGCACAGCAACCGGCGCAAGCGCGGTAGAGGCAAGCGTTGCAGGATCTATTCCAGGCTGGTGCGGATCCTGCGGCAAAACCCCGTTTCTTCTGAGGACGGACGAAGCATTCTGGTTGGGAGATAGGCGTCGCGATGTGGAAGGCGTTTGCAGTTCTCTATGGGCTGCTTTTCATTTTCATGCTGTCATCGGCTTTCGTCACGCTACCCCCTGAAATCGCGGTGCAGCTGTCGTCCGCCGACCGAGCCCTGTTCTATGCGGGCCTGGCCGTGGAATTTGCTGCCATGATAGGCGTCTTTGCCTATGCCTTCGGCCTGAGGGTCCCGCCCTTGTCATTTTGGCGGCCATTCAGCTGGGTTCTCGCCTGCTGGTGTCTCTACACGTTGATGGCCGATGCCTGGGATCTCGTCACGCTCATTTCCAGCCCCCAGCCCGGAGACGAAGGCCTGCTGTCGGCCTCCCTCGGTTTGCTGTTCCTGCTCCTTCTCAGCTATTTCGGCTGGCTCGGCGTCTGGCGCTATGGCCGCCGCATAGAGCAGCAGCCGGCCGCCATGGGCTGACAGCGGAACGTCAGCGCGCCAAGCACTCCGGTGAAAGAATGAGAGAGCGGGCGGCATGCAGGCCGTTTGAGGCGCAAGGCCTTGCGACAACCTCGCCCGCCGAACGATAGACAAGGCGCCCATCACCGCCGAAGCTGCCACCAACGCAGATACAGGATGATTCGCGATGTGGAAGGCATTTGCAATTTTCTACGTGCTCAGCCTTGCTTTCGGCCTGGTCATAGGCGCGACGCTGCTCCTGAGCTTTTGGGACGAGATGGCATACGGGATCAAGATCCTCGGCGGCGTCAGCCTGGTCATGGCGCTGGCAACGGCGATCGGTCTCGTCGCTTACGCCTTTAACCTGCAGGTCCCGCCGTTCGGGTTCTGGCGGCCCTACAGCTGGCTGCTCGGCATCCTTCTCGGCGGCCTGTCGCTGATCAGCGTCGTGCGATTTGCCGGTCAGTTCGAAGGCGGTGACGACCTCACCACTCTGCTCTGGCTTTGCCTGTCGCTTCTCGTCAACTATTTCAGCTGGCTCGGGATCTGGCGTTACGGCCGCCGGGTGAAGGCGATCGCGGGCTAGCCCGAGCGAACCGGGCTATAGCCCTTCGTCACGACAGGAAAGACATGCTCAACCTCGTCCTCTACAGCGACCAGATCGTCTCCGCCTGCTCGGCGATCGACCTCAGGCTTGTGGAGATGTTGGCGGCAGGCGGCGCTGGAAAACGCATCGCCTATGTCGCCTCCGGTCCGGAACGGGACCGCGGCTTCTTCCTTGCCGGGCAGGCCTATTACGGCAGGCTGGGTCTCGATCTCGCGCTGTTCTTCGATCTCGACGAACCGCATTCGGCAGACGACATTGCAGCGCTCTTCGCCTCAGACGCCATTCACCTTGCAGGCGGTCACACCGGCGGCTTTCTCGAACGGCTGAAGCGAAGCGGCATGCTCGGGCCGCTTCGCGACTGGGCACAGTCCGGCGGCATCCTCATCGGCGTCAGCGCCGGCGCCATTCTCATGGCGCCGACGATCGCGACCGATGCGCTCTTCATCGGGCTGGAGCCGGAGGAAATCACCGACGGCGATGCGCTTGATCTCGTGCCCTTCGAGTTCTTCCCGCACCTGAGCGACGACAAGAGCTACCTGCCCGCTCTCTTGCGCTACAGCCTGTCGACGCCGCGACCGATCCTTGCCTGCAACGACGGCGACGGCATCGTCGTTGCAGACGGGCGGATCGAGTGTCTTGGAGATCCTCTATGGATCTCGGCGGGAGCCGCGCGAGCACCGGCGGAAAGCATGCTTCAAGGCTTCATGCCGATGCAGATTTGATGACGGACCTGCAGACTAACATCCTGAAGAGCCCGCTCTTGGCTCCGATCCTCGATCGCTGGGACCGGATTGCCCTGCCCGATGGCTGGCTGGCGGCCGGCGCGATAGCGCAGACCGTCTGGAACCATGCCTTCGCCCTGCCGCCGACGCACGGCATCAGCGATATCGACATCGTCTATTTCGACGGTGACGACCTCTCGCAAGAGGCGGAGGCCACGCATGCGAAGCGGATCGAAGGCCTGTTTGCGGATCTGCCCGTGCGGATCGACGTCAAGAACGAGGCACGCGTTCACCTCTGGTACGAGGAAAAATTCGGCACGCCGATCAGGCCCTATCTATCGGCGGAAGAGGCGATCGCGACATTTCCGACGACAGCGACCGCTATCGGCCTTCGCCCGTCCCAGGGCGGACTGGAGATCTGCGCCCCTTTCGGCCTTGAGGACCTGCTCGCACCGATCGTTCGGGCCAACAAGAGCCAGATCACCCGCGCCATCTACGAGCGCAAAGTGGAACGGTGGCGCGCCCTTTGGCCGGGCCTTGCGATCGAAAGGTGGGACGTGAGGCCGGCTTGAGACGAGACGCCCCTGTCACTGCGGCCCCACCAGTTGTGGTCGGGAACGGCACGCGCGCCGAAACATCACATCGCGCCCGCCCGTGCGGCCTCCGCATGCCGAACGACGACGGCCCCTTCGCGCGCCGGAACCGGCGCAACCTTGCGCCTTCCAAGCTGAGCTTCCGCCTCCGTCAGGCCGATATCCGCCAGATGCTCAGCATCCAGTTCGCGCAGTTGCTGCAATTGCCAGTACCGCGAGCGCGGCGAAGCGACGAGATAAAGACCGAGTTCCCGGATCATGTCGAACATCCATGTTTCTTTTCCAACCATGGACACAGTCTGCGCCTCGACATCTCCTAAAAGAAGCTTAGCATTCCTATTCCACGCATAAGAGAAACTTTGGAAATAAGAGAAACCTGGGCATGAGTGCGCTTGACCTCGATTATCTCAAAACCTTCGCGCTTGTCGCCGAACTCGGCAGCTTCTCGGCCGCCGCCGAGCGCTTGGGCCTGACCCAGCCGGCGGTCAGCCTGCAGGTGCGGGTGCTGGAGAAGCAGCTCGGCGTGCGCCTCGTCGAGCGGGTCGGCCGCAGAGCGCGGCCGAGTGCGGCCGGCGAGGAGCTGCTGGCCCATTGCCGGCAGCATCGAGGCTGCCACCAGCCGGGCGATCGAGGCCGTCGCCCGCCACGCCAAAGGCGTTCTCGGGCGCGTCCGGCTCGGCACCGGCGCCACCCCGTGTGCCTTCCTGCTGCCGCCGCTTCTGGCCGATCTCAAGCGCCGCTTTCCCGATCTAGACATCACCGTGACAACCGGCAACAGCGCCGACATCGTCCGCGCGGTCGACGAGAACCTCATCGACATCGGCCTCGTCAGCCTGCCCGTTTCAGGCCGCATCTTCGAAATCACGCCGCTCTTCGACGAGCGCTTCGTGGCGATTGCGCCGCTCGGAACTGCCCTGCCCGATACCGTCACGCCCGCGATCCTGGCTGAACGGCCGCTGATCCTCTACGAGCCCGGCGCCAACACGCGAAGGATCACCGACGAATGGCTGGCCACCACAGGCACGACCGTCAAGCCGGTGATGGCGCTCGGCAGCGTCGACGCGATCAAGGAGATGGTCGCCGTCGGCCTCGGCTCAGCCCTCGTTCCGGAAATCGCCCTTCGCCCCGGCGACCGGGAGCGGCTGGTGGTGCGGCCCGTCACCCCAACGCTCTTCCGCCGCTTCGCCCTGGTGCTTCGAAGCGACAAGCGACTGGACCGGGCGCTGCGCGAAACGCTCGCCGCGCTGAAGACAACGGCGACTGGACCAGATACGCCCGAGGGCCGGACGCAGGGCCGCTAAAGGCGCCGCAGCGACGACGGGCGGGCTGTCGAACCATGCCAGAGCCTTTACGATGTAGGTCTTGACCTCATCGCTTAGTTTTGGTTTGGCCATTGATCTGTCAAAGTGCAGTCAAAGGAGCAAGCAGTGACGAAGTACGATCCCGACAGATTGAAACTCCGCATCCAGGGACGCGGCCTGAACACATGGAACTGGCAGCTACTGCTTGATGGCAAGCAGCTCATAAAATCCGGAACCATCTCGGGCTCAAGACGCAATGCCGAAGTCGCGGCTGAGGCAGTCTTGCGCGATATGTCAACTGCGCCGGATAAAGACTAAGCGAATAGAAGCTGGCAGGTGCCGCAGGCATGGGCGATCTGCACTCTGGCGATCTCGGGTTTCTGGTTGGCTGTATCGACCATAGCCCGGACGCCGGCAGCATCTGCACCATTATGTCTGACCACGCCGGCGAACGCCTCGGACGTCGTGTGCACGGATGACGAAGACTGGGCGGCCGGGTCGCGGCCGCGATAGTCGGTCAGTGCCGCCTCCGCGGAGATCAGCCGGAAGGCGTCAGGCTTCGCCACCATCGACCAGAGCCGCCTCTTCATGCAGGCCGTGCCGTTGCATTCTCCGTGCCGACGCTGAAGTCGAGGTCCGTCTCGATCCGCGCCGCGCCGCAATGGCGGCTGCCGCCATAGGTCCTCAGCATCCCTTCTTCCCTGCCCTCGTTGTCGGCCCGGACTATGCCATCGGGGCGATTGAGAATCTGCGCCGTCACAATCACCGATCGGAAATCGGGTGGGCGCTGATGCCCGCCGGCAGTAGTCAGGGCGCATCAATCAAGAGAAGGGAAAAGTCCATGACCATGCTGCAAGACAAGATCGTGATCGTCACCGGCGCCTCCTCCGGCATCGGCCGTGCGGTCGCCAGGCTCTTTGCCGCCGAGGGTGCGAAGATCGTCGCCAACGCCCGCGGCGAAGAGCAGCTTGACGCCGTCGTCGAAGCGATCCGCGAGGACGGCGGCGAAGCGATCGCGGTTGGCGGCGACGTCACCGCGGAAGAAACCCATATCCGGCTGGTGGAAGCGGCGCTCAAGCATTTCGGCGGCCTCGACATCGCCGTCAACAATGCCGGCGCGGTCAACGTCATGAAGCCGGTCGCCGAGATCACGTTCAAGGAATGGCAGCAATCGCTTGCCACCAACCTCACCTCCGCCTTCCTCGGCGCCCGCCACCAGATCCCGGCAATGCTCGCGCGTGACGGCGGCTCGCTGGTCTTCACGTCCACCTTCGTCGGCACCAGCGTCGGTATTCCCGGCATGGCCGCCTATGGCGCGGCAAAGGCCGGCCTGATGGGCCTCGTCAAGGGCATCACTGCCGACTATGGCGCAAAGGGCATTCGCGCCAATGCGCTCCTGCCCGGCGGCGTCGACACGCCGGCGGCCGGCAGCAAGGAAAACAAGGAATGGGCGGCCGGCCTGCACGCCATGAAGCGCATCGCCCAGCCGGAAGAAATCGCCCAGGCCGCCCTCTTCCTCTCAGGCCCGATGGCAAGCTTCGTCTCCGGTGCGGCGCTCTTTGCCGATGGAGGGAACGCTGCGGTGAAGTAACGGCAGCTCAAGCGCCGGGGGCAGATTTCCAGTCATGCTCCCGGTCAACCGGCCTTTTCGGTCCAGATAAGACGACGCCTGTCAGAATGGTATAGCCGGAAAACGCCGGGTTGTGTCACACCAGAAACAATCATTGCGAGCGTTGCCAAATTGCAAGATCTTCGGCTTTGCAAAAAATCGGGATTCATCGAAGACGAGAGTTGAGCTTCGCTCAGCAAGCGCAGGGTTTCGCAAATGGCCTTCATCCCCTTCAAGGGTGCAAAAATCGCATTGCTCTTTCAGGGGCTTTTGATTGCCTACCAGCGTGATCAGAAGCCGGAAATCCCCTTCCCCGGCATGTGGGATCTTCCGGGGGGCGGACGAGAGGATGATGAGAGCCCGGTCGAGTGCGCAATCAGGGAGACCCGCGAGGAGTTCGATATCGCGGTCGATCCGGCGTGGATCGTGTGGACGCGGTATTATCCGGCGCAGAATACGATCGCCCCTGGAAGTTACTTCCTTGTTGGCAAGCTCGCAGAGGGTTTCGGGCCTGTAAGGTTTGGCGACGAGGGCCAGCAGTGGGCAATGATGTCGATCGCTGACTTCCTGAAACACCCTGAAGTCGTCGAGAGTTTGAAGAGTAGATTGCGCGATTATCTCGTCGAAAACACTTGATCGGGATCCCGTCGGGACCGCCGGCCCGCCAGCGCCTGTCGTTTCGGGTCGTCCCCCGTGGTTCGGTGTCTTCTCACACCGGTATCTCCGTCGTCTCCTTGCCGGTACGGATCACGAAGGCGGTGTAGTAGCGCGCGACATTGGTTTCCTCGCGAAACAGCCGCTCGGTCAGCGCGTCGAGCTCGTCCATGTCTTTCAGCCGCAGCATCAAAATGGCGTCGGTCTCGCCGCTGACGCTGTAGGCCTGGATCACTGCCGGCTCCTTTTCCGCCATGTCGAGGAAGCGGCGGATATATTGCTCGCCGTGGCGCTCGAGCTCGACTGTGATGATCGCCTTCATGGTGCGACCAGCCTTTGCCGGATTAAGCACCGCGACGATCCGGTCGATGACGCCGGTCTCGTGTAGCCGCCTGATGCGACGCAGGCAACTCGATGGCGAAAGGCCAACCTCTTCCGCAAGCTCGGCATTGGTGCGAGAGGCATCCACCTGCAAGAGCCTCAAGAGCTTGCTGTCGATCTTGTCCATCCCCGTCCGTCCCCCTGTTGCGGTCATTTGCAATTTTATTGCACAAAGGTGCATATTTTGACCACAACTGCGAACGGCCTGGCGTTAGTCCTTGGACAACATCCCAAGGAGAGACAGCCATGACCGTCCTGATCATCCTCTACCGCAAGACCCTTGCTACCCTCGAAGTCTACTTCGATCTGGTGCGCATCATCGTGCCCGTCACCATCGTCACCCATGTGCTGCAGGAACTCGGCGTGATCCGCGCGGTCGCACCCGCCTTCGAGCCGGTAATGACGGTGATCGGCCTGCCGCCCGAGTTTGCCTTCGCGTGGCTCACCGGCCTGCTCGTCGGCATCTGGGGCGCCGTCGTTGTGGTCTTCGCGCTGGTGCCGGTCTCGGAACTGACGACTGCCGACATGACGGTGTTTTCGGCGCTGATGCTGGTGGCCCATGCCATCCCGATCGAACAGCGCATCATCCAGAAGGCGGGCCCAAACTTCCTCGTCACCGCCGCGATAAGGATCGGCGGCGGCCTCATCTTCGCAGCCCTCCTGCATCAGCTCTTCGCCGTCACCGGATGGCTTGCAACCCCGCTCGCCCCCACCTGGATCCCGGCCAACGAGGGCTCCGGCTGGGTCGCCTTCACCTTCGGCACGCTGAAGACGCTTCTGACCATGCTCGTCGTGCTGCTCGTGCTCAGTTGGACGATCGAGATCCTCAAGCTCGTCGGCATCCTCGCATGGCTGAACCGGGGCATGGCGCCGCTCTTTCGCCTTGCGGGCGTCAAGACCGAGACCGTGCCCTTTGCCGCCGTGGGCGTGCTGCTTGGCATTTCCTATGGTGGCGCGCTTCTGATCCGCGAGGCGCGCGAGGCCAAGGTCGAGCCGCGCCAGGTGTTCCTCGCCTGCGTCTTCATGGGCTTTGGCCATAGCCTCATCGAGGACACGCTGGTGGTCGTGGCGCTGGGGGCGGATTTCACCAGCGTCTTCTTCGGCCGGCTGGTCTTTGCCATCGTCGCCACGGCCATCGTCGCCCGGATTGTCGCCTCCGCGCCCGACGCCGTGTTCTTCCGGTCGTTCTTCCGCAAGGACGACTTCAACCTTGCGTCCCCTCAGGCCGAGCTCAACGGATGACCGTGTGACAGGGCGGCGAACGCCGCCCTGTCACATTGAAGCCCTGGTTCACCCGACGAAATTGGGCGTGCGCTACCGGGCGCACGCCTTGGGGCGAGCACCCATCGTTCTAGCATGCCCCTGGATTTTTTAACTGTTACGTACTTACGGGCTTGCCGCTTTTCTGTCTTGCTCCGGCACGCACAACGCAGTGTCGGAAATGCAGTTCGGCCATGCCTGAAACCAGAGCCGCCAAGTCCGGTCGCAAGGACCGGCAGGTGCGCACCAGTTCGGCCATTGCTTTCAGGACTGCACGTGGCTGGAGCCAGAGACGGATCCAGACCGACTGAAAGATCATCGACAATCCCATATCCCAATGAGGAGTACGATTGATGAAGGCCTTCAACTATCTTCTCTCTTGTTCCCTTGCAGCTTCGTTCACGTTGCTCGCCACCACGTCGCACGCCCAGGAGGCAAAGGGGTGGGACCGTACGGTCAGAACCGCGGACTATCTGGAGCCGGCCATTCCGCGCCCCGCTCAGGAGCAGACGGCCACGGACCGGCTTCGCGAGTTTGAGACGAGGACCGGTCGCAAACCCAACATCCTGATCCTGCTCGTCGATGACCTTGGATATGGCGACCTGGGTGCGTTCGGCGGCGGCGCGATGCTCGGGGCTCCGACACCGAACATCGACAAGCTGGCAACCGAGGGCCTGAAGCTGACATCGGCCTATGCGACGCCGGTGTGCACACCCTCGCGCGCGGCCCTGATGACGGGTCGTATTCCGGCGCGAAGCGGCCTTACGCGTCCCCTGCTTGCGAGCGACCACCCCACCAAGAACCCCTGGGCCGACGAGGTCTCGGCGGCAAAGCTCCTGAGCGACAACGGCTATGTCACCGGCCTCTCGGGCAAGTGGCACATCGGCGAAGCCAAGGGCATGCAGCCCCAGGACGTCGGCTATGACGAATTCCATGGTTTCCTGTCGGTCGTCAGCGAATACACGCAGTACATGGACAGCCGGAAATATTCGCAGCTGATGCTCGATCCGCAGCGGCTGGAGACGTTCAAGAGCCTCAGCGAGTATAACGGCGTGGTCGAAGGCAAGAAGGGCGGCGACCTGAAGATCGTCTATCCGCTGGAGACGCAGAAGCAGATGGGAAATGTCGACCAGGATTTTGCCAACTGGTCGGTGGATTTCATCAAGCGCGCGGCCAAGGACAACAAGCCGTTCTACCTGATCCACGCCTTTGCCAAGGTCCACTTCGACAACTATGCCGCTGATGGCTACGAGGGGCGCAGCCCCGCCAAGCTGCCCTACCGCGACGCCGTGGTCGAGGTCGACGACATCGTCGGGCGGCTGACGAAGACCCTTCAAGAAGCCGGCCAGGCCGACAGCACCTTCGTGTTCTTCACCTCCGACAACGGCCCGGAGGAAGACAGCTATCCGGACTCCGGCTTCACCCCGTTCCGCTCTGGCAAGGGCACGACCTGGGAAGGTGGCGTGCGCGTGCCGGGCATCGCCTACTGGCCCGGCATGATCAAGGCGGGGCGCATCAGCGACGGCCTGTTTGACCTCATGGACCTGTTCAACACGTCGCTGGCGCTTGCCGGCATCAAGGACAAGATCCCGACCGAGCGCTATATCGACGGTGTCGACCAGAGCAGCTTCCTGCTGGCCGACGACGGTCAGACGTCCCGCCAGGCGGTCTTCTCCTATAACCAGGCCGAGTTCTCGGCCATCCGCTGGGAAAACTTCAAGGGCTATTTCAAGGTCATGCAGTACGACCAGCCATTTTCCAACATCAGCATGTCGACATTCTCGCCGGTCGGCGTCGCCCCCTGGATCTTCGATATCTATCGTGATCCCAAGGAGCGCATCACCCGCAGCAATGGCGACTATGAATGGCTCTACGGCCCCATCCTGCAACTGCAGACCCAGCACGCAGCGACCTTCGTCAAATATCCGAAGAAGGACATCGGCCTCGGGATCGGCGGCGGCGATCCCAAGTAGGCTAGCATACCCGGCTGACATTCTAGACCGTGACTGGCGGCCCCCATCGAAATCGGTGGGGGCCGTTGTTTGAGGTGGGATGCGGCACCGACGATGCGACCTATTCCGCAGCGGCAGGCCCAACCCCGCCTTCAGAAATCGCCATCCGCCCGAAGGCGGCACGGTAGGCGGCGGGTGTCGTCGAAAGCTGCTGGCGGAAGTGATGACGCAGCGTCTGGGTGGAGCCGAAGCCGGAGGCTTCCGCCACCTGCTCCATGCCGAGCGCGGTCTCCTCCAGCAATTGCCGGGCGCGCGACAGCCGCTCGGACAAAAGCCAGCGCGCCGGCGTCGTGCCGGTCGCCGCCTCGAAGCGGCGCAGGAAGGTGCGCTCGCTCATGCCCGCAGCCTTTGCCAGCGCCGCAATCGAAAAGTCCTCACCGAGCCGTTCGCGCATACGGTCAAGCAGCGGCCCGAGCCGGGCGCTTTCATGCACGTCGGGCACCGCCCGCTCGATGAACTGCGCCTGGCCGCCATCGCGATGCGGCGGCACGACGAGACGGCGGGCGACGCGGTTGGCCGCCTCGCTGCCGAAATCGCGGCGGATCAGGTGCAGGCAGAGATCGATGCCGGCCGCACTGCCAGCCGAGGTCAGAACCTCGCCGCCATCGACATAGAGCACATCCGGCACCACCTCGATGTCTGGATAAAGCGCTTTCAGCTTGTCGGTATAGCGCCAGTGGGTCGTCGCCCGCCGGCCCGATAGCAGCCCGGCAGCCGCCAGCACGAAGACGCCGGAGCAGATGGAAAGCACGCGCGCGCCCCGCGCGCAGGCGTCCCTCAGCGCCTGGCACACCGCCTCCGGCACGGGCTGATCGGCGCCGCGCCAGCCGGGCACGATGATCGTGCCGGCCTGGCCCAAAAGCTCGATGCCGCCGTCGGCGACAAAGCGAACGCCGCCGGTCGCCCTAAGCTCACCCGGATCGACCGAGGCGACGGCAAAACGGTACCAGCCCTCGCCCATTTCCGGCCGCGGCAGGCCGAACATCTCGACGGCGACGCCGAACTCGAAGGTACAGAGCCCGTCATAGGCGAGCGCCACGACGAGCGGGTTTGTGAGTGGTGCGGCAACGGAAAACGACTTTGGCATGATCTTGAGCATATATGGCAATGTTGCCAACTGCCAGCCCTGATCCAGCGCTGCTACACATATCCTCGTCAACGCGCACCGAGCCAAGGAGAACCCCGATGAGCACCGTCACCGAAATTCCCGCCGCATCGCCTGAGATCGCCATTGCCCATTTTGCCGGGCGGCTCAGTGTCGAGACCGATTGCTCCGACGTCGCCCAGGCGCTGAAGAGCGGCGAGCAGGACTTCGTGCTTCTGCACGTCGTCGGCTCGGATGCGGCCTATGCGCGCCGCCACGTGCCGGGCGCGATCCACCTGCCCCACCGGCAGATCACTGCGGAGCGTTTGGCCGAGTGGCCGGCCGATACCCTCTTCGTCGCCTATTGCGCCGGCCCCCATTGCAACGGCGCCGACCAGGCCGCACTCAAGCTCGCCAGGCTCGGCCGGCCGGTGAAGATCATGATCGGCGGCATCACCGGCTGGGAAGACGAAGGCCTCGCCTTTGCGACCGGCGCTACCCCCGGCGAAGCGCAGGCTCTGCTCGCCGCTTAAGCCGGCGCCAAACGCCCTTTGCAGCGCCGCACGCCTTGCCGGATGCGCGGCACTGCAGCATTTTGGATCGCGATCGATTTCAGCCTGAAATCGATCGCGATTGCGGCAAATGATGCCGCAAGTTCGGCCTTCCACCGGCCCTCGGTAACCCGCCCCGGCCAGCTAACCCCTTTGCACGAGATATCGCGATGCCCGCGTCACCCGTTATCGTCCGCCCATTTAAACGAGATGACGTCGCCTGCGTGCTGCGGCTGATGCGCGGCCTTGCAGTCTTCGAAGCTTATATTGACGCGTTCCGCGTGACCGAGAGCGATCTGATCGAGCATGGGCTTGGCGAAAACCCACGCTTTGGCGTGCTGGTCGCGGAGTTTGGCGGCCGTGTCATCGGCATCGCTGTGCATTACGTCATCCCCTGGACCTACGATCTGAAGCCGACGCTGGTGCTGAAGGAACTTTTCGTCGATGAAACAGCACGTTCCCTGGGAGCCGGCGCGGCGCTGATCGACGCCTTGAAACGTCATGCCGCAGCGATCGGGGCGCCGCGCATCGAATGGTCGGTGCTTGCGAGCAACGAAAATGCCAAGCGCTTCTACCTGCGCCAGGGCGCGATACACGATGCGATATGGGAGCCCTGGACGCTGCCGATCGGGACCGACGAGACCTAAAAGGGAGTGTGGGGGATTTGTCTTTGTCCATGCGGGCTACCGTCAGGAAAATCCTGACCCGATTGGGTGAAAAAGCTGGGGATTTTCCCGTAACCCAAATTGACTATTAAAATCCCCTTAAAATCCATTGCTTTCAGATCACGCTTTTGCCACACTGTACTTGCGATTGCGCCCCAGAAGTATGCAATCCCCGGAAGAGTATGCATGCTTGTGGTTATATTGCAGTGCAGTTGCTTTATTAATTTTATTGCGCGCTTGAGCCTCCGTCCCCACGGGGGCTCAATCATTTTTGGACACCCCTTTTCCCTCCGTGACGGCCCGGCGCTCTCGGGGCCTTCCAGAGAAGGCGGCAAGGCATAGACGCAACGGAAGATAGCGCCGCATAGATCGCTCCCGCAAACATTGCGGCCTTTCATGTGGGAAGCTGTCCGTTGAATTCCACGCCCTTGAAACCATCGATCCCGGCAAGATCGACGATGCAGCCGAGGCGATCTTGCCGGGCGAAGATGCGCTGTCTCGCATCGCAATTCGACGGCACACGCGACCGCTTCAACCGCGAGGACCCCGCGCGGGCTTTGGCGCTGGAAGATGGGACCCGCCTGCAAGGAGGGCGTTCAACGTTTGCAGGCCGATCGGACGAGGCTGAAGGAAGCGGTGGCCCGCCTGAAGGGGAATATCTGCAGGCGGCAGGCGCCGGCCGGGATCGGAAACCCCGGCCGCGTGTCTTCGTGCTTAATGCCCGCCGAGCACCAGCGTCTGCACCGGCAGCATCAGCGCCTGAATGCGCAGGATCGCCGCATGCACGAGGCCAACGGCATCGACACCGTGCAGATAGGCCCACTGCAGCGTGCTGATCCCCGGCTTGTCCAGTTCGTCGTGGTTGCTGGTGTAGGCATTGGCGATGCAACTGCTGCCGGGCGGAACGTCGTCGAGCACGCCGGGATAAAGCGGCTCCATGACCACGGTCAGCGTGCCGGGTTGCGAGATCTGCGTAACGTCGATCAGCTGGTCGCTGGCGCGCACTTGGCCGGAGGCAATCACGTCCTGCACCTCTGTGACGACGAGCGGAATGATGGTGAACGGCTTGCCGACGCAGGTCGCCTCGCCGATCATGCCGGGCTTCATCACCTGAGCCTCGATCTGCCCGAAGCCGGCCACCAGCCGCGCCCGGCCCGCGTCTTCCGGCACGAGCACGCCCGCTGGCCTCAGCAGCGGGTTGACGATTTCGCCGACCCGAAGCGTGAACTGCTGCAGCGTGCCGGACACGCCGGCGCGCACGGTGGTCTTGGTAATATCGACCTCCGCCTGCTTCAGCGCCGCTTCGGCGCTGGCCTTCTGCGACGGCAGCAGCGATTGCAGCTTCGTCTCCAGCGTCTGCTTGTTGGAAAGCACAGCGGTCAGCGCGCCCTTGCGCCCTTCGAGAAGCACCTGCTTGCGCTCGATTTCGCGGCGGGCAACGACGTTCGGGTTGAGCCGGTTAAGCTCCACCTGTGTGTTGTATTCGTCCTCGGCCTGCTTCACGTCGGCCTGTGCCTGGACGATCGCGCCATCAGCGGCAACAAGCTCGGTGCGACCGACAGCCAATTCGGCGTCAACCTCGGCGATCTGGCGGCGGGCGACCTCGGCGGCCGCTTCCTCCTCGGAGCTGTCGAGCTTGAACAGCGGCTGGCCGGCCTTCACCTTCTCAAAGCGCGTGGCATAAATCTCCGTGACGCGCCCATTGGTCTCCGGCAGCACGGCCACGGTGCGGAACGCGGCCGTCACGTTCTTCGTCGACGGATGGAAGTAGAAGATCAGCGTGATCAGCGAGATCGTCAGCACGATGCAGGCGGTGATGCCCCAGCGCAGCTCGAACCAGACCGAATAGATGGTGATCTCGCGCCCGATGCGTTTTCCCTGGCCGTAACGGCGGAAGAGATAGTCGGGCAGGATGGTCAGCATCGAGCAAAGGATAAACTCGAACATGGCTTATGCCTTCCCTTCCGTCGATGGCTGAGCGGGCGATGCGTGGCCGTGGCCGGGCAACGCGTGCGGCTGTGGGTGGCTTGCTGCAGGCTCGGCCTCCACGTCCCTCGCCTCCGGCACGGTCGGCTGGTCCACCTTACCGGCAATCCGCTCCAGCGAACCGGCGATCGATGAAAGCGGCGAGGAGAAATCGGGAAGGTCGATCAGGGCGAGAAGCAGAGCTGCGCCCCACAGGAGGTTGTTGTGGGTGAGCAGCGACAGGAGCGCCAGGACCGCCACCAGCTCCAGCTGGATCTTGTTGGTCTTGTGCGCCATGACCTCCGGCAGCGAATGCAGCCTGAGATAGAGTGTACCGAGCGCGAAAATCGCCACGATCAGAAAAACGGCAACCGCATTCAAAAGCCAGTCGGACTGGCCCGGGGCTGTAATAAAGCCCGGCAGGTGATGGATGGCTGCAGGATGGATGGCTTCGGACATTACGCCTCCGCAAATCGGACTGGACCACGAGAATCGAACATTAGCACCCCTCAAAAAAAACGAAATAGAAGCTTGCACTTCAGCCGCAACTTGACCTTGCGGCAACACGCGCCCTATCAATCGACGCGCCGGCACTTCGAAGCGCCGCCGGTTTCGAGCAGGATCGAAAGGCACATGCTGTTCCCGCGGTAACGGCACCGGATGCCCACTCGCCCTAACGCGCGCAGACGCCCGCGCCTCTCGCGCGGCGGGTGCCGGCACAAGCACAGCCAGAAGGAGAGACCGCCATGGCCCAGAACATCTATGATCGTCAGGAGTTTTTCGAGGGCTACAGCCAGCTCGGGCGCTCAGTGCATGGTCTTGCCGGGGCCGCGGAATGGCCGGCGATTCGCGCGCTCCTACCGGAGCTTTCCGGAAGCCGCGTCGTCGATCTCGGCTGCGGCTATGGCTGGTTTTCACGCCACGCCCGCGAGGCCGGTGCCGCCCATGTGCTCGGGCTCGATCTCTCCGAGAAGATGATCGCCCGCGCCAAGGCTGACACATCAGATCCAGCAATCGACTACAAGATTGCCGATCTCGACCAGCTCGACCTGCCCGAAACGAGCTTTGACTTCGCCTACAGCTCGCTTGCCTTCCACTATGTCGAGGATTTCGGCCGGCTGGTCGCGACCATCCACAAGGCACTGGTACCCGGCGCCCATTTCGTCTTCACCATCGAGCACCCGATCTACATGGCCTCGCACAATCCCGGCTGGCGCCTCACCGATGGCGAGCGCACCTGGCCCGTTGATCACTACTCAGCCGAAGGCCCGCGCACGACGAACTGGCTGGCCAAGGGCGTGATCAAACACCACCGCACCATCGGCACGACGCTGAACACACTGATTGGCGCAGGCTTCGCCATCCGCCACGTTGAGGAATGGCGGCCGACGCAAGAGCAGATCGCCGAGATCCCGGCTCTGGCCGAAGAGATGGACCGGCCGATGATCCTGATCGTGAAGGTGCAGAAGTAAGCGACGACGACGGCCGTTACATTGGCCGCCTCTCGCCCTTACCCCTTCTCCTTCAGCGTCTCCTTCTGGGTGATCAGCCGGGCACTGTGCTGTCCGCTCAGATACGTCCAGAACCAGCTCCAGGCGACGGCGAAGCGGCTGCGCGTGCCGATCAGGAAGTAGATGTGGGCGATGCCCCAGATCCACCAGGCAAGCGCGCCCTTGAGCTTGAAGCGGCCGAAATCGATGATCGCCGCGCGCCGGCCGATGGTGGCAAGGCTGCCCTGGTGGCGATAGCGGAAGTCTCCGGGCGGCTTGTCGCCTGAAAGCCGTGCGCGGATGACGTCGGCCACATAGGCGCCCTGCTGCTTGGCGGCGGGCGCAATGCCCGGCACCGGCTTGCCGCCGTCATAGGTGACGGCAGCCGTGTCGCCGATGACGAAAACGTCGGGATGGCCGGGAGCCGTGAGGTCAGCGCCGACGATCGCCCGGCCGGCGCGGTCGGCCGGGATATCCAGCCAGCGGGCAGCGGGCGAGGCCTGCACACCGGCGGCCCAGACGAGCGTACGGCTGCCGACGAACTGGTCGCCGATGACAACGCCCTCTTCCGTGCAGGATGTCACGGGTGTACCGGTGCGAACCTCGACGCCGAGCCGCTCCAGTTCCTTGACCGCATAGGCCGAAAGATCCTCGCTGAAGGCGGCGAGAATGCGCGGCCCCGCTTCCACCAGGATCACACGGGCCTGCCGCGTGTCGATGCGGCGAAATTCGTCGGGAAGCGTGCGGTGCGCCATCTCGGCGATGATGCCGGCAAGCTCGACGCCGGTCGGGCCGGCACCGATGACGGTGAAGGTCAGGAGGGCGGCACGGAGATCAGGATCCTCTTCGAGCTCGGCGCGCTCGAAGGCCAGCAGCACCCGCCGCCGGATCGTCGTCGCGTCTTCCAGCGTCTTCAAGCCGGGGGCAAAGGGCTCCCATTCGTCATGGCCGAAATAGGCATGCGTCGCCCCGGTCGCCAGCACCAGCGTGTCGTAGCCGATCCGCTTGCCGTCCCTGAGCACCACGGCCTTTCCGGCTTCGTCGACATCGCTCACCTCGCCAAGCAGCGTCGTCACCTCCGGCCGGTCGCGCCAGAGGCTGCGGATCGGCCAGGCGATTTCAGAGGTCGCGATCAGCGTTGTTGCCACCTGGTAGAGCAAGGGCTGGAAGAGATGATGGTTGCGCCGGTCGATGAGGGTGATCCTCACCGGCGCGCCGGCAAGCCCCTTGACGAGTTGCAATCCGCCAAACCCGCCGCCGACAACGACCACGTGATGCCTGTCCTGCATGTTCTTTCCAGTCGGCTTTGCGACCGGCCTTCCGTTGGACATGCCACAACATTGGGGTTGTGACCGCCAAGGACAAGCGCAACCACCTCATGTCACCCTTGCAAAAAGTCAAGAACAGCCCGCAACCGTCAGCGCTCGTTCGGCGCGAGATGCCGGATCCGCGCTACATGCGCCGCAATATCCTTAGCCGTAAACGGTGAATGGCGACGTACGTCGCTGGCGGGATCAAAGCCGAGACCCAACCGCTTTTCCGGGCGAAAGGACTGCTGGGGCCGGATCGGCCTTGGCGCAAATCCGCCGCCGCAGGTCGGGCAGACATTGTGAAGCACCGTTTCCACGCAGCTTGCGCAATAGGTGCATTCGTAAGAGCAGATGCGCGCGTCCGCGGACGCCGGCGGCAGGTCGCGGTCGCACAGTTCGCAGTTCGGTCTGAGTTCAAGCATGGTCGGCTCCATCGGTTGCGGATGATGTCCCCGCTTGCTCCCATGAAAAGCCTTTGGCATAAATGACAATATGCCCTCGTTTTATGCCAACCCGAGAATGCCGCGCGAACCGTCGCGATCGTGCTCTTCGATCGCACCAAGCTGATCGATGTGACCGGCCCGCTGCAGGTCTTCAACGACACCCGCACCGCGTCGGGCTCCCGGGCCTATTCCATCGCGCTGGTCTCTGAGTTCGGCGGCCCGGTCGCAACGGACACAGGCGTTGCGCTCGATACCCGTCCGTTCTCCGATTGCACCGCGCCCGACACCCTGCTCGTCTCGGGCGGGCAAAGCGCGCTCGAAGCGGCGAATTCGGAAGGGCTGCAAGCATTCCTGGCGGCCATGGCCGGCCGATGTCGGCGCCTCGGCTCCATCTGCCTCGGCGCCTTCATTCTCGCGCGCGGCGGCCATCTTGATGGGCGGCGCGCAACGACCCATTGGGAAGATTGCGCCCAGCTGCAGCAGGATTTCCCAGATATCGACGTGCGCGAGGATTCGATCTACGAGCAGGATCGCGGCATCTGGACCTCCGCCGGCGTGACCGCCGGCATCGACATGGCGCTTGCGATGGTCGAAGAGGACCTCGGCCGCAGCGAGGCCCTGCGGCTCGCGCGCTCCCTGGTGCTCTACGTCAAGCGCACGGGCGGCCAGCGCCAGTTCAGCGCCGCCCTGCACCAGCAGATGACGAGCCGAGGCGACCGCTTCGATGCGCTGGTGGCCGAGATCCGCTCCGATCTGGCAGCCGACCTCTCCGTGCCGCGGCTTGCGGACATGGCGCGCATGAGCGAGCGGAATTTCTCCCGCCTGTTTACGCAGGAGGTGGGCGCAAGCCCGGCGCAATTCGTCGAGGAACTGCGGGTCGATGCGGCCTGCGAGGCGCTCCAGCGCGGGGACGTGCCCGTCTCGCAAGCGCCGTTTCTCTTCGGCTTCGGCAACGCCGAGCGCATGCGCCGCGCCTTTCAGCGCCGCAAGGGCATCGCGCCCTCGGACTATGCGGCACGCTTCGGCCCGCCCTGACGGACGCCCCCGGAAGAGCTTACGAGGACGACGCGGCCGCGAAGGCGATGTCTTCCACCGCATCCGTGAGCACGATCTCGTCACCGAGCGACCATTCGGCCGCGCGTGCGGCGAGACGCGCAGGCACCATCGGCGAGCGGCCAGGACCGGGCGGCACGTCATAGGTGGCGTGTGCGTCATTGGCGAGGATCACGGTGAAGTCCTTAGCCATGGCCGTGCGGGCTGTCGCCGCCAGGCACATTTCCGAAAGCATGCCGCAGATCGCGATCGTCTCGACCTTGCGCGCCCGGAGCTGGTCTTCGAGATCGGTGCCGTCGAAGCCGTCGTCGTGCCGTTTGCGCACGACCACCTCGCCTGACTTGGCGGCAAAGAACAACTGCCAGCCATCGGTCTCCGGTTCGTCGACAGCGCCCTTGGGCCCATCGTTCTGCAGGAAGATCACCGGCACGCCGGCCGAACGCGCCTTCTGCAGAAGCAGGCCAACGGCCCGTTGCAGATCGACATGGCCGGGCACGGCTTCAGGCCCGGAAATAAAGGCCCGCTGCACATCGACAATCACCAGCGCATCGGCAACGTCGCCACCGACCGCCTTGCTCACAGCGTCATTCGTCATTTCGCCTCACACCGCATAATCGACCGGCACCGCCGTGCCGCTCTTCAGGATTTCCATCGAGATCGAGGCGGAGACGTCGAAGAGTTCGACCTTGCGCACGATCTGCTTGTAGACCACGTCGTAGTGCTCGACACGCGGCAGCACGACCTTGACGATATAGTCATGATTTCCCGTCAGACGATGGGCCTCGACGATTTCGGGGATGTCGCTGATCGCCCGGCGGAAGGTTTCGATCCATTCGTCCGAGTGGTGCGCCGTCTTGATCAAGGCAAACACGGTCGTCGGCACGCCCATGCGCTCGCGGTCGAGCACGACGATGCGCCTGGCGATGTAACCCGCCTCCTCCAGCCGCTGGATGCGGCGCGAACAGGCCGAAAGCGACAGGTTCACCCGCTCCGCCAATTCGCCGACGGCCACACTCGCATCCTGCTGCAGCAGCGCCAGCAGCTTCCTGTCTCTATCGTCGAGCACGCCGATCCCTCCCATGATCAGAAATTCATACGCTACATAATTGCACATTCACTCCAACATGCGCAAACCATTCGCGCGCATGGCCGCTTTTGCTCCCATCAAAGCGAACCATTGCCGCCGACCCTGCGGCATAGTTCAGCCCATCAAACGACGGTCGCCACGGACGGCGGCGGTAGCGGACAGAGAGGAATGGTTATGCGCAAGATCGGTCTTATCGGCGGCATGAGCTTCGAAAGCTCGGCGGTCTACTATCGCATGGTCAACGAGGCCGTTCGCGACCACCTGGGCGGGCTGCATTCGGCCGAGGTGCTTTTGCATTCCGTCGACTTCCAGTCGATCGTCGACCTGCAGAAGGCCGGCCGCTGGGAAGACGCTGCCAAGCGGCTTGCCGATGTCGCCCAGGGCCTCGAAGCGGCCGGTGCGGACTGCGTGCTGATCTGCACCAACACCATGCACCTGATCGCCGATCAGGTTCAGGCAGCAATCGACATCCCCCTCATCAACATCATCGACGAGACGGCAGCGCGCCTGAAGGCCGCAGGCAGCCGCCGGCCGCTGCTGCTTGCCACCCGCTACACCATGGAGCACGGCTTTTATGCCGAGCGCATGAGAAGCCACGGCATCGACATCCTGGTGCCGGATGCGGACGGCCGCACCCTCGTGCACGATGTCATCTTCGACGAGCTTTGCGCCGGCAAGGTGCTGCGCTCGTCCCGCCGGGCGCTGATCGAATTGATCGACAAGGCCGAAGCGGAAGGCGCGGACGCCGTCATCCTCGGCTGCACCGAAATCTGTCTGACCCTCGACCCGAGAGCCTTGCCGCTGCCGGGCTTCGATTCCACCGCGATCCACGCGGAAGCTGCCGTCGAATTCGCACTGGATGGGGTTTGCCTCAAGCGGGCCGCGTAGCTAGCCGAGGGCTAGGCTAGGCTGCCCAATCGCGCCACATCGATCAGCCGCCACAAAGACGGCTATCGGCGGCGCGCAAGCGGCTGCAGGAAGACGCGCTCATAGCTCACGAACGGCGGATCGTCGGCGTAAAGCGCGTTCGCTGCCATCCCATCGGGATCCGCGGCCACATCGCTGCGATAGCGCAGATACGCCGCCTCGTCCGCAAAGGTGAAGAGCGCGACGGCGATGTCGCCGGCTCCGTCTTCGCCCACCCCCGGAAAACTGGCGCCGACGCCCTCAGGTTTTTCGCGCGGCACGAAATAGCCGTGATGCGTCCCGCCGTGCCGCTCGATCAGCGTCATCCAGGTTTGCGCATAGGCCTCGAATTCCGCCAGGCGGCCCGGTTTCAGCCGGTAACGGATCTCGCAAGTGACTGTTGCTTGCACCATGGCGGACCGATCTCCTGTCATCCGGTCTTCGCGGTCGACGATCGCGTTGATGAAGCGCGTCTTCTCAGCGGTGTAGCGATCGCCGTCATATCGATAGGCCTCGGCGAGGCGTGCCTTCAGCGCCGCGTAGGCCAAGGCGGTGTCCGCATGGCTGCGCAGATGGTCGCGGAAGACAAGACGCCGTCGATGGGTCTCGTTGTCCGGCGGGCAGAGATAGACGCGCCGCTTCGACTCGACCCCCTGCAGCATAAAGGCCCAGACATCGTCGTCGTACCGGTTGCCGCGCGCCTGGTAGCCGGCCGCAACGAGAAGCGCGCTGGCAGCCGCAATGTCGGGCAGCCCCCTCAAGGTCACATCGATATCGATGACGGCCTTTGCCGCCATGCCGGGAACGGCCGTGCTGCCGATATGATCGACGGCGATGACCAGCGCATCCAGGATGCGCCTGAGATCCTGCGCGATCTCCCGGTAGCGCTGCGGCCAGTTGGGATCATAGGCAACGATTTCCACCCGCGTCGCCATTCAAAGCCCCGCCTCGTTGTCGATGCCGCCCTCTCCCGGACGCGGCCCGCGAAGGCCGATACAATTGCCCCAGGGGTCGCGCACCTGGCACATCCACAGCCCCTCCTGGATCGCCATCGGCCCGCGATAGAGATGCGCGCCGAGCGCCTCGAAATGGGCGAGCGCCCGATCGACGTCCGCGACCGCCCAGTAGACGACGGAACCGGCAGCACCGCTCGCCACCTTCTCGTCGGCCTGGACGATCTCGAGATCGATGGTGCCGATCCGCAGATAGGAAAAATCAAAGGCGGCAAGAAACCGATGTTCAGCGTCAGGAAATGCGCGCTGATACCAGGCAAGACCCGCCTGCGTATCGGCCACATGCACCAGAATGGCCGCCACGCCGTCCGCCATCACCCCCTCCATCCGCCATCCGGATCGCCTTGATACAGGATTCGCGGCCGTCTCAGGTGGAAATCGCCGGAGCGGCCGCTTGGCCGCGCCCGTCCGCGCCGCCCCGCACCGCCTGCCAATCGCATTCGGCAAGCCCCGCCGGCTTGAACGGGTCAATCAGCGTGCCCGAGACGATCGAGGCGAGCAGCCCCTGCATCGGCGGGGTGCGCGCAACTGTGGCTACCAGCCTGTCGCGCAGCCAGGCGAGAGCCGTCGAGTCCGACTGGTAGAAGGGCGTGAAGAGAAGCGACAGCAACTGGAACAGCGCGACGTGGTTGCGGCGTGCGGCGGCATAGGCGGCAAGTGCGGCATCGAGATCGCCAGCCGTCTCCAGCGCATGCGAAAGTGCTGCGACGTCGAGCAGCGCCATATTCGCCCCCTGCCCGAGCTGCGGGCTCGTCGAATGGGCGCTGTCGCCGACAAAGGCGATGCGGCCGGCGACCGGCGGGCGCATGGTGCGGTGCGCATAGCGCGCCAGCGTCAGTTGCTCCCAGTCACTGATCTGATCCAGCAACGGCGCACAATCCGGCCAGTAATCGAGAATGCGCGCCTTCCAGCGATCGAGCCCGGCCTGCCGTATCACGTCTGCGTCCGCTACCTTGAGGCTCCAGAAGAAGGCGACGCGGTCGCGCTCGCCCATCCGCGCGCGGCCCGCCGGAAGGATGCCGATCATCACCTTCGCCCGGTCGTAGCGCTGCACCAAAGCGTGCGCATCATGATTGAGGCCGTCGCTGTCGAGCGTCGCCCAGAAGGCGCCATAGGCAAGCTCGCGCACCTTGGGCGCGGCGGTCGAACCGGCTGCCAGCGCCGAGCGTGCGCCGCTTGCATCGATCACCAGATCATAGGCGCCCGCCTCATGCCCTTGCGCGTCCAGCATCACCGCCTTGCCGCCAGCCATGCGAACCTCGGTCAGCGTGACGCCGGTCTTGACCGGCAGCCCGGCCGCGGCCACGGCATCGTGAAGCGTATTGAAGAGGGCCGCGCGCTGCACCGCCAGCCCGAAGCGCCCACCGGCGAGCGCATCATAGCGCACGTCGAGCACGGTGCGCCCGGATCTGGCATCGGCGCCATAGAGCCGATCGATCCGGCTGCCGAGGACCAGCATCGGCTGCAACAGGCCGAGTGTGTTCAGGACCGTCAGCCCCGTCGGCTGCAGCATCAACCCGGAACCGACAGGTGAAGCTGCGTCGAACCGCTCGAGGATCTCCACCCGATGACCGCGCCGCGACAGCATCAGTGCCGCTGCCAGCCCCGCCGGGCCGGCGCCTGCTATGCCGATATGAAGTGTCTTCATGGTTCCCCGAGGTGATGCGGATGATCGGCGAAACTATAGGGAAAATCAAAGTGCTAGGGCAAGGTCACGCTACCGGGACACGACGTCGCGCGTGGCGCATGACGTTGCGTCATGCTGCAAAGGAGTGGCCGCGCCTCATCCGGCCTGCCGGCCATCCTCTCCCCGCAGGCGGGCGAAGTGGCACCCGCTCGTTCCATCGTCGCTCCCGCCAGTTGCGTCACCGTAGGAACGATCGGCGCGCCTTCGGTCTCATCTGACGGCTGCCCCACTCGGCAACGCTCCGACCGGGCGCGTCCCCTCTCCCCGTCTGCGGGGAGAGGGTTAGGGTGAGGGGCAAGCCCCACGAAACGATCACCGGACACGAAAATAGCAGGCGCGCCACAGCGCAACCAACCCGCGACTAAGGGGCATCATCGCCGCTACGAAACGCCCTACCCCTCCGCGTCATACACCTCGCGCGCGGCCCGAATGGCGCCGTGGTTTTCCACAGACCAGTCGACGAAGTGCTTGAGCAGGCCGAGCAGCGAGCGCCCGAGATCGGTCAGCGCATATTCGACGCTCGGCGGCTGTGTGGGGTAGACGGTGCGGTGGATGTAGCCGTCGCGCTGCAGGTCCCGCAGCGTCTGGGTCAACATGCGCTGGGAGATGTCGGGGATCAGCCGGCGGAGCTGCGAGAAGCGCAAGGGGCCGTCGGCGAGCGACAGGATCATCAGCGAGTTCCACTTGCCGCCGATATTGTCCATGACGTCGCGGACCGGGCAGTTTTCCATATCCATCGGCACGCCGCAGACGATCGCCACGCGCTTGCCCTTCATGTCCCCGGTCGGCTTGTTCATCGGCGGTACCCTTTTTGTAACCACAGCAGAAAAAACTGCCTCCTTTACAGCCCTACTGCGATTACGCGATAAGAGCAAGTCTCAAAAAGAGACCATGTGCCGAAGCATCTCCCAGGCAACGGCAGGAGGAGCCGGCGAGGCCTGCGCCGCGGCGTTCTGCGCGCGTTTCCGTCTCGGCCAAAACAGAAAAGGTAAAGACCATGTCCGATACATTGCTCGTCACCGGCGCAACCGGCCAACTCGGCAAGCTCGTGCTCGACCAGTTGCTTGCGTCCGGCATCGCACCGGCCCGGATCATCGCCACCAGCCGCGATACGGCGAAGCTCGCCGATTATATCGCCAGGGGTGTTCAGGCCCGCGTCGCCGATTTCGACGATCCCGCTTCGCTCGACCAGGCCTTTGCCGGCGCCGACCGGATCCTGATTATCTCTACCGACGCGCTGGACCAGCCCGGCAAGCGGCTGAAGCAACATCTGGCCGCCGTTGCGGCTGCGAAGAAGGCCGGCGCCAAGCACATCGTCTACACCTCGATGCCGAGCCCGGAAACCTCGGTCATTCCCTTCGCACCCGATCATCTCGGCACTGAAAACGCCATCAAGGCGACCGGCATTCCCTATACGATCCTGCGCAACGGCTGGTACATGGAGAACCTGTTCATGGCGCTGCCGCATGCTCTTGAGACCGGGCAATGGTATTCTTCTTCGGGCGAAGGCCGCCTCGCCCACATCGCCCGCGGTGATGCCGCCAAGGCCGCAGCCGCAGCCCTTGCCGCCTCCACAAGCGAGAGCCACACCTATACGCTGACGGGCGGCGAGCTGCGCTCGACGGACGAGATCGCAGCCCTCGTCGCCAAGGCGACCGGCAAGTCCCTCAACGTCGTGCACATCTCCGACGAGGCGCTCGCAGGCGGCCTGAAGAGCGCCGGCCTGCCGGACTTCCTGATCCCGATCGTCGTTTCCTTCGACGCCAACACCCGCGGGGGCCACATCGACATGGTGACGGGCGATGTCACCGCGCTGACCGGCGCGACGCCGGTGACGCTCGCCGCCTTTCTCGAAGCGAGCAAGGCGCGACTTGCCAGCTAAGCGGTAAGCCAGGCAGCGGGAGCCCGGCCGTTTGCGTCGGGCTCTCGAAACGACCTTTGCCATGCTGTCGGCACCGGGAGGGCACGAGCTGCCCGCCCTGCCGGCCAGACAATCTTCGCCATGGTCGTCACCGCCATTTGTTCTTGATTTGTTCACGTTTTCGCTCCATGAATTCTCCTGGCTTCACCGCTTAAAAAAGGGGAAATCATGAGCGTTTATCTGACCGTCGGTGCATTGGATTCCGCCAGGTCCAATGCCTTCTACGATGCCACCCTGGCGACGATCGGCTGGAAGGCGCACACGGACTTTCCGGACTGGCGCGCCTATTCCGAAGGCGGAACCGGCAATGGTCCCGTGCTGTGGGTCTGCAAGCCCTTCAACAATGAACCGGCAAGCGCTGGAAATGGTTCGATGGTCGGCTTCATGGTCCAGTCCCGTCAGGACGTCGATGCCTTCTACCAGGCAGGCATGGCCAATGGCGGAACGGATGAGGGCGCCCCCAATCCGCGGCCGCATTATGGGCCGCACTGGTACGCGGCCTACATGCGCGATCCCTCCGGAAACAAGATTTCCGTCGTCTACAACGGTTAGCCCATCGCTGCCTTGGCGGGACACAGTAGCCGGGCATCCCAAGCACCGCGCTCGTCGGCATGGGAAGGCTGATGCCTGGCACGCGGGCTTGGCAGCTTTTGCCGTCGCCTACCGGAAGGCCTCCACCGGCGAAGCATCGGCCCTCAGCGCAAGCTCGGCCAGAACGAGCGCGCCGACACCGGCGAGAAAGAAGCCGGCCGAAAGGTTAAGTGTCGTGCCATCGTAGAAGGCGCCCACCGCGATCGAAAACACCGTCGCCACGAGGCTGGAGCCGGAGGCGATCAGCGATGCGCCGAGCCCGGCCACCTGCCCGAGCGAACGCATGGCCATGGCGTTGAGATTGCCGAACAGCACGCCGACCGCAAAGAAGGCGGCAAAACCGAGCACCAGCAGCACCGCAAGCGGCGGCCGCCCGCCCCAATAGAGCGATGCCGCAAGCATCGCCAGCCCTGCCGCGGCCAGGCCCACAAAACCCCGGTGCGCCATCGCCTCCGCGCCGAAGCGCTGCACGAGCTTGGCATTGAGGAACGAGGCAAGCCCGATGCCCGTCGCCAGCATGGCAAAATAGAGCGGGAAGGTCTCACCGATCCCGTAGGCGTCGAAGAAGAGGTCGGCCGCCGTGCTCAGATAGAGAAGCTGCGCGCCGAAGACGAGCCCGGTCGCGACGATCAGCAACGTCACCCGCCGATGCGACAGGATGCGCCGCCCGTTCGATACGAGCAGCCCCAGGCGAAAGGGAATGCGTTTGTCGGCCGGCAATGTTTCCGGCTGCCGCATCACCAGCCACAGGCCGAGAACGCCCGCCGCCGCGAGATAGACGGCAAAGATGCTGCGCCAGCCGGCTACAGTGATGATCCCCTGCGCCAGTGTCGGCGCCAGCATCGGCACCAGAATGAACAGCGTGAACATGAACGACATGACGCGGGCCATCGCGTCACCCTCGAACTGGTCGCGGATCATCGCCCTCGTCGCGATCTTCGGCCCGGAGACGCCGACACCCTGAAGAAACCGGCCGAGGATGACCATTTCGAGCGAGTTCGCCACCATGGCGATGACCGTTCCGAGCGCATAGACGCCAAGGCCCAGGACCAGCGCCCTCTTCCGCCCCATCGCATCGGAAAGCGGCCCGAGCAGCAGTTCGCCGAACGCCATGCCGAGAATGAACAGCGAAATCACATGCTGGGTGGAAAGCGGCGGCGCGACGCCGACGTCGGCGCCGATCTGGCGCAGACCCGGCAACAGCGCGTCGATGCTGATCGAGGTCAGCGATGTCAGAAGCGCATAGAGAACGATGCGCTCGCGAAAACTGGTCTGAATGATCATGGGCCGGAGATGGGCGAGAGGACGGGCTTACTCTATAGCAGCCCCCGTTGCAGATTGCATTGCGTTCGCGCCTGCGTTGCCCTGAGTATTTTCAGGATGTTACAGCGTCTCATTTGCCAGATGCGCGGCATCCGCCAGGCGGACGACGGCGCGATTCCTGAAAAAATCATCCTCGCGCAGATGAGTGATGCTTCCGGATTTCGCCGGGAAGCTCAAGAAACCGGCGGCCTCGATCGGAACCTTCATCCAGGCCGCCATCACCAGCGTCAGCGTGAAGCCGTGGGTAACGATGATCTGCGTCGGACAGGGCCTGGCGACGATCGCCTCGACGCAAGGGTAGACCCGAAGCGCCACGTCGCGGCGGGTTTCCGCGCCGTCGATACCGCAATCATGATCCAGCCGATTGTCGTCCGGCGCCGCGGTATAGCGCGCGTCGAGCCAGGCCTGCGGCCTGCCGCCGGCCACGCCATAGCTGATTTCGCGAAGAGCGGCGGTTTCCGTCACGGGCGCGGCAAGGCGCGCGGCGATCGCCGCCGCCGTTTCAGCGGTGCGCAAAAGGTCGGAGCTGAAGATCTCGACCTGCCTCCCGCCGACAAGGGTCGCAAGACGCTCGGCCGTGGCCGCCGCATCCTTTCGGCCGCGCTCGGTCAGGCCGGTATCGTACCAGCCGCCCACCCTGCCCTCGACATGGTGGACGGACTGCGTGTGGGTGACGACGAAGAGTTCCTTCATGGCGAAGGCGCCTCAGACCTCCTGCCCGCAGGCGCGACGGAAGCGGCGCACGGTCTCGGCCATGCCGTATTCCAGCGCATCGGCGGTCAGGCCGTGGCCGATCGACACTTCGGCAAGGTTCGGAATGTGCCTGGCAAGCAGTGGCAGGTTGGCGACCGTCAGGTCGTGGCCGGCATTGACGTCGAGACCGAGCTCGGCCGCCATCGCCGCCGTGCGGCCAAGCTCGCCGGCGATCTTCTCGGCCTTTTCCGGATCGTCATAGCAGCCGCCATAGGGGCCGGTGTAGAGTTCGATGCGGTCCGCACCCGTTTCCTTGGCGATGCGCAGCGCCTCCATGTCCTCGTCGCCATCGGCAAACAGCGAAACGCGAAAACCCTTCTTCTTCAGCCGGCCGACCACATGGCCGAGCAGATTGTGGTTCTTGCGGAAATCCCAACCGTGGTCGGAGGTCGCCTGCGCCGGATCGTCGGGCACCAGCGTCACCTGTTCCGGCCGGTGCGCTTCGACGAGACCGAGAAACTCCTCGTTCGGGTAGCCTTCCATGTTGAATTCCGTCTCCGGGAATGCGCCGTCGATCAGGTCGCGGATCGGCTGCAGGTCGGAAAAGCGGACATGGCGCTGATCCGGCCGGGGATGCACCGTCAGGCCGGCGGCGCCGGCTTCGAGCGCAATGCGCCCGAGTGCGGTGACGGAGGGCCAGGGTAGATCGCGCCGGTTGCGAAGCATTGCGACGGCATTCAGATTCACGGACAGTTTTGCAGGCATGTCTGAACTTTCCAGAGGCGGGGCCGCTCACGGCCCGATGCGGGCAATGTGGATGCAATGTTCTACTGCATATTTAACGAAAGCAGAAACGGTTTGAGGTCGGGATTATGCAGCAATTCCAAGGAGTACCAATGCAATATCCGCGTCAATGGCGCGCAGTGCGTTTGCCCGCCTTGTCTTGATCAAATCTTGACAATCGATCTCTCTAATATGCAGGAAAGCTCAATCACAGGAACGAGACCTTCGGGCCGCCGGCACGCCGGCACCGGGCGAGCGAGCACCGCTACGATCTGTCACAGGGATTGAGGACGCAATTTTTACGTTTATTTCAGAAAAAACTCAAATTTGGCGTCTATCACCCCTGACAACCACTTCTTTTGGCCTTAAATTTCCGAATCAGATCGAATGGCCCTGGCCTACGCCGCGATCGCCTTCATAGATTTTTAGATCACATGACCCTGGAGCAAGCACCGATGACGACGGTCGAAAGACCCTGCGATGAGACGATACGGCGGACGCTCCGTCGCATCCTCGAAAGCAAGGCTTTCGCGCGCTCCGAGCGCTTGCGGGCGTTCCTCGCCTATGTCGTCGAAAAGGAGATGATCGGCGAAGGCCATCAGCTCAAGGGGTACTCGATCGCCATCGACGTCTTCGACCGGCCACAGGCCTTCAACGCCGACAGCGACCCGCTGGTGCGCGTGCATGCCGGCAAGCTGCGCAAGCTGCTCAAGGCCTTCTACGAGGGCGACGGCGCCGACGAGGATTGGCGCATTGCCATTCCCAAGGGAACCTACGTTCCGGAATACCGCCACGCGCGGACGGAAGTGGCCGAAACTGCCGCCCCCGCGCCGCGTCAACCGAAGCCGGCCAAGCGGCGCTTTGCCGGGCATCGCCCCGCCTGGCCGCCAGCCCCGCTCTCCTCGCCGCTCTCCGTTCTGAGCGTCCTGCCGCTGTTGCTCTTTGCACCGATGCCGTCGCAGGAAATGACGCTGGACCTCGACGCCCAGGCCAAGCTCTTCAACGCCCGCCACGCAACCGAGCGGGTGCTGCCCGCCGTTACCGTGAAGCTCAGCGGCGCCGAAAACAGCGATGCTAAGGCCTTCGCCACGGCGCTGCGGCTTGCCGCCCAGCGTCACAAGACGCTGGCGCGCGCCACCGATGGCGACACCGGCCGCCCCGTTTCGCGCAACTCCGCCCTCTCCTTCACCGTGCAGGTGACCTGGTACGACGCACCGGCCCAGGGCATTCGCGTCACCCTCTCCCATGACGGCGAAAACGTGCCGATGCGCCAGGACTTCATCACCTGGAAGCGGCTCGAGACCGAGCCTGACCTGCTTTTCGAGAGCATGTCGCTCGCCGCCGAACTGTTTTCGCTCGATGGCGAGATCTATAATCACGCCCGCGAAGAGCAGATCGAAAGCCCGCTGATGGGCTGCATGGCCGCCACCCAGCGCTATCGCAAGCACCTCACCCGCGACACCTTCGAGACCGCCTGGTCCTGCCAGCAGAAACTCTCGCCGCTGCGCGGCGACGAGCCGCTGTTCATCCTCAGCGCCAACAGCCCGCTCAAGGTCATCGGACACTGAGCCTGCCCGGCGGGGCGGGCAAAGGCCGGTCCGCATGAAGCGGCTGCGACCCCCGGTCCGCCACATTCGCCTGCCATACTGGGACTGGTCATATTAGCGATTCGCGTATACGGTACACGCATGCGTTGGGAATGGGTGCCTGGGTGCTCGTCAGGCAAGCATCGCTGTCCTGAGTAAACCGTGCCTTGCGCGCGGAGGTGCCCCAACCGAGCAGCAGGTATTGTCGTTGACGATCAACGAGTGCCTCACCGCGCGGATCCGTCCGCACCTTTGAGACCCGGCGATCGCCACCGCTTCCGGACGCGGATTGCGCGCGCCCCTGGGTCGGTCTCGATTCAGGAAATTGCAGAAACAGCGCGTCGAAAGACGCGCAGGCTGTAGACCGGGGACCTTCGACATGCCGCGAGACCACTGGAAATTCGAGGGCGTGCTGGCCGCGCCCGATCGTGTCGGCTTTCTGCCCGACCTGCCGCTTCCCCACCACGACCCCACGACGCCGCTGGCGATCGCCGACATGGCCGACGCTTTCGGCGTCACCCATCGCACGCTGCACTTCTACGAGGAGAAGGGGCTCCTGACCGCCGCCCGCATGGGTCCGATGCGGGTCTACAACGAAGATCACATTCGCCGCATGGCCGTCATCAACGCCTGCCGCGAGATCGACATGCCGATCTCGACCATCCTGGAACTGCTGACCGGACTTGCGGGCACCGAGGAGCAGGCCGAAGCCGACAAGCTGTTTCGCGACGCCCTGCTTGCCCGACGGCGTGAGCTTGCCGCCCAGCAGGCAAACCTGCGCCGGCAGATGCAGCGCATCACCGAGCTGCTCGAAACCACCGACGGAGGCGAAGCCACCGATGAGGACGGCCATGTCCATCTCTCGCCGATCGAAAGCGAGTGCCTGACCTTCATGGCCGACGGCTATCCGGCGGCGCGCATCGCCGGGCTAATGGATATGGACGTGGCGGCAGCGCTTACCCTTGAAGCCGGCATCATCCGCAAGTTCGGCGCCAACAACCGCTTCCAGGCGATCGCCAAGGCGGTGCTTTCAGGCATGATCTCGCCGGAATAGCGAGAAACGGCAGCCGCCCCCGATGCCTTGCCGTCCGCATCCTCGTGCGTGAAGAGGACGAGGTCGCGTTGCGCCTCGCCTAGGTCACGACGCTCTGCTGCAGCCCCTGCCCGCAGGCCTGCCACAGTAAGGCACGCCGAACAGTTTGCAGGTCCACGCGGCACAATTCTCTTGAACGGCAGACATTGCGGTGTCGCCATTATCCCGCACGTGTTACGAGGGCGCCTGAACAAATACGGACGAGAGACCCCGATGCTTCCCTGGATAGAGCTGGACCGCGCAACCATTCCCGGTGACGGCGACGAGCTGCGCCTGAAGCAGCGCGGGCAGGAATTCTCGATCATGCTCGGCTCGAACGAGCTGATGAACAGCCGGTTGAGCGGCTCGGAAGAAGCGCTGGCGACACTCGCCCATGAGCGCATCGCCGGCGGCAAGAACCTGAGCATGCTGATCGGCGGCCTGGGCATGGGCTTTACCTTGCGCGCGGCCCTTGCCGTGCTGCCAGGCGATGCCCGCGTGACCGTCGCCGAACTGGTTCCGGCCGTCGTCGACTGGGCGCGCGGCCCCATGGCCGATCTGCACAAAGGCACACTCGACGATCCCCGCGTCGATATCCATGTCGGCGATGTCGGCGCGCTGATCCGCTCGAAGAAGGCCGCCTACGACGCCATCCTGCTCGATGTCGACAATGGTCCGGATGGCCTGACGCGTCCCTCCAACGACAGCCTCTACAGCCACACCGGCCTTCGCGCCGCGCAAGCCGCCCTTCGGGTTGGCGGCGTGCTTTCCGTCTGGTCGTCAGCACCCGACAGCGCCTTCACCCGCCGCCTGCGCGAAGTCGGCTTTGCCGCCGACGAGGTGAACGTGCGCGCCAACGGCAAACGCGGCGGCGCCCGCCATATGATTTGGATGGCAACGAAGCGGTAACAGCTCAAGACGGCTGCACCTCAGATCTTGCGGAAGGCGCGGCTCGATATCGAGATCGGATTGCCTGATGGGTCCTTCGCATTGGCGAACTGATAGCCATCGGCCTGATGGATGGCCCCGAATACCAGCCCTTCCTGAGCGCACCCTCGGCTGAAGGCTTCGACATCCTTGACATCGAATACCAGCTTGATGAGGGATTGGCCTTTCCGCGCGCCCTTGGCGGTCGGATGGACCATCAGGCTGGCGCCACCGTCTTGCGGGATCAGCTCGACGATCCGGTCGCCCGCCTCGCGCGATGCCTGAAAGCCGAAGTGTTTTTCGTAGAAGCGAACGGTCGCTTCCACGTCATGCGCGTAAAGGATGATCCTGTTGATCGGCAACGACGTCCCTTCCCTCAGGTCGCGCCCGGCTCAATCACTCAACGAACGATGGTCAGCCGCTCCGCAGCGCGAGTAATCGCGGTATAGAGCCAGCGCTCGCGGGTATCGCGGAAGGCCCAGCTTTCGTCGAACAGCACGACATTGTTCCACTGCGAGCCCTGCGCCTTGTGCACCGTCAGCGCGTAGCCGTAGTCGAACTCGTCGTAGCGCTTGCGCGTCGTCCAGGGGATCTCGCCCTCGACATCCTCGAAGGCCGCCTTCAACAGCTTGATCTTGGCGGCACCGCGATCCATGTCGTCGTCTTCGGGCCGGATCATCAGGTTGATGCCCGGCTTCACCGTTTCCTTCGACGAGCTCATCACCTGCCACAGCGAGCCGTTGAGCAGGCCCTTGGCCGGGTCGTTCCGGAGGCACACGAGCTTGTCGCCCGATTGCGGATACTCGCTGGTGAACCCTTTCAGTTCGCGCAGGCGCTGGTTGTAGCGCCGGCGGGTCTTGTTGGTGCCGACCAGCACCTGGTCGGCTTCGAGCACCAGTTCCTGGTTCACCTGGGAGCGACCGATCACATGCGTGGTGCCATAGTCGCCATGCATGATTTCCTTGCCTTCGCGCACCTGCATGGCGAGCTGGATGATCGGATTGTCGCGTGCCTGGCGGTGAATGTCCGTCAGCAGGTAGTCCGGCTCCTGATTGGTGAAATAGCCGCCGCCCGTAACCGGCGGCAGCTGGCCGGGGTCTCCCAGCACCAGGATCGGCGTGCCGAAGCTCATCAGGTCCTTGCCGAGTGCCTCGTCCACCATCGAGCATTCGTCGACGATGATCAGCGCCGCCTTGGCGACCGGGCTCTGGCGGTTGATCGCAAACATCGGCGCGATCGAGGTCTTGCCGGTTTCCTCGTCAGAAACCTCCTCTTCGCCGCGCGGCCGGTAGATCAGCGAGTGAATGGTCTTGGCGTTGCTCGCGCCCTTGGAGCGCAGCACCTGCGCCGCCTTGCCGGTAAAGGCGGCAAACAGCACGTCGCCATCGACATGCTCGGCAAAATGCCGGGCCAGCGTCGTCTTGCCGGTACCGGCATAGCCGAACAGCCTAAAGAGCGGCGAGCGGCCCTCTTTCAGCCATTGCGAAACGGCCTTCAGGGCCTCGTCCTGTTGCGGTGCGAATTGCATGAGGCTGAGTGTCAGGATTCGGGCCGCACACGCAAGCCCGGAATTGCGGCCCCACCGGAGGACCAGGAGCCGCCAGCTTCTCGAGCGTCACCGCCGCGCGCAAAATTACCCCGTAAAATCAAGGCCGCGCCTCGTGACGGTTCCTTCCGGCGCGGCTTACGCCCGGTGGAATTTGTTCACGTTTTTTTCTCATTTCGCCTCCTGCCCGCACGGTGCTCGCATTGCCCGCTGTCGATCCTGTGGCACTTTCTTGCTCTGCCCCTTGAATGCAACGCCGCATTGTTGCTAACGAGCGTGACGTGATGGCGCCCGCGCTTCTGCTGGCGAAGACCATCGCTCGAAGCCCGTCAAGGCCGGCCCCGGTGGCCGTTCCCGCCTTTCCGGGCCATGCCGGAGAGTGCCCGTGAAAACCGACAAGCCAGCTGCGCCGCCCGCCCCGGACAAGGTCGGCATCGGACGGTTCGCGCCCTGGCTGCAATGGAGCCTGCTGCTTGCGGTCTCCATCGTCCTTGCCTCGTTTTTCGAATTCATCGGCCTTCCGGCCGGGCTGCTCATGGGCCCGATGCTGGCCGCCGTGCTCGTCGGCATGAATGGTGGCACGATACGCCTGCCGCGCCAGCTGTTCTTCTGCGTGCAGTTCATCCTGGCAATGATGATTGCCGGTGCCATGACGCCGGGCATGCTCGCCACCTTCTCCGGCAACTGGCCGCTGTTTCTCGCCGTCATCCTCTCGGTCATCGCCGTCAGCACGCTCTGCGGCTGGGTCATCACCCGCATGCGCATCCTGCCGGGCACAACCGCGATCTGGGGATCGTCGGCAGGCGCCGCCTCGACCATGCTGCTGATGGCTGACGCCTATGGGGCCGATGCACGCCTCGTCGCCTTCATGCAGTATCTGCGCGTGATCTTCGTCGCCAGCACCGCGACCGTGGTCGCGCATATGTGGGTCACCGGCGCCGAAGCCGAGCAGACCACCCACTGGTTCGCACCGATCGACGGCCTGCTTTTCCTCGAGACAATCGCCGTCGGGCTTGGCGCAGCGCTCGCCGGCCGCTTCCTGCGCGTGCCCGCCGGTGCCTTCCTGCTGCCCTTCCTTCTCGGCGCCGTGCTGAACGTCTCAGGCGTCATGACCACCGCGCTGCCGCAATGGCTGCTGGCGATCTGTTTTGCCATGCTCGGCTGGAACATCGGCCTCGGCTTCACCCGCCAGATCCTCATCCATGCCCGCCGCGCGCTGGTGCCGACGATCATCTCGATCGTCGTGCTGATCTCGTTCTCCGGCCTGCTTGCCCTGCTTTTGATCAAGGTGGTCGGCATCGATCCGCTGACCGCCTATCTCGCCACCAGCCCCGGCGGCCTCGACTCGATCGCCGTCATTGCCGCCTCGAGCAATGTCGACCTCTCCTTCGTCATGGCCCTGCAGACCGCCCGCCTGCTGATCATCACCATGATCGGGCCGGCGCTCGCCCGCTTCGTCGCCGACCGGGCTTGACGATGTTGGCCCGGCACGTTTCCAATGCGCTGCCGGGAGAACGCTCGTGAAGACGCTCAGAATCTATGGACCTCCGGAAGCCGCGCTTCCCTTCGACCTGCGCGACATCCTGCAGCGCCTCGCACCCCGCACACTGAGAGCGTCGTGGAGAGTTTCCGCCGTCGACGCAGGTTATCAATGGTTCGATGCCACCGGCCCCGGCGGCGACGTTCTGGAGAGTTGGGCCCAGTCCGGGAGCATGATCGAGGGCCGGCACCTGGCCGCCGCTGTGCAAGACGTTCTCCAGATCATCTGGGGAGAGTTTACCGGTTTCCTGCCCGGCACCCCGAACAGCCCCTGGATCGTCATTCGCGCCATCGACAGCACGTTTTACGAAATCACCACGGACGACGAGACGGTTCTCCAACGGGTGGAGACCGGTTTCCAGGGCGCTCGCCGTTCTGATGCCCCGTGGAAACCGGCCGACTAGCACCATCGGCCGCTCCCTCACGAAAGCGTCTGCAATCCTCAGGCGCTTTCCGCCGATCGCGCAGCGAAGCGCGCCATCACGGTGGAGACCGCCTCCTTGGTGAGCCGCACGCGCGGCAGTTCGGCCGATTGTTCATGGACCAGCAACCAGAGATCCGGGGCCAATGGCGGCGCCTCCGGCAGCAGCGGCGTGAATCCTGCCGCCTCGGCCGCAAAGGCAGGAAGCACGGCAAAGCCGAGCCCGTTTTTCACCGCCGCCATCTGCGCGCCGAGCGAGGAGAAGCGCATCGCCGGCTGCAGGCCGGGGCATAGGGTTTCCAGCCAGGCGACCATAATCAGGTAGCTCAGCTCCTCGCTCCAGCCGACCAGCCGGTGGCGGTAGAGGTCGGCAGGTGCGCTCGGCATGCCGTGACGCGCGATGTAGCCAGGCATCGCATAAAGGCCGAAGGCGAGTTGGCCGAGCCTGCGCTGGCGATAGTTGCCCTGCTGCGGCCGCACCAGGCGCAGAACGATGTCGGCCTCTTCGCCGGCAAGCCGCACCGGGCGCACGCTCGAATGCATCTCCAGGCGGATTTCCGGATGCTCCAGCAGGAAACCGACGAGGCCCGGCAACAGGACCTCCTGTCCCAACAGTTCAGGCACGTCGATGCGCACCGGGCCGGCAAGGTCGTTGTCCTTCTCCCGCGCCGTCCGCTCGAAGACCCGCATCTGCGCCTCGGCCCGCTCGGCCGGCGCCAAAAGCGCCTCGCCCGCCGGCGTCAGGTCGTAACCGTCGCGGTGCGGCCGGAAAAGCCTGACCTGCAACGCCGCCTCCAGCACCTCGATCCGGCGTGACACGGTCGATGCGCTGACACCAAGCCTGACGGAGGCCGCAGTCAGCGAGCGCGCATTGGCAACGGCCAGAAAGAATTTGAGATCGTTCCAGTCCATATTGTTTTCCATTTTTGGAAATCAGAATTGCGGAATGGTTTCTCGACCGAAGCCAGGAAATCAAGCAGTTTCTTCTGAAACCCGGAGAGAAACCAGCATGACGCCCAACATCGATACCGTTCGATTTTCCGAATTTGGCGAGCCGTCGGTGCTCGCCTTCAAGGCCGAGACGCTGGGCGAGCCCGGGCGCGGCGAAATCCAGATCCGCCATCTCGCCATCGGCGTGAACTACATCGACATTTATCACCGCCGGGGTTCGGCACCCCTGCCCCTGCCGAGCGGGATCGGCGTCGAAGGCGTCGGCGTGATCACCGCGCTTGGCGAAGGCGTCGAAGGCTTTTCGATTGGCGCACGCGTCGCCTATGTGGGCGGCCCGCCCGGCGCTTATGCCACCCACCGCAACCTGCCCGCCGCCCGGGCGCTGGCGCTGCCGGAGGAACTGGACAGCCGAGAGGTCGCAGCCCTCGTCTTCAAGGGACTGACCGTCGAATACCTGATCCGTCGCTGCATCGAGGTGAAGCCCGGCGACACGGTGCTCTTCCATGCGGCGGCCGGCGGTGTCGGCTCGATTGCCTGCCAGTGGCTGAGCCACATCGGCGCGACTGTCATCGGCACCGTCAGCTCCACAGAGAAAGCCGAAATCGCCCGGGCCAATGGCTGCCATCATGTCATCCTCTACAGCCAGGAGGATTTCCGGGTCCGCGTCGGCGAAATCACCGGCGGCAAGGGTGTCGGCGTCGTCTATGATTCCGTTGGCGCCGACACCTTCGCCAGGTCGCTCGACTGCCTGCGCCCGCGCGGCACGCTGGTTTCCTTCGGCGCCTCCTCCGGTCCGGTTCCCCCGCTCGACGTCGCCTCGCTCTCGGCCAAGGGCTCGCTCTATGTCACTCGTCCCTCGATCGCCCACTACACTGCCGAGCGAGGCGAGTACGAAGCGGCGGCGCGAGAGTTGTTCGGCGCCATGCAGGCAGGTGTCGTTCGTGCCCCAGCCATCACCACCTATCCGCTTCACGACGCCCGCAGGGCTCACGAAGACCTGGAGGCCCGGCGGACGACCGGATCCGTGGTCCTGCTGCCCTGAACGGCTGTCGCCTCCAACTGGTCAGCGCCCTATTCCCCCTCTCGTCGGCCGCGCGATGAACGTCGCGTGGCCGGATGCGTCCTGTGGCCGACCTGCAAGAACCGAACCGAAACTTCCGCCAGTTCTCCGGGAATAAATCCTGTGCTTGCCGTGTCTTACGGTTGGATCTGCACCATGCGGCTCCCGCGGAAACGGGACGAGGAGGCTTTTCGCCCGTTTCCGGACAGGAAAACCATCTTGAGGAAGGACAACTGCCATGAGAACGTTTCCACTGACGATCGCCATGCTGCTTGCGGCCAGCGTTACGGCTTTCGCCGCGCCGCCGGTCAAGGAAGTCGAGACCGCCAAGGGCAAGGTGCTGGCCGGAGAAAACGGCATGACGCTCTACACCTACAAGGACGATCATGGCGGCGTGTCCATGTGCTACGATGATTGCGCCAAGAACTGGCCGCCCTTCTTCGCGGAAGCCAGCGCCAAGGCAGATGGTGCCTATACGGTCGTCGAGCGCAAGGACGGCAAGAAGCAATGGGCCAAGGACGGTATGCCGCTCTACTTCTTCATCAAGGACAAGAAGATGGGTGACATGACCGGCGACGGCATGAAGAAGGGCGAATGGAATGTCGCCAAGCCGTAACGGCGGCAACGAGGATGCGGGGGCACCCCCCGCCTCCGACCGGTTCGAAGAGGATGTGCTGGCCCTGGTGCCGGCACTGCGGCGCTATGCCCGCAGCCTGGTGCGCTCGGACCCGGATAGCGAGGACCTGTTGCAGGATTGCGTGGAGAAGGTGCTTTCGCGCCGCGCGCAGTGGCGCGGCGTGAACCTGCGCGCCTGGGCCTTCACCATCATGACCAATCTCGGCCGCAACCGGCACCGCTATGTGGCGATGCACCCGCAGGTGGCGCTGGACGAGGACCTGGGCCTTGAGGCCGAGACCCACGAGAGCGACCCGCTGGAGCGCTCGCGGCTCGAACGGGCGCTGAACGGGCTTTCCACGGAGAACCGCTCGGTGCTGATGCTCGTGGTGATCGAAGGATACCGCTACCAGGACGTGGCCGAGATGATGGCCATACCGATCGGCACCGTGATGTCGCGCCTGTCGCGCGCGCGGCGCCAGCTTGCAGAAGCCATGAAGGACGACAATGTGATCAGCATGCGGAGACCGAAATGACGGAAGGCCACAACACCGTCTCCGAAGACGACCTGCACGCCTATGTCGACGGCGCCCTTGGCCCGCGCGAGCGGTTGCGGATCGAGCAATGGCTCGAGCAAAACCCCACGCAGGCCGAAGAGGTCCGGCAATGGCGGGCGCAGGCGGTCGAGTTGCGCGCGCTCTTTGCCGGCTATGCCCGCAGCGACGCCGATGACCGGGCTCTGCTTCTGAGCAACGGCAGCGAACGCCCGCAACCGGATCCCGGCAAGGACACCCGATCGTTTGCCAGCATCGCCCGCGCCGTCGCCGCCGGCCTGGTGCTCTTTGCGGCCGGCGGCCTCACCGGCCTTTACGCGCCCTCCTTGCTCGCACCCGAGCAAAGCCCCCGGCCGACGCAGACGGCCGACAGCCTGCCGCGCCAAGCGCAATCGGCCTTCCTGGTCTATGCCAGCGAAGTGCGCCATGCCGTCGAGGTCGGCGCCGACGACCAGACCCATCTCGCGACCTGGCTTGGCAAGCGCCTCGATCATCCGCTCTCGATCCCTGATCTCTCCTCGCTCGGCTTCTCGCTGGTCGGCGGCCGGCTGCTGCCGGTCAACGGCAAGGCAGGCGCGATGTTCATGTATGAGGATGGCACCGGCCGACGGCTGACGGTGCTGCTCGGCCGCAACGACGACAACCGCGAAACCAGCTTCCGCATCGACGAGAACGACGGCGTCGAGACCTTCTACTGGATCGACGGCCCGCTCGGCTACGCCGTCACCGGCGAGGTGCCGCGCGATCTGCTGCAGCAGGTGGCGGATGAATGCTACCGGCAGTTCGAAAAGAGCGAGGCGACGAAGAGCTGAGGGGGAACCCGGTCAACGCCGATCAGGCTTTGTCGGCAAGGTATTTCAAAGAGTTACAGTCGAGCCCGCACATTCGTCTCACCCTGCGTGACCCGAGACGCCCTGCGCTCAAAATCGCCGGGACGCTCACAATTTTCGGGATGCATCAGGTGCCGGCGCCCTTCGCCACGAGATAGGCCGAGAACATGTCGGCCATCGCATCCGCATAGGCCTCGATCTCCGCATCGCTGCGCGCCGTTCCCGAAAAATCCTTCCCCACCGTCGTCATCGTCGTCATGATCAGGTCACCGGCAAGTTCCCTGAGGTCGGTGGGTGCGTTCGGAAGAAGCTCGATCATGAACTGGTCGATGAGCGGATCGTTGGCCTCCTTGGCTTCCCGGGCTTCGGGCGCATCGCGATAAAGGGGTGCCGCGTCGCCCAGGGCAACCCGAACGGCCGCTTCCTCGCATTCCGAGCGCAGGAAGGCGTGAACCAGCGACCGCAGCCGATCGAGCGGCGACCGCGACCCGTCACTGAGGATCGTCGCCAGCAGCCCCGACGTCTGCCGCCATTCGTCGCTTTGCAGGCGGAACAGGATCGCGCCCTTGTTGGGAAAATACTGGTACAGCGACCCGACGCTGACGCCCGCCCGTTCCGCGACGCGGGCAGTGGTAAATCGCTGCGCTCCCTCCTCCTCCAAAACCTGAACAGCAGCCTGGAGAATGGCCTTCACCAGCTCGTTCGAACGCGCCTGCTTGGGCGCTTTTCGTGAAGAAATACGGGCACTTGATCTGTTGGGCATTGGCACCGTCCGCAATGCGATTAGCGAATGCGACGAATTATTCGTATTTTCCTCGTGAACGCAAGCCCATCGAAAACGAAGGAACATCCGATGACCACGCTCACCAGCCAGCCTCTCAAGGGCCTTCTCGACCGCCTGTTCGACGAGGCCGATGCCGCGACCAGCCCCGCAGTCGCGCAACTGCCCGCAAGCGAACGCGAACGATTGCTGCACAGCAAGACCGAATATCTGCAGCTCTACGGGCTCTTGAAGGATCTGTGGCTTCCGGTTTCGCGTGAGACCGGCAACCTCCTCTACATGCTCGCCTGCGCAAGCCGCGCCCGCCGGATCGTCGAGTTCGGAACGTCCTTCGGCATTTCGACGCTCTTTCTCGCAGCGGCGCTGCGCGACAACGGCGGCGGCGAGCTGATCACCAGCGAATTCGAACCGGCGAAGGTGGCGCGGTCCGGACAGAACCTCACGGCAGCCGGTCTCGAGGATCTCGTCGAGATCCGGCAGGGTGACGCGCTGACGACTTTCACCGACCTTCCCGACGCGATCGATCTGGTGCTGCTCGACGGGGCAAAACCGATCTATCTCGACGTCTTCAAGCTGATCGAGCCTCGCCTGCGTCCAGGCGCCCTGATCATCGCCGACGACGCCGACAGTTGCCCGGAATATCTCGACTACATCCGTTCGGCCCCCGGCACCTACCTGTCGACACCGTTTGCCGAGGACATCGAAGTGACGATGCGCCTCGCCTGATCGGCGCCATCGTTTCGGTTGAGCGCCGGCGCTTACGCCCACGCAAGGGCACCACATCAAGGAGAACTGCAATGCATGTATTCGTAACGGGCGCGACCGGCTGGGTCGGGTCGGCCGTGGTCAAAGACCTGATCGCGGCGGGGCACAGGGTGTCCGGCCTGGCGCGCTCCAGGGAAAAGGCCGCAACCCTCGCCGCAACCGGGGCTTCGGTCGTCGAAGGCGGGCTTGAGTCCGCGGCGATCCTGCAGCGGGCCGCAGGGCAAGCCGATGCCGTCATTCACACGGCCTTCAGGCATGACTTCGTCCACGGCCCGCTCGACCAGGACTTTTCCAGTTTCCTGGAAAGTGCGGCCGAGGATCAGCGCGTCATCGCGCTTCTGGGTGAGGGTCTCGCCGGATCGGATCGGCCGCTACTCGTAACCTCGGGTCTCGCCGGGCTGCCGCTCGGTGCCACGGAAACCGATCGGCCCAATGCCGCCGTGCCGCGCAAATCCGAAGCCGCTGCCCGTGCCCTTTCCGAGCGCGGCATTCGGGCGGCAACGGTCCGGCTCGCGCCTTCGGTTCACGGCCTGGGTGATTATGGCTTCGTCCCGATCCTCGTGCGTCTTGCGCGCCAGACGGGCGTTTCGGCGTATCTGGATGATGGCGCCAATTGTTGGTCGGGCGTCTACCGGGATGATGCAGCACGGGTCTATCGGCTTGCGCTCGAAAGCGGCACGAGCGAGGACGTCTACCACGCCGTGGCGGACGAAAAGATCCCGTTCCGACAGATCGCCGAGATCATCGGCCGAAATCTCGGCCTGCCGGTCGAAGCCCGCCCGCCCGCGCATTTCGGCTGGTTTGCCGGCATGGCCGGCGGCAACATGGCCGCGTCCAGCGCCCGGACGCGAGCCTTGCTCGGGTGGAAACCTGTTGGGCCTGACCTGCTCACCGATCTGGATCAGGCAACCTACTACGGCACCTGACAAACACGTCCCTGCCGATGACGTCTCGGCAGTTCCCGCGCCGCGACAGTGTCCGTGCACGACTGCAGCCACCGAATGCCACATATTCCAAACTGCTTGTTTACGGTTGCAGGGAGCGTAATCTCAATTCATCCAGTCTGGGCCAGAGCGTGGCAACTTTGGCTGTGGCCGACTAGAGAGCAACTTTGGGGGTCTGGGCAATGTTCACGCTTCTCGCTGTCGTCGCGCGGGTCGAATTGGCGCGCGCCTTTTTTATCCTTTCCGCCCTAGGTCTTGCAGGCCTTTCGCCCGGCAACTCTCGGGCCCAGGAGCAGACACCCGGCTACCGCGCCTGGACTGGCGATTTCGACGGCATGCAGCAACGCCGCCTGATCCGCATTCTCGTCCCCTTCAGCAAGACGATCTACTTCATCGACCGCGGCGAGCAATTGGGCACAGCGGTGGAGACCGGCAATGCGCTCGCAGAGGAACTCAACAAGGACCAGAAAAAGGAGATCGACAGGATCAAGGTCGTCTATGTGCCAACCAGCCGGGATCTGTTGCTTCCGGCCCTTGTCGAGGGACGCGGCGACATCGTTGCCGCCAACCTGACGATCACGTCCTCGCGCAAGGAGGTCGTCGACTTTACCGATCCGCTGGCAACGGGCGTCAACGAAATACTAGTGACGGGTCCGTCGGCCCAGTCGATCGCAACGCTTGACGACCTCGGCGGAAAGACGGTGTTTGCGCGGCAGAGCAGCAGCTACTTCGAACACCTCGGCGCGCTGAACGCCCGCCTGAAGGCATCCGGCAATACCGGGATCGATATCCGGCCGATCGACGAAAACCTGGAAGACGAGGACCTGATGGAGATGGTCAATGCTGGCCTTCTTCCCTGGTGCGTCGTCGATGATCACAAGGCGCGCATATGGGCAACCGTGTTCGATCGCGTCGTTCTGCATGAGGATATCGCCATTGCTGCGGAAGGCGAGATCGCTTGGGCCATCCGCAGGGACAGCCCGAAGCTCGCGGCCACCTTGAATGCCTTCATCAAGACCCACAAGGTCGGTACCGCCTTCGGCAACGTTCTGAAGAAGCGCTATTACCAGAGCGAGAAGATGGTGCGTGCCGCCTACGAGCGCTCCGAGCTTGAAAAGTATCGCACCCTGCGTGGCTTCTTCGAGACACACGCCACCACCTACGACTTCAACATGCTGCTGCTTGCCGCGCAGGGCTATCAGGAATCGCAACTCGACCAGAGCAAGCGCAGCCCGCGCGGCGCCGTTGGCATCATGCAATTGCTGCCGACAACGGCCGCCGACAAGTCGGTCGGCATTAACGGCGTAGAAAAGGATCCGAACCGCAACATCGAAGCCGGCGCCAAATACATGCGCTATCTGATCACCACCTATCTCAATGAGCCGGGCCTCGATCCCGTCAACCGGACATTGCTTGCTTTCGCCGCCTACAATGCCGGCCCCGGAAACCTGCGCAAGATCCGCCGTATCACCAATGAAATGGGGCTCGATCCGAACATCTGGTTCGGCAATGTCGAGAACGGGGCGGCGAAGGTGATCGGCCGCGAGACCGTGCAGTATGTCGGCAACATCTACAAATATTATGTCGCCTACTCACTCTTCACCGATCTGGAAGCCCGCAGGGCCGAGAGCGCCGCACAGTCACCGCAATGATGCGATGCCTTTGCAGCGCACCGAGTTGCCATATGATGGAACCGGCAGGCCGCCTCACCGCAGCGGATCGTTCTCGATCACGATCGGTTGCCCATGCGGCGTTGCCTCCGCCGCGCGCTGCCAGCTCAGCGTCAGGTCTTCCAGTTCTCGACCGGAGGCGAGCGAAAGCTCCGTGACGAGGCGCGAGAGTGCGGCCACCCAGCAGTCGTAGTAGTCGCTGGCATCGGCCTTGCGGCCGGGTTTGTAAAGTTCGGCCGAAAGCGCTTCTGCCCATTCGGGCCAGGAGAACACACCCTTTTCGTGCAGGCGCACGGTCATGGCGAAGGCGTTCGCCTGCCAGGGCTCGGCAAAGACCGGATCGCCCTCCGGTGACTTCGGCAGTTCGGCCGAGGCAATCAGCGGCGATGTCACCTTACACGTGCTCAAGATAGCTCTCCCAGGCATCGATCGAGACGGTCAGCGTCGGGTCGGCGCCCTCGCCCCAGATCTCCGGCCCATCGAAAACGACCGTGTAGACCCATTGTGGATTTTCGCCGCGGCCATGGGCGTTGTCGTCAGGAAAGACGAAAGAGCCCTGCACCGCCTCGACCCGGCCGAGCTTGGCACGGGCATAGCGTGGCAGGCGCGTATGGGTCTCCGGATTGAAGTTTTTCGTGCGCACACGGTCGCCGGCGGCAAAGCGTGGGCACCCCTCGACCGGACGATCGCAGGGGCCGCCTTTGGCGAGCACGCCCGCCACCATGTCGGCCTTCAGCACCCGTTTCGGCGCCGCACCCTGTTCCAGCCTGTGGCCGCCGTCGAGTTCGGCCTGGGTTACGAAGCCGTGGCGCTTCAACAGGGTTTCGAGCGCCCGCGTCCAGATCTCGTAATAGCTCGCCGAAAGATAGGTCGCCGGGGCCAAGTTTTCGCGCGCATGCCGGCTTTCGTCGATCGTCCAGGCGCCAAAGGCGCCGCAGGAAAGCGTGACGCCGAGCGCCCGCTTTTCCCACGCCGCATGGAAGTAGGGCTCGTCCTTTTCAGGCGCCACCGGGCCGAGGCCGTGGGCGCCGCCGAGATCGTGTGGACCGTTCATCGAAGCACCTCCGCGGAAAGTGCCAGGCCCGTGCCGATCATCGCGTCGCGGGTGACGAGGGCAGCAAGCTCGTCCTCGCTGAACCCTTCCGTCCCTGCCGGGCGCTCGGGGATCACGAGATAACGCAGTTCCGCCGTCGAATCCCAAACGCGAATGCGCGTCGTCTCGGGAAGCGTCAGGCCGAATTCCTGGAGCACACCGCGCGGATCGATGACGGCGCGCGAACGATAGGGCGGCGCCTTGTACCAGACCGGCGGCAGACCGAGCACCGACCACGGGTAACAGGAACAGAGCGTGCAGACGACGAGGTTATGGGTGTCAGTGATGTTGAATACGGCGCGCATATGCTCGCCCTGCCGGCCGGTGTAACTGAGGCTGGCGATCGCCTCGGTCGCATCCCGCTTCAGCCATTCGGCGAACTCGGGATCCACCCAGGCCTTTGCCACCACGCGCGCGCCGTTGCGCGGCCCGATCTTCGTCTCGTAGGTCTCGACGATGGCATCGATCGCCGCCGGATCGATCAGCCCCTTCTCCGTCAGCACCGTCTCCAGCGCCTTCACCCGCGCTTCCATGTCGGTGAAATGGTTGTCGTGGTGGTGGTCGTGATCGTGGTGATCGTGATGGTGTTCGGACATTGCCTGGCTCCTCGCAACGCCGTGCCATCACAGGCACAAAGATGGCGCTGCCTCCTCATAAAGTCGTAGCGCATAAACCCCGGATTCGAAATCGATTTCAACGCCCGCGGGTACCCGCAATTGTCACCATAACAAGTCTGGCCCGATGCGGTTCGTACCAGGCCACCGAGTAAGCCGGCTACCGCTGCCGGCGATCATTTGCCACGCAGCTCCGAATGTATCACGTCCGCCATCTAGGCATGCTCGCACTGTCGGTCGCCTATCTCGCCTCCGCTACCCTCGTCGAACCCCAACTTTGGGCCGATCCGCTCGGGCCGCTCGTCAAGGTGCTGCCGTCGCTGCTTCTCACGCTGGCGACGCTGACCATACTGGATGAACGCTGATGATGCTCGAAGATCTGCTGCGCCTTGCCCATGTGATCGGTGCCGCGGTGCTCTTCGGCACCGGCGCTGGTATCGCCTTCTTCATGCTGATGGCCAGGCGCACGCGCGATGCCCGGCTGATCGCGCACGTCGCCGCAACGGTGGTCGTCGCCGACACGGTCTTCACCGCGACAGCGGTGCTGCTCCAGCCGATCACCGGTTACCTGCTGGCGACGAGCATCGGCTGGTCGCTGACGGAAGGATGGATCGCGCTGTCGCTGATCCTCTATGTCGTCACCGGCCTCTTCTGGCGGCCGGTCGTTTGGATCCAGTTGCGGCTGCGCGATCTCGCCCGGCTTGCAACGGCCAACGGTGCGCCTCTACCGCCGGAGTTCGACCGGCTCTATGCCATCTGGTTTGCCTGCGGCTTCCCGGCCTTCCTTGCCGTCACCGGTATCTTCTGGCTGATGCTGATGAAACCACAATTCGCACTATTTTAGCATCGGCCAGAGGCTGATGACGAGAAGCACCGCCATGGTGATGTTGAACCATTTCAGCCGCGAGGGTTCCGAGAGCCATTGGCGCAGCGCCGAACCGAAGCCCGCCCAGGTGGAAACGCTCGGCACGTTGACGAGCGCAAAGACGACGCCGACGACGAGCACGCTGAAGAGGTAGCTTTCGCTGCTGGTATAGGTCGCCATCGCTGACACCGCCATGACCCACGCCTTGGGATTGACCCATTGGAAGGCGGCAGCCCCGATGAAGGTCATCGGCTGTGTGCTGGCCTTGCCTTCGGACAGCGAACGCGAGGTGCCGATCTTCCAGGCGATCCAGATGAGATAGGCACCGCCTGCGAACTTCAGCGCCGTGTAAACGACCGGCACGGAATGGAGCAGCGCACCGAGGCCGAAACCGACGGCGATGAGCAGCAGGAAGAAGCCGACGCCGATGCCCAGCATATGCGGGATGGTGCGCACGAAACCGAAATTCACGCCCGACGCGAACAGCATCATGTTGTTCGGCCCCGGCGTGATCGAAGTGGTGAATGCGAACAAAAACAGCGCCAGCAGCGTATCGGCCTGCATGGTTTCCTCCCGGTCAATTGGGTCAGCATAATTGACCTATTAGCCGGCATCAGCCGCGAACTTGTCATGGTGACAAGTTTCCCCTCGGCGATAAATTGCCAAAAAACCGTTATAATACAGCAATTTGGCTTTAACGTTCGTACGACTTTGGACCTAGGGCAGCGCTAGGGTATCCGCCTGGGCCCTGCGTCCCTCAGACCCCGTTATGTCGTGCCGGGCCCCGGTGGGATGGGCCTGGCGGAATCTTACTTGAGGCCATCAGGGTCCCTACACGCCTCTCGGGCTCCGGCTCAACGGTAGATGGTCGGAGCAAGGAAGCGACCAGTCGGGTCGATTGAGCGGCCTGCCGAGAGGCCTCGGTTGATGGGGGGGCAATGCGATGACAACGCGCCCAAGCCCGTCGTTGTCCAGCCTCAGCCGTGTGTGTACTCTCGCTGTCATACACGTGGGTAGGAGGCCACAATGAGGAGGACGATTATTGCCGCTCTCGCCACTTTCGTGTTCACGGCCCCAGCCATGGCGCGATCAGAGGAGAGGCAGTCTATGACAACGCCATCCTTCACCGAATGTCAGAAGGTGCAGCAGGAGGTCATGCGCCTCGTCACAGGTGGAAGGGACTGGAAACTGGTGCCGTGGGACGGTGGCGCCGTCGCTCTATTTCTCCAAATCGACGGCACAATCGCCATCACATGCAGCAGCGACGGCACAGCCGAAATCTACGCGACGGGCGTCGCTACCAATGCGTTTCCGGGATTTGTTCGCGCCTTTGAACTCCTAAAGTAACAGTGTCCTTGGTCTTGGTGCGCACCGTTTTCAGCATCCGTACATTCATGTGACCGGTCGCCGCCAGGCCTGTGCAAGAACGCGGCCTCAGCCCCACTTCATCTCGCCCTTGGCGACCTTGGCGCCGAGCTCGAGCGTCGAGACGCCGGGCAGATCCGGATAGCGCTTTGTCATCGCTGCGATCAGCTCGCCGCTGTCCTTGGCGGCGGCCGCCGCTTCGTTGAAGGCTGCGAGATAATCGCGGGCGAAGCGGATGGCCTCGACGCCCTCCGGTCCGCCCGCGCTCTTGTGCGCCGGCACGACGATCGCGGGCTTGCGCGTCGCCATGGCATCGAGCGCCTCGATCCATTTCTGCCGCCCTTCCGCCGTCGCCTCGTCGGCCACCCAGACATGCGAGCCGGAATAGACGAGCACGCCACCGAAAATCGCCTGCAGTTCCGGCACAAAGAGATAGCGCCGGTCCTTCATCCCCTCGATCGTGACGATCTCGATCGTGCTGCCTTCGAGCGTCAACGCGGTGCGGTCGTCGGGCGTTGGCATCACCACATCGGCGAGCGTCTGCGGGCCATTGTCCTTCAACTGCGGCCCCCAGGTTTCAAGCTTTCCTTCAACATTGACCTTGATCGCCTCGACGGTTGCCGAAGCGGCGATGACCTTCGCATCCGGAAAGGCCTCGACGATCGGCTTGAGGCTGAAATAGAAATCCGGATCGTTGCAGCTGACATAGATGGTCGTCAGCCGCTTGCCCGTTGCCTTGATTGCCTCGGCCACCGCCCGGCCGTCGGAAAACGTGAAGCCGCCATCGATCAGGATCGCCTCGCTCTTTCCGGTCAGCAGCACCGGTGTACGGTTGAAGCCGGCATCATCCGCCTGGAAATAGCGCCATTCGAGCACTGCGGCCGCATTGGCAAGACGGCCACCGATCGACTGAATAAGGATGGCGGCGCCGGCCGCCGCTAACGTCTTGAGTGCGGTCCGCCGGGTCTGGATCTGCATGGGGTCTCCTTGGGCTTTTGTCGTGCCCGGCAGGATGAAGGCATGGGCGCTCTTGAAAAAGCCCGGCAGTCCGAACAGACTGTCTGACAACTTCAGACAATCGCGAAGAATTTCGAATGACTGTAAATTTAAATCGCCTCTCGCATTTTGTTGCCGTGGTCGAGTGCGGCTCTTTCACCGCGGCTGCCGAGCGGCTCGGGCTTGCCAAAGCCGCCGTCAGCCATCAGGTCGCCCAGCTCGAAAAGGAGCTGGGCACCACCCTGCTCGTGCGCACCACCCGGCGGCTAAGCCCGACCGCCACCGGCCAGCGCTTCTACGAGCGCTGCGCGCTGATCCTGCGCGACGCGGACGAAGCCGTCGGCGCGGTCTCGGCTGAAACCGAGATCCCGAGCGGCACGCTGACCCTGACGGCACCGCTCGACTATGGCGCCAAGGTCGTAACCAACGCCGTCGCCGCCTATCTCGCGGCCTATCCCGCCATGCGGGTGGAGCTGAACTTCAACGACACGGTTCTCGACATGATCGAGAACCGCCTCGATCTCGCCATTCGCGCCGGCTGGCTGGTGGATTCCAGCGAACGGGCAAAACGCATCGGCACGTTTCAGCAGCACCTCGTCGCAGCGCCCGCCTATGCCGCAAAGCTCGGGGACATCACGCACCCCAATCAATTGATGGAGGCAGACTGGATCGCCAACGGCGCGCTGAAGGCGCCGCTGGAATGGACCTTCACGCATGCTTCCAGCAACGGGGCGGCAATCCACGGCAAGGCGCTGGTGACCGCCGACAGCACCGATTCCGCCCATTGTTGCGCTGTCGCCGGCATCGGGCTTGCCGTGCTGCCGGACTATCAGGTGCGAACCGACATCGCCGAAGGCCGGCTGGTGCGGTTGCTTTCCGACTGGTCGCTGCCCTCGGGTGGTATCCATGTCGTCTATCCACCCTCCCATTTCCGCCCGGCGCGCGTGCGCGCCTTCGTCGAGATCCTGCAGCGCATGGAAAAGGAGCGCGGGCGGCTTGCCGGATGAAGGCTCGAAAGACCGGCGGGATGCGCTAGATTGCCCGCTACCCGCCGATTTCCTGAAAGCGTTTCCGCTTTTACGGATAGCAACAGGGCGCACGTCAAAGTGCTACAGCGTGAGAGGCGCATCTTGAAAGCTGCGGCCGCTGTGGGCAATTTCGGCCGCGAGGAGAAAAGCATGCACGATCCGATCCCGACGACGACACTTCCCGACGGCCGCTCGATCCCGGTTCTCGGCCAAGGCACCTGGCGCATGGGCGACAGCGCAGCACGCAAGACCGATGAGGTGAAGAGCCTGCAGCTCGGCCTCGATCTCGGCCTGACGCTGATCGACACGGCCGAAATGTATGGCAACGGCGCCTCGGAGCGCGTGGTCGGCGAAGCGGTGCGCGGGCGCCGCGACGAGGCCTTCATCGTCAGCAAGGTGCTGCCGTCCAACGCCAGCCGCATTGGCACCGAGGCCGCCTGCGCGCGCAGCCTGAAGCATCTCGGCGTCGACCATATCGATCTCTACCTCCTGCACTGGCGCGGCGGCTACCCGCTGGCGGAAACGGTTGCCGCCTTCGAGGCGTTGAAGAAATCAGGCAAGATCGGCGCCTGGGGCGTCTCGAACTTCGATGTCGACGACATGGAGGAGCTGCTGGACGTGCCGGATGGCAAAAACGTCGCCGTCAACCAGGTGCTCTACAACCTGTCACGCCGCGGCATCGAATACGACCTTTTGCCCTGGTGCCAGAGCCAAGGCATCGCCATCATGGCCTATTCTCCGCTCGACGAGGGTCGGCTCTTGCGCCACCCCGATCTCATTCACATCGCCAAGGCGCATCAGGCGACGCCCTCCCAGATCGCCCTTGCCTTCCTCAAGACCCGCCCCGGCGTCATCTCGATCCCCAAGACCGGTTCGGCCGACCGCCTCCGCGAAAACCGCGACGCAATGGACATCCACCTGACCGCCGAAGACCTCGCCGCCCTCGACCACGCCTTCCCGCCGCCGAAGCGCAAGCGGTCGCTGGAGATGATTTGAGAGAAGCCTCGCGATAACGTTGACCGCGCCCTCAGCCGCTCGGCCCGACTGCGCGCCGGACGCGCAGTCGGTGCAACATCGATGACGGTTCAATCAAACGCCCTCGCTGCTGTTCGGCGACATCCGCTATCCGTCAGACAAGCAACATTCCGCCGTCGACGTGGAGTTCGATGCCGTTGACGAAGCGACCGGCATCCGAAGCGAGGAAGAGTGCCGCACTGGCAAGCTCCCCGGACGTGCCCAGCCGTCCAGCCGGGATCGTCTCGGCCATGTGCTCGATAAAGGGTCCGCGTTCAGCCTCGGAAATTCCGAGCTTTCCAAGGATCTCCGTGTCCGTCGGCCCCGGGCTGAGAACATTCACGCGAATGCGGCGCGACTTGAACTCGATCGCCCAGTTGCGCGCGAACGCCGCTGCGGCAGCTTTGGAACCGGCATAGACGCTATGGTTCGGGAGAACCTTGGTCGCCGCCAGCGAACTGGTGATGATGATGCTCCCGCCCTCGTTCATGATGGGAGCGATGGCTTGAACGCCGAAGAAGACGCCCTTGGTGTTGATGGAAAAATGCCGGTCATAGGCTTCTTCGGAGATTGCGTCGGTCGGTTTGAGGTCGATCACGCCCGCGTTGGCAAGGTAGATATCGACCGCGCCAAATCGTTCCGCAACTGTGCCCGCGACCGCCCGATGATGGGCGAGATCAGCCACGTCACCCTGGATGCCGATCGCGCCGAAGCCGATTTCCTGAACGGCTTGATCTAGAAGGTCCTGGCGTCGAGCCGTGATGATGACCTGGGCGCCTTCTTCGGCAAAGAGCTTGGCGGTCGCCTTTCCGATGCCGCTGTTGCCGCCAGTAATGACGGCGACCTTTCCTTGAAGTGTCTTCATTTTCGTCTCCATGTTAGGTGTCATGGAGATAGAGATGCCTTGGACGGCGCATTAGCGGGTTCATGAGCACATGACATGTGCCTGCGAGGTGTAGATGCCCAATCTGCTGAACGAGACGCCTGGCTTGATCGCGTTCGTCAGGACCGTGGAGAGCGGTTCGTTCAGCGCTGCGGCCAAGATCCTGAGGACATCGCCGTCTGCCGTCTCGAGGAGCGTCGGAAGGTTGGAGACCTTGGTCAGGGCCCGCCTGTTTCTGAGGTCAACGCGAGCATTGGTTCTAACCTTCGAAGGGCAATCCTTGTTCGACAAGGTTGCTCCTCTCCTGCGCCAGCTTGATACGTCGGACGAGGTCGCCAGCCGTGAGGACACGCTCGCCGGCAGAATTCGGTTCAGCATGCCAAGCGACCTTGCCCGCTACTTCTTGACCCCGATATTTCGAGATTTCGCATCGGCCTTTCCCGCCATCAAGCTGGAGGTGGGGCTCGCAGACCGGCAAGTTGATTTGATCCGGGAGGATTACGACGTGGCCTTCCGCGTGGGCGGCAGTGGCCAAGGCGAACTGCGCGTACGAAAGCTAGCGAATGTCAACATGGTGATCGTCGCGTCTCCGGCTTACCTCGAGAAACACGGCAAGCCGCGTTCAGCAGACGAGGCGTCGGCTCTTCCCTTCGCCCGGTACATCGTGCGTGGTCATCCGAGCCCGATGGTCTTTGCGGGCGGCAAGCAGTTTTCACCGCAGGGCCGCGTGGATTGCGATACCGGGCAGGCACTGCGGGCAGCGGCACTCCACGGTCTGGGGGCGGCACTGCTCATGAAGTGTGTGGTTCAGGACGAGTTGAACGACGGCCGGCTGATCGATATCTCCACTGAACTGGACCTGCCGCCGCAGCCTCTCAACGTGGTGCACGCCTTCGGCTCGATGATACCGCTTCGCGTTCGGCGATTTTGCGATTTCATCGCCGACCAAACCAAGAGCATACCAGGTCTGTGACGGCCTAAGGCCAGCGGACTTGCGGTGAAATGGAAATACGCATTCACTCGCTCCGATAGGCCGTTGGCAACCTGCCCGTCCCTGAGAGAAAGGGAGTGAGGGACCATCCTCACGAAACGTCGGCCTTCTGCACGCTGCGGTTTATCGCAAAGAACCGCCACCGCAAGCGTCGATCACGCAGTGACGCCCGCAATCTCCACCACCACCTTGCCCTTGGCGCGGCCGGATTCCAGATAGGCGAAGGCTTCGGCGACATTGTTCAGTGCAAACACGCGGTCGATCACCGGCCTGACCGTCCCGGCGTCGATGAGGCCTGCGAGTTCGGCAAGCTCGGCACCATCAGGATGCATGAAGAGGTAGCGGTAGGAGACTCCGTGTTTCCGGGCGACGGCGCGTATCTTATAGGACGCAAGCCAGAACAGCGCCCTCAAGAACAGACCGCGGCCGAGATCCTTTCGCGCGGTTTCGGGCTCGGGCATGCCGGCGATGGAAACCACCTTGCCGCCGCGCTTGACGACGCCGAAGGATTTTAGGAGCGTCTCGCCGCCCAGCAGATCGAAGGCGCCGTCCATGTCGCGCAAGCGCTCCTCGAAGCGCTCCTTCGTGTAGTCGATCACCACGTCGGCGCCGAGCGCCTCGACGAGCGCGCGGCCGCGGGGCGATGCGGTCGTCGTGACCTCCGCGCCCAGCCATTTCGCCAGCTGAATGGCGAAAGTGCCGACACCGCCGGCGCCACCGGGGATGAAGATCCGGCTGCCCCGCCCCACATGAAGCTCGTCGCGCAGCGCCTGCAAGGCGGTAAGGCCGGCAAGCGGCACGCCGGCTGCCGTGTTGAAGTCGATCGATGCAGGCATCTTCGCCAGGAATTGTTCGGGCACGACGGCATACTCAGCAAGGCCCCCCATGGTGTCTTTGGGCATGCGCGCAAAGACCCGGTCGCCCGGCGCAAACGACGCGACGCCTTCTCCCAGTTCCTCGACGACGCCTGAGAGTTCGTTGCCCATGACGACAGGCAAGGGATAGCGCTGGACGACTTTCAGCATGCCGTCGCGCGTCTTGTAGTCGACCGGATTGAGGCCGGCGGCATGCACTCGGACAAGCACCTCGCCGCGCGCTGCGCGTGGGCGCCGCACGTCGCGCAACTCCGCGGCATCGGAACCACGATATCTCGTAAGGACCAAGGCCTTCATCTTGGTAGAATTCATCGGGTACCTGCGATCGTGAGAAATCTTCTGAGGGAATACTCGGCGAGAAATGCCGTGCGAAGTCAACCACGCGCGTGACGTCTGGCGGCTTCGGTCGCAAGCGCGTGCACCGATCATCCGGCCGGCCGGGAGGTTTCGGCTGCAACTGCGGCGGCCCCTCATCCTGCCTGCCGGCCACCTTCTCCCCGCAAGCGGGGAGAAGGAAACGTGCAGCGGGCGCCCGGTTCCCTTGAGTCGCGAGCGCTTAGCATCTTCAGCAGAAGCGTGCCTTTGATGGACGGTCATCATGAAGGAGAAAAGAAACGGCTCGCTCGGTGCGAGCGCCCCCTCTCCCGCCTGCGGGGAGAGGGCTGGGGTGAGGGGCAGCCTCCGCACAAAGTACGAGGAGCAATTCCGCTCGGAAAATCTCGCGCGCAAGAATGCACGCGAGCCCCCTCACCTCGGCAAAATCACATGCCCTGCGGGCCGCGGTTCATCGCTGCGATGCCGGTGCGGCAGACCTCGATGAGGCCGAGCGGCTTCATGATGGCGATGAACTGCTCGATCTTCGACGGCTTGCCGGTGATTTCGAAGACGAAGTGATCGATGTTGGCGTCGATGACCGAGGCGCGGAAGGCGTCGGCAAGGCGCAGAGCCTCGACGCGGTGGTCGCCCGAGCCGTGTACCTTGACGAGCGCCAGTTCGCGCTCGATCGGCCGGTCGTGGCCCAGGCTGGCGGCGCGCACGGTCAGGTCGACGACGCGGTGGACCGGAACCAGCCGTTCCAGCTGGTTCTTGATCTGGTCGAGCACGTGCGGCGTGCCGCGCGTCACGATGGTGATGCGCGACAGGTGCGCCTCGTGTTCCGTTTCCGAAACCGTGAGGCTCTCGATGTTGTAGCCGCGGCCGGAGAACAGGCCGATGACGCGGGCAAGGACGCCCGGTTCGTTGTCGACGAGAACCGAAAGCGTGTGGGTTTCGGCGACTTCGGTCTCCTTGGCGATGAAGTAGGCGGAGCCGGTCGGTTGAAGGTGTGCGTTCATGTGAGTGGTTCCTCTACCTATCTCAGACCAGCTGACGGCCCTTGGCGTCGATCGCGTTGGCGACCGCTTCGTCCGTGGCTTCGTCGGGCAACAGCATCTCGTTGTGGGCCTTGCCCGAGGGGATCATCGGGAAGCAGTTGGCGAGGTTGGCGACGCGGCAATCGAAGATAACCGGCGCCGGCGTGTCGATCATCTTGCGGATCGCTGCATCGAGCTCGCTCGGCTTGTCGCAACGGATGCCGACGCCGCCATAGGCTTCCGCCAGCTTGACGAAGTCAGGCATCGCTTCGGTGTAGGAATGCGACAGGCGGTTGCCGTGAAGCAGCTGCTGCCACTGGCGCACCATGCCCATGTACTGGTTGTTGAGGATGAAGATCTTGACCGGCAGGCCGTACTGGACCGCGCAGGACATTTCCTGGATGCACATCTGGATCGAGGCGTCACCGGCGATGTCGACGACGAGGCTGTTCGGATGCGCGACCTGCACGCCGATCGCCGCCGGGAAGCCGTAGCCCATGGTGCCGAGGCCGCCCGAGGTCATCCAGCGGTTCGGCTGTTCAAAGCCGAAGAACTGGGCTGCCCACATCTGATGCTGGCCGACTTCCGTGGTGATGTAGGTGTCGCGGTCCTTGCTCAGCTCATAGAGCCGCTGAATCGCATATTGCGGCATGATGACGTCGTCGTTCGGCGCATAGGCGAGCGAATTGCGGGCGCGCCACTTGGTGATCATCTCCCACCAGTCCGAGAGACGTGCCTTGTCGGTCGACTTGGAAGCGGCGCGCCAGAGGCGAACCATGTCTTCCAGAACCGTGCCGACATCGCCGAGGATCGGCACGTCGACGCGGACGTTCTTGTTGATCGACGACGGGTCGATGTCGATGTGGATCTTCTTGGAGTTCGGCGAGAACGCGTTGAGGCGGCCGGTGATGCGGTCGTCGAAGCGGGCGCCGATGCAGATCATGACGTCGCAGTCATGCATCGCCATGTTGGCCTCATAGGTGCCGTGCATGCCGAGCATGCCGAGCCAGGCCTTGCCGGAGGCCGGATAGGCGCCAAGCCCCATCAGCGTCGAGGTGATCGGGAAACCGGTGAGCTCGACCAATTCGCGCAGCAGATGCGAGGCTTCGGGGCCGGAATTGATGACGCCGCCGCCGGAATAGATGATCGGCTGGCGCGCATTGCGCATCAGTTCGACCGCTTCCTCGATCTTCTTCAGATCGCCCTGCTTCTTCGGCTGGTAGCTCTTCTGGGTCGGGACGGCAGACGGCGGCGTGTAGGTGCCGGTCGCAAACTGGACGTCCTTCGGGATATCGACAACGACAGGACCCGGACGGCCGGACTGAGCGACGCGGAAGGCCTCATGGATGATGCGGGCGAGATCGTTGACGTCGCGAACCAGCCAGTTGTGCTTGGTGCACGGCCGGGTGATGCCGATCGTGTCGCATTCCTGGAATGCGTCGGAGCCGATCAGCGAGGTCGGAACCTGGCCGGAGATGCAGACGAGCGGGATCGAATCCATCAGCGCGTCCTGCAGCGGCGTCACCGCATTGGTAGCACCTGGGCCGGAGGTGACCAGCATGACGCCGACCTTGCCGGTGGAGCGGGCATAGCCTTCGGCCATGTGGCCGGCGCCCTGCTCGTGGCGAACGAGGATGTGCTGGATATCGTCCTGCTGGTGGATTTCGTCGTAGATCGGAAGCACGGCGCCACCGGGATAGCCGAAGATATGCTCGACGCCATTGTCCTTCAGTGCCTGGAGAACGATCTCCGCGCCTGTCATCTGGTTTTCTGTACCGCTCATTGACTTGCTTCCGTCCCTTTTCCCAGTTGGGTGCTTAGCTTGTTTGAAGGCATAAAAAAAGGCCCCGTCAGGAGCCTCGTTCAGCGCATGGGTGGCTACCGCCGGATGGTTACACCATCCTGCCCATGCGCCGTCCCACCACAAGAATAACCGCAAAATTTTTCATGGGCCGAGTTGATAAACACAAATGCCTGAGGCGTCAACGGCTTTTCGTTACACGATCCGGCGCTTTCTCGGAACATTGTTGCGCAAACCGTCCGAGAAAGCTGCGCGAACAGGCCCATAGCGACTACGGCAAGGCACCGCTTGTCTCATGACGCGCAAGGGTCATCGTCCCCCGGCTTGACGGCGATGCGGCTTGGCGCTACCTCCCTTTCCGGGCTTCAGATCCCCGCCGCTCGCAGGCTTCCAGTCTCGGTGAAATCTGACTTCTGACGATATCCTCTCGCCCCGATCGCATTTCGTGTGGCAGGCAATGCGAGCCCCTCCTCTTCCCAATCGAAATGCGAGAACAGGAGTGCGGGATGTCCAAGGACACCTCCAAGCCGAATGCCTACTTGACCGCGCCGCTCGGCGCGATCTTCTTGAAAACGGCGCTGCCGATCATCTTCGTCATGGGCATGAACGGGCTGTTGACGGTGGCCGATGCCATCATGCTCGGCATCTATGTCGGCGCCGAAGCCGTCGGCGCCGTGACCACGGTGTTTCCGATCTTCATTCTCACCGTGGCGCTGGCCACCCTCGTCGTCAGCGGCATGGCGAGCCTGCTTGCCCGCCATCTCGGCGCCGGCCGCTTTGCTGAAGCCCGCGGCGTCTTCGCCGGCGCCCACATGCTGGCGCTGACGATCGCTGTTGCACTGATCGCGCTGTTCGCAGCCTTAGGCGACCGCCTGGTGCTGACGCTCACCAATGGTCCGGGGCCGCTCGCCAGCATGGCCGAGCGCTATATCGCGATCATCATCTTTGGCGCGCCCGTCCAGTTCCTGCTGGCAGTGCAATCGGATGCGCTCCGATGCGAGGGACGCGCCGGGCTGATGGCCGGCCTCAGCCTGCTGGTCTCGCTCGCAAACCTTGCCCTCAATTATGTGCTGATCGCGCTGCTGGACATGGGTGTCGCGGGGTCCGCGACCGGCACCGTGCTGGCGCAACTCCTCGCGCTCGGCCTCATCGCCCTCTTCCGCCTGTTCGGACGCACGGAACTGCGGCTCTCCGCCCTCCTCCGGCATAATCCGCTGACGGGATGGAGCCGCATGATCGCGCTGGGCAGCCCCCAGAGCCTCGGCTTCATCGGCATGGCGCTGGTGTCGGTGACGATCATGGCGGCGCTGCAGAAGACGGCGGCCGAAAACTACGCCACCACGGTCGCCGCCTACGGCATCATCACCCGCATCATGACCTTCGCGCTGCTGCCGCTCTTGGGCCTGAGCCAGGCGATGCAGGCGATCGTCGGCAACAATGTCGGCGCCGGCCTCGCGGACCGGGCAGAAAGGATGCTGCGGCTTGGCATGCTTGTGGCGTTCTTCTACTGCCTCGCCGTCGAGGTGCTGCTCCTCGGCTTTGCCAGGCCGATTGGCGCGACCTTCGTCGACAACGATGCGGTCATCGCCGACGTCGCGCGCATCATGCCGGTGATGGTCGCGATGTACGTCTTCTCCGGACCGCTGATCATGCTCGGCAGCTATTTCCAGGCGATCGGCGATGCGCGCCGGGCGGCGATCCTGGGGCTTGCCAGGCCCTATCTCTGCACCATGCCGCTGGTCGCACTCTACGCGTCGACCTTTGGCGAACCCGGCATCTGGTTCGCCATGCCGACTGCAGACGCGCTGCTTCTCGCGGTCGCGCTGCTGGTGTTGTGGCAGGCCTCGCGGCAACGACCCGCAACGGCTCCGTCAGGCTGATCTGCGCGCGACGCGCCGGCTCTCCGGCGCGTCGCAGTCCGTGTCGCTAGAACCGCGAGAACCCGACAAGCGACGGCATGATGGAACCGCGGCCATCGTTGATGAACGGCGCCAGCCCCGCGGCCACCTCTTTGCTCGGATTGCCATAGACCTCGAGCCGCTCCACCGTGCAGTGGGCGGAGACGTCGTTGATGTGTGCATCCGACATTTGCCAGTGCCGGAGCACGTCCTCAGAATTGCGGTAGAGCTGGATGCTCACCGCCTGCATCTCTTTCTCGTCGATGAACGTCCGCACCATCAACTGCGGCGCATGCTCTTCGACGAAGGCGATCGCGCTGCGCACCGCCTCGCGGAACGGTTCGAGATGGCCGGGAGTAATCCTCATCAGGTTTCGGAAAAGCAGTTGCTCGGTCATGCATCCTCCATGTCGCGTATCGCTGGCTCCTCGGGCCGGATCCGGGCCGAAGATGGCGTTCGGCCCAACGCCGATGGAGAGGTTTGTAAGAGCTCAAGCTTGGTTGAGGTCAAGCGGCAGATACCAGAGCAATTTTGGAGGTCGGCCGCGTCCGCATGCACCGGCCATTAACACTTGACGTGGCAAATTAGCTTGGCTGCATGATGCAGCTTAAAAACAAAGGCAATGAGATGCTTGACCTTTCCGTGCTCACACCTCTCCTCCTCAGTTTCGGCGCGATCTACCTGTTCTTCCGTTGGGTCGTGTTCGATATGAACGCCCCAAAATAGACCCCCGCGCTCCAAGCCTGCCTCCGTGAGAGGCCTGCGATCCCTGCCGGAGCGCACGGAGGCACCCCCCTACTCATCGACAAGCCTGGCGACGAGATCACCGAGCAGGCGCTCGAGCTCGGCGTCATGCCCCTTGTTCAGCGCTTCCAGCCCCACCACCTGGCGCATGATCTGCACGCCGGCGACAAGCGACATCAGCAGCGCCGCGCGCTGACCTGCATCCGCGCCTGAAAGCGCCTCCGTGACGTTCTTCTGGTGGTGGCTTTCGACCACCTGTCGCGCGATATCGACCGCGCGCTCGTTGGAGATTGAGCGGAGCATGATGAGGAAGCCGTCGAGCGCGGTTGCCTCCGGCTCCGTCACCTTCAAAAGCGCGCTTGCGATGCGCGCTGCCCGGTCCGGTGCGCTGAGCGTCTCCGGCGTGGCGATGATCGGCCGTTGGTTGGCGGTCGAAAGCACTTCGGCAAAGAGCCCCTCCTTTGAACCGAAATAGCGGTTGATCAGCATCGCCGTAACCCCGGCCCCTTCAGCGATCTCGCGCACACCGGCGCCTTCATATCCCGAGGCGATGAAGGCGGAGCGTGCGGACTCAAGAATTGCGGCGCGCGTGGCGTTCGCGTCGCGGCGGCGCCCGTCCTTTTCGGCAGGCCGCTTTTCTGCGCCCCCTTTTTCAGCAGCCCCCTTTTTGGCAGGCATGGCCCCTCCTTAGTATACACCTGTAGACATGATCATGAATCGGAAGTATACAGACGTAGACTTGCCGCTGCAACGCGCCTTGCAAGACAGCCTTCATTCCATCCACGGAGCCTCACGTGACCAGCATTTGCGCCTATGGCGACAGCCTGCATTTCTTCCGCTCCTGGCTCGCAGATCCACTGCGCGTCGCCTCGGTCACGCCGTCCTCCCGGTCGCTTGCCCGGTTGATCACGCGCGAGATCGACCCTCGCTATGGCCCGGTGCTCGAACTCGGTCCCGGCACCGGTGTCTTCACGCGCGCGTTGATCGAGCGGGGCGTGCGCGAGGAAGACCTTGTGCTGGTCGAATCCGGCCCTGACTTTGCTGCCGTCCTGAAGGCGCGTTTCCCGGCCTCCACCATTCTTTCGATCGACGCGGCGCGGCTTGCCGATGGTCATTCCGAAATTCCCGCAGGCATCGGCGCTGCGGTCAGCGGCCTGCCGTTGCTCTCCATGCCCACCCGCAAGGTTATGGCAATCCTTTCCGGTATTTTCCTGCACATGCGGCCGGGTGGCCACCTCTACCAGTTCACCTACGGTCCGCGTTGCCCCATCCCGCGGCCGCTGCTCGACCGGCTCGGCCTTCGCGCCCGGCGCATCGGCGGCACCATCAGAAACTTCCCGCCCGCCTCCGTCTACCGGATCAGCCGGCGCAAGCCCTTCGCGGCCATGCACAGGACCTGCGACTGACGCAACGAAAGAAGATGAAAACCGATGAATGAATGTGTTCTTGTCACCGGCGGCACCGGCTTCGTCGCCCGCTGGTGCATCGTCTCTCTGCTCGAAGGCGGATACCACGTTCGCGCCACCTTGCGCGATCTCGCAAAGGCCGACGCCGTCAGGCGCTCGATCGCCGCCGTCAGCGACGCGACAGACCGACTGTCCTTCGCCAGGGCCGATCTGACCGGAGATGACGGCTGGGCCGAGGCGATGGAGGGCTGCACCTATGTCCTGCACGTCGCGTCGCCGCTCGGCGGCATTCCCGGCGGCGGTCGCGACGCCTATGTTACGCCGGCTCGCGAAGGCACGCTGCGGGTGCTTTCCGCCGCCGTCGATGCCGGCGTCCGGCGTGTGGTGATGACTTCGGCGGCCGCCACGACCCGGCCGCCGCTGGACTCAGGCCTTGCTAGCGACGAGACGCGCTGGGCCGACCCCGACGACCCGCAATTCGACAATTACCGGGTCTCCAAGATCCTCGCCGAACGTGCCGCCTGGAAGTTCATGGAGGGCAAGGCAACGGAGTTCGCCACGGTGCTGCCCGGCGCCGTCTTCGGTCCCGTGCTTTCGAGCGAAAATCTCGGCTCGGTGAAGATCATCGGGGACCTCGTTGGCGGCCGGCCGCGGTTCCTGCCGCGCCTCGGTTTCTGGGTGGTGGACGTACGCGATCTCGCCGACCTGCACGTCACCGCCATGACCGCGCCTGAGGCCGCAGGCGAACGCTTTCTCGCCGCCGGCGACTTCCAATGGATGGAGGAGATCGCCGCCACGCTGCGCCTGGGCCTCGGCGTCGATGGCTGCAAGGTGCCGACGCGACGGCTGCCGACCGCGCTCGTGCGGCTGCTGGCCCCGCTCAGCGCCGATTTGAAGCCGCTGGCCCCGCTGCTCGGTCGCAAGTTTGCGCTGTCATCCGACAAAGCCCGGCGCCTGCTTGGCTTTGCGCCGAGGCCGGTGAACGCCACCATCCTCGACTGCGCCCGCAGCCTGATTGCGGCCGGCGGGCGCTGATTTCAGCCGACCGCAGGGCTACACCTGCGGCGGCAGCAGGAACAGCGTCATGGCGAAGATCACGTAGACGGTGAGCGCCAGCACGCCCATGTACCAGGCAGACCGCCCCCCGTTGGAAAGCAGCGTCGCGGCCATGGTCGCGACCAGCATCATCACGATCGCCCCCGGCCAGAACTGCAGGTCCATCGGCTGCGGCCCGAGCACGTAGCTCAGAAGCACCAGCAGCGGAGCGACGAAGAGCGCAATCTGCACGGCGCTGCCGAGCGCTATGCCGACGCTCAGGTCCAGCCGATCCTTGCGCGCAGCGGAGAAAGCCGTCGCCATCTCGGCCGCAGCACCGACGAGCGCGACGACAACGAAGCCGACGAAGGCCGGCGTCATGCCAAGCTCTTCTGCCGCAACCTGCACCGAGCCGACGAAAACTTCGCTGACGAGCGCCACAAGAACGGTCACCACCAGCAGCACGATGATGCCCGTCGCCAGCGGCCAGTGCGGTTCATCACCGCCATGCTCGGAAGTGGCCGAGACGAACAGCTCGCGATGGGTCTTCAGCGAAAACAGCATCCAGAGCCCATAGGTGATGATGAGAAGGACGGAGAGGCCGGCGCTCAGCTGCTGGGTGAAAGCCGTCTGCGGCTGGCCGTCGGCAGCACCGATCAGCGAAGGCACGAGCACTGCGATCGTCGCCATGAACAGGAGGCTCGCCAGAAAGCGCGCATTCACCCGGTTGAACTCCTGCAGGTGAAACTTGAGCCCGCCGAGCAGAAACGAACCACCCAGCATGAACAGCGTGTTGGTGACGATCGCGCCGGCGATCGAGGCCTTGACCAGCAGATACTGGCCGGCAGCAAGTGCCATCAGGGCGATGACGAGCTCGGTCAGGTTGCCGAGCGTTGCATTCAAGAGCGCGCCGACCGTGTCGCCGGTGCGGGCCGCAACCGCCTCCGTCGCCTGGCTCAGGAGCGCCGCCAGCGGCACGATCGCCGCCACCGACAGCAGGAAAAGCAGCGTATGGGCGTCCGGCCAGATGTGCTCGCCGGCGATCGCGATCGGCACGAAGACGATCAGCCAGAGTATGGGTGTCCGACGAAAATAGGCAATTGCATCGCTCATGGCTTCCCCTCGCCCGCTTCCCGCTCGCCCTTCGAGCGTCCGTGGCCGGCAACGCCCCTGACGGTCACCCGAACGGACGTGCCTGGCCTATGGTTGAATTATCCCGCGTCCTCTCGCGTTCTGCATTGACTTTAATCAAGTCGGAGCGTGCCCGGCGCCCAGTCTCAGACCCGCTGGATCAGCGCCCGCCCGATCGGCTTTTCCGGCTCGCCGCTCAAGACAAGCGACGTCGTCACGGCGCCATAGCGCGCGATCGTGTCGACGATCGTTTCAAGCTCGCCCGGCGTCGGCACCAGCACCTTGAGAAGGAAACAGTCCTCGCCGGTCAGCCGCAGCACCTCGATCACCTGCGGCATCTCGGAAAACTGCTTGAGGCATGCACGGATATGTTCGTGCGTCGTCTTCAGGCGGATCACCGCCATCATGCCAAGCCCGAGGCGTGCCGCATCGATGCGTGCGCCATAACCGGAAATGATGCCGCGCTCCTCCAGCCGCTTGACCCGCTCCGAGGTCGCCGGCTGCGACAGACCCATACGCCGCCCGAGCTCCGAGATCGCGATGCGTCCGTCTTCCTGCAATACCTCGATGATCGCGATATCGGTCGGGTCGAGGGCAGAACAGTCAACCGCCATATTTCACCTTTAATCCATCGGCAAACGGCCGCACTTTCCGATGATTGCGCATTCAGATGGTCAAGGGAAGCTGGCAGTCTCCCCCATGTTGAAGATGAGAGGACGACATGAACGATATCATCATCCTGCCCGGCATCGGCGGTTCCGGCGAGGCGCACTGGCAAACCCGATGGGAGTATGCAGACTCTCAGATGCGCCGTTTCCAACCGGGCGATTGGGATCGTCCGCAGCTTGCCGACTGGATCCAGGCGCTCGACAGCGCCATTGCCTCAGCAAGCGAGCCGCCCCTTCTCGTCGCCCACAGCCTTGCCTGTCTGCTCGTCGCCCATTGGCATGCGGTCCGCACCCGTCCGATCGCCGGCGCTTTTCTCGTGGCGGTTCCCGATCCGACGTCTGCGGCCTTCCCGGCGGAGGCTGCCAGCTTCGCCAAGGTCCCGACGGAACGCTTCCGCTTTCCCTCCCTTATCGTCGCGAGTTCCAACGACCCCTTCGGCACCATCGGCTACGCGCAGATGCGGGCGGCGCAATGGGGCAGCCGGTTCGCCGAAGCCGGCGCCGTCGGCCATATCAACGGCAAGAGCGGGTTGAGTGACTGGCCGGAAGGGCGGGCGCTGTTCCGGTCGTTTGCTCAGGGCATCAAACCATCGGAGGGCTGAGGCGTCACACAGTCCGGCCAACGTCGGCGAGCTTTCCCGACAGTTTGCTCAGGGAGAGCGCACAATCTTGCAAGTTATGCGCTAATCATGCCAAGTGGCGCCACAACCGCCCGCCAGGAACCACGCATGACGCCGACCGTGTCGCTGACGCCATATTACCGCTACTTCGCCCTCGTTTGCCTGGCGTTGACAGGAGTCTGCGTGGCCGGGATGTTCGCCTACGAGACCCTTGTTGGCCCGATACCGAAGGGAACTGCATACGGCGTCTGGTTTGCGCAGACATTGTCATCGGCTACCGCCACAGCCAGCCGTTTCGTGCAAAGGCATCGCCGATGCCCGACGGAAGAAGAGAAAGCGAAACTGGCCCGCGTCTCCTTGGGCTTAGCCACGGCAATTAGCATTCTGCCGGGTGTTGCAATTGCTGCTTGGGTCTACGTCATGGCGTTTGTATTTGGCGACCCAGGCTATGAGATCGCCTACTACGTCAACCGGCAGCAGTTCGTCTCCCTGCTGATGTCTCTGGACATGGTTCTCTGTCTCGTGATCGCAGGCGGTATGGCCCTCCTCCTGACCGTCTCGTACTTCATGATGCGCTGGCAGTACGGTAGCTCGGCGAGGAGGATGGCCGGCCGGCTATCGCTCTGACAGGGAACTAAATCGGAGTGCGCAAGTCGCCATGCCGCTGCCCGTGCCCCGCGTGCTCGAGCGTGCAACATCTCGAAACCACTTGTTAAATCCCCTTGGCTAACATGAAGCGCCGTATTGCCGGGGTTTCTCGCGTTGCTGAACAATGAACTTCATTCCTCGATCCGTGCCGGAGAGCAGGATCGCCGTGACGGCCTGAAGCCCGGCAACCGGTTCCTCGGACGGGTGGTTGCCTGCAACGGCGCGCGCGCGACGATCGCTGCGATCGCAGAGAGCGGCGAGACGTCGCTGACCGAACTCTGGTCCGTCGGCCGGCTGATTTCCATTTCCGTCGGCAGGAACCGCGTGGTGGCGCTGGTCTATTCGATGCAAACCGCCTCCAGCGAATGGGGCGAAGAGACCAACAACACCTTCCGCATCGAAGTCGAACTGATGGGCGAGGTCCATAGGGGACCCGACGGTCGTGAAGAGTTTTCCGCCGGTATCAGCCAATATCCCTATCTCGGCGCCATCGCCCACCGCATCCGCGGCGCCGACCTTGCGCGCATCTACGATTCCGGCCGCAACGACAGCTGCATCATCGGCAAGCTGACCCAGGACGAGAGCCTCGACGCAACCATTCACGTGCCCTCGATGCTCGCCAAGCATTTCGCCATCGTCGGCACGACCGGCGTCGGCAAGTCGACCGCCGTCACGCTGCTGCTCAACAAGGCGATCATTGCCGATCCGAAGCTGCGCGTGCTGATCCTCGACCCGCACAACGAATTTGCCGCCGCCTTCCCCGACCTTGCCGTCGTCATCGACACCGATACGCTCGACCTGCCCTTCTGGTTCTTCCGACTGGAGGAGTTCGCAGAGGTGATCTTCCGCGGCCGCCCTGCGCCGCCGGACGAGCTCGACATGCTGCGCGACATCATCCCCGAGGCGAAGAAGGCCTTCCGCGGCGGCGGCGACGCCGGCATCGTGCGGCGCCAGACGGAAAAGAGCTCGATCACCGCCGACACGCCGGTGCCTTACCGCATCGCCGACCTCTTGGCGCTGATCGACGAGCGCATCGGCCGGCTCGAAGGGCGCAACGACAAGCCGCATCTGCGCTCGCTCAAGGTCAAGATCGTCTCGGCGATCAACGATCCGCGCTATCATTTCATGTTCTCGTCGAACACCATCACCGACACGATCCAGGATACGATCGCCCGGGTTTTCCGCATTCCAGGCGACGGCCGGCCGATCGCCACCTTCCAGCTGGCCGGCATCCCCTCGGAAGTCGTTAATTCCGTCGCTTCGGTGCTTTGCCGCATGGCGTTTGAAATCGGGCTCTGGAGCAATGGCGGCATCCATATGCTGGTCGTCTGCGAGGAAGCACACCGCTATGTGCCCGCCGATCCGTCGCTCGGCTTCCTGCCGACCCGCCAGGCCATTGCCCGCATCGCCAAGGAAGGCCGCAAATACGGCGTCTCGCTCGGCATCATCACCCAGCGCCCCGGCGAACTCGACCCGACGATCCTGTCGCAGTGCTCGACGGTCTTTGCCATGCGGCTTGCCAACGACCGTGACCAGGACATCATCCGCTCGGCCATTCCGAACTCGTCGACATCGACGACCAGCTTCATTTCCTCGATCGGCAATGGCGAGGCTATCGCATTCGGCGAGGCGGTGGCCGTGCCGATGCGCATGCGCTTTTCTCGCATCGCCGAGGAGCGCCTGCCGCGCGCCCACGGGATCATCGACCGGATCGACGAGGACCATCCGCCGACCGTTGACCTGCGCGCGATCGTCAGCCGCATGCGCGCCATCAACGGGCCGGATATTTCGAACTTCCAGCAGAGCTACATGGCGGCGCAGACCGTGAGCGAAGAGCAGCGCTGGGAGACCGAACTGGGCGCCACGGCAGAAGCCGAGCCGCAACCGGGCCTCAGCGAGCCGCAGGTCGAGATCGAGCCCTATCGTCCGGACATGCTTCCGCGCGCGCCTGCCCCCGTCAATCCGGAGCTGGAGCGCTTCAATCAGATCCGCCAGCAGCTCTTGAACGAGCCATCCCCGGCCGATCAGGCCCAACGCCGTTCGCAAACGGCTGACCCGGCGTCCGGCGAGCGGCCGCGCCAGGGCTCGCTGCGCGAAAGCCTGTTGAAGCGGCCCCTCGGCAGCATCATCCGCAAGACCTAGGCAGCGAACGCGTGAAACTGCGGGCGCCCCATTTGCCCGATGACAACCAGAGATGTAAAAGCGTTTTGTCCAGACATGCGCTGCGGGCCGCAGTGCGTGAACAACTCTGGAGTGGAATAGCGGCTCGCTGGGTGGTCGCACGCGTCCTTGCGACCGAAGGGCCTCCAGGGGCCGCTCCACGTTAACGCGATTGGCATGCTTCGGCCCGCCCCAATGCGGCCGTGGCTCCGGGCACCCGAACAGAACGGCACAAGCAGCGTTGCCCGATGGCGTCGCAGACCGATAGAATAGAAGTTTCAAGCGCTTCGACATCTGATCGCGCACGCCTTTCGGTGGCAGCGGAGAAAAGACCTTGCCAGAGAACGACTACGATGCCTTTGCGGCAGCCTATGATGCCGACAACGAGAACAACGCCTGGAACGCCTATTACGAGCGGCCGGCGACTTTGGCACTCGCCGGCGACGTCGCCGGGCTTCGGGTGCTCGACGCCGGTTGCGGCGGCGGAGCGCACGCGGCAGCGCTCATCGAGCGCGGCGCCACGGTGACCGGCATCGATCGCAGCGCCGGTCTTCTGGACATCGCCCGTCGACGCCTCGACGGGCGTGCGCAATTGCTGAGGGCCGATCTGGGCGAACCCTTGCCGTTCGACGACGGTGCCTTCGACCTCATCGTGGCATCCCTCGTCATGCACTATCTGGAGGACTGGTCGCTCCCGCTTTCCGAATTCAACCGGGTTCTGCAGAAGGGCGGCCGCCTGGTGTTTTCCACGCACCATCCGTTCATGGATCATTCCCTTTCCGGTCACGACAACTATTTCGAGACCTATCGCTTCGACGATACCTGGGAACGGGGCGGCAGGACCATCCACATGCGCTTCTGGCACCGCCCGCTGCACGCCATGTTCGATGCGCTCAAATCAGCCGGATTTGCCACCGAGACGGTGAGCGAACCGGAGCCCGATCCGCGTGCCCGCACGCTCTTTCCGGACGCCTACAGGAGCCTGACGACCAAACCGCGCTTCCTCTTCTTCTCGGCCGTGAAAGCGTGAGCGCGACAGCCTTCTCGACGTTTTGAAGGGCCGAGCAGGAGGAAGTCATATCCCGAGGATTTGCTCGTGCGCGCCCGTTGCGCCCCAGCGGACGATTTCGGCAAGGATCGGCATCAGCGCCCGCCCATGGTCGGTCAGGCTGTACTCCACCTTGCGCGGCACCACGGGATAGTCCCGGCGACTGATCAGGCCCCGCTCCTCCAGTTCCCGCAGTTCGCGGCTGAGAATACGCGGGGTGATCGGCTTACCGAGCCCGCCACGAAGCAGCGACCGTCCGATTTCGCCATAGCGGTGCGTCCCGCCTTCGAGCACGCAGAGGATGTGCAGCTTGTAGCGCCCGCCGACGATCTGGTTGAAGGCGATGGCGGGGCAGAGCCGGATATGGCTCATGTCGAGACCGGTCAGGCTGGACACTTTCGGCCCGACACCTCGGTCCGATGCCACGGCTTGTTCCGTCATGTCGGCGCCCCCCGTACTATCCTTTTTGTCCGTATTTACGATATCGTACCAGAGAGTTAGCGTGCTTTCAGCAAACAATGCCGGAGGAAAGCACGATGGCTGACATGGCGCAGGCACACGCGACAGTAAAGTTCGAGACGGCTTTCGGAGCGCGGCCATGAGCGTGGAGATGACCGTGCTGGCGCTCGGCTGCATCTTCGGCATCATCCAGGTTTTTGTCGCGGCGCAACTCCAGACGCGCCAGAACGGACTGGCCTGGTCGCTCTCTTCGCGCGAAGCGGCTGGGCCGCCGCCAACGCCCCTCGTCGGACGGCTGAAACGCGCGCAGGCAAACTTCCTCGAGACTTTTCCCTTCGCCGCGTCCGCGCTGCTTGCAGTCGAAGTCACCGGCGCAAACAACACGACGACGGAACTCGGTGCGATCGTCTGGCTTTCGGCACGGCTCGCCTTTTGGCTCGCCTATGCGATCGGCATTCCCGTGCTGCGCTCGGCCCTGTTTGCGACCAGCATCATCGGGATCGGACTGGTGCTGTGGCCGCTGCTGGCGTGGCTGGTGTGAGCCGATCAAGCGTAGGCACAAGCAGGCAAATCACCCCCTGAGGTCAGGGTAATCCCACGATGGCGCCAGACGGCGGCGTGCCGCTTTCACCGCTTCGCCGTAGTCTTCGCGAAAGGGTGCGACCAACTGCTTTTGAAGGTCTGCCAGCACTGCGAGCAGCACCGCGCATTCGGCCGTGCTTTCGAAACAGGAGGCGTCCGGCGTTGGAACTGCGTTCTCCTCGCTCCAACGCGACAGAAGTTCAAAGAGCACCAGGGCTTCATCGGGAGACAGACGGATTTCCGCGCTGTCAGGAGACGTTTTCTGCTCGTCTGTCATGATCGGGACATGGCATGCGCCGCCCGAACCTGCGGGGCCGCCCCGCTCACAGCAAGGCATCAGCGCCTATCCTGCAAGGGAACTTTGCCGCGGGCCGACCGTTGTCGTGGCGACATCCTGGGGTAGGATCAGTCAGCCGGTTTTGTTGACACCGACGACAACGGGAGCGCGCCATGGTCACAAGCATCACGCCCTTTCTGATGTTCCAGGATGGCGTCGCCGACGACGCCATGGCCTTCTACGTCTCGCTGTTCCCGAATGCCGAGGTGCTGGAAGTCGAGCGCTATGGACCGGATGAGCAAGGTCCCGAAGGCAGCGTCAAGGTGGCGCTTTTCCGGCTCGGCGCGCAGCGGGTCAAGTGCATCGACAGCCCGGTCCGGCACGCCTTCGATTTCACCCCGTCGTTCTCGTTCTTCGTGGAATGCCAGAGCGAGGATGAGATCATCACGCTTTATGGCATGCTCGCCGAAGGCGGGGCAGTGCTGATGCCACTCGACAATTACGGCTTCAGCCAGCGCTTCAGCTGGGTCACCGACCGCTTCGGCGTGTCCTGGCAGCTGAACCTCGCCGACTGATCCGCAGCAACGGCGCTCGTCAAAGCACCTCCTCGGCGCTCGAAATGCGCTGCCAGCTGTCGTCGAGCTGGTTACGGAACCAGGTCATCTGCCGCTTGGCATATTGTCGCGTTGCCGCAGCGCCCATCTCGATCACTTCGGCCTCGTCGAGTTCGCCCTTCAAAAGGGCTGCGATCTGGCTGACGCCGATCGCCTTCATGATGGGCATTTCCGACGGCAGCTCGAGCGCAAGCAGCGCCCGCACTTCGTCGATCGCGCCGCCGGCAAGCATCAACTGGAAGCGACGGTTGATGCGGTCGTGCAGGAGCTTTCGCTCCGGCAGCACGACATATTTTGTAGCCCGGTCCGGGTCGACGATCATGGGTCCGGTCTGCTGTTGGAAGAAGCGGATCGGCTTGCCGGTGGCCTCCACCATTTCGAGCGCCCGCACGATCCGCTGGCCGTCACCGGGCTTCAGTGTCACCGCCGTTTCCGGATCCCTGGCTTCGAGGTCGCGATGCAGCGCCTCCGCCCCTTCCGCCTTCAGCCGCTCGCGCAGCCTTTCCCGGATCGCCGCCGGGATCTCCGGCATGTCCGAGAGACCACCGGTCAGCGCCTTGAAATAGAGCCCGGTGCCGCCGACAAAAACCGGCAAGCGTCCCTCGCCCTTGAGCTGAGCGACCAATGCCTGCGCTTCACGCGCCCAGGCACCGGTGGAATAGGCGGATGCCGCCGGCACATGGCCGTAAAGACAGTGCCCTATGCCGCCCATGTCGGCCTCGTCCGGCCGCGCCGTCAACAGCCGCAGCGTGTCATAGACCTGCATGCTGTCGGCATTGACGACCACGCCGCCGTGTCGGCGCGCCAGTTCGACGGCAAGCGCGGACTTGCCGCTGGCGGTCGGCCCGGTTATCAGGATCGCGTCGCTCTCGGTATCAAGGTTGTTGTCCATGGCTCTCGTTGCCACGCTTATCGCCAATCCGTCAAATCCTGTTCTGACGCCAGCACTGGCGGAAGCAGCCGCTGACGCCGTCAAGGCATCCGGCCTCTATTGGCTCGCCGATGGCATCGCCTGCGATATCGCGCTGACCGACGGCACCGATCCGGATGCCGCCGAAACCCTGCTGCGCGGCGTGATCGGCGATGCACCGGTCGATGTCGCCGTGCAAGACGCCGAGAGCCGCCGCAAGAAACTGCTCATCGCCGACATGGACTCGACCATGATCGGCCAGGAATGCATCGACGAACTCGCCGCCGAAGTCGGCCTGAAAGACAAGGTGGCGGCGATCACCGCCCGCGCCATGAACGGCGAGATCGCCTTCGAGCCGGCGCTGATCGAACGCGTAGGACTTCTGAAGGGCCTGCCACTTGGCGTCGTCGACGAGGTCATCGCCAAGCGCATCACGCTGACGCCGGGCGGAAAACAACTGATCACAACGATGAAGAGCAAGGGCCACTATACCGCGCTCGTCTCCGGGGGTTTCACCGTCTTTACCGGCCCGATCGCCGAGATGCTCGGCTTTGACGAGAACCGCGCCAATACGCTGATCGCCGAAGACGGCATCCTCACTGGCGAAGTCGCCAATCCCATCCTCGGCAAGCAGGCCAAGGTCGATTCGCTGATCGAGATCGCCGACCGCCTCGGCATCTCGACGGACGATGCCCTTGCTGTCGGCGACGGCGCCAACGATCTCGGCATGATCCAGCTTGCCGGCACCGGCGTGGCGCTGCACGCCAAGCCCGTCGTTGCCGAGCAGGCCAAGGTCCGCATCGACCACGGCGACCTCACCGCCCTTCTCTATCTGCAGGGCTATCGCAAGACGGATTTCGCCGGATGATCATTGCCGAGACTGAGCGGCTGCGCATCCGCGCCTGGAAGGAAAGCGATCGCGATCTCTTCTTCGCGATCAACAGCGATCCCAAGGTGATGGAATTCTTTCCCTTCCGCCGCAGCCGCGCGGAATCAGACGCGCTGTTCGATCGCGTCGGCAAGGGCATCGCCGAAACCGGCTTCGGCTTCTTCGCCGTGGCGCTCAAGGCCGACGACAAGCCAATCGGCTTCTGCGGCCTCGCGCTCACGGATTTGGAGCCGCACCTGCCCAAAGGAACGGTCGAAATCGGCTGGCGACTGGCTCCGCCCTACTGGGGCAAGGGCTACGTCACCGAAGCGGCCAACGCCCTGCTGCGCTACGGCTTCGAGGAAAAGGGCTTGAGCGAGGTCGTCTCCTTCGCGGTTCCCGCCAACACCCGCTCGACCGCTGTCATGCAACGGATCGGCATGCACCGCGACCCAAGCCGCGACTTCGACCACCCCCGCGTCCCAACCGATCAGCCGACCCTGGTTCGGCATGTGCTCTATGCGATCAGCGCCGAGGAATGGCGGGCGCATCGTTCAAAGGGCGGGAAATAAGCTGCCGCTTCGTGAGTTGCCCTCTCTGTCTGCCGGACATCTCTCTCCGCAGGCGGGAAGAGAGACGCCAGCCGCACTAGCACTACCCAACCACCTCTGAAGAATGGCGGGCGTTCGCCATATCTTTCCGTCTCCCCGCGTGCGGAGAGACGGTGCCGGCAGGCGGAAGAGGGGCAAGCGCTCGCCCTGAGGATAAGGGCCTCCTCACCGCTTTCGCCCCGCCCCCGGGTAGCTCCGTTCGATCCAGTCGACAAAGGCCCTGGCCGCCTCCGACAGCGCCTCGAAGCGCCGCGCCACGATAAAGAACGCGCCATAGGGCACTGAGGCGTCGAACGGCTGGATCAGCCGGCCGGCGGCGATGTCGTCGCGGGCATGGTCGCGGTCGATGAGGCCGACGCCGCTGCCGCGCAGCGTCGCCTGCAGCACCATCGAGCCATCGGCGAAGATCGCGCCGCGTGCAAGCTTCACCGGCGCGGTGCCGGCCGCCGCAAACCATTGTTCCCAGAGTTGCCGGTTATCCTCATGCAACAATGGATGCTGCAACAGGTCTTCGGGTCGGTCGAGCGGCCGCCCGGCGCCGGCAAGCGCAGGCGTGATCACCGGGACCATCTCCACCTCGGCAAGAGGCCGCGTCTCCACCCGCGACCAGGAGCGCGCGGTCAAGCTGTGGCGGATGGCGATATCGGCCTCGCCGCTTCGAAACTCGGCGAGCCGCGACTCCGCATCGATCACCAGATCGATCTCCGGATGCGCCTCCTGAAATTCCTGCAAATGGGGCACCAGCCAGCAGCCGGCAAAGGATGGCTCGGCGCTGACCTTCAGCGTCTGCGACAACCGCCGCCCCGAGAGCGCGTCGAGGCTTTCGCCCACCATGTCGAAGGCAGACGTCAGCGTGCCGAGCAGCGCCTGACCATCGGCCGTCAACCGCACACTGCGGTGGAGCCTCTCAAACAGCGGCCGGCCGATCAGCTCTTCGAGCTCGCGCACCTGCCGGCTGATGGCCGCCTGCGAGACGAAAAGCTCCGATGCAGCCAGTGTGAAACTCTCCAGTCGCCCGGCCGCCTCGAAACTCCGCAACGCTGTCAGGGGCAGTCGGCCGCGCTTCATGCATAACCTCAAGTTATCCGAAGGAGACTGTAAACTCGTTTGAGGGGTGCCGGCAAGTGGAGTGAAATGCTTGCAAGAAAGGAGGTGCGGCAATGCATACGATTATCGAAATTCTGTTCGAAGCCCTCAGGCTGATGACCTTCCAGCCGGCGCGCAAGCCGTCCCCGCACCCCAGGCAAGCGAGCGACGACTGCTGAAAGAAGTGCACCTCACCACTTCTCGAATGCCCCTCACCCTAACCCTTTCCCCCGCAAGCGGGGAGAAGGTCGCGGCAGCGGGATGAAGGGCCGTGTCTGTGCCCATCATGAGCACGCTGCGGCCCGTCGGCCGGACCGCAGCGTTGAATCAAAACCTGAGCATGTGGATTCAGCCTCTCAGCCCCAGGGGCGATAGCACTGAAAAGATTCAGACAATCGGCGTCGACCGAAAGCGGCGCTGCGGCATCGATCCGATGCCGCAACCGCAACTGCCGGAAGGCGCGATGCGCCCTACTCCACCCGAACGGTGACGAAGCGCAATTCGCCGGACTTGTTGGAGATCAGAAGGGCGGCGTGGCGACGGCCGCTGGATTTCAGCTCCTCGACCCGGTCGGCCACGTCGGCGGGCGTCTCCATCGCCTCCTGACCGACCTCGACGATGACGTCGCCCGCCTCTACGCGCCGCTCTGCCGCGACCGAATTCGGCGCGACCTCGGTGATGACAACGCCGTCCACGTCTTCGGCAATGCCGTATTTCTTGCGCGCCTCTTCGTTGAGCGTCGCAAGCTTCATGCCGAGCACGACGTCGGTCGCTGGAAGCGGCGCAGCCTCCGGCTTGTCAGCCTTCGACCCCTCGTCGCCGGTTGCCGCGTCGGCACTTGCAAGCGCGCCATCCTCGAGGCGTCCGAGGGTCACCTTGACTGTCTGTTCCTTGCCGTCGCGGATCACCACGACATCGACCGCCTTACCGACGGGGCTTTCGGCGACCACGCGCTTCAGGTCGCGCACCTCGCCGACATCATGGCCGTCGAATTTGACGATGACGTCGCCGGCCTTGATCTCGCCGTGCGTGATCGGCCCGCCTTCGATGATGCCAGAGACGAGCGCGCCGCGCGGCGCGTCCATCTTCAGGCTCTCGGCGATATCGTCGTTCACAGGCTGGACGCGCACGCCGAGCCAGCCGCGACGCGTCTCGCCGAAGTCCTTGAGCTGAAGTACCACATTGGCGGCAAGTTCGGTCGGCACGGAGAAGCCAATGCCGATCGAGCCGCCCGTTGGCGAGATGATCGCCGTGTTGATGCCGATCACTTCGCCGGCCATATTGAACAGCGGCCCGCCGGAATTGCCGCGGTTGATCGCAGCGTCCGTCTGGATGAAATTGTCATAGGGGCCGGCGTTGATGTTGCGGCCGCGCGCCGAGATGATGCCGACCGAAACGGAACCGCCAAGGCCGAACGGGTTGCCGATCGCCATCACCCAGTCGCCGATGCGCATCTTGCGCGAATCCCCGAAAGGCACGGCCTTCAGCGGCGCCTTCGGCTCGACCTTCAGCAGCGCGAGATCGGTCTGTGTGTCTTTGCCGACGAGCTTCGCCTTCAGCTTGCTGCCATTGGCGAAGTTGATCTCGATGTCGTCGGCGCCCTCGATCACGTGGTTGTTGGTGACGATGTAGCCAGAGGGATCGATGACGAAGCCGGAGCCGAGCGATTCGACCGTGCGCTGGCGGTTACCGCCCTGATTGCCCTGGCCCTTGAAGAATTCGTCGAAATAGCGCTGGTAGGGCGAGCCCTCCGGCACCTGCGGCGCCGGCGCATCATCGTCGTTCTTGACCTTCTGCGAAGTCGCGATGTTGACGACGGCATCCAGCAGTCCGGCGGCCAGATCGGCGACGGAGGCCGGGCCATTGCTCGGCGGCCGGATCGCCGTGTTCTGGGCGAGCGCGGTGCTGCTGAAGGCGAGCGCGCCTGCGAGCGCCAGAACGCCGAGGGAGGCGCCAAGCGAGTGTACTCGGGATTTTGATCGCGTGGACAATTCGCTTCAGCTCCTCTGGCTGTGTGCGGTGACACCGGCACACCATAGCACTTTGATTCTTCGCATAATTCCGCCTCGACCGAAACCGCCGGCCGGGCTTATGCGGCAGATTTGACAAACGCAAGCCGCAAGACCGCGACGTCCGACTTTCCTCTGAAGATAAGGCGGAATTCGGAAGGGTCCAAACACGATTTCCTGATCCTTGCGCGCAAGGGTGCGAAAGGACGGACGTTCCCTGCCAAGCCTTTACGTCGAGGCCGGGCGTGGCTGATCAGGTGGTGAGCTCGTGACCGTGGTCTTTCAGCGCCTGGACCGCCTTGTCGAGATCGGAGCCGGCAACGAAGATGTAGTCGGTGCTGAAGGTCGAATTGGCAAAGACGCCGACGCCGGCATCCGAAAGCGGCCGGAGCACCGAGGCGAGCACGCCGGGCACGTCAAAGGCAAAATGCTGCTCGACACGGAAGCAGCGCCAGCCGAGCGAACTCTGGACGCTGGACGGCACGCGGGCGGCCCGGCAGACCAGCGTCATCTCCTCGCGCGAGCTCGACACGGTCCAGAAGCCCGGCCCCGGCAGCCATTCCGGCATGCTGGAGCCGATATTAAGGCGGGTGATGGCGTATTCGGCATCGACCAGCCGGATCAGCAGTTTATGTGGCATTTCGCATTATCCTCGAAGCAACCATACAAGTCCGACCCCGGCAGCCACGCAAACGAGCCCCGCCAGTCGAAGCTGATGTTCGGGGACATACGGCAAACGCTTCGCCATTTCCACCAAAACCAAAGGGGCCAGTGCGTACACCAGCCCCTCGATGATCAGGAAGAAAGCGAATCCTGTCAGAAAGTCTGACATCGCCCGCCTAGTTTCCGGTCGCTGCTTGAGGTGCCGCGGCCGGCGGAGTGCCTTCCGAGTTATTGAAGTAACGGAAGAATTCCGAATGCGGCGAAAGCACCAGCGTCGTGTCCGGGCTACCGATCGACTGCGTGTAAGCGGTCATGGAGCGATAGAACTCGAAGAACTTCGGATCGCGCGCAAAGGCGTCAGCAAAGGTCCTTGTGCGTTCGGCTTCGCCTTCACCGCGCAGGATTTCCGAATCGCGCTGGGCTTCGGCCACGATTTCGACGACCTGACGGTCGGCAATCGCGCGGCGGCGCTGGCCCTCTTCGTTACCGCGGGCGCGGATCAGTTCGGCTTCCGCCAGACGCTCGGCCTTCATGCGGTCGTAGGTCTGTTGCGAGACCTCCTGCGTCAGGTCGGTGCGACGGATACGGACGTCCTCGATGTTGAGGCCGAGCGACTCCGCGTCGGTTTTGAGGTCGGCGCGCACTTCGCGCATCATCGACGCACGCTCGTCCGAAAGAGCAGCCTCGAAGCCACGCAGACCGTAGACACGGCGCAGCGACGCGTCGAGACGGGTCCTGAGACGCGATTCCGCCGAGTCGCGATCGCCCGAGACCGTCTCGCGGAAGCGGCGGGGATCGGAGATCTTGTAGACGACGAAGGCATCAACTTCATAGAACTTGCCGCCCGAGACCTGGACACGGATGTTGTCGAGGTCGAAGCGCAGTGCCTGGTCTTCGACGTACTGGACGCGGTCGGCATCCATGAAGGCGAAGGGCAGCTTGAAGTAGAGGCCCGGCTGGCTCTTGACGTCCTTGATCTGACCGAAGCGAACGACGATCGCCTGCTGACGCTCGTTGACGACGAAGACCGAGGAATAGATGCCGACGAAGACGACGGCGAGCAGGATCAGGATAACGGAGGTACGATTATTGATCACTGGCCTGCTCCCGAAACTGCTGCGGCACCCGACGTCGTCGGACGACCGATTTCATTCAGCGGCAGATATGGCAGTACGCCCTGCCCGTTCTTCTCGTCGATGATGACCTTCTTCGACTTGCCGAGAACGCCCTGCATGGTTTCGAGATAGAGACGCTTGCGGGTAACGTCAGGCGCCTTGGAGTACTCGTCATAGACGGAGATGAAGCGCTGCGCCTCACCCTGTGCTTCCTTGACGACACGGTCCTTGTAGGCGGCCGCTTCTTCGCGGATCTGCGCACCCTGACCGCGTGCCTTACCGAGCACCTGGTTGGCATACTGGTTGGCTTCTTCGACGAAGCGATCCTCGTCCTGCTCGGCGCGCTGCACTTCGTCGAACGCATCGGCCACTTCGCGCGGCGGTGCGGCGTCCTCGATGGCGACCGTGTTGACGGAAACGCCGGTGCCGTAGGTGTCCATCGTTGCCTGGATCGTGCTCTTCACGTCCGCGGCGATCGCCTGACGGTTGTCACGGAAGATGTCCTGCGCCGGACGGCGACCAACGACTTCGCGCATCGCGCTTTCGGCCACCTGCTGCAGCGTGTCGGACGGGTTCTCGACGTTGAAGAGGTAAGCCTTCGGATCGGTGACCGAGTAAAGAACCGAGAACTGGACGTTGACGATGTTCTGGTCGCCGGTGAGCATCAGGCCGGAATTCGACTGGCCGCTCGAGCGCCCGCCGATGTTCTGCTGCTGCTCGGTGATCTTGACGAATTCGACGGTCTCGAATGGCCAGAAATGATAGTGCAGGCCAGGCATCGAGATCTCGTCCTTCGGCTTGCCGAAGCGCATCTCGACGCCGCGCTCGTCCGGCTGCACCGTGTAGATCGAATTGATCAGGACAAAACCGACGATCAGCAGGCCGATAATGGCGAAGACGCCACCATTGAAGCCGCCGGGAACGACGTTCTTGAGCTGGTCCTGGCCACGGCGAATGATCTCTTCCAGATCCGGCGGGCCGCCCTTGCCGCCACGCGGCCGGTTTGGCCCCTGGCCCCAGGGACCCCCCTGATTGCCGCCGCCACCGCCGCCGCCCCATGGGCCACCGCCGCCGCCATTCTGATTGCTCCAGGGCATCAAAACCTCTCTTTTGAATACTTCCCACGCTGAACGGCCGCGCCACCGCACGGTCGTTCATGATGTGAAACCGTTATAGGTATCACCCGCACCGCTTTCAACGCGATAGACCCGAGTTCACCGTAAATGGTTCAAAATAGTTGACGATCCGCCGCGTCAGGCTGTCGCACGCCGCTTAAAGGTGACGAAATGCATGGCGTGGCTGTCCTTTCCACCCTGCGGCAGGTCCTCTTCGAAGACCTTCTCGAAAATGCCGGGATCGATATCGGGGAAGCGCGTGTCGCCATCCACGGTCGCCTGCACCTCGGTCACATGCAAGATATCGGCACGCGCGATCGACTGGCGGTAGATCTCGCCGCCACCGATCACGCAGATCTCGTCCACGCCCGCGGCCTCCGCCTCTCGGCCGGCAAGCGCTACCGCCGCATCGAGCGACGGGACGACGCTTGCCCCTTCCGCCACAAAATCCGCGTTGCGGGTGATGACGATGTTGGCGCGGCCGGGAAGCGGACGCCCGAGCGACGCCCAGGTCTTGCGCCCCATGATCACGGGCTTGCCGATCGTCAGCGCCTTGAAGCGCTTGAGATCGGTCGAAAGCCGCCAGGGCAGATCGCCGTCGCGGCCGATGACGCCGTTTGCGGCAACGGCGACGACGATCGATATCTTCGGGTGGGTGGTCTTCGTTTCAGTCATGGAACCCGTTCGGTTTGCTGTCGATTTCTCTGGCGCGGTCATAGGCTGCCCGGTCCGTCACCACGCGGATGTAGCGATCGACGACCGTGCTTTCCGGCAGGATCTTGCGCATCCACTGCAGCGCGCTTGCCAAGAGCAGATCGGCGGCACTCATCGTCTCGCCGAGCAGATAGGTCCGTCGGGTGAGCACGTCGATCACATGGGCGCACATTTCGCTGTAGAGCCGCGCCTGTGCCGGGTTGTTGATGGTGGCGCCGGAGATATGGGCAAGCGCCGTCGGCTCGATCACCCCCGCGTAATAGGCAAGCCAGGAGAGATAGGCGCCACGCTCCTTGTGGCCGGGCGGCCGGCCGAGGCTGCAATCGGGATAGAGGTCGGTGAGATACTGCACGACGGCGGCCGACTCCCAGATCACCGCGCCATTATGGATGAGCGCCGGCACCTGCTTGTGCGGATGCGGGTTGTTGTCGTCGGGCTCACCCGAGCCGTCCCAGCGGCGGATCGAGACGTAGCGGATCTCGTATTCCGCGCCCAGCTCCTCAAGCAGCCAGACGATGCGCGAGGATCGCGACAGCGGCGCATGAACGAGTGTGAGCATCGATACCTCCCTTGGACGACAGCCCTCCCCGGCCGCCCCTCACCTTGGATTGCCGGCCCCTGCGCGTGCGGGCGACGGAAGCTCCTGCCTCGCCCGAAGGGTGGCGCGGCATCGGCATCGAGAAGAATTCAGAAATGCGGACCGGCCACCCGCAGCATCAGGATATGTCAGACGGCGATCGGCGCCTTGATGGATGAATCGGCTTCGTAGCCGACGAGCGTAAAGTCTTCGAAACGGAAGGAAAAGAGATCTTTCACGTCTGGATTGATTTCCATCCGCGGCAGCGCCTTCGGCGTGCGGGTGAGCTGCAGCCGGGCCTGCTCGAAATGGTTGTGGTAGATGTGCGCGTCACCAAGCGTGTGCACGAAATCACCCGGCTTCAGGCCCGTCACCTGCGCCACCATCATCGTCAAGAGCGCATAGGAAGCGATGTTGAAGGGCACGCCGAGGAAGATGTCGGCCGAGCGCTGGTAGAGCTGGCAGGAGAGCTTGCCGTCGGAGACGTAGAACTGGAAAAGGCAATGGCAGGGCGGCAGCGCCATCTCGTCAACGAGCGCCGGGTTCCAGGCCGAGACGATGTGGCGGCGGGAATTCGGGTTGGTCTTCAGGCTCTCGACGAGGCCGGCAATCTGGTCGATATGGCGCCCGTCCGGCGCCGGCCAGGAGCGCCACTGGTAGCCATAGACCGGGCCGAGGTCGCCGTTCTCGTCTGCCCATTCGTCCCAGATGGTGACGCCGTTTTCCTTGAGATAGCGAATATTGGTGTCGCCCTTCAGGAACCACAGCAGTTCATGGATGATGGAGCGCAGGTGCAGCTTCTTGGTCGTCAGCACCGGGAAGCCCTCGGAGAGGTCGAAGCGCATCTGGTGGCCGAAGACCGAGCGCGTGCCCGTTCCCGTCCGGTCGCCGCGGTCGGATCCGTTGGTCATCACATGGTCGAGAAGGTCGAGATATTGCTGCATGATCTGGCGCCGCCGATTCGTACTTTCGCTAAATTTAGGACGAAGCCGGCGGCGAACCAATGACCACGGGACGATTATCCCGGATAATTCGGCGGGGAGCTACAAGGTCTGCAGCTTGCCGAGGTTCTTGGCCACCAGATAATAGAAGGTGACGCGCGATTTCGACCGGTCCGCCGACATCGCCTTGACGGTGGCGTCGATCGCGCTGTCCGCATCGGCGCCGCTGATGCCGAGCTTCTTCTCGCACCATTTCTCCTTGACCCGCTCGAGCTCTTTCGGATCCGACGCCGAAACGAGCGAGGAATCCCGGTTGCGAAGCGCAATGCCAAGGTGACGCACGATCTTGTTCACGATCGCTTCGTCGGCGCCGCTGTCGTATTTCTGCACATCTGCGAGGTAGTCCGTCATGAGGCCTCCAGCTTGCTTTGCTTTTCGAAACTGCGGCCGGAGATTGCCGGCCGCGTGGCAGCAGCGGGAGTTTTTCATGGATGTCGGTCAAGTCAAGGCGGTTCGGCACCGGGCAGTCCGGGAGAAAGTCATATATCCGACACATCCCCCTTTTCTTGGGGCCCGGAAAGACCTATATGAACTCTGCCGTCTTCGGGCGGCTATGGCAATAAACGGGCGATGAAATAAACCCATTGGACCCGGGGGCGGTACCCGGCGCCTCCACCAAAAACCGATCAGAATCGATCGGCTTTTGATGGGGGCGAAATAGGATCGACAAGGGCGTAAAGATCGACTTTTTGCTCGGCATTGTACCACCGTTATCGGGCTAAACTTATAGTTGCAAACGACAACTATGCTGAAGCACGTCTCGCTGCTTAATCGCGGTGCGACACTTCAAATCAAGTCCTTCCGGGTAGCACCGTAAGGCGGGGTCCGAAGGCACCTGGCAACAGAAGCCTTCACCTTCTCCCCCGCTTCGAAATGGTCTATAGATGCTTGAATAATTGACTCGTCTGCTTCAGACGGGCAATGAAAAGCTGACGGCTTGACCTCCAAGCCGGCAGCAGACAGTAGATTGAGTTCGAGGAAAGACGGGACGCTCATGGGCCAGGACCACATCCGCTACGACATTCTGGCACAGGACGCACTGCGCAGCGTCATCCGAAAGGTCCTGACGGAGGTTGCCACCACCGGTCACTTGCCGGGAGAGCATCACTTCTTCATCACCTTTCTGACCGGCGCGCCGGGCGTGCGCATCTCGCAGCACCTGAAAGCCAAGTATCCCGAACAGATGACCATCGTGGTCCAGCACCAGTTCTGGGAGCTGAAAGTCACCGAAATCGGCTTCGAAATCGGCCTCTCCTTCTCCGACACGCCCGAACGGCTGGTGATCCCGTTCAACGCCATCCGTGGCTTCTACGACCCGTCGGTCAATTTCGAACTGGAGTTCGACGTGGCGGCCGGCGAGGAAGAAGAACAGGAATCGGCGGAGATCACCGCCTATCCCGTTCCGGAAGACAATGCCGAGACCTCGGCCAAGGACGACAAGCCAACCGAGCCGAAGAATGGCGGCGGCTCCGTCGTCTCGCTCGATTCCTTTCGCAAGAAGAACTGATCCGAGGAGCCGCGGCTCATGACCGGAGACGTCGTCAATCTGCGCCAGTTCCGCAAGCGTCGCGAGCGCACGGAAAAGGACAAGCAGGCCGAGCAGAACCGCATCTCCTTCGGCCGCACCAAGGCCGAGAAATCCCTGACGAAAGCGCTGAACGACAAGGCGGAGACCCGCCTTGACCAGGGCCGCATCGAGCGCCCTGCCGAAGGCGACGTCGACAAGGACTGAGCCCGCAAAAGTGATTCCGGAGCAAGGACTTGCGGCAGCTTCCGGACTCGAAATGCCAATTCCTTGAATCAGTCTCTAAGGCCGGGCGATGATCCGTAAGCATTCCGCAACGCTCCACGGCCACCGCACCAGCTTCTCGCTCGAAGACGCCTTCTGGCAGGAACTGAAGACGATCGCCGAAACGCGGGCGGTGCCGCTTGCCCAGCTGATCGCCGAAATCGACGACCAGCGCACGCCTGACAGCAACCTCTCCTCGGCACTGCGCGTCCATGTGCTCGAATGGCTGAAATCGCAACGCTCGACGCTCTTGCCCGACGAGACCTGAGCTCCCGCCGTCGATGGCCAGCACGGCCAGAATTCGCGGCCAGAACTCGCCCAAGGCCTTTCACATCAAAGGGCTAGTCGCGAGACCTTGAGCCCTTGTTCTCACGCCGTTGCCGCACGAGCGCTGTACAGTGTCGGGCGACAGGCATTGGCGGATCCAAGGCAACTGTGTGGCCGATGCAACAGCGCGCGGCATTTGGCATGTCCCGCTTCGCCGTTTCGGGCCAAAACAGTTGTATTCGAATAAACTTATATAACAATACCCACATCGGGAGGCGGCGACTTTCCGCTGCCCTTGTGTTCGAGAGTCTGTAGTGCGCAATTCCAGACGGGCCCGTCTCTCGTTTCAGGGATTGTCTCAAGCGGGAGGCGTTTCATGAGTATCCCTACACGACTGGGCCTCACGGCCTGCCTTGGCCTGTTGTTCGCCCTGCCGACCCACGCGGCCGACATCACGCCGCTGATGGCGCCCGCGGCCCCCGTGGAAGAAACCGAGAGCGGCTGGCAATTCACCTTCGCGCCCTATTTCTGGATGGCGGGCCTCTCCGGCGACACAGCGCAATTCGGGCTCCCGACCGTTCACATCGACTCCAGCTTCAGCGACATCTGGAGCAATCTCGACTTCGCCGCCATGGCCACCGTCGAAGCGCGCAAGGACCGCTTCAGCGTCTTTGGTGACTTGATCTATACGAAGCTCTCCGGCGACGGCAAAGCGCGCGGCGTCTTCACCGATACGGTCGATGTGGAATCGGAGACCTTCGCCGGCCTCATCGGCGTCGGTTACACGGTGTTTGAGGATCAGAACTCGCATCTCGACGTGGTCGGCGGCGCCAGGATCTGGTCGGTCAACACCACCATATCCTTTCAGGGCGGCCCGCTCGACGGTATCAGCCGCGATGACCGCAAGACTTGGGTCGACGGCATGGTGGGCGTGCGCGGCAACTACTTCTTCACCCCGGAGATCTACCTGACCGGCTGGGGCCTGGTCGGCGCCGGCGGCGCCGACATCGACTGGGACGTCGGCCTTGGCCTCGGCTACCGTTTCAACGACACGATCTCGGCGATCGCCGGTTATCGTGCGCTGGGCGTCAACTACGACAATGACGGCTTCATCTTCGACGTGGTCCAGCAAGGTCCAATCCTCGGACTGTCCATCCGCTTCTGAAGGCAAGGCGCGCCTGGACACCGGCAAGCGATCACGCCGCCGGCCCAACGGCCGGAGGCAAGACGCGTCCGTCATTATCGCACCAGCCGGATCGCGCCGGGGTTGTTGATCGTGGTGTTGGCCAGCACCGCCTTGCAATCCAGCTTGAAGCTGCTGTTGCCGATCATGGTGATTTCCTGGGCGACGATGCGCACGCATTCACCGCCGGTCGATCCGTTGCCAGCATACTGGATCTCGCGCGACGCCGGCATGTAGATGATGCCGGCGAGCGACGAGGCGCTGTTGCCGTTGATGGTGGCGCTGGCCGTGTTGTTGCGCCCGGCGACGATCGAGAAGCCGGCCCAGTCGCCGGTCGTCGGCGCGCTGACCTGGAAGGTCGCCCCGCCGTGAATGTCGAGCTGGGCGCCGTTCAGGAGGAAGAAGGTTACCCCTTCGGCGCTCACCACCGACTGGCTGGTGAACTTCAGGCTACCGCCGTCGATGATGTAGTTGCCGGGTCTCAGAAGAACCTTGCCCTTGATTTCGAGATCGCCATAGGTGCCAGGCTTCAGCTCGACGCGGTAGGTGTCGGGCGCGTTGTTCGGCGTCTTGCCGGTGCCGTTGCAGTCGCCGTTGCCGCCACCGCCGCCGACGAAATTCTGCCCGCAGCCAGCAAGGCTCACCCAGCCTGCCGTGGTCGGCATCTTCTTCGACCGGAAGGGGTCGGCAATTGGCGTCACCTCCTCTACCGCCTTGCCACAGGCAAGCTGCAGGTTGGCGAGCGTCGCGGACACCTTGCCGGCGGCGTAGAGACACTCGGCCTTGAGCGTGGCCGAGCCGCTGAGGTAGATCGACTGCGCGTCGGTCGAGTTCGACGTGATCGTACAGCCGGATGTGTCGACGCTCGCCCCGCCGCTGACCTCGAAGGCCCGGCTCGCCGTCGGGTGCAGCGCCAGAATGCAGGCCTCTCTCCCGGGCATGCGCGCGGCAACACTTTCCCGGTCGATCGTATAGGGCTGCAGCCCGAAGAAGAGCGGATTGTATTTCAGCGCGTAGGCCGCGGTCGCCGTGGTCTCGACGCCGGCGGCGCCGAAGGCGATCTGCACCGGCGTGGCCGCCACCGCCACACCGCTCTCCGGGCCGAGCTGATCGACGATCTCCGGCTGGCCGAAATTCGCAAAGAAGACGTTGTTGGCGAGATCCCTGGCACTGGCCTCGGTCTCGCCCTCGCCGTAGGATTTGACCGCCGAGAAGGCAGCGGCATCGAGCGCCGTCTGCATCTTCGCGGCCTCGAGATTGATCCGCGCCAGGTTGATGGCGATCGACGCGGCACTCAACAACGGCACCGCTATCAGCGCGGTCAGAACGGTAAAGTTGCCGCGCTCGTCCGCAAAGATACGGGCGGCTCTCTTCCTCAAATTGTAGCGCATCTCTGATCGTTGCCCCCTCAGCAGACGGCGACGCGCCGCTCGGGTCAATCCGGAGCGATCGACGTCGTCCTTCCCATGCGCCGATTAAAGACGCGGCCCGCAAGCCGCACCCCCTGCCCCATCCAACGCAAATTGCTAATTTAGCGATCAATAGTGGAGGATGTGCTTCAGAATTCGTTAAAACTCTGCCGATCCCGTTCGCGCGCCACGATGCGCCGGAAACCAAGAGAATGCCGCCCGATAAAGGTACGTTCAAAATCTGAAGCCAGAGCATGTCGCGCAAAAGCGCGCAGCGGTCTTGGGATATCGACATGCGAAAAATCAAAAGCGCAGAGAGCGAAGCTGAAAGATCGCGACGCTCTTCAGGGGGCACAAGCCAAGGATGGGATCATGGCCGGATGCGAAATTGGAAGCGCATCTCCGGCCCCGAAAGCCAGGGAGCGTCGTGCTCCGGCATAGTCGCCGGCTACTGTACGGTAACGTCGGGCAGGACGTCGAAGTTGAGCCTCTGTCCGGGAGGGGTGCCGGTGGCACCGTCCGGTACGGTCTGGGGGGTCGGTCCCGTCTGCGGGATCGGCTGGCCCTGTCCGGCGCTGCGCGCTGCCTCTGCCGCCCGACGCGCGGCTTCCGCCTGTCGCTCCGCTTCGGCCTTGCGCTCGGCCTCTGCTCGCGCATCTGCTTCCGCCTTGAGGCGGGCGGCCTCGGCAGCGCCGGCTGCGCGCCGGCGTTCCTCGGCAACGGCGCGTTTGCGCTCCAGTTCTCTTGCCTCCGCCCGCGCCTTGTAAAGCGCAAGTTCGCGGCGCAGACGCTGCTTCTCCAGCACGTTCGCCTGCAGGATCTCGACCCGCCGGCGCTCGCGCTCGAAGGCGCGAAGCGACAGGAAGTTCGCGAGATCGGCAACGTTGAGATCGACGCCCGGTGCTTCCAGCAGGCCGGCATAGCCGATGCGCACACGCGGCTCGGCACCGGCAAGCGCCTCGTCACCCGGCCGGAAAGTCAGATCGATGCCGGCGTCGATCCGGCCCGCCGCAAGGTCCAGCGAAGCCTCGCCGGTCATCGCGGCATTGCCGTCGCCAGCCGTCACGTTCTGCGCCCGGAGCACCCCGCCGGCGATGCTGAAGGGTGCCTTGACGACGCCGACCAGCGATTGACCCGAGAAGATCGTCGCCTCCGCCGCACTTCTGATCGCGTCCGCCGAGATCTGCGTCTTCAGCGCATCGGCTGCCGCGATCAACTGCGGCAGAGCTGCGCTGTTGATGCCGGCGAGCGTCATGCCGTTGAAGGTCGTGGTACCCGAGCCGCTTGCCGAATGCGCCATCGCCTCGGGCGTTGCACCCGATGCCTCAAGTGCTACCGAAAGATCGAAAGTCCCGGTCGCGACCGGCGTGCCCGCATGGGCCCAGCCCGCCTGGGCAAGGTCGCCGCCCTTGACGTCCAGGCGCGAGCGCAGGAAGCCCGAGCCATTGGCATTGCCGATCTGCACCCGCCCGGCGAGCTTGCCGCCCAGCCAGTCGCCGGCCGCATCGGTCAGCGCGACCTCGTCGCCCTTCCATTCCATCTTGCCGGCAAAGCTCGTGACCGCGCCATAGACGCCCGGCCAGAATTTCTGCGCCTGCACGTCCAGCGCCACGTTGAGCCCGGTCCAGGCAGGCTGCGCCAGAGCCCCCTTCGAGAAGGCCCCGTTCGTATCCTCGATCGGTCCGAGGACGCCCTCGCCGAGCCAGGCGAGATCGAGCGCGTCGAGCGTCAGCTGTCCGCTGGCCGCCCCCGGTGTCTTGCGGTCGATCGTCAGATTGCCGGTAAAGCCGTTGTGGTCGGCCTTGCCCTCGACAGTGGTCAGCGCAATTGTTTCGGGCGTCGTCGCGATATCGGCAGAGACGGTCAGCGGCAGGCCGCTGCCCATCTGCGGCAAGGCCACGCCCTGGAGCAGAAGATAGGGCTCCAGGTCCTGGGTCTGCAGCGTCACCTTCGCCTGACCTTCGAGGAAATGATCGCGGGAAAGATCGACGCTGCCCTTGGCGGCGAGCGACGTCTTCTCGGTCGTAAAGGTCACCGTGCCGTTCGCCGTCGGTCCGTCGGTGCTTTGCAGCTTGACGGAGAGAATGCCGTTGGCATCCGCATCGAAGGGCAAGGGATCGAAACCCGTCTGGCCGAGCAGGAGCCGCGTCTCGGGATTTTCGAGCGTCGCTTCCAAAAGCATGGCCTTGCCGGTCAGCGCCTGCGCCATGTCGGGCGCCTGGTAGCTGGCGGCGATCTTGGTACCGTTCGCGGTCCCGAAGATGCCGAAGGTCGCGGGCGCGTTGCCTTCCTTGTTGCCGGCCGTCAGCGTCACGTCGAAGGCCGTGTCGCTGTAATAGGGACCGGCCTTGATCAACTGCCGGAGCGCTGGATGATTGACCGCGTGGCGGCCGATCATTTCCAGGAACGGCGTCAGGTTCTTGGCGGCAAGCTTCATCTTGGCCGAGACGACGGGCTTTTCGAGGTCGCCGCTGGCCCGGCCGGAAAAGGCGAGCTGTGCGCCGGCGAGCGAGCCGATCGCCACGCGTTCGGCCTGGAGCTGGCCGTTCTTCAGCGTCAGCACCGCCTGCACGTCCTGCGCTTGCTCGCCGAAGGCGGAAAACTCGTCAGCCGAAAGATCGGCGGCAATCGCGTGCTGCAGCAAGGTGTCGGTGGAAGCGTCGCCCGCCACCAGCCCGGTCAGCGCCTGCAAGGCTTCGAAGTCGATGCGATTACCCTTCAGCTGCAGCGAAAGGTTCGGCTGCTGGTCGGCGAAGGACTGTCGCTCCAGCCGCCCCTTGAGGCTCGCCTCGTCGGCCGCCACTTCGAGGTTCTCGAACTGCTGCAATGTATCGGTGAGGTTCACCTTGGCGGAAAAGCCGGCGGTCCTCAGCTTGCGGATCGCCGGATCGACCGAGCCCGCCAGCCAGTTGGCAAGGCCGGAAGGCTGGTTGGAGGCCAGCAGAAGGTCGCCGCGGAAAGTGCGCTGTCCCTTGAGGTTCAGCCGCCCCTTGGCTTCGAGCTGCGTGCGCCCCGGCAGCAGCGCCACGACATTGTCGATCACCCAGCCGGCGCCATCGGGCTGTACGTCGATCCGCACGTCGCGGACCGTCGTATCGCCGACGACGATCGCCGGCAGCTTCAGGCTGGCGCGGCCGGGCACCTGCGGGATGGGAATTTCGCCGGCGATCGCCAGCATGGCTTCGAGCCGCTGGCGCATCGAGATCGCCGGATCGCGGCCGGTCTTGTTGTTGCGGCTCGGGCCGATGCGGCTGACGTCGATCTGCTGGCCGTCGGCGATCAGCAGGAACTTCTGGTCCTTGCCGGTATCGAGCGTTGCCTCGCCGGTGACCACATAGGGATCATCCGACGGGCCGATTTCGAAGCGATATTCCGGGACGCGGATGCTCTCGTTGGTCAGCTGGAAGTTGCCGTTTATGCGCAGCGGCGCCCGCCCATCCGCATCCTTCGTCTCGGCCTGCGGGCGGTTCTCCGTCAGCGTGAAGCGGCCGCTATAGACCGGCCTGAAATCGACGATGCGCAGCGAACCGTCGGTCTCGACGCCGAAGGGACGCTTGTCGGGCGTTACCCGCGCCTTCAGGCTGAGCGTACCCGCCTCGTCCACTTCGTTGCTGGTAAAGGAGAAACTGCCGGCTTCGCCATCGAGCGCGGCGCGCCCCTCAACCTTCCAGGGCCCGGCGAGCGTGCGGGCCGAAATGTCTGCGGCAAGTCCGCTCACGCGGCGGGTGCGGCCGGTCTGCTCGTCGACGAATTCGACCTGGCCATTGGTGATCTCGACGTTTTCAAGCACGACGGTCTTGGCCGGGATCGAGGCCCGGCGGCCCCTCGCCCAGTCGAGCGTACCGTCGGGCAACAGGCGCACCTTGGCCCGCGGACGATCGAGCTTCATGTCGAAGATCAATGCCTCGCCGCTCAGGAACGGCGCAAGCTCGGCGCTCATCGAGAACTGCGCCACCTGGATCAGCGGGTCGCCGTCCTCGGCGGCGCCGACGCGCACGTCGTTGAGCGTCACGGTTGGGAATGGGATCAGCCGCGCATCGACGCTGCCATGCACGACGACGGGCTTGCCCATGATGCGGCTTGCCTCGCGCTCGAACTCCTTGCGGAAACCCGTCCAGTCGATGAACCACGGGGCGATCAGCGCCGCAAAGAGCGCAACGACCACAAGTCCGCCGACGGCAAGAAGAATTCGCGAAAGCACCGTGCCTATATTCCCATTCCGTTCATCGGCGCATCCGCGCCGCAAATCGATTTAAGCGCCAGAAACCGGCGCCCGGCTGCAGCGCCGTTGATGGCGCCGTAGCATCTTTGATTTGCCGCATAATTCCCGAGGGGTCGATTCCGACTTTGAGAATTATGCAGTATCACACTTTGTCGCCGGCGCATTGTCCCAAAAAACGGCCCGCCGCGCGTATCTCTCCTCAAGCGAAAATCTTGCCCGGGTTGAAGATATTGTCCGGATCAAGCGAGTGCTTGATCTGGCGCATCAGATCGAGCGCGTCGCCGAGTTCGGCCTCAAGGAACGGCATCTTGCCCTGGCCGATGCCGTGCTCGCCGGTGCAGGTGCCGTCCATGGCGAGCGCCCGCGCGTTCAGCCGCTCGACAAAGGCCTCGGCCCGCGCCACGTCCGCCGGATCCTTGTCGTCAAACAGCAAGCCGACATGAAAGTTTCCGTCGCCGGCATGGCCGACGATCGGCGCCGTCAGCCCGTGGGCGGCGCTATCTTCCTGCGTTGCCGCCACGCATTCCGCCAGCCGCGAGATCGGCACGCAGACATCGGTCGACAGGATCGCCGCGCCCGGGATCAGGCTTTTTTGCGCCCAATAGGCATTGTGCCGCGCCTTCCAGAGCCGCGCCCGCTCCTCCGGATTGGTGGTCCAGAGGAAGTCGCTGGCCCCGAACTCCGAAGCGATCTCGCCAAACTGGCGCGCCTGTAATTCGACACTCTCGGGGCTGCCGTGGAATTCGACGAAGAGCGTCGGCGTCTCCTGATAGGAAAGGCCGGAATAGCCGTTGCAGGCCTTCATCTGCAGCGCATCGAGCAGTTCGATGCGCGCGACCGGAATGCCCGACTGGATGGTGAGGATCACCGCGTTGCAGGCGTCCTCGATCGTCGGGAACGGGCAGACGCCGCCGGAAATGACCTCCGGAATACCCTGCAGCCTGAGCGTAATCGAGGTGATGATGCCGAGCGTGCCTTCGGCCCCGACGAAAAGCCGCGTCAGGTCGTAGCCGGCAGACGACTTGCGCGCCCGATGCGCCGTGCGGATCTCGCGCCCGTCAGCGGTCACCACCGTCAGCGCCAGCACATTGTCTTTCATCGTGCCGTAGCGCACCGCATTGGTGCCCGACGCCCGCGTCGAGGCCATGCCGCCGATCGAGGCGTTGGCGCCGGGATCGATCGGGAAGAACAGGCCGGTGTCGCGCAGGTAGGTGTTGAGCTCCTCGCGGGTGATGCCCGGCTCGACGCGGCAGTCGAGGTCCTCGGCATTGACCTCGAGCACCTTGTTCATACGCGAGAGATCGACCGAGATGCCGCCATGGGGCGCGTTGATATGACCTTCGAGCGAAGAGCCGGTGCCGAACGGGATCAGAGGCACCTTGTGTCGAGCGGCGATCTGGACGATCTCGCGCACGTCCCCGGCGCTTTCGGCAAACAGCACGCCGTCGGGAAGCTGTGCCGGAATATAGGTGGTGGTGTGGGCATGCTGGGCGCGGATCGCCTCGCCCGTCTGGAACCGGTCGCCGAAGCGGGCGGAAAGGTCCGCCTTCGCCGCCGCAATCCCCGCCTCGTTTCTCGCGCCAGCCCTGATCGCCTTCAATGCCACGGAAAACGCCCTTCCTCTTGCATTCGCCACGCCGCCTTTTCGATGTTCGGGAAGCGCAGTCATTTCAAGGCGCTACTGTGCAAATCGGAATCACTTTGTCCAGACGCTCGCGCACTTCCCGGTCACAGTAGCGCAGGAAAACGCCTGACGTGAGACCGGAGTGTCACAAGACTGTATGACAGCGTGGAAAACACCAACGCTGAAAAGCCGACACGATATGTCCCCGTTTGCCGAAATGTCATCTCCACACCGCGCCGCGCGGTGATCCGCTCGGGAAGTCCTTGCGTATAAAGGCCGAGCGGAAGGACGTGTGACGTGCTTGGAGAGATCGGCAGAAAGCGACTGATGATGCGGTTGCCGCACTTGAGGGGCAGCATCGCGTCGGCATCGTCAGATTGCATGATTGAGCTGTTCTGCAGTTATGAACTCGCGGTCAACATGCGGGACGCACTCGTGTTGGGCGGCGGCCGCCCGGATCTCGCTGACGAGTACCGGCAGATCTGCCTCGAACTCGAAGAAGAGGTGGAGGTCGTGCTCTGCGCGACGGCGCTGGCCGTGCGGCGTGACGGCACATAGGGCGGGCGGGCCCGTAGACAGAGGGCCTTGCAAACGGGCAAGCCGCGTCGCACCACATTTGCTGCTGGCAAAAGTCACGCCTCAGACCGACCGAACTCCGGTACTGCTACGTATGAGAGCGAAACGGCAGAAAACACCTGCCGTTTCGTGAGCCTTGGATTATGATGGAGGCGTGAAGGAAGGAGAGGCAAATGCTGGGTCTAACCGCTTTGCTCACCGCGTCGGTTTTCTTCGGCGCCGCCATCTACATCACCTGGGCAGAACAGCCCGCACGGCTGCATCTCGATGATCGCGCCGCACTCGTGCAGTGGGTGCCGTCCTATCGGCGCGGCTTCGAGATGCAGGCGACGCTCGCGCTCGTCTCGGGCCTGTTCGGCGCCGGTGCCTGGGGACAGACCGGCCATGTGCTGTGGGGGCTGGGGGCCGCGATCATCATCCTGAACTGGCCCTATACGCTGCTCTTCGTGATGCCGGTCAATCGCCAGCTGGAGGCAGTCCGGCCGGACGACGCCGGCCCGGAAAGCCGAGATCTCCTCGGTCTCTGGGGCAGGCTTCACGCGGGGCGCAGCGCGCTCGGCGGGCTGGCGGCAGCGATCTTTCTCGTTGCCGCCGGGCTCGAATAATAAGCCGTCGCGCGACGGCCGTTCCGGCTAGCGCACCTCCAGCGCTGCCGCCGCATCCATTTCCTCGTGCAGCTTGCGCTCCTCGTCCGCATGCGGCTTGGTGAAGCGTGCGATCACCAGATAGGCGACCGGCGTCAGGTAGAGGGTGACGATCACCGCAAGACCGAGACCGCCGACGAGCACCCAGCCCAGCGCGATGCGCGCCTCGGCGCCCGCGCCGCTGGCAAGCACCAGCGGCACCGCGCCGACGATGGTGGCGATCATCGTCATCATGACAGGGCGCAGGCGGATGTTGGCGGCATTCTCGATCGCCGAGCGCACGTCCTGGCCGCGGTCGCGCAGCTGGTTGGCGAATTCGACGATGAGGATGCCGTTCTTCGCCATGATACCGACAAGCATCACGAGGCCGATCTGGCTGTAGATGTTCAGCGTGTTGCCGGTCATGATCATCGCAAAGACCGCGCAGGCAAGCCCCAGCGGCACCGTCGACATGATGATCAGGCCGCTGACGAAGCTTTCGAACTGGGCCGCCAGCACCAGGAAGATGATGACGAGCGCGAAGCCGAAGGTGACGAAGAGGCCGTTGGCGTTTTCGTTGAGCGTTGCGGCTTCGGCAAGCGGCATGATCCGTGAGCCCGGCGGCAGAAGCGGCTCTGCCATCTGCTCGACCATGGTCAGTGCCTCGCCGAGCGCCAGATCGGACTTGAGGCCGGCCGAAAGCGAAACGGCGCGAAGCTGCGATTCCCGCGACAGCTGCGGCGCCACCGCCATCTCCTCGACGCTGGCGATCGTCGACATCGGCACGATCTTGCCGTCGCCGGCCTTGAGGAAAATGTTCTGCAGATCGGTCGGGTCGTTGACCGGGTTGGTCGAGGACAGAAGCTTCACCGGATAGGATTCGCCGTCGACATAGACGTCGACGACGCTGTTGCCGTCGAGCATGGCCTGCAGCGCCCAGGCAAGGCCGCCGATATCGACACCCATGTCGGAGGCGCGCTCGCGGTCGATGGTGATCGAAAGCTGCGCCTGGTTGGCCTCGTAGTTGAGGCGGACGTTTTCGAAGCGGCCGGTGTCTTCCATCTGGCGCACCAGCTTTGCCGCGGCATCACCGAGCTTGTTGTAGTCGTTGCCGACGAGCGCCACCTGCAGGCCGCTGCCGGCGCCGCGAATGCCGAGACTGTTCGGTTGCATGGCAAAGACGCGAACCGAGGGGATGCGCCCGGTCACCTTGTTGATGTCGGTGACGATCTCCTGCTGGGTGCGGTCACGCTTGTCCCAGGGAGCGAGCGTCAGCACCATGAAGCCGCTGTTGACCGAACCGCCCTGCCCGGAGATCGAGAAGATGTTGTCGATCTCGCCGGATTTCACCAACGGCTGCAAACCGTCCTCGATGCGGCGCATCTGGGCCTGGGCGTATTCGAGCGAAACGCCCTGCGGCGCGTTGATGCGCATCATGATCTGCGAGCGGTCTTCCGTCGGCGTCAGCTCCGATTTCAGCGTCAGGAAGCCGGCAGCCCCCATGGCGGTGAAGAAGCCCGCGACGACGAAGACGATCAGCGGCGAGTTGAGGCAGGCGCGCAGCGTCACCCGGTAGAACCCGGCCGCCCGCGCACCGAACCGCGCCATCGGCCCCGGCACCGTATGCGTATCCTTCGTCAGCATGCGCGAGGCGAGCATCGGGCAAAGCGTCAGCGACACGAAGGAGGACAGGAGGATCGCGAAGGCAAGCACGAAGCCGAACTCGCGGAAGAGACCGCCGGTCTGGCCCGGAAGGAACGAGAGCGGCACAAAGACGGCGGCAAGCGTCGCGGTCGTCGCCAGCACCGCGAAGAACACTTCGAGCGTGCCGTGAACGGCCGCCGCGCGTGGTCCAAGCCCCTCGGCGCGCCTTCGCACGATGTTTTCGAGCACCACGATGGCGTCGTCGACGACAAGCCCGGTCGCAAGCACGATCGCGAGCAGCGTCAGGATGTTGATCGAGAAGCCCGCGAGATAGATCGCCGCCACCGTGCCGATCAGCGCGATCGGCATCGAGATCGTCGGGATCAGCGTCGCCCGCCAGTCGAGCAGGAACATGTAGATGACCAGCGTCACAATGAAGACCGCGACGATCAGCGCGATTTCCACCTCGTGGATAGCGCCGTTGATGAAGACGGCGTCATCGCTGGTAATGCGGAGCTGCGTGCCCTCGGGCAGGATCTGCGTCTGGATCGTCTCGACGACCTTGCGCACGCCCTCGGAGATATCGACGGTGTTGGACTGCGCCTGGCGCACGATGCCAAGGCCGATGCCCTGGCGGCCGTTGGAGCGCAGCGCCGTCGTGCCGGTGTCGGGACCGAGCGTGACGGTCGCCACGTCGCGCAGGCGCACATTGTTGACGAGGATCAGGTTTTCGAACTGCTCCGGCGTCTGCAGGTCGGCCGTGGCGCGCACCGAAATGTCCTGGCTGGCGCTCGTCAGCTTGCCGGCCGGCACGTCGTAGGAGGCGTTGGCAAGCGCGGTCCTGAGGTTGGCGACCGTTACCCCGCGCCCGGCGAGCTTCGCCTGGTCGAGGTCGATGCGGAAGATCTTCTCCTGGTCGCCATAGACGGCAACGTCGGCCACGCCTTCAACGGCGGCGAGCCGGTCGCTGATCTCGTTTTCGACGAGCAGCGTCATGTCTTCCATCGACATCGTATCGGAGGTCAGCGCCAGCCGCATGATCGGCTGGCTGTCGGCATCGGCTTTCACGATGCTCGGCTCGTCGACATTGTCGGGAAGCTGGTTGCGCACCCGGCCGAGCGCGTCGCGAATGTCGTTGGAAGCCTGGCCGATATCGGTCGTGTCGGAGAACTGCAGCGTCACGCGGCTGCGGCCGAAGGACGAGGTCGAGGAAATGTCGCGGATGCCCTGCACGCGCGAGACCGCCCCTTCGACGACCGACGTTACTTCGCGGTCCATCGTCTCGGGTGCGGCACCATCGAGCGTCGTCGTCACCGAGATGACCGGCTGGTCGACCTGCGGCAGTTCGCGGATCTCGATGCCGTTCCAGGCCGCAAGGCCGGCAACGACGATCAGCGTGTTGACCACCAGCGCGAAAATCGGCCGGCGGATGAAGAGTGCCGTAAAGCCGGTCTTGCCGCGTTCGCGGGCCGACATCTGGCCGCCGGCGCTGCCTTGGCCGGCACCATGGCCGCTTGCCTGACTGTCGCCGCCGCTCACTTGGTTTCCTCCGCAACCTTCTGCGGTTCCTGCTTGTTCTCGCGGCCGGCGATGCGCACGGCGCCGCCGTCGCGCAGGCGCTGCACGCCTTCGGTGACGATCTCGTCGCCTTCCGACAGTGCGGCGTCCACCAGCACCTTGTCCGGGTTGCGCTGAATGATCTTCACCGGCACCTTCTCGCTCTTGTCGCTGGAGACGCGCCAGATATAGGAGCCTTCCGAACTCCACTGGATCGCCAGCGGATCGACCGTCGGATAGGTGTCGCCGTCAAAGGCCACGGTGACCGAGAAGGACATGCCCGCCCTCAGCTTGTCGTCGGGGTTTTCAAGCCGTGCGCGCACGCGCAGCGTCCGGCTCGCCTGATCGAGGCGGTTGTCGATCGCGTGGATCGCACCGTCGAGCTGGTTGCCCGGCTGGGCGATGGCGAAGGCGGTGACGGGCTGGCCGACGAAGATCTTGTTGGCGAAGCGCTCGGGCACCCAGAAATCGACGAGGATTTCCGAGCGGTCGTCGACGACGGCAATCGGCGTCGTGGTCGTGACGTAGTCGCCGACATTGACGGTGATGATGCCGACGACGCCTTTCGACGGCGCCACGATGTCGCGGCGCTTGAGGTCGAGCTCTGCGGTCTTCAGCGCCAGCTCGGCGGTCTGCATGGCGATTTCGGCGTCACGCACGTCCACGGCTGTCACCGCGCGGGCGGTGCTCAGGTTGCGGTAGCGCTCGACCTTTTCGCGTGCGCTGTCACGTGTCAGCCTCGCCTGGTCGGCAGCAATCTTCTGGTCGTCGCTGTCGAGCTTGGCAATGACCTGACCCTGCGACACCTTTTCGCCGGAGCGCACGAGGATTTCGGTGAGGTTGCCGGTTGCCGTCGGCGTCACGGTGACGGAATGGATCGCCTCGCCGTTGCCGATCGCGTTCAGCCGGTCGTTGACAACAGACGTGCCCGAAGGCCGGACCATGACGAGAATGGCGTTGTTGCCGCCCTGCCCGCGGCCATTGCCGCGTTCGCCGCCCTCGCCGCCACCGGCGCCCGGCTTGGACAAGGCATCAATCAGCGGATGCGAAACACCAATCGCCGCCAGCGTTTCACCAGCACCAGGCACAAAACGCACCCAGACGGCTGCGCCCACGAGAAGCACAGCGGCGCTCACCGCAAGCTGTTTCCAAACCCGCATTCAAGTCTCCGAATTAAACATAAAACACGCCCCAGCGCGGCGCGGCCGGCGGTTCGTTCCGATTGTGCGCGGAGTATCCCTGTTCGCGCGTGTCGGGGCAACGACAGAATACCATCATTACGCAATTGTAATAAAAGCGAATTTGTTGGCGGGATGATGACGCACGGGGGCTTCGCTCGACGCCTCGCAGCTTTGTCCAGAAATTCACTAGAGAATTACCGTTTACAGCCGCCGACACTGCGCTATCCTGCAACCGCCGGCAGCGTGTTTCGGCCGGCTTTGCGCCTGTCTTCAGGCCTCTTGGGGGAGAGAAGTCGATGTGCGATGCCTGTGTTATGGAAACGGTGAAAGAGCGCATGCTCTCGCGCCGCAGCTTCTTCAAAGCCGCCGCGGTCGGAACCGCGGGTCTTGCCGCCGCAAGCGTGGGCGCGGCCCCGCCGGCGCTGGCGCAGGGGCATTCAAGCGTCACCGACCTGACCCACGAGTTGCACGAAGATTTCCCGACCTTCTTCGGCCAGCAGCAGTTCTTCCGCGAGGAGAAGTTCAACTACGCAAAAGACAAGTTCAACATGTTCGAGCTCCGGGTGAACGAACACACCGGCACCCATGTCGACGCGCCCCTGCACTTTTCCGCCGATGGCCTCTCGGTCGCCGAACTGCCCGTCGACAAGCTGGTGGTGCCGCTGGTGATTGTCGATATCAGAAAGAAGGCTGAGGCCGATGCCGATGCGCAGGTGACGCCCGACGACCTCAAGGCCTGGGTCGCCGCCAATGGCGAGATCCCGGAAAACGCCTGCGTCGCCATGCTGTCGGGCTGGGGCGCGCATCTGGGCACGGACAAGTTCCGCAATGCCGATGGCGGCGGCAAGCTGCATTTCCCCGGCTTCCACGTCGAGGCGGCCAAATATCTGATCGAGGAAAGCAAGGCAGCCGGTATCGCCGTCGATACGCTGTCGCTCGACCATGGCCCCTCGCCCGATTTCGCCACGCATTACGCCTGGCTGCCGGAGGGTCGCTGGGGGCTGGAGGCAGCAGCCAATCTCGACAAGCTGCCGGTCAAGGGCGCAACCCTCATCCTCGGCGCACCGAAGCACCGCGGCGGCACCGGCGGCCCGGCCCGCGTCTTCGCGCTGGCCTAGGTCACCGACCTATAGAGCACAACCAGGTTTTGGCTGAAGCTAGACTGACGAGAGCAAGGTCGTTTACGCTTCGACGGCAACCACATGTCCCCGACCGTCAACCGGTTCCGCACCGGCTGCGCCACCATGGGTCATGGTGCGCCAAAGCACCCTACCCTCCAACGACTTCGCTGATCTGCACGATGGGCGCGATGTCCGTATAGTTGGCGACATCCGCGGCAATCTCGGCGCGGTGGGGACCTAACGCCTCCTGGAATGTCTCGAGGCTCGGCGAGTAGACGTGGCACGCCGCGACGAACCCCGGCGCGCTTCCAGGCTCGCGACCCGCAAGGCCCTTATCGATCTCGTAGCGCAGGCAGGCATCGCCGAGCCGTTCCTGGATCAGTGGCATGTGGCGGGTGCGGTAGTAGTCGTGATCGAACTTCGAGCCGCCATCGGCCGGATAGTAGACGCTCATCTTGATCATGGTCGGGCTCCTGCCTGAACGCCGCTCCGAGCGTTCGAAGCTTCTTCTAGGTCACCGACCTATAGAGCACAACCAGGTTTTGGCTGAAGCGAGTTTGACGAGAGCAAGGTCGTTTTCGCTGTGCTTGTCGAAGCCGGTGACGACGGCACGGAAGTGCCTGAGTGCTGACGAAGCGTTCGACGAGGTTGCGATAGCGACAGAGGAAGGTGCTGAAGGACGCGCATCGTTTGTGGACGGCAACGATGCCGCGGGGTTGATCGAGCGCGGCAAAGGAAGGCGCTTGTTTGCGGGCAAAAGTCTTCGGGAGTATCTTGGGCAGCGGTACGGACAATGGCGGGGGTCGTCATGGGGCCGCATGCATTTTGCCTGACATTTGCGCTCGTCTCCATGGGCCTGCTTCTTGCGGGGTGTCAGACCGTGACTGTCCAGGCGGACGACAAGACCGGCCCGACCACGAAACTCGAGATCACCGGCATCCTGGATGACCATGGCAATCCCGACCCGGTCTTCAACGACAGCAGCTGCTGCAACCGCCGCCGAAGTGTTCCCGACCTGGCGCCGCTCACCATCGCGGCTTCGGCCGAAGACCCCGAGAGCGGTGTGCGCGACATTGCCGTCTGGATCTGGGCCATCAAGCGGTGCCGCTACGACGACAGCACGGCAGATTTTCAGATCACGCAATCGACCGTGGCCGCTGCAGGCACGGCTTCGGGCACATACCCACCCGGCAGTTCCGCGCCGCTCAGCCGCAGCTCGACGGCAACCGTTCGCATGGCCGACACGCCCTATGGCGCCTGCAACCCCAAGACCGTCACTGACGCCAGTGGCCAGACGCGCGTGGTTGCCGCGCAGCCGACGGGCTTTTGCGGCCGCAGGGTCTTCATCGTCACGCAGAACGGCAACGCCTATCAGGGCTCGAGCAAGGGCGTGCTGTTTACGACCGGACCCTTCGGCTCGAACAATCAGCCCTGCAACGAAATCCCCAACTGAACGCATCGGCGACGGCTTCCCCAAAACGCAGCGCTGGCAATCGCCGCGACGTCGGCTATCGTCACCGCTTCAGGCGACCGGCCGGCCCGCACACAACCGCCGAGAACAACAGCGAAGGAGCCCCATGAGCACCGTATCCCCGCCTCAGAACCCGGAAGCCGATCCGCGTGTCAAAGCCGTGTTCGACGACATTCGCACCACCCGCAAATCCGACTTCATCAACAATATGTGGCTGTGGCTCGCCTTCGATCCGGAGCTCCTGGAACAGACCTGGCGCGACGTGAAGGCGGTGATGGCAACGCCCTCGGCGCTCGATCCGCTGGTCAAGGAGATGCTCTATATCGCCGTCTCCGTCACCAATGGCTGCGGCTACTGCGCCCATTCCCATACGGCGGCGGCAAGGGCGAAAGGCATGACCGACGCCGAGCATGCGGACCTGCTCAGGGTGATCTCGCTTGCCGCACGCACCAACCAGTTGGCGACGGCGCTGCAGGTGCCTGTGGATACCGCCTTCGACAAGACAAAAGAATAGACCGCGCGACCAAGAATAAGCGGTCTCGAAATCGCCTGTCTTTCCACAGGCTTGGTGCGGCTGGCGCAGAAAACGGAATAAAAGAAGAACATCCTTTCTGGCCTTTCCCCACCGAATCACTACATTGAGCCGCATGATGAGTGGTTTCGACGATATTCCCTTCTTCGACGAGGAGCCGGCGCCGCGCAAGCAGCAGCCCGCCCCCGCAGGTATTCCGGCAACGGGCGGCATCGCCGCGCGCGCCATGGCGGCGCGCGATCGCGCCCAGCCGCGCCCGGACTATCTCTCCGGCCTCAACCCGGAACAGTCCGAAGCGGTCGAGACGCTCGATGGCCCCGTGCTCGTGCTTGCCGGCGCCGGCACCGGCAAGACCCGGGTGCTGACGACCCGCATCGCCCATATCCTTTCGACCAACCGCGCCTTTCCCTCGCAGATCCTGGCGGTGACCTTCACCAACAAGGCGGCACGCGAGATGAAGGAGCGCATCGGCGTGCTCGTCGGCCATGCGGTCGAAGGCATGCCCTGGCTCGGCACCTTCCACTCGATCGGCGTCAAGCTGCTGCGCCGCCACGCCGAGCTCGTCGGCCTGCGTTCCGATTTCACCATTCTCGACACAGATGACGTGGTGCGGCTGATCAAGCAGCTCATCCAGGCCGAAGGCATCGACGACAAGCGCTGGCCGGCCAAGCAGTTTGCCGGCATGATCGACGGCTGGAAGAACAAGGGCCTCGATCCCGCCCAGATCCCCGAGGGAGACGCCCGCGCCTTTGCCAACGGCAAGGGCCGCGAACTCTATGCTGCCTACCAGAACCGGCTCTTGACGCTGAACGCCTGCGACTTCGGCGATCTTCTTTTGCACCCGATCCGCATCTTCCGCATGCATGCGGATGTGCTGAAGGACTATCACGACAAGTTCCGCTACATTCTCGTCGACGAGTACCAGGACACCAACACGGCGCAGTACATGTGGCTGCGGCTGCTTGCCCAGCGCCCCAAGGGCGTACCGCAGAACGTCTGCTGCGTGGGCGACGACGACCAGTCGATCTATGGCTGGCGCGGCGCGGAAGTGGACAATATCCTGCGCTTCGAAAAGGATTTCCCGGGCGCCAAGGTGATCAAGCTTGAGCGCAACTACCGCTCGACCGAGCACATTCTGGGCGCTGCCGGTCACCTGATCGCCCACAACGAGGGCCGCCTCGGCAAGACGCTCTTTACCGACCGCACCGATCCGGATGATGAGAAGGTGCAGGTGCACGCCGCCTGGGATTCCGAAGAGGAAGCCCGCGCCGTCGGCGAAGAGATCGAGCAGTTGCAGCGCAAGAGCCACAAGCTCAACGACATGGCGATCCTTGTGCGCGCCTCGTTCCAGATGCGCGAATTCGAAGACCGCTTCGTCACGCTCGGCCTCAACTACCGCGTCATCGGCGGCCCGCGCTTCTACGAGCGCCTCGAAATCCGCGATGCCATGGCCTATTTCCGCCTCGTCTGCCAGCCGGCCGACGATCTGGCCTTCGAGCGCATCGTCAACACGCCGAAGCGCGGTCTTGGCGACACCACCGTGCGCACGCTGCACGACTATGCCCGCGCCCGCGACATCCCGATGCTGGCGGCGGCCTCCGAGATCATCGAGACCGACGAGCTGAAGCCGAAGGCGCGCAAGGCACTGTTCGACGTCGTCACCGATTTCCGCCGCTGGCAGAGCCTGCTTGAAACGACCGTGCACACCGAGCTTGCCGAGCAGATCCTCGACGAGAGCGGCTATACGGCCATGTGGCAGAACGACAAGACGGCGGAAGCCCCCGGACGGCTGGAAAACCTGAAGGAACTCATCCGCTCGATGGAAGCCTTCGAGAGCCTGCGCGGCTTCCTCGAACACGTCGCTCTGGTCATGGATGCCGAGCAGAACGAGAACCTCGATGCCGTCTCGATCATGACGCTGCACTCGGCCAAGGGCCTGGAGTTCGATACCGTCTTCCTGCCCGGCTGGGAGGAAGGCCTGTTCCCGCACCAGCGCGCGCTTGATGAGGGCGGCCGCTCCGGCCTTGAGGAAGAACGGCGCCTCGCCTATGTCGGCATCACCCGCGCCAAGCATCGCTGCCACATCTGGTTCGTCTCCAACCGCCGCATCCACGGCCTCTGGCAGTCGACCATGCCGTCACGCTTCCTCGAGGAGCTGCCGCTCGCCCATGTGGACGTGGCCGAGAATGAACAATCCTATGGCGGCTATGGTCGTGGCGGCTACGGCCAGTCGCGCTTCGACAAGGCTGATCCCTTCCAGAACAACTACTCCACGCCCGGCTGGAAGCGCGCCCAGCAGCACCGCTCCGACGCCACCCGCGACAACTGGGGCACCCGCTCCGGCCATGCGGTCGAGCGCATCGGCTACGGCGAAAGCGGCCCGCGCGGCCGCACGATCGACGGCGAGCTGGTGGCGAAATCGACGGCCACCGAACCCTCGCGTTTCTCGGTCGGCGACCGCGTCTTCCACATGAAGTTCGGCAACGGCAACATCGCCGCCATCGAAGGCAACAAGCTCACCATCGACTTCGACCGCGCCGGCCAGAAGCGGGTGCTGGATGGATTTGTGGAGAAGGCGTGAGGAGGTCGAAGCCCTCCTCACGTGCACTCCCTATGGACTGCACAACCATCGATCTCATGGCGCCAACCGGCGAAGTGCAATAATATTGCGGGCACAATTCTCGCGTTTGAACGAAACCATGTACCGATCTCCCTCGACGCAAAGTGGGTGGAGACATGTCCTGGACGAGCGCTGTTCGCAGCCTGCTGGAGCTGGGCGCCGCAAATGTTGCGGAGGGTGACCGTGAAGGCATCCTCGTCGCGAATGTCGCGGCCTGTGTGATCGTCGTCACCACCACGAGCTTTGCGCTCATCTACGCACTCTATGGCGAGCCGAGCCTCATCCCCCTCGTCTATGCCAATCTCGCGCTAGCCGTCGCGGCAGCCATGACTCCGCTTTTTCATCGCTTCGGCCGCGTCGCGTCAGGGCTTTGGGAATTCGGTATCTGTGTGGTGGTCCTCGTCTGGATCGCCTCCTATGTCGGCCGGGACTCCGGCGTCCTGCTGACGCTGCTCGGCGTGACGCCGGTCGCCTTCGCGATCCTCGGGTTTCAAAACATCGCACTGGTGACGGTCCTCAGCGCCATGGCTGCAATCACGGTCATCGCCGCATCCATCGCGTTTCCTCAGGCGCGGGCGGGTGTCTATGACGACACCCGTTTCCTGCAACTCCTCCATTCGTCGTCGATCATCACCCTCACGCTCATGTGCTTCGCAACGATCTACTATGCCTTCCAGATGGCGAGAGAGGCGCAGGGGCGGCTCGCCCGCCTGATGACGTCGATCATGCCGGACGAGATCGTGGCGCGCCTGCTGAGGAACGAGCGTGAAACGATCATCGACGAATTCGAGCATGCGACTGTTGTCCTGATCGACATCGTCCAGTTCGTGGCCCTGTCAAACAGCCTGGGGCCGGAACGGACGGTCAACCTGCTCAACGAGCTCTTCAGCGAGTTCGATCGCCTGGCCGCAGCAACCGGTGTCGAAAAGATCAAGACCGTCGGCGATGCCTATCTTGCGGTGGCGGGCGTGCCCGCCCGGCACCCCACGCCCGAGAAGGCGGCGGCAGTGTTCGGCTTCGGCGCCATCGCCGCGGCCCGCGAGATCGGCGAACGCCATGGCGTCGTCCTCAAGCTGCGCGCTGGCATGGCCTCGGGATCGGTAACGGCTGGCGTGCTTGGGCGAGCGAAATACGCCTATGATATCTGGGGTGCACCCGTGAACCTTGCCGCGCGCCTGGAAGCGATCGGCAAGCCCGGCTGCATCACCACCACCGCAGAAATCAGGCAGCGACTAGGCGAGTCTTTCCTGTTCATTTGCTCTGGCCGCGAGGACATCAAGGGCTTCGGCCCGACCGAGATCTGGACCACGCGGATGCCGGATCCCGATGCATGTGTCCCTGGCATCCGCGCGCACACGGCGACGTAAGCAGCCGCAGGGAGAGCCCTCAGACCGCCTTGCGATAAACGAGAAACCCCGACTTCTCCGCCACCTTGTCGTAAAGTGTCATCGCCGTCTCGTTGGTCTCGTGCGTCATCCAGTAGACGCGTGGCGCGCCGACGGCACGTGCCGCCTCATAGACGCCCTCAATCAGCGCTCGTCCGACGCCCTTGCCGCGGGCTTCCGCATTGGTGAAGAGGTCCTGCAGGTAGCAGTTCGGCTGGATCATCGTCGTGCTGCGGTGGAAGAGGTAGTGCGTAAGCCCGATCAGCCGCCCTTCGCTCTCCGCCACCAGCGCATGCACCGGCTCGTAGGCGTCGAAAAAGCGCGACCAGGTCATGGCGGTGATCGCCGGGTCCAGCGCGGTTTCGCCGGAGCGGCCGTAGAAGGCGTTGTAGCCGTCCCAGAGCGGCAGCCATTGTTCGTAGTCGGTCCGGGCTATCGGGCGGATGTGAAGCTTGTCGGTCATTTGTCGGTCCTGTGATCGATTGGATGGAGCGGCACTGCGGCCCCTAGTGTTTGGTCATCGCGGCGGTGATTGCCTGAACGTCGGTCATGATCGCATCGCCCATGAAGGCGATGTTTTCCATCGCGCGCTCGCCGGCCTCGTGGTGGCCTGCCCCGCAGGCGTCGCGCACGACGACGGGCACCAGGCCGAGATCGGTCGCATGGCGCACGGTCGGGTCGATGCCGATTTCCGTGGCGATGCCGCAGATGGCGAAGGAAGTAAGCCCGAGGTCGCGCAGGATCATGGCGAGCGGCGTGCCCTCGAAGGCGGAAAACGTGATCTTGTCGAGGATCGCCTCGTCGTCACGGGGCGCAAGTTCTGGCACCAGCTCGAAGCCCGGCGTGCCGCGCAGAAACCAGGGGTGCACCGCATCCGGATCGTCTGTCCGCTGCCAGGCCATCGCCTGGCGTAGCTGGAAGGCGCCCATCAGCGGCCTCGGCATCGACAGATGCCGGAGAAAGATCACCGGAAACCCGCCGGCCCGCGCAGCGTCCAGCACCTTCAGCACCTTGGAAAGCACCGCCGGGCCGTTCTTGACCTGATTGGTAATCCCCACCTGCATGTCGTAGACGATGAGCGCCATCCGCTCCGGCCGGCAGAAATCCTCAAGCGTCTTTCCGATTTCCAGTTTCGCGGCCATGACATCTCCTCCGGGCGCCTCCTCCGGCGCCCTCTCCCGGCAACATCGCGCGCCGGGAATGTGGCGCGGGAGAAGGAGGCTTGCAAGACGGTTTCGGCCGCCTCGCGCAACTATTCGGATGCCTGGCGGAAATCGCGGCAACCGGAGCCCGGCTTGCCCGGAACATGGATCAATTGCGCTCGTTGCGCAGCCGCGCCTTCTCCATCAGCGCCAGCACCTCTTCGTCTGCCGTCTGCTCGAAATTGCGGTAGTACAGGCCGACGGCACGGAAGGCGAAGGGCGTGGCGAGGCAGACGATGCGATCGACCTGGCTGCGCAGTTCGGTAAGTTCGCTTTTCGGCGCCACCGGAACAGCAAGCACGAGGCGCCCCGCCCCCATTCGCCGCAGCGCCTTGATCGCCGCCCGCACGGTGCCGCCGGTGGCGATACCGTCGTCGACGAGGATTACATCACGGGCTCGGGGCGACGCCGGCGCGCGGTCTCCGAAATAGAGCGTGCGGCGGCGCAGGATCTCGGCGCGCTGGCGCTCCGTTTCGGCCTCCAGATAGCCTTTCGGCGGACGGACCAGCCGGATCGCCCGACGGTTGAGCACCAGTTCCGGCTCCTCGCCATCGACCAGAGCGCCCAGACCGAATTCCTCATGCCCAGGCGCGCCGATCTTGCGCACGATCAGGATTTCCAGCGGCGCCGCAATATGGACGGCGATTTCATAGGCGACCGGAACGCCTCCGCGCGGCAGCGCCATGACGAGCGGATCGTCAAGACCCTTGTCTTCGACCGCGCGCGCCAGCTGGCGCCCGGCATCCGCCCTGTCCTCGAAGAGCCACGTTGCCGTGAACATGTCGCCTCTCCCGGTTCGTCCTGCTGCGTGAGTATCGGGCCCTGAAAACAAGGCGCGCGCATGCCTGGCCGGAGGCTCGGATCGCGCCGCCCGAAGGGCCTCACCCCGGGGCTGCGGGCGGTACCGTTCATGCACGCCTCTTCGCCTGCCGGCGTGCCGCCCCACGGTTGATCGGGCGCCGCTGTGAACAACCGTGCCAATCCCGACCAATCGCTAAAATTGCAACGGATTTCGCCGGGTTTCGTTAAGGCGCCATCGCTACCAATTGGCGTCACATATCTGGCTGAGACGCAAGCCGCCTTTGTTGATTTTAGCACGACAGGCCGTTTCGAAATGAGCTTTCTCCCTGCCATATCGATCATCGCTCTTCTGGCGATGCTCCCGGTGCTGATTTCCCTGCGCGCCTCCATGGTCGAGGGGGGCACGGATTTCGCAGCCGCCTGCGCCGTCGCAGCGGCGGCAACGCTGTTTCTGATGCTATCCGAGATCCCGGCGCTGCGGCCGTTGTCGCTGATCGGCATCGTCTTTCTCATTGGCGCCTGTCTTTTCGTGCTCTCGGGCTTTCACCGGGCGCTCGGTGTCCTCCGGCCGATGTCGACGCCGCTGGTCGCTGCCGCCTCGATTTCGGCCGTGGTGGTGCTGATTGCCGCCTTCGGCCCGCACAGCGCGACATTGCACGCACTGTCGGCCGTCGGCATCGCCGCCGCCTTCGTGCTGATCATCGCCGTCTGTTCGCAGCACCGTCGCGCAGCGCCCGGGCCGATCGAGCGCCTCTGCGTCATCGGCTGCGCCGCCATCGGCTGTTCCGCCCTGATTGCGGTCACGATTTTCTCGCCGATCGCTCACGGGACCGCCGAAACCCCGCTTGCGTCAGCCAGCTGGGACTTCGCCTGCGTCGTGCTTAGATATTTCTACCTGCCTGTGCTGTTCCTCGGCGTGATCCTGATGATCCAGAACCGAGTGATCACCGACCTCAAGAGCGCCATTGCCCGCGACGAGCTGACGGGCGCCCTGTCGCGCCGCGCGCTGCTCGACCTCGGACAGCGGGCGCTGGCAGTGGGTTTTGCGCGCCAGAGACCCGTCACCTTCCTGCTGCTCGATCTCGATTATTTCAAGCAGATCAACGACCGCTACGGCCATGCGGTCGGCGACACGGCGCTCGGCCACTTCGCCGGCACGGTCGCCGCCTGTCTCGGCGGGCGCGGCACGCTCGGGCGCATCGGCGGCGAAGAGTTCGGCATCGTCCTGCCCAATCACTCGGAAGATGCCGCCTTTGCAGTGGCCGAGGAGATCGGCCGCACGGTGCGCGATACGCCGATCGGCCGCTTCGACCGCCCGATCCGGCTGACAGTGAGCATTGGCCTTGCCGAGGCCGAGCCCGGCGATACGATCAGCGACATCATGATCCGCGCCGACATGGCGCTCTACGACGCCAAAGCCGACGGCCGCGACCGCTGCACCATCGCCGGCCGCTTCCAGCCCGAGGCCAGCGCACGGGCTCTTGCCGCCGCCGCCGCGCAAATGCGCGCTGCCGACCACCGAAACCTCGAGCCGCAGCTTCTTCGCGGCACCGGTTGAGCCGGCACGCCTTGTAAAGCCAATTCCCGAACCTATGTGAACCTGGCTGCCCGAGCGCATGCCTTCCCGGGGATTGCCTCGGCAAAAACATGCGTCAATTCAAAATGCTACGGCGACCTTGCGTGAGACGTCAGGCGCTGCAGGAGGACATCCATGTCGCGTTCGCTTCGTGCGCTCTTTTTTGCCGGCCTTGCCATAGCCGCCACAGCCCTGCCCGCTCGCGCCGAAACAGTCGGCGAAGTCGGGGTCGACTGGCTCGGCAACGACATCATGATCGATGCCGTGAGCGACCCGAAGATCAAGGGTGTGACCTGCCACGTGACCTATTTCGACCGCAGCGTCATCGACCGGCTGAAGAACGGCAACTGGTTCGAGGATCCGTCGAACAATTCGATCGCCTGCCGGCAGACCGGCCCGATCGAAATCGGCGACATCGATCTTTCCAAGGAAGGCGAGGAAGTGTTTCGCGCCGGCTTGTCGCTCGTCTGGAAGAACCTGCTCGTCACACGGATCTACGACAGAAGGAACGATACGCTGATCTATCTGGCGCATTCGCGCGAATTGACGGATGGCTCTGCCAAGATGTCGATCACCACCATTCCGCTCTACGGCCAGACGGTCAATTGGCAGAACGGCAAGCCGCAGTAGGAGCGGTCCCTGCCGCCGGCATCGGCGTGCAAGGCGATCGGTCAAAGGTTGAAAGCGCCCGCCGCTTTGCGGGCGCTTCCGAAACCTCTTCGGTGCGAAACAGGGAGAAGTCTGGGAGCAACCCGTTCCGCTTTTGTAAGCACCTGACGTTCCGTGCGTTCACACGAACCTACGTGAACTCCCTGGCGCATTCATGCCAAATCGAATTTCCGCTTTCAACGTTTCCACTTCACCGCGGGATGATCTAGTAGGCCGTCGGCGGAACGATGCCCTGGTAGTAGTCGCCATCACCGCCCTGGTATCCGCCATAGGGGTTGCGATCACGGTAGACCGGCGTCGGCGCCGGCGCCGACATTCTGTTGATGCTGCCCGTCGACATCGTGTCAACCGAAGCGCTCGGCCGCTTCATTGGCGTCATCATCTTGTGTGTGTTCTGCGTTCCGGGAGGATTGTTGACGTCGATGCCCTGGTAATAGCTGTCGGCCAGGGCCGGTCCGGCGATGACCATCGTAACGGAGAGCACGGCGGCGAGTTTCCTGAGAGAGATTGTCATAGGTTCAACTCCTGTTGACGGGACCAGGCACCCGGCCTCCGTTCGGGCACCCGGCAACACCGGTAAAGTAGTACAAGTAACCCGCCCAGCCACTTGACGTTTTGTCACAATGGCATCGCCCAAGCGTGAAGTTCATTGCCGAAGTTTAACTTGACCGTATCGTTCCAGTACGTGCGGAAACGGTCTGAAAACACGCCGAAACGCAAGAAAGCCCCGGCGCCGATGCACCAGGGCTTTCTCAGATAAGGAACAAGCTTGCGTCAGGCGGCCTGGGCCAGCTCGTCGGCAATGACGGTATCGAGGTTGAGGAAGCAGACCATGGTCTTTTCCAAAGCGACGATGCCGCGGCAGAAGGCGCGCTGCGCTTCCGGGATGATCTCCGGCGCCGGCTGCAGCGCCTCGCTCTTGATCGTCATCATGTCCGAGACCTGCTCGACCAGGAGGCCAACGAGCTTGCCGGCGATATCGGTGACGATGATCGCCGAGCGCTCGGACGGCTCGGTCATCTTCATGCCGAGGCGGGCCGCCATGTCGATGACCGGGATCACCGCGCCGCGCAGGTTGATGAGGCCGAGCACGTAGGGCGGCGTATGCGGCATCGGCGTTACCGGCGCCCAGCCGCGGATTTCGCGGATCGCCATGATATCGATGCAGAATTCCTGGTCGCCGAGGTGGAACGACACGATTTCGAGATAGGCGCCGGACTGCTTGATTGCGTTGCTCATGTTCAGAATTCTTCCCAGTTTTCACCGGAGGCCGTCGTCGACGGCACCGAGCCCGGTTTGTTGCCGAATGCGCCCGCAAGCTTGCCCATAAGGGCCTTGGCGGGAGATGGAGTTGGAAACGAGGCCATTTTGGCAGCGCCGATCTTGCGCAGCGGCACCGCTTCGCTGGTGCCCTTGGCTGCCGGCCGCTGAACGGCTGAAACCGAAGGTGTTTTCGTCTGCACCGGCGCAGCGGTCCTCGCCGCGGGCGTCACAGGCGCCGGCGCCGCCGTCGGCATGGCGCGCTGCATCGTGTGCCCTTCGCGGAATTGGCCGACGAGGTCCGTCAGGCGTTCGGCGTCCTGCGCCAGCGTGTGGCTGGAGGCATTGGTCTGCTCGACCATGGCGGCGTTCTGCTGCGTCATCTGGTCGAGTTGGCCGACGGCCGTGCTGATCTCGTTGAGACCCGTCGACTGTTCGCGCGCCGCCATCACGATCGCGGTCATCAGTTCGTTGATGCGCGCGACATCAGTGCCGATCCGCCCGAGCGCCTCGCCGGTCGCCTGCACCAGCTTGACGCCGGTGCCGACCTCGCTGCCGGAGCGGCTGACGAGCGCCTTGATGTCCTTGGCGGCACCGGCGGCGCGCTGCGCCAGCTCGCGCACTTCCTGCGCCACGACCGCAAAGCCCTTGCCGGCTTCGCCCGCGCGCGCCGCCTCGACGCCGGCATTGAGCGCCAGAAGGTTGGTCTGGAAGGCAATCTCGTCGATGACGTTGATGATCTTGCCGATTTCGTTCGAGGCACCCTCGATGCGGGCCATGGCGGCGATCGCCTGGCCGACAATGCGGCCGGACTCCTCGGCATTGGTGCGGGTCTGGTCGACCATCTGGCTCGCCTCTTCGGCGCGCTGGGTCGCGGTGCGGACCGTCACGGTGATTTCGTCGAGGGCTGCCGAGGTCTGCTCCAGCGAAGCGGCCTGCCGCTCGGTGCGGCGCGCCAGGTCGTCGGCCGCCGTGCGCATCTGCCGCCCGTTGGATTCGATCGAAAGCGCATTGTCCTTGACGCTCGAAAGCACCACGCGCAGCCGCTCGACCGTCTGGTTGAAGTTCTGCCGGAGCTGGTCGAGATTGCCGTCGAACGGTCGGTCGATGGCAACGGCAAGGTCACCCTCGGCAAGCTGGGTCAGCGCGCGGCCGAGATTGTCGATCGCCGCCTGGATGCGGCGCACCGCCTCCTCGCGCTCCTGCTGCTGCTGTTCGCGTTCCTTCTCGATCTCGCGGCGGCTGTGGGCAGCACTCTGTTCGAGAGACTGCTTTTCGATTGCCGACAGGCGGAAGAGGTCGACGGAGCGCGCCATGGCGCCGATTTCGTCGCCGTGGTCGAGCGCTTCCAGCTTGGTCGAAAGTTCGCCCTTCTGGATCCGCTGCATGCCATCGCGCAGGGAGAGAATGCCGCGCCTGAGCGTGCTGCCATGGAACCAGAGCAGATAAAGCAGCGTCGCCATGGCGATGAGGCCGGAGGCGAGCTGAAGCTGGAACGCCTCGTCGGAGGTGGCGCGCGCCTCGGCAACGCGCGTCTGAACCAGCGTCGTTGCCGCTTCGGAAAGGCCGGCGAGCGCCGTGGCGACCCGTTCGCCGGCACCGTCGATCGCGTCGTCGATCTTGCCGAAGTCGTCAGCCGAAGCCTTGCCTTCGATCAGTGCCTTCAGGTCCGTTCCGATCGCCTGGCGCAGTTCCGCCACATCGGCGTCAAAGGTCGAAAGCGCATCGCTGCCGCCAATGAGGCCGGCAAGCGCCTTGATATCGGTCGATTTCGTCTCAAGCAGTTTCAGGATCTCGGCGATGCTGGCGGCGCGCGCCGGCTGGATCGCGCCCTCCTCGCGGTCGATGATGCTGTCCATCGCATTGAGCACGAGATTGGTGGTCGCAAGCCGGACCTCGTCGACCGTGGTCAGCCCGTTCTGCGCGGCGAGCGCGCCCTGCAGGGCATCGTTCGCCTGCCGGCCCTCGTACCAGGCGACTCCGAGCACGGAGCCAAAACCGACGAAAGCGGCACCGGCAAGCGTTGCCAGCCGCTGGCTTACGGAAAGATTGCGCTTCAATGGGGAAGATGCGGCGGTCATAGACATTCCATGCTCACGGACCCGGCGCGGGCCGGATCCTCCGTTAGGATCGATGCGGAAAACCGGGCTCGATCAAACCGGATGACCTCATGTCATGTCGGAGCACAACGCTCCCCCGCGCTGAAAAAACACTGTCAAACAGACCTTAAACATTCGCTAAGGCGCCTCGCCGATCCCCAGGGAAAGCGCCTTATTTTCGAGATCGCGCATATTTACTGCAAGCGCCGGTTTTCCCGGCATTTGAGGGCACAATCCATCAGCACGCCGGGTGCCGGTTTTGACACCGATCTCGTGACAGGCCCAGACAGACCCACGGTCCGCCGGCAGCGCGCCCGCTTCCCCTTGCCGCCCGAACTGTTATGATGACGCCATGAACACGAAGACCGAGCGCTCGATCCGCCTTCCTCTCGTCGCAACCCTTGCGGCCGCGATCGCCGTCGTGCTGCTGCTTGCCTTCCGCGGCTGGATGGAAAACGGCGCCGAGATGTTCCTGGCACTCGCCCAGTCCGGCCTTTCCTGGTGTTTTTAGCGCGGACACGCTTCTAAGTTTTGCCCCTTACCCTTACCCTCTCCCTGCTTGCGGGAAGAAGGGACGAAAGCGAGCGAAACGTCGCCGTGCGGTTCTTCTGCGGTGGGTGTTGGCGCACTGAGGCTCATTGTCGGAGCGGGAGGTGGCCGTGCGGTCCCTTCTCCCCGTCACGACGAAGGTCGCGGCAGCGGGATGAGTGGCAGCCGCCCGACAAAATGCTCACCCCGCTGTCACAACCTGCGGCAATTGTCCCATTTGCGCGGGGTCCGTGAAGGCGGTATCAAGGGCCTATCAACCGGACACGGCCGTCTTCGGCCCCAACAAAATCGGTAGCACGCATGAAAACCATCCGCATCGTCCTCTGGGCCGCCGTCGTCGTCATGGCGGGCATCCTGGGCTGGCTGACCTATGAAATGACCCAGTCGAAAGAGCAGGCCGCCTCCGGCCCGTTCGGCGTGCCCTTCACGCTGGTTGCCCAGGACGGCAAGGAAATCACCGAGAAGGCCTTCACCGGCAAGCCGACCGCGCTCTTCTTCGGCTTTACCCATTGCCCCGAGGTCTGCCCGACGACACTGTTCGAACTGAACGGCTGGCTGGAAAAGGTCGACCCCGAAGGCAACAAGCTGCAAGCCTATTTCATCACCGTCGACCCTGAGCGCGACACGCCCGAAATCCTCGGCCAGTACGTCTCCAACGTCTCCAAGCGCATCACCGGCATTTCCGGCCCGGCCGACAAGGTCATGGAGATGGTCAAGGGCTTCCGCGTCTACGCCAAGAAGGTTCCGGTCGACGCCGCAAAGCCCGACGGCGACTACACCATGGACCACACCGCATCGGTGTTCCTGCTCGACGCCAACGGCAAGTTCTCCGGCACCATCGCCTACGAGGAAAACCCGGAGACGGCGGTAAAGAAGCTGGAAAACCTGACCAAGGGCTGAGCCCTTCGATCCTGACCTGAAGATGCAAGCGCCGGCCCCGTCCGGCGCTTTGCCTTTGTAGGGCAATCGTGATAGCGCACAGCACACGATTGCCGACGCTTGAGCGCACCCCTTTCAGGGCTTGGTGCGGGCGGCGGATTTGCCAGCCGAAGGACGGACCCTTGAGCGAGATCAGACTTTTCGTCACCACCACCGAGAAGCAGGCGGAAGCCGTGCTCGACCGCATGAGCGAGGTCTTCGGCGAAGAGGACTATGCCATCGGCACGACGGAAGTCGACGAGAAGCGCGACATCTGGGAAGCCTCGATCTACATGATGATGGTCGACGAGGAGAGCGTGGGCGAACGTCTCACCGAAGCGCTCTCCGAAAACTTCGCTCATCTCCCGATCGAGCGCGAAGTGCTGCCGGATATCGACTGGATCGCCAAGTCACTCGAGGGCCTGGCGCCGGTGCGCGCCGGCCGCTTCGTCGTGCACGGCTCGCATGACCGCGACAAGGTCAAGACCGGCGAAATCGCCATCGAGATCGACGCCGGCCAGGCCTTCGGCACCGGCCATCACGGCACCACCGCCGGCTGCCTCGAAGTGCTGGCGACCGTCGCGCGCACCCGCACGGTGCGCAACGTGCTCGATCTCGGCACCGGCAGCGGCGTGCTGGCGATCGCCGCCTGGAAACTGATGCACGTGCCGGTCCTTGCCACCGACATCGACCCGATCGCCACCCGCGTCGCCGAAGAAAACGCCCGGGTCAACGGCGTCGTTACCGGCATGACCTTTGCGACCGCCCCTGGCTTTCATTCGACGGCCTTCAGCACCAACGGCCCCTTCGATCTGATCATCGCCAACATCCTCGCCCGCCCCTTGATGAAGATGGCGCCGCAGCTCGTCGCCAACCTCGCCCCCGGCGGCTCGGTCATTCTCTCGGGCATTCTCGCCGAACAGCGCTGGAAAGTGCTCGCCCATTACAACGGCCAGCATCTGCGCCACGTGCGCACCATCTGGCGCAACGGCTGGGTGACGATTCATCTGGAGAAGTAAGCCGCTCCACACGGAGGTGACACATCGACGGCAGACTTCAATGAGAAGCTGCCGACACCGAGGTGCGCGGCCTACCCCTTTGCCGGACCGGAGGACGGAGCGATAAGCGCTCCTGCTTTGCGGAAGCCACTCAGCCAAAGTTCCGCATCTTCAGGCAAGGCGCACATCTTCGCCGTGTTTCGAGCATAGACTTCCGTGTCAAACGCTTGCGGCATTGCGTGCATTATGGCTGCCGCCTCCTCGGCTCGGCCAAGCTGGGCCAGACACGCCGCCTGGTTCAGCCTGAAGAAGATCGGCGGATCGATAAGGCTTCCGTAGGCTGCCAGCGCCGCATCGAACCGGCGCACCAGATAGTGGCAATCGCCGAGACTGGAGAGGAACGCCGGCGGCAGGAGCGGCTCGAACTTGCAGCCCCGTTCGACAAGAGCCAACCCTTCTTCGTGTAGCCCCGCATAGGAAACGATCATGCCTCGGGCAACGAGACCGTTGATATCGCGCGGGCTCATCGAGATCGCGATGCCCGAGTAGCGCATGGCGTCGTCAACTCTCCCGACCAACAGCAAGCAGGCGGCAACGGTGGAAAGCACGAATGGATCGTTCTTGTCGGCAGCGATTGCTCGCGCTGCGAACTCCTGGCACTCGGCCTCAAGCTTGGCATCCGTCGCCGCGTTCGGCTCGCTGAACCGCCAATAGGCATAAAGCAGCGCCAGCGAGGCGAGTGCGGGCGCATAGGCCGGGTCGAGGACAATCGCCTGCTGCATGTGTTCGCGCGCACCCGGTTCGTCTCCATTGCGCCAGGCGGCCCCTGCCCGCAGCCACGATGTATAGGCAGAGATGTTCGTCTTGGCGCTCCTGGCACGAACGACACCCGCAACCTCTTGCAGATTGAAGAACAGCCGCGCGACGATCGCCTCCACGATTTCATCCTGAACCGCAAAGATGTCGGCCATTTCGCGATCGAACCGCTCGGCAAAGACGTTTGCACCGGTCTGTGCTTCGATCAATTGCACCGAGGCGCGCAGGCGCTGGCCGGCCAGCCGGACACTGCCTTCAAGCACGAAGTCTGCGCCAAGTTCTTGCCCCACGTTCGCCGCGTTTACCGATTGCCCCCTGTAACTCGAGGTGGTGTTTCTGGCGACGACAGAGAGATTTCGGAATCGACTCAACTCGGTGATCATGTCCTCGGTAATGCCGTCGGCGAAGTAGTCCTGGTCCGCATTACCCGACATGTTTGTGAAGGGAAGAACCGCGATGGTGGTAAATTCCTTGCCGCGGGAAGGCGGCACCCCCGCGAGCGGACGTGCCGTTTCCATCCCGAAGGTCCGGACGGGTGCCGCAATGTTCTTGAGCTGCACCAGTCCCAGATCCTTCATCACGACGGGGATTTTGCCTTGAATCTCATTGTGAACCTTTTCCGACATGCAGAGGCCACCGGGCTCGGCCAACGCCTCCAGCCGAGCGGCGATGTTGACGCCCTCGCCATAGATGTCGGAGCCCTCGCCGATCACATCGCCCATGTTGATGCCGATGCGGAGCAAGATCTGGCGAGATTCGGAAACGCCGGCATTCGCCTCCTTCATCTTTCGCTGGAGTTCAATGGCCGCCTCAGCGGCGTCCACCGCGCTGGCGAACTCAACCAGTACACCGTCACCCATCAATTTGACGATGCGTCCTCCGTGCGCCTTAACAACGGGATCGAGCACGTGGTTTCGTCGTTGCTTCAACGTTTCGTACGTTCCGGCCTCGTCGGCTTCCATCATGCGGGAGTAGCCGACCACGTCGGCAACGAGGATCGCAACCAAGCGACGGTGGATGGGCTTCTCGACCACGCTCCCAGCTCTCCTCCGGGTGATGCACCCCGTTCGGAAATCGAACGTCTCCCACAATATCGGATTATGACGTGCAGCTAAATCACCCCGCCGCACGCACGCGAATGCGGCGCGTCAGCCGCAAGGCAAAGTGGGAAAAACGAAAAGGCCGCCTCGTCCATCATGACGGGCGGCCTTTCGAAACTAAGGCGATGCCAGAGGCATCGCCTGCTGGTTGGCTTGTGGCCAACCATGCCCGCGAGCCTGAGGAGGAGGAGTGCTCGAGCGGGCGTCTACCGTTCCGAAGCTGACCACCCTTGAGGGAGGAGGAGAACAGAGTGACCAACTATTCTCGGAACCGCAGCTTTTTGAACCACCGGATGTTCGTCCGTGTTCGTTGAGGCGGCTTATAAACTATTATTCCGATAGAGAAAGAGTTTTCTGAGCATGGGTGCCATGCGCTGAGCGCATATGTATGGTAAATGAGCAATTGCCCTCCTATCAGGGTGCAACCGCAGCGTTGCGCGGGCCGGGGATCAGGCCACCCTGCAGGATATCGCCTCTTTCCCGGCAAGGGCGATTTCCGCTAACATAGCCCATCTTTTCCCGCGGTTTGCCGCTCAATCTACCGGAATTCCCTCATGTTTCAGTCATTTGAAGTCACCTCCACGCCGCAGTTCGGCAAGGAGCGCACCGAAGCCCTGCGCGCGTCCTTCGCAGCCCTCGGCATCGACGGCTTTCTCGTGCCGCGCGCCGACGAGTTCCAGGGCGAGTATGTGCCGGCCTCCTCCGAGCGCCTGTCCTGGCTCACCGGCTTTACCGGCTCGGCCGGCGTCGCCCTCATCACGCAGCGTGAAGCGGTCGTCTTCGTCGATGGCCGCTACGTCACGCAATTGAAGGAGCAGGTCGACGGCGCGGTCTTTACCGGTGGCGACCTCATCGGCGAGCCGCCGCATCTCTGGTTGGAAAACCATGGAGCCAAGGGCTTCAAGCTCGGCATCGATCCCTGGGTCCACACCGGCGCCGAAGTGCGCCGGCTGGAAAAGGCGCTCGCTTCCCTCGGCGGTTCGCTCGTCTTCCTCGATCACAACCCGCTCGACAGGATCTGGACGAACCGTCCGGCTGCCCCGCTCGGGAAGGTGACGATCCAGCCGATCGAACATGCGGGCACGCTTGCCAAGGACAAGATCGCGACGATCGCAGCCGGCCTTTCCAAGACGGGCGCCGAAGCCGTCGTGCTGACCGACCCCTCGTCCGTCGCCTGGACATTCAACATCCGCGGGTCCGACGTGCCGCACACGCCGCATCCGCTGGCCCGCGCCATCATCCACGCCGACGGCCGCGCCGAACTTTTCCTCGACAAGCGCAAGACCGGCATCGAGCAGGAGGCCTACCTCACCCAGATCGCCGACATCGTCGCACCGTCGACCTTCGACGACCGTCTGCGGGCTCTCGGCACCGCCGGCGCCTCCGTCATGATCGATCCCGATCTCGCCTCCTTCGCCATTTCCGAACTGATCCGCGCCAAGGGCGGCAAGGTCGTCGAAGCGGTCGATCCCGCCCGCCTGCCCCGCGCCCAGAAGAACACGGCCGAGATCGAAGGCTCGAGCCGCGCCCATCTGCAGGATGGTGCGGCCATGGTCGAGTTCCTCACCTGGCTCGACAGCCAACAGCCCGGCACAGTCACCGAGATCGGTGCCACCAACCAGCTGGAAGCCGCCCGCGCCACCGTCGGCGAGCGCATGCAGAACCCGCTGAAGGACATCTCCTTCGACACCATCTCCGGCGCCGGCGCGCACGCGGCGATCATGCACTACCGCGTCACCACGGCCACCGACCAGGCAATCGAAGCGGGCACCATGTTCCTGATCGATTCCGGCGCGCAGTATATCAACGGCACCACCGACATCACCCGCACGGTGGCCGTCGGCGCCGTGCCTGAAGAGCAGAAACGCTTCTTCACCCTGGTGCTGAAGGGCATGATTGCGATCAGCACGGCGCGCTTCCCCAAGGGCTCGCGCGGCGTGGATCTCGACCCCTTGGCGCGCATCGCGCTCTGGAAGGCGGGCGCCGACTATGCCCACGGCACCGGCCACGGCGTCGGCTCCTATCTCTCGGTGCATGAAGGCCCGCAGCGCATCGCCCGTCTTTCGACGCAGGAACTGCTGGCCGGCATGATCCTTTCCAACGAGCCCGGCTACTACCGCCCCGGCGCCTTCGGCATCCGCATCGAGAACCTCATCGTGGTGCAGCCGGCAACGATGGTTGATGGCGGCGACCTGCCGATGCTCGGCTTCGACACGATCACCTACTGCCCGATCGATCGCCGCCTGGTGCTGCCGGCGCTTCTGACCGACGAGGAACTCGCCTGGCTTAACGCCTATCACGCCGAGACGCGCGAAAAGTTGATGCCGCTGCTGGCCAGCGACGAGACGCGCGCCTGGCTGAAGGCCGCAACGGAAGCGCTGTCACGCTGAGTCATGCTCTCTGCTGGGCTCCTGCTGTCGCGGGGGCCCATAAAACGAGCCGTCGCGCAGCCGATAGCGTGCTGCGCCCTCACCCGCCAGACCTTGGCTCCGGACGTCCTGGTCTCTCGTTCAGATGCCCAGAAGCTTCTTCGCTTCGCCAAGCGTTGCCTCCGAGGCGGCGTGATCGCCAGCCTGGTGCTGTGCCTCACCCTTGGTGCGCAATTCCTTGACCTTGGCCATGTCGGCATCGGACAAGGAAGCGGTCTGCATGGCCGCATCGATCGCCTTCATCATGGTCGGGCATTGATTGGCAAAGGCCGTTGCCGGCGCGAGCGCCAGCAAAAGGGCAATAGAGATCCTGGTCAACATGGTCGCTCCTCCACTGCCGGGAGGCTTCATGCTGCGGTGACGTCGTACGCCACCTAACGAGGGGGGATATGTCCTGCCTCTCCGGCAACGGCAGAGATGATAGTCCAGGATGCGCGCGCCGCCAATCGAAACGGGCGCAACACATCCGTCCACGGCTTCGCACACCACCGCGGACGGGCGTCCTACATCACCAGATGCCGGATCACCATGACCACCACCCAGCCGATGACGAGCATGCGCAGTGTTGAGAGATTCAGCCCAAGCGCGATGGCAAAGGCGACGAACATGGCGATCGTCACGTCGAGCCCGCCATAGACGAAGGCCGGCGCCACCAGCGTCGTCAGAACGGCTGCGGGAACGGCGTTGAGCGCCGCCTCCAGCCGCGGCGGGATCTCTTTCATCTGGGTGATCAGGATATAGCCGCCGACACGCGTCAGGAAGGTCGCAACGGCCGCCGCGATGATCAGGTAGATGAGGTTCAGGTGTTGCGGATCCATGTTCACGCCTCCTTCTCGACACCCGTCGGTGCCACTGCCCGCTCGCTTGGCGGCAGACAGGCGGCAAGAATGATGCCGGCTAGTGCTCCGATGCTGACATGCCATGGCGAGCCGACGAAATGCATGCCGGCGACGGATGCAAGCCCCGAGACGATGACGATCGGCAGGAACCGGTCACGCTTGCGGAAGCCCATGACGAGACCCATGAAATAGACCGGCAGCAGGACATCAAGGCCGATCGCCTTGGGGTCACCGATCATCTGCCCGAAGATCGCGCCGACCAGCGTGTTGATGATCCACGGGATGTAGATCACGAGACCGAAGCCGAGATACCAGGCAAAGGTGATCGGCAAGCCGCGCTCGCCGCGCTTTTCGGTCTCGGCATATTGCGGATCGACCAGCAGGAAGAAGGCGAGGAACTTCTGCCCGAAGGTGAAGTGCCGGACATATTTGGCGATCGAGGCCGAATAGAGCACGTGGCGGAAGTTGACCGCAAAGACGGAGAGCACCACCAGCCAGGGCTGGACGTGATTGCCGAAGAGCTCGATGCCGACCATCTGGCTAGCGCCGGCATAGACGGTCGCGCTCATGAACACCGCATCGGCAATGGTGAAGCCATTGTCGACCGCAAGCGCCCCGAACAGCGCACCGAAGGGCGATGCTGCCAGCATGATGGGAAAGCCGCCGCGGACCCCTTCCCAGAATTCATCTTTTTTCATGGAAACCTCCGCCGGCCGAGGCGATGACGCGCCATGCGGCCGGTGCCGGACTGATAGGCGCTTGCGCCCCCGGCAACAATTCAAATGCGCTGATACAATGATTGAATTTTATGATGCCTCGGCGAACGAGGCTTGAACAAAAGGCGCACCGATCAGGAAAACGATGCGCTTTATCGCTTGGAATAAGCGCCGGCGCGGGCCAGCCGCCCCTTACTTCTTGACCTGGAACGTATGCTCGATGCCGGGGAACGTGCGCGCCTTCACCTCGTTCGCATACTCCTCGGCAGCCTTCGAGATCGCCGGCGCCAACTCGGCAAAATGCTTGACGAAGCGTGGCTTGAAGTCGTTGAAGAGGCCGAGCATGTCGTCGGAGACGAGGATCTGGCCGTCGCAGGCAGGCGACGCGCCGATGCCGATCGTCGGCGAGCGCAGCTCCGCGGTAATGTCGCGGGCCACCGGCTCGACCGTGCCCTCGATGACGATGCCAAACGCTCCGGCATCGTCGATCGCCTTGGCGTCGCGGCGGATCTTTGCCACTTCCTTGTCGTTGCGGCCGACCGAGCGATAACCGCCGGTCGTGTTGACGAGCTGCGGCATCAAGCCGACATGGCCGAGCACCGGAATGCCGCGGCTGACGAGAAACTCGACCGTCTCGGCCATCTCCGCCCCGCCCTCGAGTTTCACTGCGCTGCAGCCGGTTTCCTTGAGGATACGCGCCGCACTGCGGAACGCCTGCTCCTTCGATTCCTGGTAGGAGCCGAAGGGCATGTCGATGACGACGCAGGCCTGCTGCGAGCCGCGCATGACCGCTTGGCCATGGGCGATCATCATTTCCAGCGTCACGCCGACGGTCGTGTCGAGGCCATAGAGCACCATGCCGACGGAATCGCCGACCAGCAGAAAGTCCACATGCGGATCGAGCAGCCGCGCAATCGGCGTCGTATAGGCCGTGAGGCTGACGATCGGGCGCTCGCCCTTCAGCGCTTCGATGTTGGCGGGGCTGAGCCGGCGCTTGGCGGTCTGCACGCTCATGTCAGGCAACCTTTGCAAATGATGCGGATTTCGGGGCGATCACGCGATTGTCGAGCAGCTTCGTCGTGCCGAAGCGGACGAAGAGCAGAAGCAGCACCGGCCGGTCGCCGATCGTTTCGATCGTCTCCAGCGTCTCGGGATCGCGCACCGCTACGACCTCGGGCTTCGCCAAGGGCTCGCTCGCCAGAAACTCGGTCACGGCCTTTTCGAGTTCGACGACATCGCTGACGCCGGAGGCAACGAGGTGCTGCGCCTCATCCAGCGCCTTCGGCACGATCGCCGCGGCACGCCGCTCTTCGGCCGTCAGGTAGACATTGCGCGACGAGCAGGCGAGCCCGTCGGCCTCGCGCACCGTCGGCACGCCGATCACGGTCACCGGCTGGGCGAGATCGTCCACCATGCGGCGGATGATCTGCAGCTGCTGGAAATCCTTCTCGCCGAAATAGGCGCGATCGGGCCCAACGATGTTGAAGAGCTTGGTGACGACGGTGGCAACACCGGCGAAATGACCGGGGCGCACGGAGCCCTCGAGCTCGCTGCCAAGCGTCGGCACGTCGACGACCGTTTCCATCGGTCGCGGATACATGTCGGCAACACCGGGGGCAAAGAGATAGTCGACGCTGCCCGCTTCGAGCATCGCCTGGTCGCGGGCGAGATCGCGCGGATATTTGGAAAGATCCTCGTTGGCGCCGAACTGCAGCGGATTGACGAAGATGCTGGCGACGACGACGTCGTTTTCCTCGCGGGCCCGGCGCATCAGCTCCATATGGCCGACATGCAGGTAGCCCATGGTCGGCACGAAGCCGACCGTCTTGCCGGCGCGTCTATGCTCGGCAAGCGCTGCACGCAGCTCGGCGATGGTGGTGAAAGTCTTCATCTCCGGACCCTCCAATCCGCGCCGGCGCCCTGCCCTTTGGGATGCTGGTGCGCTGCCTTCGCAGATGGCCGCGACCTGCTCCGCGAAAAGGCATTTGCATAAAATTCGGCTGCAATCCTCTATCTTGTGCAGCGCAAAAAAACAATCGGATTGATGACAGCTTGGTGACGCTCAGCCGCGCTTGACTTCCACCGGCAGCCTGTCACGGTTGGCGATCGACGCCACATGCAACCCACGCTGGAGAGCAAGATGAAACCCTGCCTGCGCCTTCTCGGCGTTCTCGTCCCGACGCTTGCCTTCGCCGCTGCGGCCGAAGCAAAAATCCCGCTGGTCAACGCCACCTGCCCCGGCAAGATCGAGGTCCATGCCGACGAAGGCGGCCCGATCTACATCAACGGCAAGGAAGCCAAGCTCAAGGTGTTCAACGAGAACTACTACGAAGCGCACGGCGCCGGCGTCACCATCTCGCTCAGCATCAATCCCGACGGCTCGCCGAGCGTGTCCTACACCGGCAAGGGCGGCGCCAACGGCGTGTGCACGGTGAAGTGACAATAACATCGAGCAGCGGCGCGCGCCCTTGGGGCCGCTCGCAGCCGCTAGCACCGTCGATCCTATTTGCAGCATCGAAGCAGGTCTCGCTCCGCTTGAAGACCTGTAGTTGCACCCCACATCAGCCCGGCTCAAAAAATCTTTGAGCCGGTGTCGGGATCGTCGACCGGCATTCGTCCTTAGGGCAACTCCAGGAAAAGTGCGACGCAGTTTTCCGTCCGGAGTTGCGTCAATCAAAGAGTTAGATCGCTTCGTGGTTTCGCCGAAACAACGAAGTGATCAGATCCGTAAAACACGAAATCCATTCCAAGGAGCATTTCATGCGCATGATTTTCGTAAACCTGCCGGTCAAGGATCTGAAGGCCTCGCGCGCGTTCTTCGCCGCCCTCGGCTTCACCTTCAACGAGCAGTTCTCCGACGACACCGCCGCCTGCACGGTGATCTCGGACAATATTTTCGTCATGCTTCTGACCGAGCCGAAGTTCCGCGACTTCATCACCGGCGAGATCAGCGACGCCCGGAAAGGAACCGAGGTCATTACCGCCCTTTCCGCGTCCAGCCGCGCTGAATGCGACGACATGCTCGCCAAGGCGCTCGCTGCCGGCGCCAAGCCCTGGAAGCCGGCTCTCGACTACGGCTTCATGTACGGCATTTCCTTCCAGGACCTCGACGGTCACGTCTGGGAATTCATGTGGATGGACCAGGAAGCCGCCCAGCAGCAGGCCTCCTGATCTCGCGCAGTGCCCCGAACTTTGCGCCTGCCGCCAAAAGCGGCGGGCGTTTTTGTGTGATGGAATGATCGCAGTGCCCGCCAAAGCTTCCGGTCGGCGCCCGATTTGAGAAGAAAGCGACCGGTGAATCCGATAGTTGGGACGGGATACGAATGGCGAGCGACGCGCAGCTTCGCTTGCAAGCATTGAGAATGAGGAACCCCATGTCCACGAAGGTCGAAGCCAAGCATTGGTCCAAGGTCGAGCTCTTGCATGAGACAGTGCGCAACCCGAACATTCACGTGCGCGGCAGCAACAGCTACTACAGCAACGCCTGGACCGGATCCTTCGAGGAAAGTGTCGTTCGCTACCTCTATGGCGACGAATACAGCCTCAGGGCCTGGGAACCGCAATGGCCAATCGATCAACTGCTGATCGGCGACTATGTCGCGATTGGCGCCGAGGCGGTGATCCTCATGGGCGGCAACCACACCCATCGCACCGATTGGGTTAGCCTCTATCCCTTCCTCGATGTGATCGGCGAAGCCTATGTCGGCAAGGGCGACACCGTCATCGGCGACGGCGCCTGGATCGGCATGCGCGCCATGATCATGCCGGGTGTGACGCTCGGCGAAGGCGCCGTCATCGCGTCGGGTGCCATCGTGACGAAGGACGTTGCGCCCTACACCATCGTTGCGGGGAACCCTGCCCGCCCCGTGCGCCAGCGTTTCCCCGCGACCGATGTCGAGACGCTGATTGCGCTCGGCATCTACCAGTGGGAACGGTCGAAGTTCGACGCGCTGCGCCGTTTCATCTGCGCCGACGATATTGCCGCCCTGAAAGCCGCCTCCGAAGAGTACGACAGCAGGCAGGCGTAACGACGCTCTGCCGATTGCATGCAACCGGCGGGGATTACCCGCCGATCAGCGCCAGCCACTCGTCCTCGTCCATGGTCGCGACGCCGAGTTCGCGGGCCTTGTCGAGCTTGGAGCCGGCACCCGGTCCGGCAACGACGATGTCGGTCTTCTTCGACACGGAACCTGCCACCTTGGCGCCGAGGCTCTCGGCCTTGGCCTTGGCTTCATCGCGCGTCATCTTTTCGAGCGAACCGGTGAAGACGACAGTCTTGCCGGCGACCGGGCTGTCTGAGGCAACCGGTGCTTCCGCTGCCTCCGGCGTCACCTCCGACAACAGCCGGGTGACGACTTCGAGGTTGCGCGGCTCCTTGTAGAACTCGACGATGGCACGGGCGACCACCTCGCCGATGCCGTCGATGCTGTTGAGTTCATTCCAGGCGTCGCCCGTAAACGTCGACGCGTCGCGCATCGCCTCGCCGAAGTGCTCGTAGGTGCCATAGGAACGCGCCAGCAGCTTTGCCGTCGTCTCGCCCACATGGCGAATGCCGAGCGCATAGATGAAACGCTGCAGCGCGATCGAACGGCGCGTATTGATGGCGTCGTAAAGCTTGCGCACGCTGACGCGGCCGAAGCCGTCGATGTTTTCGAGCTTGGTGAGCGACGCCTCCTGGCGTTTCTCCAGCGTGAAGATATCCGGCGCCGTGCGGATCATCAGCGTCGGGTCTTCGCTTTCGAAGAAGAACTCGATCTGCTTCGAACCGAGGCCCTCGATGTCGTAGGCGTTGCGCGAGACGAAGTGCTTCAGGTGCTCGACGGCCTGCGCGCGGCAGACGAAACCGCCGGTGCAGCGGCGCACCGCATCTACTTTGCCGGTCTTCTCGTTGATGTCGCGCACCGCATGGCTGCCGCAGACCGGGCATGTGGTCGGGAAGCGATAGGGCTCGCTCCCCGCCTTGCGCTCGTCCATGACCACGTCGACGATCTGTGGAATGACGTCGCCGGCGCGCTGGACGATCACCATGTCGCCGATGCGGATGTCGCGGCCCTCGCGGATCGCCTCGCCCGAATTACCGAGACCCTTGATGTAATCCTCGTTGTGCAGCGTCGCGTTGGTGACGACGACGCCACCGACCGTGATCGGCTCAAGGCGTGCCACCGGCGTCAGCGCGCCGGTACGGCCGACCTGGATGTCGATCGCCGTCAGCCGGGTGAAGGCCTGCTCGGCAGGAAACTTGTGCGCGGTTGCCCAGCGCGGCGAGCGCGAACGGAAGCCGAGGCGGGCCTGCAGGTCGAGCCGGTCGACCTTGTAGACGACGCCGTCGATATCGTAGTCGAGATCCGGCCGTTCGCGCTCGATGTGGTGGTAATGCTCCAGCAGCGCGTCGGCCGAGGAGAGCCGCTGCATCAGCGGGTTAACCGGGAAGCCCCAGCTCTTGAACACCTCGACCATGCCCATCTGCGTGTCGGCGGGCATTTCCGAGATCTCGCCCCAGGCATAGGCAAAGAAACGCAGCTTGCGGCTCGCCGTCACCTTGGCGTCGAGCTGGCGCAGCGAGCCCGAAGCGGTGTTGCGCGGGTTGACATAGAGCGGCTTGCCGAGCGCCGCCATCTCGGCGTTGAGCGCGGCAAAGTCCGATTTCGCCATATAGATTTCGCCGCGCACCTCGACGACATCGGGCGCACCTGCCGGCAGCGTCTGCGGGATCATGCCGATGGTGCGGATATTGGCGGTGACGTTTTCGCCAGTCGTGCCGTCGCCGCGGGTCGCGGCCGTCACCAGCCGGCGGTTCTCATAGCGCAGCGACATGGAGAGCCCGTCGATCTTCGGCTCGGCGGTAAAGGCGATGGAGTTGTCCGGCAATTGGCCGAGGAAACGATAGACCGAGGCGACGAAATCGCGCGCGTCCTCGTCGGAAAACGTGTTGTCAAGCGACAGCATCGGCCGGGCGTGCACGACCGGCTGGAAGGTGACGGAGGGTGCAGCACCCACCTTCTTCGAGGGGCTGTCGTCGCGGATGAGTACCGGAAAGCGCTGCTCGATCGCGTCGTTGCGCCGCTTCAGCGCGTCATAGTCCGCATCCGAAATCTCCGGCGCGTCCTGGCCATGATAAAGCGCGTCATGGCGCGCAAGCTCGGCCGCGAGAAAGGCAAGCTCTTCGGCCGCTTCCGTTTCATTGAGATTCTCGACGGGTTTCAATTCTTGGGACATGCGCGACGACTCCGGATTCGAAGTCGTTTTGTAGAGCAACTGATGGGAAAGAAAAGACCGTCCGGCGCCGTCAGCTCACGCGCCAGTGGCATTGACGGCCCCCGGCGCGAGCCCGACAAGCGGCCTGACATCCAGTTCGCACCAGCGTTCATAGCGCCTCTGATAACGGCAGCGGATGGCCTCGAGATCCTTTTTCTGGACACCACGCTTGCAGTAGATCCATTTGCCTTCCGCCTGGCCACGCATCACCCGGCTCACCGGCTGCAGACCGAACATCTTCAGGATCGCGGCCCCGCCCTTGTCCCAGCCGATGCTGTAGATGTCGATGCCGTCGGGCGGGAACGTGTGGTGTTCGAGGATCGCCGAAACCGTCGCCCAGACGAGAATGCCGTTCTGCCTGCGGCGCTCGGCGCGCATGGAATCGAGCAGGAAGCTCATATTGAGGATGGTCGCGAGATAGACGACCTTCGCCTTTCGCGCCTGCGGATGGGCAAGCAGCCCGCTCGCCAGCAGGTTGCCGAAGGCATAATGCCCCTGCAGGAACAGTTTGAAGTGGTTCTTCTCGAAGGCGTAGTAGTCGATGAAGCCGAAGATGTTGCCGTCGAGGTCCTGCAGGCAGATCAGGCTGTAGGGGTCGGAATGGAACGCCCTCATATCCTCTTCGGGATCGATCGCGCCGCTGCGAAACACATCCTGTGCCTTGCGGACCACCTCATAGGCAACCGCCGTCGGCGCCGGGACGCGGACAAGATAGGAACGGTCCCCGTGCGCACAGGGCGCCACAAGCGCCAATGGCGTGACTTCGTCCGCGTTCGGCGGCTGAGGATCGGCCTCCTCCTCCGCCAGCCCGACCTGCGAGGCGTGTCGCAGCCTTGCGACAAGAGTTGCTGCAGTCACGGCGATCGCAATGCACGCGAACACCCCGAAGCCACCCAGTTCCTGGTTCGCTTCCTTTATCGTCAGGATAAGGCCGGCATAGGCGAGCGCGATGAGCAGGATCAGTTCCGGATGCGCACGCATCTGCGCAAACCGGATCTCCAGTCTATGCTCAAGTTTCTCCCACATGCCCGAAGTGCCCCAACCGCAGAGGAAATAGAACACGGGTGCAGCGGCGCAACAATTCAACCAAAAGGCTTAGGAAGCCCAAGACCGTGGGTTCAGATGAACATTCTGAGGACATCGCATCCTTCAGCCGCCAATGCTTCCACTTGGCGCCAGGATGATCTAGCCGTTGCCGGAAAGCAAGCGAGCGGCAGCCGCCCTCGCCTCTTCGGTGATCGAGGCGCCGGCAAGCATGCGGGCGATTTCCTCGGTGCGCGCCTTGTCGTCCATGCGGGCGACACGGGTGGAAATCATCTCGGCCTTCTCGGTCGAAGGACCCTTGGAGATCAGAAGATGCGTTGCCGCACGGGCCGCGACCTGCGGCGCGTGGGTGACGGAGAGCACCTGCACCGTTGCCGAGAGCCGCTTCAGCCGCTGGCCGATAGCATCGGCCACCGCACCGCCGACACCGGTGTCGATTTCATCAAAGACGAGCGTCGGCGCCGAGCCGCGATCGGCAAGCGCCACCTTCAACGCCAGCAGGAAGCGCGAAAGTTCGCCGCCGGAAGCCACCTTCATGATCGGGCCCGGCCGCGTGCCGGGGTTGGTCTGGACGTGGAACTCGACGAGGTCGATACCGTCGACCGTCGGCAGCGACGGATCGCTTTGCACCTCGACCATGAAGCGTGCCCGCTCGAGCTTCAACGCCGGCAGCTCGGCCATGACAGCGTCGGAAAGCGCGGTCGCGGTATGGCGACGCTTTTCGGAGAGCGAGCGCGCCGAAGCGTCGAACGCCACCCGTGCCACGCCGACTTGTGCATCGAGCTGCTTCAGCTTTTCCTCGCCGGCATCGAGATCGGCGAGATCGGAAATCATGCGAACCGCGAGTGCCGGCAGTTCCGTGACCGGAACCGAATATTTGCGGCTGGCGGCGCGCAGCGCGAACAGCCGCTCCTCCACCCGCTCCAATTCCTTCGGATCGAACTCCGTGTTGCGCAACGCCCGCTCGACCGACATCTGCGCGTCCGAAAGCTGGTTGAGCGCACCGTCGAGCAACTCGACCGTTTCTTCGAGCAGGCCCGGCGCCTCCTGGCTCTTGCGCTCGAGACGGCGCACGAGTGAGGCGATCAGCGGAACCGGCGAAGCGTTGCCGTTCAGGAACTCCGAGGCCTCGTTGATGTCGCCGGCGATGCGCTCGGCCTTCATCATCCGCGCCCGGTTCTCGGCAAGCTCGTCCTCTTCGCCGTCGCGGGGGCTGAGCTTCTCCAGTTCTTCGACCGAAGACCGAAGGTAGTCCGCCTCGCGCGCGGCCGCCTCGACCCGCTCGCGGTGCTTCTTCAGGCCGCGCTCGGCATCCTTCCAGGCGCGATAGAGTTCGCTCACATGTGCCGCTTCTTCGGCGGTGCCACCGAAGGCGTCGAGAAGCGTGCGGTGCGCATCGATATCGACGAGCGCGCGGTCATCGTGCTGTCCGTGAATTTCGACCAGCGTCTGGCCGAGCTGGCGCATCAGCTGGACGCTGATCGGCTGGTCGTTGACATAGGCCTTGGTGCGGCCGTCGGCCGACTGCACGCGACGAAAGATCAGGTCGCCGTCGTCGTCGATGCCGTTTTCCCTGAGCATCAGCCGCGCCGAATGCCCCATCGGCACGTCGAAGACCGCCGTCACCTGCCCCTTGTCGGAATCGTGGCGGACGAGCGAGCCATCGCCGCGCCCGCCAAGGGCGAGCGACAGGCTGTCGAGAAGGATGGACTTGCCGGCCCCGGTTTCACCGGTCAGCACCGAGAGCCCGGCGTCGAAATTGAGATCGAGCCGTTCAATCAGGACGATATCGCGGATCGAAAGCTGGGCAAGCATCCGGGGTTATATCTTCCTTGAAGGGCGCCGATAGATATCAGGCGCCGACGAGTTTCTTGGCGGCGCGCGAAATCCAGGAGTTGCCGCTTTCACGCGGCTCAAGGCCACCCGACTGCAGCAGCTTGAAGCTATCGTTGTACCACTGGCTGTCCGGGTAGTTGTGACCGAGAACGGCGGCAGCGGTCTGCGCCTCCTGAGTCACGCCCATCGCGAAATAGGCTTCCGTCAGGCGCGCCAGCGCTTCTTCAACCTGGTTGGTGTTCGGATACTGCTCGACGACGACGCGGAAACGCGACACGGCGGCAAGGTATTCCTTGCGCTCGAGATAGTAGCGGCCGACCTGCATCTCCTTGCCGGCCAGCTGGTCGCGGGCAAAGCGGATCTTCGACTTGGCGTCGTCGACATATTCGGAGTCCGGGTAGCGGTCTACGACCGCCTGCATGGCCTCGATCGCCTTGAAGGCCGGCTTCTGGTCCTGCGTCACCGCCGGGATCTGCTTGGTATAGGCGAGACCCTGGATGTACTGCGCATAGGCCGCGTCTTCCGACTGCGGATAAAGATTGAGGTAGCGGCCGGTGGCGTTGATCGCCTCCTGGTACTGACCGTTACGGTAAGAAACGAAAGCGTTCATGACCAGCGCCTTGCGGGCATATTCCGAGAACGGATGCTGGCGGTCGAGCGCTTCGAACTTGCGCGCCGCCTCCGTCGTCTTGCCGGCATTGAGGTTGGCGAGGCCCTGATTGTAGAGCACTTCCGGCGGATCGGTTTCGGCCGTCAGCTTGGTGATGTCGATATCGGGATCGTTCTGGCAGGCGGTAATCAGGGCGCTGCCGGCAACGGCCGCGACAATGACGGCGGCGACGCGCGCTGACTTTTTCAAATCCACAGAAACTGCAAGAACCATCGGATATTCCCGTTCCATTCTGCGGGCATGCACCCCGCCAGACATGCGCTTTTAGAGCAAGTTACCTTGAGACCGCAACGTCATGATCGGTGATTCATGCAAATTTGTGGCAGCTCTATCATGAAAATGCCGGCCTTTCGGCCGGCGACTGGAGGAGATGATGACTTTTCTTGTTATGCGGACCAGGGCGCGAAGCCCGGAGCTGCCACTGCAACCATATCGCGCGCGCGGGTACGCTGGCGCGGGGTTGCCGTTTCGACGACTTCGTAGGCCGTCGGGTCGCTGAGAAGTGCCTTCAGCGCGTTGGCGTTCATCTTGTGGCCGCCGCGGTACGAGCGGTAGCAGCCGATGAACGGCGCGCCGGCGAGCGAGAGGTCGCCAACCGCATCGAGCGTCTTGTGGCGCACGAATTCGTCGGTGTAGCGCAGGCCCTCGACGTTGATCACCGTGTTGTCGTCGGAAATGACGACGGAGTTTTCGAGCGAGGAGCCGAGCGCAAAACCAGCCGCCCAGAGGCGTTCGACATCGCGCATGAAGCCGAAGGTGCGGGCACGCGACAGCTCGCGCTTGAAGACCGAAGGCGTCATGTCGCCCTTCCAGGCCTGGCGGCCGATCAGCGGGCAATCGAAATCGATCTCGACCTCGAAGCGCATGCCGTCATAGGGCGTGAACTCCGACCAGGAGGCACCCGATTCGATGCGCACCGGCTTGACGATGCGGATGTAGCGACGCTTGACCGCAAGGGCGCGAACGCCCACCTGCTCGATCGCGTCGATGAAGGGTTCGGAGCTGCCGTCCATGATCGGCATTTCGGCGCCGTGCACTTCGACCGTGAGGTTGTCGAGGCCGAGCGCGTAGATCGCCGCCATCACATGCTCGATCGTGGCGATCGAAGTCGCCGGCGACATGCCGAGAACGGTGCAGAGATCGGTGTTGCCGACCTGCGAGGAAACCGCCTTGTATTCGCTGACCCGGCCGTTGGAGAGAACGCGCTGGAAAACGATGCCCGCATCGGCTTCGGCCGGATGGAAGGTGATCGACACTTCCGCACCGGAATGAACGCCAATTCCCTTGAGCGTTACCGGGCTTGCAATCGTCGTCTGAAACCCGAGCAATTCGATTCCCATTCTCGTCACTTTCAATACCTGTGGCCAATGGCCAAAACCTGCTGGTGGACGCAACGATCTTCAGGGCACAAGAAAGATGCCCGAGAGTCCCGGCTCAACGACCGGTCCTCTGCGTTTCGAACAGACAGCGCTTGATCGAATCGCATGCGTCCCCAATTCCGAGTCTGAAAATAGGAGTTTGGAGGCACCATTCCAAATCACTGTTCGTTTCGCTTTGTTACGCATTTGCGACGGTCCGTAACATCGAATCAAACACCTGAAATAATGAACAAAATGCAAAAATGCCCGGGCAGTTGCCCGGGCATTCGGCAAGGTGAAGGAACGGGCCTTCCAATCAGTTCGATTGACGGCGCAGGAACGCCGGGATTTCGAGCTGATCATCTTCTTGCGGGCGCGCCTGCGGCGAAGCGCGACCGTGATCGTCAAGCTGGCCGCGGCGCGGCGCATAGAGGCTCGCTTCCGGCGAGAGCGGCCGGCGCTGCTGGGAAGCAGCGGTCGGGGCGGAAGCCGTCATGTCGGCGGCTGCCGGGGTCTGTTCGCGGTCACGCAGGCCGAGCGAGCTGGTGATGCGGTTGAGCAGACCCATCGGGCCGCGCTCTTCCTGCATCGGGGCAGCCGGCTGTGCGCGGCGGTCCATCTCTGCCTTTACGACCGGCGGAAAGTCTTCGACCTTCGGCATGCGAACCTGTTCCGGCTGCTGGCGCATGACCGGAGCGACGGGCTCCTGGCGCATGATCGGCTGCGGCTGGGGCTGAACCGGCTGCATCTGCGGCTGCGGCTGGCGCATGACCGGAGCGGCCTCTACCGGTGCAGCACCGGCGAAAAGCTTGCTCTGGGGACGAAAGTTGTCGTCGTGCATCGGCTGCTGAACCGGGGCCTGGGCCTGCACCTGGGCAGCCCGGGTCGCGATGTCGAGCTCGCGCTCCATTTCGGCTTCGCGGATGGCGGCTGCGATCTGGTCGGCGGTTGCCTGCTGCTGCATCGGCTGCTGAACCGGCTGGGCGACCGGCTGCTGCATCACCGGCTGGTGAACCGGGGCCGGCTGGTGCTGGGCAACCGGCTGCGGCTGCTGGGCCGGAACGGCGGCGGACGGGCGGACGACCGGCTTTGCTGCTACCGGACGAAAGTCGGCGGAACGACCCGCCACCTCCGCGGCCGTGCGGTCGATGCCGGTGGCAACGACCGAGACGCGGATGAGGCCTTCGAGGTCTTCGTCGAACGTCGCGCCGAGGATGATGTTGGCATCCGGGTCGACTTCTTCGCGAATACGGGTAGCCGCTTCGTCGAGTTCGAACAGGGTGAGGTCGCGGCCGCCGGTGATCGAGATCAGGAGGCCTTGGGCGCCCTTCATCGAGGTTTCGTCGAGCAGCGGGTTGGCGATCGCGGCTTCGGCGGCGGCCAGTGCGCGGCCTTCGCCCGAAGCTTCGCCGGTGCCCATCATGGCGCGGCCCATTTCGCGCATCACCGAGCGGACGTCGGCGAAGTCGAGGTTGATGAGGCCTTCCTTGACCATGAGGTCGGTGATGCAGGCAACGCCCGAATAGAGAACCTGGTCGGCCATAGCAAACGCGTCCGCAAAGGTCGTGCGGTCGTTGGCGATGCGGAAGAGGTTCTGGTTCGGGATGACGATCAGGGTGTCGACCGACTTCTGCAGTTCGGCGATGCCCTGGTCGGCGAGCCGCATGCGGCGCGCGCCTTCGAAATGGAACGGCTTGGTGACGACGCCGACCGTCAGGATGCCCTTGTTGCGGGCGGCCTGCGCGACGATCGGGGCTGCACCGGTGCCGGTGCCGCCACCCATGCCGGCGGTGACGAAGCACATGTGGGTGCCGTTGAGGTGATCGATGATCTCATCGATGCACTCTTCGGCGGCCGCGCGGCCGACTTCCGGCTGCGAACCGGCGCCGAGACCTTCGGTGACGGCGACGCCCATCTGGATGATGCGCTCGGCCTTGGTCATGGTGAGTGCCTGGGCATCCGTGTTGGCGACGACGAAATCGACGCCCTGGAGGCCTGCGGTGATCATGTTGTTGACAGCATTGCCGCCGCCGCCACCTACACCAAAGACGGTGATGCGGGGCTTCAGCTCCGTGATATCCGGCTTCTGCAAGTTGATAGTCATAGTCCCGTTCCTTCTGGTTTCTGGCCGCCTTGCCGAGCCGGCCAAATCTTTCAAAGTCCTAGTTTGTCTTCACCCGGCCCCGTCCCTGTCGGAGCCGGCCGTCACTCAAAAGCTCTCTTTCAGCCACTGGCCCATGCGGGCGATGCGGCCGTTGCCGGCGCCGAGCGCCGAGAACATGCCGCCGTGGGAGGCATGGGTCTCGAGGTCGGCGACCTGCGGATAGATCATCAGGCCGACCGCCGTGGAGAAGGCCGGGCCCTTGGCAGCGGCCGGCAGCCCGGAAACTCCGAGCGGACGGCCGATGCGAACATTGCGGGCGAGGATGCGGCGAGCCGCTTCCGGCAGGCCAGTCAGCTGGCTGGCGCCGCCCGTCAGAACGATTCGCTTGCCGACGATCGGGCTGAAGCCCGAGCGCTGGATGCGATCGCGGATGAGTTCCAGCGTCTCTTCGATGCGGGCGCGCACGATGCGCGACACAAGTGCGCGCGGCACATGCGTCGGCTGATCGCGGTCGTCCTCGCCGATCGGCGGAACCGATACGATGTCGCGTTCGTCGGCGCTGTTGGGCAGAGCCGACCCGTGCACGACCTTCAGCCGTTCGGCATCCTCGATGCGGGTCGAAAGACCGCGCGCCAGATCCGTCGTCACGTGATGGCCGCCGAGGCTGACAGCGTCAGCGTGAACCAGCTTGCCTTCGGCAAAGACCGAGATCGTCGTCGTGCCGCCACCCATGTCGATCGCCGCACAGCCGAGTTCGACCTCGTCGTCGACCAGAGCGGCAAGACCGCTGGCATAGGGGGTCGCCACCATGCCCTCGACCGAAAGGTGGGCGCGATTGACGCAGAGTTCGAGGTTCTTGAGCGCTGCCCGTTCGGCCGTCAGCACATGCATGTCGACGCCGAGAACGTCGCCGAACATGGCGAGCGGATCGCGGATGCCGCGCTCGCCGTCGAGCGAGAAGCCCGTCGGCAGCGAGTGCAGGATGGCGCGGTCGGAGCGCAGCGACTGCTGGCCGGCGGCGGAGAGAACCTTGCGCAGATCATTGGCGTCGACTTCCTGGCCGCCGAGATCGATCGTCGCGGTATAGACGTCGCTCTGCAGCCGGCCGGCCGAAACGTTGACAATCAGGCTGTCTATGGTGAGGCCGGCCATGCGCTCGGCCGCATCGACGGCGAGCCGGACGACGCTCTCGACCGCATCGAGGTCGGCGACGACGCCGTTCTTGACGCCGCGGGACTTCTGGTGGCCGATGCCGATGATTTCGACGCTATGCGTACGGTTGGGCAGGATCTGGCTTTCGGCGCGCGGCGTCAGCCGGCCGATCATGCAGACCACCTTGGTCGAACCGATATCCAGCACCGAGACGACATGAGACCGCTTCGAGGAAAGCGGCTTCAGGCGCGGCAGGCCAAAGCTGGAGGAACCGAATAGACTCATATGCGGCCTTCTTTCTTCTTTTCGGTCTCCTGCGCCTTCAGCATCTTGTCCCTCGCCTTCAAGGCAACTTCGCGCCGGGTCACTGCGTCCGGCGTCAACTGAACTGTTGTTCTGTCTTCGAGCCTCAGATCCACGGCAGCGATATCGCGCTCGAGGAGCTGGTGCTGGCTTTCCATGTCGGAGAGCACCTTCATCGCCCGGGCGACGTCGTGCTCCGGCAGCTTGACGACGATGCCGTTGTCGAGGCGCAGGTCCCAGCGGCGGCCGGCCACGCGCACGAAGGCCTTCACGCGCGAGCGGATCTCCGGCCAGCGGGAGAACTCGTCGTAGAAATCGGCAGCCGCCGTTTCGGCGTCACGGCCGACGAAGAGCGGCAGAGCGGCAAACTTGTTGTCGCGCAAGGGCGCGATCACGCTGCCGCTGCGCTCGATCAGCGAAAGGTCCGATCCGTGCTGCCAGATGCCGAAGGCCTTGCGCTCGGTGAGGCTAACCTCGATCGTGCCGGGATAGATCTTGCGAACGGTGACGCCCTGCACCCAGGGCATTTCCGCAATCAGCTTGCGCGCTTCGGCGATATCGAGCGCCACCAGCGACGTCGTGCCGTCGAGGCCGAGCTGCTGGAGAATGTCGATTTCCGAGGTCTGGTCGTTGCCGGAAACCTTGACGTCTTCGATCGCGAAGCCTGCGGCCGTGGTCGAGGCCTGCGCGAAATTCTGCGTATGGCCGCCGAGCGACATGCCGTAAAAGCCGGTGGCGGCGAAAAAGGCGATCGCCGACAGCGTGCCGGTATAGGCGGGAAAGCGGATGCGGCCAGCGCCGAGGCTGACGAAGAAGCGCACGACGCGACGAAGCGGACGCGGCAGTACGCGCGCGCCATCCACATCGACGGCGGCGGCGCCATCGAGGTGACGAACCCTCTTGCCCCTTTTGCCCCTCAACGCAAACACGACGCGTCCTCCACCATCCAACTCAAAAACTCACCGAAGCTGTAGCCGGCATGCGCGGCCATCTCGGGCACCAGGGAGGTCGGTGTCATGCCGGGCTGGGTGTTGATCTCCAGCCAGATCAGCTCGCCCTCGGCGGAGGAACTGTCATCGAAACGAAAGTCGGATCGGCTGACGCCCCGGCAACCGATTGCCTGATGCGCCTTCAGAGCGAGTGTTTGTATTTTTTGGTAAATATTTGGTGAAATCTGTGCCGGAATGACGTGACGCGAACCACCTTTTACGTATTTGGAATCATAATCGTAGAAGGCATGGCCCTGCGGGATGATTTCGGTGACGCCGAGCGCCTTGTCGCCCATGACACCACAGGTCAGTTCGCGGCCGGCGACATAACGCTCGACCATGATTCGGTCGCCGTAACGCCATTCGCTCGACGTCACCACCTGCGGCGGATGCGACTGATCTTCCTGGACGATGACGACACCGAAGCTGGAGCCTTCGGAAACCGGCTTGACCACGTAAGGCGGCTTCATCGGGTGCTTCGGACCAAAGGCATGGCGATCCATGACCTGCGCATCGGCAACTGGAATACCCGAAGCAGCCGCAACGTGCTTGGCCTGCGCCTTGTCCATGGCGAGCGCCGAGGCAAGTACGCCGGAATGGGTGTAGGGGATCTCAAGATATTCGAGGATGCCCTGGATCGTGCCGTCCTCGCCGAACGGTCCATGAAGGGCGTTGAAGGCAACGTCGGGTCGCAGCGCGGCCAGCGTCTCTGCGACATTGCGATCGACGTCGATCCGGGTGACGCGATAGCCGGCAGCCTCCAGGGCATCCGCACAGGCAGCCCCGGACGACAGGCTAACCGGTCGCTCCGAAGAAAATCCGCCCATCAGGACAGCCACATGCTTGCCGTTCATTCAAACCCCCAGACAATACGCCACTATCGCAAGGCTTCCTTGCGTCTGGCTGGCTCCCGCCCTCGCGAGTCAGCTGCGCCATTGGGGTCACTAGAACGTCATTAAGGTTAACGAACCGTTTACTTTCGTTAACCCCGGTCAGGAAATGAAACGCCGGTTGCAGGCGCAAGCGCATGTGGAACAAGGCATTTTAGCGAGAGATCAAAGGGTTGCGGAGTAATCTTGAATCTAATGCATAAACAGAAGAAAAAATGAAAAAACCCGCCGCAGCCAGGGCGGCGGGTCTATGCCTGACGGCATCCGAATTGGATCAGTCGTCATCACCGACGATCTTCCAGACGATGCCGGCGATCGCCGCGCCGACGATCGGCGCCACCCAGAACAGCCACAATTGCGCGACCGCCCAATCGCCGACGAAGAGCGCCTGCCCCGTCGAGCGGGCCGGATTGACCGACGTGTTCGTCACCGGAATCGAGACCAGATGGATCAGTGTCAGCGCCAGGCCGATGGCGATCGGCGCAAAGCCCGCGGGCACTCGGCCATGGGTGGAGCCGAGAATGATGAACAGGAAGAAGGCGGTCAGCACCACCTCGGCAACCAGCGCCGCCGTCAGCGAGTAGCCGCCCGGCGAATGCGCGCCGTAACCGTTGGCAGCGAAGCCACCGAGCTGGAAATCCCCCTTGCCGCTGGCGATCAGATAGATAACCGCCGCCGCGGCGATGGCACCCAGCACCTGGGCGATGACATAGCCGACAAGTTTGTGCGCCGGGAACTTGCCCGCAACCAGCAACCCCACCGAGACGGCCGGATTGAAATGCCCGCCGGAAATGCCGCCGACCGCATAGGCCATGGTCAGCACCGTCAGGCCAAAAGCAAAGGAGACGCCGAGATAGCCAATACCGACCTCAGGCAGGGCAGCCGCCAGCACGGCGCTGCCGCAACCGCCGAAAACGAGCCAGAATGTACCGAGAAATTCCGCAGAAAGCCTTTTGAACATGCATTCGCTCCTGAAAAACGAAGCCGATCGCTTCGCCGTCGAGAGTTTGCCACAATTTGATTCTCGTCAATCCGGGTTGTCCCGCCAAGCGAAGCTCCCGCAAAACGTGAAAATCTGCCTACGGCAAAGCAGTTGAGGCGCAAGCGAAAAGGCCGTCCCGCGCCGCGGCCCCAGAGCGGAGCGCCGACAGAATAATGATGCGCATGACGTCGATATCGTTCGCACTTCTTACGATATCAGGGTTTCGTCATGTCGAAACTTGCGTTAAGACGCCCGCACCCGCCTCCCAAGACGGTCTTACATCCATAGGAACAATGATAATGACAGACGCGACAACCTCCCTGTCGCCGAAGGACAATGCGTCAAAGCACGCGGCAGTGAACTCCCCTGCCCGGGTGCTGTTCGCAAGCCTCGTCGGCACGACCATCGAATTCTTCGACTTCTACGTTTACGCCACCGCCGCCGTTCTGGTGTTCCCGCACCTGTTCTTCCCGGGCTCGGACCCGACCTCGGCAATGCTGCAATCCTTCGCGACCTTCTCGATCGCTTTTTTCGCCCGCCCCTTCGGCGCCGTGATCTTCGGCCATTTCGGCGACAAGGTCGGCCGCAAGGCGACGCTGGTGGCGGCGCTGATGACCATGGGCATCTCCACGGTCGTCATCGGCCTTCTGCCGACCTATGCCACGATCGGCGTCGCAGCTCCGCTGCTGCTCGCGCTTTGCCGTTTCGGCCAGGGTCTCGGCCTTGGCGGTGAATGGGGCGGCGCAGTGCTGCTTGCCACCGAGAATGCGCCTGAGGGCAAGCGCAGCTGGTACGCCATGTTCCCGCAGCTCGGCGCGCCGATCGGCTTCATCCTGTCGGCCGGCACCTTCCTGATCCTCGGCGAAGTGATGAGCAACGAAGCCTTCCTCGCCTGGGGCTGGCGCGTGCCGTTCATCGCCAGCATCCTGCTCGTCGCCGTCGGCCTTTATGTCCGCCTGAAGATCACCGAAACGCCAGAGTTCCAGAAGGCCGTCGACAAGCACGAGCGCGTGCAGGTGCCGATCGCCGAGATCTTCCGTTTCCACAAGCGCAGCCTGGTGCTCGGCACTTTCGTGGCGCTTGCGACCTTCGTGCTGTTCTACCTGATGACCGTCTTCTCGCTCTCCTGGGGCACGGCGAAGCTCGGCTATTCGCGTGAGCAGTTCCTGGTCGTGCAGATGACCGGCGTCGTCTTCTTCGGCCTGATGATCCCGGTTGCCGGTATCCTCTCGGACCGCTACGGCCGTCGCCTGATCTTGATCATCACCACCATCGGCATCGGCGTCTTCGGCCTGTTCATGGCCCCGCTTCTTGCCGGCGGCCTTGGCGGCGCCTTCCTGTTCTCGATCATCGGCCTCGGCCTCATGGGCCTCACCTACGGCCCGATCGGCGCAGCGCTGGCAGCCCCCTTCCCGACCTCGGTGCGCTACACCGGCGCGTCCATGACCTTCAACCTCGCCGGCATCTTCGGCGCGTCGCTGGCGCCGTACATCGCCACCTGGCTCGCCACCAACTACAGCCTCGATTACGTCGGCTACTACCTGCTGGCCGCCGCCGCCATCACGCTTCTGTGCCTGGTGCTGTCGACGGAAGACGAGGTTTCGGCCTGATCACGACTGGCCCCGCCTAGCGCGGCCGATCACAACCAAGAAGGGCCGCAGCGGCAACGCTGCGGCCCTTTCGTTTGGCGCCCTCTGTTCGCGAAGCCTCCGAAGCCAATCCGATGACGATCGCAGCACGCGGCGGGCCAGCGCCAGCAAAGCGCTGGCTGCTCGACTCACTGCTGCTCCATGAGGTCCGGATCGTCGGCGCAGTCGCCGGTCATGGCGCAGCTAGAGCCGACCTGCCACGTGGACTTGGGAAGACGCGCAATCAACTCGCAGCGATGCATCGATTCCGCGAAAATATTGTCGACCTCCGTGCCGTCGATCATGACAACGCCGTTTCGGATGGCTGGGTGAGTGCCGTTCGCGATCTTCATCGCGACGATGCGGATGGCAGCGTTGGCGTAGTGGCATGGCCCCATTGAGAGTGCGATCTGCTGCCAACCGGGCGTCGCGTTCGCTTGCTCCGGCTGCTCATAGAACTTTGCCAGAATGTCGAGGAAATCGCCGTCTTTCATCCGGATCTGTTCGGCCAGCTTCGCAAGCTCGATCTGGTCGCCTGATTTTACGAGATCGGCAACCCTGGCTTCGAGACGCTGGGCGTCAGCACCGTCACCGAGCGAGGCGACGGCAGCTTGCAGACGCACCTCATCCATAGCCTTGACGGGCGCAAAGAACGCAAGATTGGCCAATAGGGCTGAAACGGCGAGCAACCTCGCATACGACAGTCTTTGCAAGCAACGCACTCGAGCTTTCTCCTCGACCGTGATTGAGTAGGGACCCCGGCATTCTGCAAAGGCGCTGGCAGCCGCTTGCCGCCCGCCGGAAAAACAAGAGGCCGCAGCGCTTCCGCCACGGCCTTTCAGATCACGTCTCGCAACCGAGCCTTACGCGATGCCGCGGCCGAGGAACTCCTTGATCTCGTAGCCCGGCATGAAGTTGCCGATGCGCTTGATCTCCCATTCGAGCCGGACGCCGGAATGTTCGAGCACGCGCTGGCGCACGGTTTCACCGAGATATTCGAGCTCGTAGCCGGTCGCCTGGCCGGTGTTGATCATGAAGTTGCAGTGCAGCGGCGACATCTGCGCGCTGCCGATCATCATGCCGCGGCAGCCAGCCTCGTCGATCAGCTTCCAGGCCGAGTGGCCCTCCGGGTTCTTGAAGGTCGAGCCACCGGTCTTTTCGCGGATCGGCTGCACCGTTTCGCGATGCTGGCGCACGGCATCCATGTCGGTGCGGATCTTGTTCTTGTCCTCGGCGTAGCCTTCGAACACCGCGTGGGTGAAGATGAGGTCCTTCGCCGCCGCCGAATGGCGGTAGGCATAGCCCATGTCGGCATTCGACAGCACATGCTGGTTGCCCTGACGGTCGACCGCGTGCACCTCGACGACCCGTTCGCGGGTCTCGGCACCATTGGCGCCGGCGTTCATGCGCAGCGCGCCGCCGAGCGAGCCGGGAATGCCGTAGTAGAAGTAGAAGCCGCCAATGCCGTGATCGAGCGCCATGGCGGCGATGTTCTTGTCCGGGCAGATCGCGCCGGCCTTGATGCGGTTTTCGCCGACCAGTTCCAGATCGCCAAAACCCTTGGCCGACAGCCGGATGACGACACCGGGAATGCCGCCGTCGCGCACCAGCAGGTTCGAGCCGACGCCGACAACCGTGACCGGCACTTCAGCCGGGACCAGCTTCAGGAAGGTGATGAGATCGTCGGTGTCGTGCGGCTGGAACATCAACTCGGCAAGACCGCCGGCGCGGAACCAGGTGACACGATCCATCGGCGCATCCGGCGTGATACGGCCGCGCACAGCGCTTACGCCGCTTCCGAGCGATTCCAGTAGTTTCTGACCGTTGACCTGTTTCATGCTCAATTTCCTGAAATATCCGCGAGTTCCTTAGGCAGGGCAGCCGCCCAGTAGGTGATGCTGCCAGCCCCCAAGAGAACCACAAAATCGCCGGGCTGTGCAATCTTGCTGACAACCGGCGCGATTGCCTCCGGACCGGAGACGTAACGGGCGTCGCGATGGCCACCCGCCTTGATGCGATCGACCAGTTCCTCGGCCGTTGCGCCCGGAATGAGGTCTTCGCCGGCCGCATAGACAGGCGCGATCAGGATCGTGTCGGCATCGTTGAAGCAGGCCGAGAAATCTTCAAACAGGCTCGAAAGGCGCGAGTAGCGGTGCGGCTGGTGCACGGCGATGATTCGGCCCTGGCAGGCCTCGCGTGCGGCGCGCAACACCGCCTTGATCTCGACCGGATGGTGGCCGTAGTCGTCATAGACGCGCACGCCGTTCGTCTCGCCGGTCAGCGTGAAACGGCGCTTGACGCCGCTGAAGGAGGCAAGCCCCTTGGCGATCGCTTCCGGGCTGACGCCGAGGCGCTGCGCAACGGCGATCGCCGCGGTCGCATTGGACACGTTGTGGCGGCCGGGCATCGGCAGGCGCAGGTCCTTCATCGGGATCACCTGGCCGGTGCGCCGGCGGCGGATCTCGATGTCGAAGACGGAGGTGGCGCCGTCCATGCGGATGTTGTGGAAGCGCACGTCGGCCTGCGGGTTCTCGCCGTAGGTCACGACCTTGCGGTCCTCGATCTTGCCGACCATGGTCTGCACTTCCGGATGGTCGAGGCAGAGCACGCCGAAACCGTAGAAGGGCACGTTCTCGACGAACTGGCGGAACGCGGCGCGCACGGCATCGAAATTGCCGTAGTGGTCGAGATGTTCCGGGTCGATATTGGTGACGATGGCAACATCGGCCGGCAGCTTCAGGAAGGTGCCGTCGGATTCGTCGGCCTCAACCACCATCCACTCGCCCTCGCCCATGCGGGCGTTGGTGCCATAGGCATTGATGATGCCGCCGTTGATGACGGTCGGGTCGAGCCCGCCGGCCTCGAGCAGCGCTGCGACCATCGAGGTCGTGGTCGTCTTGCCATGCGTGCCGCCGATCGCGATCGCATTGCGGAAGCGCATGAGCTCGGCCAGCATCTCGGCGCGGCGCACGACGGGAAGGAACTTCTCGCGCGCGGCGATCAGTTCCGGATTGTTCTTCTTGATCGCGGTCGAAACGACGATCACCTCGGCTTCGCCGAGGTTTTCCGCCTTGTGGCCGACGAAGACCTCGATGCCCTTGGCGCGCAGGCGCTGCACATTGGCACTGTCGGACTGGTCGGAACCCTGGACCTTGTGTCCGAGATTGTGCAGCACCTCGGCGATGCCGCTCATGCCGATGCCGCCGATACCGATGAAATGGACCAGCCCGATGGTTTTCGGCATTTTCATGAGCGTGTTTCCCTGAATTTCTCGACTGTCAAACCGCTGGCAATAGCCTCTACGAGGGATGCAAGCAAGCTTGCTGCGTCTGGCTTGCCGGTTTCCCGGGCATTTGCCGCCATCTCCGCGAGCGATTGCGGCTTGCCGATCGCATCATTGAGGATGCCGGCGAGACGGTCGGCGGTGAGTTCGGCCTGCGCGATCACGCGTGCGCCACCCTTGGCGGCAAGGGCGGCCGCATTGGCCGCCTGGTCGTGATCGAGCGCATAGGGATAGGGCACGAGGATCGCCGGCCGGCCGATGACCGCAAGCTCCGATACCGTCGAGGCGCCGGAGCGGCAAATGACGAGCTGAGCGCCGGCGATGCGCTCGGCCATATCGGTGAAGAACGGCGAGACCTCGGCGGGCACACCGAGCTTCTCATAGGTGGCGATCACGCCGTCCCTGTCTTCAGGCCGGGCCTGCTGCGTGACCTTGAATCGCTGGCGAACCTCGTCGTCCAGACGGCAGATCGCCTGCGGTACTGCCTTGGAAAAATACTGTGCGCCCTGGCTGCCGCCGAAGACGACGAGATGGAATGGCGCGTCGCCGACAGCCGACACATAGGGCGTGTTGGCGGCGGCTAGCACCGCCGGGCGAACGGGGTTGCCCGTCGTCACGGTTTTCGCGGCAAAGGCGCCCGTGCCCTCCGGAAGAAAGCCACCGGCGATCGCCTTGACGCGCGAGGCCAGCGCCTTGTTGGCGCGGCCCATGACGGCGTTCTGCTCGTGGATGATCGACGGCACACCCATGCCGGTTGCCGCCAAGAGCGGCGGCACGGTCGGGTAGCCACCGAAGCCGACGACGGCCTTGGGCTTCAGCCGGGCAATCAGCTTTCGCGCCGCGCGCATGCCGCTCCACAGCGTCCAGAGCGATTTGACGACGCTGACCGGGTTCTTCGAGCCGATTGTCGCCGAAGGCACGACATGAACCTCGTCGGCGGGGAACTTGCCGGCATAACGTTCGGCGCGGCTATCGGTGACCAGATGCACCGAATAGCCCATGGCCTTCAGCTCGTGGGCCAGCGCTTCTGCCGGAAAGAGATGGCCGCCGGTACCGCCGGCGGCAAGCAGGATGATGCCTTTAGTCATATTTTACTCCGCCGGCACGCCAATGCCGGACCGAAACAGGCTGCGCTCCACGGCGCGCTTCTCCGGGCGGTGACGGGTCAAGGCCAGGATGAAGCCGGCAGTGACGCAGATCGCCACCATGGACGAGCCACCATAGGAGATCAGCGGCAGGGTCATGCCCTTGGCCGGAAGCAGTTCGAGGTTCACGCCGATGTTGATCATCGACTGGATGCCGATCTGAAGCACCAAGCCGGCAACGGCGAACCGGTTGAAGTCGTTGCGTTCGCGGAAGGCATGGTTGAGGCCGCGCATCACCAGGAAGGCGAAGATCAGCACGATGACCATGCAGAAGACGATGCCGAATTCCTCGGCGGCAACGGAAAAGACGAAGTCGGTATGGCTGTCCGGGATGATGCGCTTGACGATGCCTTCGCCCGGGCCCCGGCCGAACCAGTCGCCGCGGATGATCGCCTCGCGGGCGGTATCCATCTGGAAGGTGTCGCCTTCGCCCGTCAGGAACTTGTCGATACGCGCGGCCACGTGCGGCAGCAACGTATAGGCGACGAAGAAGCCGCCGAGGGCCGCACCGCCAAGCAGGATGATCCAGAGCCAGGGCATGCCGGCCATGAAGAACATGCCGCCCCAGACGGCGGTGGTCAGGATCGTCTGGCCGAGGTCGGGCTGGGCGACAAGCAGGGCCGCGACGATGCCGAAGAGCAGGATGGCAAAGAGATTACCGGGGATTTCCGGCTGGCGCGCATGTTCGGAAAACAGCCAGGCACAGACGACGACGAAGGCCGGTTTCATGAACTCCGACGGCTGGATCGAAATCCCACCGAGCGAAATCCAGCGCATCGAGCCCTTCACCTCTTCGCCGATGAAGAGCACCAGCACCATCATGCCGAGCGAACCGGCAAGAAGCAGAATCGCCGCGCGCCGGACCTGGCGCGGCGAGAGGAAGGAAATCCCCACCATCACCACCAGCGACGGCAGAAGGAAGAGTGCGTGGCGCCGGACGAAGTGGAAGCTGTCGAGGCCGATGCGCTCGGCGACGGCAGGGCTTGCGGCGAAGGACAGCATGAAGCCGACGCCCATCAACAGGATGAAGGTCGCCAGAAAGAACCTGTCGATCGTCCAGAACCAGTCGGCCACGGGGCCACGTTCGGCTCGGCTTACCATCTTGTCAGTCCCCTTCTCCGGCGCCCACCGCGCCCACGTCCGAAATCCCGCACCACCTTCCGCATCGACCGGCACGCATGCGCGCCGGCCGAGGGATCAAATCAGCATCGTCACGCCTTCGATCGCGCGCACATGTCCGACGAAGGCATCACCGCGTACCTCGAAGTTCTTATACTGGTCGAAGCTTGCGCAAGCCGGTGAGAGCATCACCGCCGAGCCGCCCGTCTCGTCCCTGCCGGCATCGGCCGCGGCATGCGCTACCGCCTGCTCCAGCGTGCCCGAGATCTCATAGGGAACCGCTTCGCCAAGCGTCGCGGCGAAAGCCGGTGCGGCCTCGCCGATCAGATAGGCCTTGGCGATCTTCGGGAAGAAGGGTGCAAGCGTCGTGATGCCCCCTTCCTTCGGCAGACCGCCGGCGATCCAGTAGATGCGGTCATAGCTCGAAAGCGCCGGCGCCGCCGCATCCGCATTGGTCGCCTTGCTGTCATTGACGAAGACCACCGTACCCTTGCGGCCGACCGGCTGCATGCGGTGCTTGAGACCGGGGAAGCTCTTCAGGCCGGCGTGGATTTCCGCCGCGCTGACGCCGACCGCAAGGCAGGCCGCGATGGCCGCGGCTGCGTTCTGGGCGTTGTGACCGCCGCGCAGCGTCTGGATGCCGTCGAGATCGACGAACAGGCTGGAAGTGCCGCCTTCAGCCTTCAGGATGCGCGGGCCCTCGGCATAGAGGCCGCTTGCCAGCACATGGCGACGGGAGATCCGCACGGTCCTGGTGCCGGCGCGCTCGACGCGATCGGCGATCAGCGCCGAGAAACTGTCATCGACACCGACGATTGCCGTGCCGCTACCGGCGACCAGCCGTTCCTTGATGTCGGCGTAATGCTGCATCGTGCCGTGGCGATCGAGATGATCGGGTGTCAGGTTGAGCAGAATGCCTGCCGTCGGGTTCAGCGTCGGCGCCAGATCGATCTGGTAGGACGAGCACTCGACCACGTAGAAGCGCCCGGCCTTCGGAGGATCAAGCGTCAGCACCGCGGTGCCGATATTGCCGCCGAGCTGCGTGTCTCGGCCGCTTTCTTTGAGGATATGTGCGATCAGCGCCGTCGTCGTCGATTTGCCGTTGGTGCCGGTTATCGCGATGAAGGCGCAATCGGGCGCATGCGCCCGGCGTTCGCGCACGAAAAGTTCGACGTCGCCGATGATCTCGACGCCGGAAGCATGGGCAAGATCCACGGTCCAGTGCGGCTTGGGATGCGTAAGCGGCACGCCGGGCGAAAGCACGAAGGCGGCAAAGGCCGCCCAGTCGACGGTGCGCAGGTCTGCCGTCGGCACGCCTGCCGCCGAAGCCTTGGCGACGCTATCCGGGTTGTCGTCCCATGCGGTAACCTCGGCACCACCGGCGACGAGCGCCTGCGCGGTCGCAAGGCCCGAACCGCCGAGACCGAAGAGAGCGACTTTCCTGCCCTTGAAGGAAGTGACCGGGATCATCGTCCGCTCACCGCAGCTTGAGGGTGGAGAGGCCAACCATCGCCAGGATGACGGCGATGATCCAGAATCGGATCACGACCTGGCTCTCGGTCCAGCCCTTCTTTTCGAAGTGGTGGTGGATCGGCGCCATCAGGAAGACGCGGCGGCCGGTGCGCTTGAACCAGAAGACCTGGATGATGACCGACAGCGTCTCCATGACGAAGAGGCCGCCGATGATGATCATGACAATCTCATGCTTGACGGCAACGGCTACGGTGCCAATCAGGCCGCCAAGCGCCAGCGACCCGGTGTCGCCCATGAAGATGGCGGCCGGCGGCGCGTTGAACCAGAGGAAGCCGAGGCCGGCGCCGATGACGGCGCCGAGGATGACGGCAAGCTCGCCCGTGCCGGGCACGAAATGGATCTGCAGATAGTTGGCGAAAACGGCGTTACCCGCGAGATAGGCAATCAGGCCGAAGGCGGCAGCGGCGATCATCACAGGCACGATCGCAAGACCGTCGAGACCGTCGGTCAGATTCACGGCATTGCCGGCGCCGACGATGACGAAGCCACCGAACAGCACGAAGAAATAGCCGAGATTGACGATCAGGTCCTTGAAGAAGGGGAAAGTGACGGAGGAGCCGAAAGTGGAGCCGGACGGACCGCCCGAAAGCGAGGCCTGCATCATGAAAAACACGGCGATCGCCGCGATCACGAATTCGATGCCGAGGCGTGCCTTGCCGGAAAAACCCTTGTCCGACTGCTTCGTAACCTTGAGGTAATCATCGTAGAAGCCAATGGCGCCGAAGCCGAGCGTGACGAGCAGCGTCGAGACGACGTAGACGCTCGACAGATCGGCCCAGAGCAGCGACGAGACGACGATGCCGGCCAGGATCATCAGGCCGCCCATGGTCGGCGTGCCGGCCTTCTTGAAATGCGTCTGCGGCCCGTCGGCGCGGATCGGCTGGCCCTTGCCCTGGCGGATGCGCAGCGAGGCGATCATCGCGGGCCCGAAGAGGAAGACGATCATGGCCGACGTGAAGAGCGCCGCGCCGGTGCGGAACGTGATGTAGCGAAAAAGATTGAAAAACTGAAAGTGGTCCGCCAGTTCCACAAGCCAAATGAGCATAAGGGACCTTTCCCCAAAGGTTTCCTGCACAATGATGCAGCAGTTTAAAGTGTTACAGCGAAGCTTTCCCGCCCCGGGAGACGCGGCGCCGTAGTATTTCGAAACACGTCCAACAGAATCATCTGAAAAACGATACGCGCTTGCATGCGAAAGTGTTAGGGCGCGCCGCCTAACCTCAAACTGTATCCACCGCGCCATCATGGGCGGTTCCGCCGGCTTTTATTACGCCGGCTACCCCTCGGCTTCGGTTCCCTCGGCCCCGTATTCCTCGGCTTGCGTCTCCGGATAGCTCTCGATCAGCGCCTGCACGATCTTGGCGCAGCCGGTTCCCTTGGACGACTTGACCATGACAACGTCGCCCGGCGCGACAGCGGCCAGCGCATAGGCTTTGAGATCCTCAACGCTCTCGCGATAGATCACCGAAACTTCGGGCGGAAGCGCGTCGCGCAGGTGCGCCATCAGCGGTCCGGCGAGCCAGACATCGGTAATTCCGGCTTCGATGAGCGGACGGGCAAGGGCCGCATGCACCTCGGCCGCGTGTTCGCCCATTTCGAGCATGTCGCCGAGCACGGCGACACGACGGCCGCCGACCGGCGGCTCGCTGTCGCGCAGCAGCGAAATCGCCGCCCGCATCGAGCTCGGATTGGCGTTGTAACTCTCGTCGATCAGCTTCAGCGTACCGCCGCCGATCGAAAGCGTGTGGCGCCGGCCCCTGCCCGTTTCGGCCTGCATGGTTGCGAGCGCCGAAGCCGCATAGTCGAGATCGCCGCCAGCAAGCTTCACCGCTGCGAGAACCGCAACGGCATTCTCGGCGATGTGACGCCCGGGGGCACCGATCGCGACTTCCAACGTGCGACCGCCGATGCCGGCCCAGAGAATGGAACCCTCCGCACCGCCGCTGAATTCAACCAGCCGGAATTCGGCCTTCGGGTTGGCGCCGAAGGAATGGATGTGGCTGACGCCGGCCGCTGCCGCGGCGTCTTCAAGCAGCTTGTACTGCGGGCTGTCGTGAATGATCAGCGCGTGGCCGCCATTGACAACGCCTTCGAAGATCTCGGCCTTGGCTTCGGCGATCTGGTCGAGGCTCTCGAAATTGCCAAGATGGGCGGCAGCGATGCTGGTGACGATGGCCACATGCGGGCGCACCATGGCGGTCAGCGGCCGGATCTCGCCCGGATGGTTCATGCCGATTTCGAAGACGCCGAAATCGGTTGCCTCGGGCATGCGCGCAAGCGTCAGCGGCACACCCCAGTGATTGTTGAAGGAGGCGACCGACGCATGTACGCGGCCCTGCGGCTGAAGCACGTGGCGCAACATCTCCTTGGTGGTCGTCTTGCCGACCGAACCGGTGACGGCGATGATCTTGGCGGCACTGCGGTCGCGCGCCGCACAGCCGAGCCGGATCATCGCTTCGAGCACGTCGTCGACGACGATCATCGGCGCATTCAGCCGTCCGAGCGCCGGCAGCTTGCCTTCGCTGACGACCAGCACCGCGGCGCCATTGGCGAGCGCGATACCCGCATAGTCGTGGCCATCCACGCGATCACCCTTGATCGCGAAGAAGGCTTCGCCCTTGCCGATCGAGCGGCTGTCGATGGAGATCCCCGAGATGCCTTCAGGCAGATTGCCGACCGGCCGGCCATTCATGGCGGCCAGGAGATCGCTGCTTGTCCAGAGCCAGTTCAAATCACAAGCCTCCCAATGCCTTGCGGACCTCCGCGTGATCCGAGAAGGGCAACGTGACGGAGCCGATCGTCTGCCCCTCCTCGTGCCCCTTGCCGGCGACGATCAGCGTGTCGCCGGTCTTCAGCATGCCGACCGCCGTGCGGATCGCCGTGGCGCGGTCGCCGATTTCGATGGCGCCCCTGGCCGCCGCCATGATTTCGGCGCGGATCACATCGGGCACTTCCGAGCGCGGATTGTCGTCGGTCACGATCGTCACGTCGGCAAGCCGGGTGGCGATCTCGCCCATGATCGGGCGCTTACCCTTGTCGCGGTCGCCGCCGCAGCCGAAAACCACGACGACGCGGCCGGTCGTGAACGGCCGCACCGAGGCGAGCACGTTTTCCAGCGCATCCGGCTTGTGGGCGTAATCGACATAGGCGAGCGCGCCGTCCCTGGTCTGGCCGACCAGTTCAAGACGACCGGAGGCCCCCTGCAGCTTTTCAAGCGCGGAGAAGGCCGCCTTGGCACTGATGCCGGTGGACATGGCAAGGCCGGCCGCCACGAGCGCATTGGCCACCTGGAAGTCGCCGGCAAGCGGAATGTGGATTTCGAAGATGTCGTCGCCGACATGCACTTCGGCCGACTGCTTGTGGCGGAAGTGCTCGACCCGCTTCAGCGAAATGTAATCGCCCTTGCGGCCGACCGTGCGCACGTCGAGCTTGGCCTTGCGGGCAGCGGCGATCGCCTGGTCCGACCATTGGTCGTCGGCAAAAATCACTGCGGGCGCGCCCTTCGGCAACAGCGCCTCGAACAGCCGCATCTTGGAGGCCATGTAGTGCTCCACCGTCGGGTGGTAGTCCATGTGATCGCGGCCGAGATTGGTGAAGGCGGCAGCCGACAGGCGCACGCCGTCGAGCCGGCTCTGGTCGAGGCCGTGGCTGGAGGCCTCCATCGCCGCATGGGTGACGCCGGCATCGGCAAGTTCGGCGAGCAGCTTGTGCAGCGACACCGGATCGGGCGTCGTCAGCGAGCCGTAATCGTTACGCCCGGGTGCGACGACGCCGGTCGTGCCGATCATCGCGGCTGCAAGACCGGAATGCGCCCAGACCTGGCGGGTGAAGGAGGCGACCGAGGTCTTGCCAGCGGTGCCGGTGACGGCGACCATGGTTTCCGGCTGGCGGCCATAGAAGGCAGCGGCAGCGCGGGCGAGAAAGGCGCGAGGTTCGGAAAGCTTCAGGACCGGCGCTGCCGAAGAGTCGACGTCTGAGCCAGCTTCGGTGACGACGGCGACCGCGCCGCGCTTCAGGGCATCGGCGACATAGGCGCTGCCATTGGCCTTGCTGCCGGAAACGGCGACGAAGAGATCCCCTGGCTGAACCTGCCGGCTATCGGCCGTCAGTCCGGCAACGTCGATATCGGCGGCAGCGCCGCTCAGTTGCGCCGAAAGTTCCGGGAAGCTCGATCCCGCCAGGTCTTTGATCTTCATGAACGCACGTCTCGCATCGATTTCGATCCGCAAGAATCGCGAATCGTCCGCTTTCTCATTTCATGTCTAATAAGACACAAGCAAGGCAGAACCGTCTTCTCCAAACTTTGGTTCGACACCGAGCAGCGGCGCAGAGCGGCTGATGATGTCGCGAACCATGGGAGCCGCGTTCGAGCCTGCGGTGCGCCCGCCACCCTCGCCGGTCTTCGGCGCGTCGATGAAGGTCAGCACGATGTATTTCGGGTTGTCGATCGGGAAGGCCGCGAGGAAGGCGTTGAAGTTCTGGTCGCTGGCATAGCGGCCGTTGACCACCTTGTCGGCCGTGCCGGTCTTGCCGCCGACGTTGAAGCCCGGCACCAGTGCGCGCTTGCCGGAGCCCGCAATGCCGTTCCAGCGAAGCAGGAAGCGCATGTCGTCGCTGGTGCTCTTCTTGACCACCGGTGTGGAGACGGCGTCGGCCTGCTCCTCGGTGCGCGGCAGGAAGGTCGGTTCGATCAGCTTGCCGCCGTTGACGAGTGCAGCACCCGCGACCGCCGTCTGCAGCGGCGTCGTCGAGACGCCGTGACCGAAGGAGATGGTGACCGAGTTGATCTTCTTCCATTCGCGCGGCTGCGTCGGGGATTTCACTTCCGGCAGTTCGGTCGGCAGCTTCGAAAGCAGGCCGAGGCGCGTCAGGAATTCCTTGTGGCCGGGAATGCCGACGAGATCGGCAATCTTCGCGGTGCCGATGTTCGACGAATACTGGAAGATTTCCGGGACAGTCAGCACGCGGCGCTTGCCGTGGAAGTCCTTGATGGTGAAGCCGCCGATACGGATCGGCGCCGAGGCGTCAAAGCTGTCGTTGAGCGTCACCTTGCCGGAATCGAGGCCCATGGCGATGGTGAAGGTCTTGAAGGTGGAGCCCATTTCGAACGTGCCGTTCGACATGCGGTTCATCCAGCCCTCTTCCGCCCCTTCGGCCGGTTTGTTCGGGTCGTAGTCGGGAACGGACGCCATTGCCAGCACTTCGCCGGTATGCACGTCGAGCACGACGGCGCCGGCGGCGAGCGCCTGGTAGTTCTTCATGCCGGCGTCGATGACGTCGCGCACGATGTTCTGCACGCGCACGTCGATCGAAAGCTTCACCGGCTCGAGCTTGGCGTCGCTGGTCATGCCGATCGCGGCAAGGTCGGCCAGCCCCTGGCTGTCGATGTAGCGCTCCATGCCGGCAACGCCGCGGTTGTCGATGTTGACGTGGCCGAGGATATGCGCGGCGGTGTGGCCGCCGGGATAGAAGCGGCGCTTTTCCGGGCGGAAGCCGACGCCGGGAATGCCGAGCGCCAGGATCTCCGACTGCTGCTTCGGGGTCAGCTGCCGGCGCAGCCACTGGAAGCGCGATTTCGACTTCAGCTTGTTGTAGATTTCGCGGGCGTTGATGTCGGGCAGCACCGTCGACAGCCGCTCGACCGCTTCGTCGGCATCGACGATCTTGTGCGGCTCGGCATAGAGCGAGACGGTGCGGATGTCGGTCGCGAGGATCTCGCCGTTGCGGTCGAGAATGTCGGGGCGCGACGCCATCAGGTTGTCGGCCCGGCCGATGCTGGAAACGGTTTCGGGTGCCGCCATGCCGTATTGCACCAGGCGGCCGCCGATGACGGCATAGACGATGCCGAAGCTGGCGATCACGATGGCGACGCGGTTCTTCGCCTGGTTCGTGGTCTTCTTGCGCGTCCCCTGAAAGGTGACGTTGACGCCGCTTTCAGCCGGTCGGTTGTTGCCGCCCGCCGAGAAGTGCGCCTTGCTTTTCAACACCATGATGCGGGAGAGAAACGACATCAGCGCGCCACCGAGCCAGTTGCGATCTTATCGGTCTTTTCGATGATGGCGGCGATGCCATCCTTGGCCGACTTGTCCTCGGGCACGGGCAGATCGGCCTTCAGCATCGGCAGTTCCTGCGGCTGGGCGAGCTGTGTCGAGGGGGTCGGCACGAGTTGCAGGTCGGCTCCGAAGGCACCGACGAGGCGCTCCAGGCGGTTCGGTTGGGTCAGAAGCGCCCAGTCGGCCCGCAGCAGGTCGATCGTGTCTTCCTCGAGCTTGATCGCCACGTCGAGCTTGCGGACTTCCTCAAGCTTGTTTTCGGCGCGGTGCTTGATCGTATAGGTCACCGTGGCCGCGGCCGTCATGACGACGATCAGAACGATATCGAACGTTCGAAGCATGTCTTGTCAGCCCCCCAGCCGTGCAAGGCTTGCCAGTTCCGGCAGATTGAAAATGGACAGATCGTTTCCCGGCGACGCGGCTTGCGTGCGGATACCGGCGCGAAGCTTGGCAGAGCGGGCGCGCGGATTGAGGGACGCTTCTTCCTCGCTGGCTGCCACCATAGGCTTGCCAACTGGCGTGAAGGTTGCGGCACGCGCGGACACCATCGGCAGGTGACGCGAGCCGCTGGCCTTGCCGGAGCGGTCCTGGAAGAAGGCCTTGACGATGCGGTCTTCGAGCGAATGGAAGGTGACGACGACAAGACGGCCGCCGGGCTTCAGCGCTCGCTCGGCCGCAAACAGCGCCTCTGCCAGTTCGCCGAGCTCGTCGTTGACGAAGATGCGCAGCGCCTGGAAGACGCGGGTGGCGGGATGGATCTTGTCCTTGGCCTTGCGCGGCGTCACCACCTCGATCAGGCCGGCAAGATCGCGGGTCGTTTCGAAGGGCTGTTCGGCCCGGCGCTTCTCGATCGCACGCGCGATGCGGCCGGCCTGCTTCTCTTCACCGAGAAAGCCGAAGATGCGGATGAGATCAGAGACCTTGGCGCGATTGACGACATCGGCCGCCGAAACGCCCGAAGCCGACATGCGCATGTCGAGCGGCCCCTTCTTCTGGAAGGAGAAGCCTCGCTCGGCCTCGTCGATCTGCATGGAGGAAACGCCGATATCGAGCACGACGCCATCGAGCCCGCCTTCGGGCGCATGGGCAGCAAGATCGGAGAACTGTGCATGAACGAGCTTCAGCCGGCCGCCCCACTCGGCGACCTGCGCCTGCCCTGCGGCAATCGCCGTCGGGTCGCGATCGAGCGCGATCACGTCGGCACCGGCCTTGAGGATTGCGGAGCTGTAGCCACCGGCACCGAAGGTGCCATCGAGGATGACCTTGCCGGGCGCAGGCTCGAGAGCAGCAAGCACCTCGGGCAAGAGAACGGGAATGTGACGAACCGGTCCGCCTTCGGCTTCAGAAACACCTCCGCCTTGATCCGTCACCATTCCCTCTCTCCATTCTATTCTGGACGCAACCCCCGTGACTTGCGCCCTTCCCGGGCCGCCGCCTGCGCCTTTTGAAAGGCCTGCGGCTCCCAGAGCTGAAAATAATCGCCCCGCCCGACGAACATCACGTCGGTCGAGATGCCGGTGAAGTCGCGGATAAAATCCGTCATCATCAACCGGCCTTCCGGATCGAGCTTCACAAAGACGCCACCCCCGTGAACCAGCAGCGACATCTCGTTGGCTTCCGGAGAAAATGGATCCTCGGCCGCCATCTGCCTCTCGAACCGATCCAGGAGCTCCGGCCCGCCGACGCTGATCGCCGGAAAGACGAAATCCTGAAAACAGTATAGCTCCCGAACGCCCCCATCCGACAGCACGGAGCGAAACGCCGAGGGAACAGAGACCCGCCCCTTCGCATCGATCCGATTGGTGGCATGTGACAAGAAGCGGTTCATAACGCGAAACGGCCGCCCAAGACTGACGGGCCACGATCATCGACCCGCGAGAACACGTCACTCCGCACGCAAGACCGCCCCGCCGAACAGTGGAATGTCCGACCACCCTCCGAAGCCGGAAGGCATTGGAATCTTGCGATATTGGGCCGCGAAGCAGCCCCTGCGCAGTGCCATTATGGGATATCATGGGACCATATGGGCGTCAATGGGAATGGATCACAAACAGCCGTCGGGCTGATCAAATATTGATAGGTTGTTAAGTTTAACGAAGGGTTACGAAGAGACCCCCACCGTACGGGAATGCGACGGTCGAACGGCTTCAAATCGTTGAAAAATCAGAATGTGAGAAAAAGCGCAGACACACCGTTGTGCAGAGGCCCTTTCGTGTCATCGCAAGAGAAGAATGCGCGGCGGCAACGACAAAACCGCCTAAACCGGCACCGCTGTCGGTCGCAAAAATGGCATGCGGATCAGCCCGATTTGCAAGGCGCGATCCGCACGCGCTGAACCGTGCGGCCCGCCCACAGAGAAAGAGAGAGAGAGAGAGAGAGAGAGAGAGAGAGAAAAATCGCCAGTTGGCCTGTAAGCCGGGTTCTGTATGGCCCCGCCACCCGAAGGCAACGGAACGTGGCAGCCATTCATCTGGGACTACGTTTGCACGCAGCCTCTTGCAACCCACCCGGATGACTGGCCCGGAAACAGGCTGGGCGCTTGCGCGTCCGCGTCATCCCTATTCGGTCTTGCTCCCGGTGGGGTTTGCCGTGCCGTCCATGTCGCCATGTCCGCGGTGGGCTCTTACCCCACCCTTTCACCCTTACTCCGCAAGCGGAGCGGTTTGCTTTCTGTGGCACTTTCCCTGAGGTCACCCTCGCCGGACGTTATCCGGCACCGTGCTTCCGTGGAGCCCGGACTTTCCTCCCCCCGCGGCCTTTCGGCACTTGCGGAGAGCGGCTGCCCGGCCAACTGGCAGGCGCTCCTTAACGCAAGCCCCCGCCCGGCGCCAGAAAAAACGGCAGTGTTTTTCAAGCTGCCAACAGGGCAGATCGGCCGAGACCGGGTGGATGCCGCCGCACCTAGCGAAAGGCGACCGCGAAGTCGGCGTCGTATTCGGGCTCATCGATCCGGCCATTTTGCACAAGGACAGCGCCGAGCCTGCCGATCTCGTCGGAGCTTTTTGCCGCCTGGCCGTTGCCGCCGGTGACGACGGCGATGCGGTCGCCCTCGGCAAAGCCGATATAGGGCAGCCCGTCGCGGGTAAACGAGGTGACACAGGGTGAAAAGCGGGTGGAGACCGGCCGGAAATCAGGCATCACCTCGGCCAGCAGCCGACGCAGATGCTCGGCCGCCGCGGCACCGCCCGGTCCGCGGAACCAGTGCCGTATCGCCGGCTCGTCACCCAGGATCCTGTCGGTCGGATCGCCGCCGATCTTGATATAGGTCCTGCCGTCGGCATAGCCGACCGGCGGCAGCAGGTAGTAGCTCTTCTCCTGCTCGGGTGCTGCACCGATCAGCGAGGGCATGCCCTCGAAGTCAGGCAGCTCGCTCGCCGCCACCTCCGCGAACAGCACCGTGCGAGCCTTGACCGTCAAGTCGATCGGCCGCGGCAGCAGTTTGTCGGACAGGGAAAATCCGCCGGCCGCAACGATGACCCGGCCCGCTTCCAGGCGCATGCCCGAGACCGTCGTGACGACAACGCGATCGTCCGCCTCGGAGACGGCGCCGACCTCGTCGCGCACGATCCGTGCGCCGGCCTTCTCGGCACAGATGACCTGCGCCGCAACGAGCGCGCGTGGATTGATGTAGCCGGCGCCAAGGCGCTCATAAACGCCGGCCGTGCCCTCGGGAAAACGGAACCAGGGAAAGCGCCGCGACAGCGCCTCGCTGTCATAGAGCGGCGCTTCGACGCCGAGCGCATCCCGCGCCTTTTCCACCTGCTCGATATAGTCGTAGCTCGAGCCCGGCGCTGGCCCCGCCATCAAGCAGCCGACCTCGTGATAAAACCGGATGCCGCTTTCGCGTTCGATCTCGTCGTAGCGCTCGATCGAGCGACGGGCGAGACGCGCCCAGACGGGGTCGTCGTCGATCGTGCGGGTGATGCGGGCATTGTCGTAGTGGCTGGAAAAGACGCCGGAATGACTGGCCCAATCGGTCGGCTCGTCAGGACCGACGAGCGCGACGCCAGCACCCGAGAGCGCCAGGTGCCGGGCAGCCGCAGCGCCCATCATGCCCTTGCCGACGACAATGAAATCAAAGCTTTCCGACATGCTCATCCCCGCTCCGCTGACACGGAAGGAGGTAGCATATCGGTGCTGATAGGGCACCACCACTCAAGGATTTAATTGGTGCGCCGGAACGCGAGACCTGTCCGGCTGGAGCATCCGCCATTGCCGCGTGGCCGGCGGACGATGCTCTCTCGTCGCGTGGGCAAATGGATCACCCACGCCTGTCAGGGACTAGAGCATTCCGCCCTCAGGTGGAAACACCGAGGCGGCCAGATGCTCTAGAATAGGGATGCCAAGGCGCCCCTCGTGCGTTCGCTGGAACCCACGGCGTTCTAGTCGATGATGTCCTGGACCTTGCCGCAATAGCGCTTGGAAACCGGGTTCATGCGCTTGGCGCCATGGCCGGCATTGTACTTGAGGATCGTGCCGCAGGTGGTGCCGCCCGAAAGTTCATGCGCCATGGCGAGATACTTCATGCCGAACTTGATGTTGGTTTCCGGGTCGTAGAGACCCTTGGAGGAGCCCGAATAGCCCATCATGCGCGCCGTGGCGGGCTTGATCTGCATCAGGCCGATCTCGCCGGCGCTGCCGCGTGCCTTCGGATTGAAGTTGCTTTCGACCTTGACGACCGCATGCGCCAGATCGACGGGAACGCCGTACTGCTTCGCATAGCTCTTGATCAGGGCCGTATACTGAACGTTCTGCGGAAGGTCCGGTTTCGGGAAGCCTGTGGTCCGGGTGACGGTCGGGATGGAAGAGGTCTTGATGGTCTTGTCGACATTCCCCGCATACGACGTACCCATCCCGGCGAAGAACATGCCAAGGCATGCCGCCACCGCAGCAACAGACGATATTCTCATGTAGTTTGAATTCTCCGGTCTGGGGATTGGACCGAAGCGCACCCCGCTTCGAGCCTCACGTCCCGATCGTTTCATTCACAGGACGTGAGCGTTGCGCCCCGAAGTTCCTGCAGTTTCAATGAGCGGGAAATGAACGGCGCATCATGGTAAACATGTGGCAAAGCTAAAAAAACATGCCACGAACATCCGGAAAACAGGCTTCGGGACGAAAAATTCTTCCGCGTCAGGCGACAAATTGCGGCAGCCCGGAAAGCAGGCGATGGAGCGTATCGAGGGTTGAGATGTCGGCGATGCCGTCTACCCTCTGTTGCCGGAAATGCCTTTGGAACGCGGCGACGGCGCCCTCGGTTTTTTCGCAGAAATCACCAGTCACTTCAATGCCGTAGCCATAGAGCGACAGCATCGACTGGATGGCCTCTACCGGCTGACCGCGGTCGCCGCGCTGAAAGAAGCGCCCGCCGCCGATCGGAGCCGGCTCAACCCAGTGCCCGACCCCTTCACGGTGAAGAACATGCCAGGGAAATTTTTCTCCCGGATCAACCTTGCGAATGGGGGCGATATCGCTGTGCGCCAGCACCCTTTCCGGGGCGATCGACCACCGCTGGCCACAGTCCCGACACAATTCGACGACCGCATCGATCTGCTTCTTCGGGAAATCCGGCAACCCGCCGGGGTGGCCCGGGTTGGCGATCTCGATACCGATCGAACAGGAGTTGATGTCGGTCTCGCCCTTCCAGTAGCTCTTGCCCGCGTGCCAGGCACGCAGCGTCTCAGGCACGAGCTGGTCGACGCGTCCGTCCTCATGAATGAAATAATGGCTGGAAACCTGGCTCTCTTCGCGACAAAGCCATTCGAGCGCCGAAGCGCCCGTTGCCATGCCGGTGTAGTGCAGCACGATCATATCCGGTGCCCGCCTGTCGGCGCGGTCGCCAAAATTGGGCGACGGCATGAAGCGAGCCCCCGGATAGTCGCAGTATTTGGAAGTCATGCAGCTCGGCGTTCTTTCTCGATCGCCTCATAGGCGGCGTTCAGCGCCGCCATGCGATCATTGGCGATCGCGTGGAATTCTTGCGGTACGCCGCGCGCCACCAGCATATCCGGGTGGTTCTCGGAAACCAGCACACGGTAGCGCTTGCGGATGTCGGCGAAATCATCCTTACGCGAAACGCCGAGCACCTGATAGGGGTCGCGACCGTCTCCGTGCACATGGCGGGCCATGATGAGCTCGAAATGCGCCTCGTCCATGCCGAAGATCTCGGCGACCCGCACCAGGAACGCCAGTTCGCGCTCATGAACTGCACCGTCGGACTTGGCGATATGGAACAGGCCGTCAACGATATCCTCGAGGATCGGGCAGTTTTCTTCGCAGGACGAACACAGCGACGCCATCTTCTCCGCATAGGCCTCGTAGCCGGCGACGTCCTGGCGCGCCAGATTATAGAGACGCGCGACGTTCTGCGCCTGGTCGGGCGGGAACTGGAAGATGTCGCGGAAGGCGGCGACCTCGGCCTCGCTGACGATGCCGTCGGCCTTGGCCATCTTGGCCGAAAGCGCGATCATCGCGACGGAGAAGGCAACCTTGCGCCGTGTCTCCGGGTCGCCCTCAAACAGGGTACGCACGGCCTCGACCACACCGGCAAGCGCATTGCCGGTGGCGGTAACGATTTTGAGGAGGCTGTCCCAGAATGACATGCGAGAATCCCTGTCTCTCCAGCGTATAGCATGGACTTGTGTGGTGGCAAATTGCAAGCGGTGGGACGGTCCGAACCACGAGGATGACGAATTTGTGATGGCACCTCACTATTGTCAATCCATCGACTGGAACTTGCGACAGCTGGTAGACGGAAAGCTGTTCCCTTGGGAACAACCTAGCGATCCGAAGCGGCGAATTTATGCCGAAAAACACGCCAAATGCACCGGCCGCGAAGGCCGCTCCGCCCGATTGCGCTCCTCCGGCTGCGACAATCGGCTCGACACCGAGCCCGCCCCGCGTTTCCGACGGCGCCCAGCAGCCGTTCTCGCGCAGCCTCGACACAACATCCACAGGCCCGTCATTTAAATTCCATCTGATTTGCGCTATGGAGGCCGCACCCATCGCATGCCAAAGTCCCGAGGAGGAAACATGGCCAAGAAAAAAGTCGCAATGCTGACGGCCGGCGGGCTCGCGCCCTGTCTGTCATCGGCCGTTGGAGGACTGATCGAGCGCTATACGGACGTAGCACCCGAATATGAGCTGGTCGCATATCGCTCGGGCTACCAGGGCGTACTCCTTGGAGACCAGATCGAAATTACGCGCGACATGCGCGAAAAGGCCCATATCCTGCATCGCCATGGCGGCTCGCCGATCGGCAACAGCCGCGTCAAGCTCACCAACGCCGCCGACTGCGTCAAGCGCGGCCTGGTCAAGGAAGGCGAAAACCCGCTGCGTGTCGCAGCCGAGCGCCTTGCCAAGGACGGCATTTCGATCCTGCACACCATCGGCGGCGACGACACCAACACGACCGCTGCCGACCTTGCCGCCTATCTCGGCGCCAACGGCTACGACCTGACCGTGGTCGGCCTGCCGAAAACCGTCGACAACGACGTCGTTCCGATCCGCCAGACGCTCGGCGCCTGGACGGCCGCCGAATACGGCGCCCGCTTCTTCGACAATGTCAGCAACGAACAGAGTGCCGCCCCGCGCACGCTCGTCGTCCATGAAGTCATGGGCCGCCATAGCGGCTGGCTGACGGCAGCCACCGCCCGCTCCTACATCCAGATGACCGACGACAAGGAATTCGTCGACGGCTTCATGATGAACCGCCAGATGAAGAACATCGACGGCCTCTATCTGCCGGAGATGAAGTTCGACCTGCAGGGCGAAGCCGATCGCCTGCGCAAGGTTATGGACCGCACCGGCTTCGTGACGCTGTTCGTCAGTGAAGGCGCCTGCCTCGACGCCATTGTCGCCGAGCGGGAAGCAGCCGGCGAGACCATCAAGCGCGATGCCTTCGGCCACGTGAAGATCGACACGATCAATGTCGGCAACTGGTTCTCCAAGCAGTTTGCAGCCCTTCTCGGCGCCGAACGCTCGATGGTGCAGAAATCTGGCTACTACGCCCGCTCGGCCCCGGCCAACGGCGACGACCTGCGCCTGATCCAGGGCATGGTCGACCTTGCCGTCGAAAGCGCCCTCAACAAGGTCTCGGGCGTCACCGGTCACGACGAAGACCAGGGCGGCAAGCTGCGCACCATCGAATTCCCTCGCATCAAGGGCGGCAAGCAGTTCGATACCTCCACCAAGTGGTTCGGCGAGGTGATGGATGTCATCGGCCAGAAGTGGAAGGCCCAGAAGCACTGACCGACACTTGCCGGCGGGTGGATATGCCACCCGCCGACAACGCTTGATTAGACGTTGACGGCTCCGCGTTTCCGTGGCTGGCTCGGCGAATTGATTGCCGAACACCACCTTCAGCGCGGAGCTTTTTCATGTCGTTCGAACACTGGTTTGCCTTTGCCGCGGCCTCGGCCGTGCTGCTCGCCATCCCCGGCCCCACCATTCTCCTCGTCATTTCCTACGCGCTCGGCCATGGCCGCAAGACGGCGGGCGCGACGGTCGCCGGTGTGGCGCTCGGCGATTTCACCGCCATGACCGCCTCCATGCTCGGCCTCGGCGCCCTGCTTGCCACCTCTGCCCCCATCTTCACCGTCTTGAAATGGGTGGGCGCTGCCTATCTTATCTGGCTCGGCATCAAGCTCTGGCGCGCGCCGGTGGCCGCCGGCGGCGACGCCGACCTCGAAACCACGTCGACGGAACGCCCGCTTCGCATCTTCTTTCATACCTATGCGGTGACTGCGCTGAACCCGAAGAGCATCGTCTTCTTCGTCGCCTTCCTGCCGCAGTTCCTCGATCTCAGCCAGCCGCTCTTTACCCAGATGGCGATTTTCGAGCTGACGTTCCTCACGCTCGCGATCCTCAATGCCAGCCTCTATGCAGCCCTTGCGACCGCCGCCCGCAGCACGATTTCCAAGCCGAATGTGCGGCGGATCGTCAACCGCGCCGGCGGCTCCATGCTGCTCGGCGCCGGGCTTTTGACGGCCACGATGAAGCGGGCCACGGCCTGAAATTCGACCCCACGCTTGCCGCCGCCAGCCTCATAGGTTAATGGAGATTCACGCTTGGCGGCTGGCAACCGCTGATTTGCAGGGGCTACGGGGCCCAGAAGCACGAAAGTGACAGAATGGCGAATTACCGTATTTCCCTTTCCAAACAGACGTTTGGCCTGGCAGCTTTGTTGTCGGCGACCATCGTCTCGGGATGCTCAACGGTAGAGCACACGTCGCTGGCAGACCTCACGGCCGTGCAGACGGTTACGCCCCTCGCAAAGCCCGGCACCGAAATGACCGCCTATGCACTGCCGACGCCCGACGGCGCCGCTACCGCAACGAGCGCGGCCTTGACGGCTCAGACCGCTGGCGTCGCCGCCACCTATCCGGTCGCGACCGATCTGGCACAGGGTGCGGAAGCAGCACCCGCACTGGTCGCGGTCCCCGCGGCCAAGCCGGGCGACACCATGGCGCTTGCCATGGTTGCCCCGACGACGCAGACCGGCGCCAGCGCGGCGATTGCCGCTGCGGAAGCCCCCTCGCCCGCCGACTCCACTCAGGTGGCATCCGCCGCCCTCTCGCCGGCGGCAACCAAGACCGCTCGCGTCCAGGACCTGCCGGTCTCGACGCTCGCAGTTGCAGCCGCGATGGAATCGGACTTCGACACCGGCGAACCGGTCGGCCTCGAAACGCTGGTCGCCAACCGCATGATCGTTCCGACCGAGCGCCCGAAGACCGGCGTCATCGGCTCGACGGTGGCCGCAGTCGCCAACGTCATCCCGGATTCGATGAAGTTCACCAAGACGCCGACGAGCTCGCGTCCCGAACTCGACAAGATGATCAAGTACTATGCCGATCTCAACGGCATTCCGGTGGAACTGGTGCACCGCGTCGTCAAGCGCGAGAGCAACTACAATCCGCGCGCCTACAGCAAGGGCAATTACGGCCTGATGCAGATCCGCTACAACACCGCCAAGGGTCTCGGCTATGACGGTCCGGCGGAAGGTCTGTTCGACGCGGAAACCAACCTCAAATACGCGACCAAGTATCTGCATGGCGCCTGGATGGTGGCCGACAACCAGCATGACAGCGCAGTCAAGCTCTATGCCAGCGGCTATTACTATCACGCCAAGCGCAAGGGCCTGCTCGAAGAGCTCGGCATGAAGTAAGCCGGCCACCCCGGCTGGCCCGAAGCGAAGCTGCTTCTCGATGGTTCAGGAATCCCCTTACGAGGCGCTCAATCGAGCGCCTCTATTACTTTGGCGTTGAGCTTCTGCACGTCATAGCCGAGCCGCGAAGGCGTAAGCCCCAGCCGCACGACCGCCAGCTTCAACGAAGGCACCAGCATGATCACCTGGCCGTCATGCCCGAGCATCCAGAAGGCATCCGCCGGGAAACTGCCCGTTCCCGCCCGCACGCCGTTTTCCTCCAGCCATACCTGGCCCTGGCCGTATTTGCCGCCCGATGCCTTGGTCGGCGTGCGCATGAAGGCGACATAGTCCTTCGGTAGCATCGCCCTCCCCTTCCAGACACCATCCTGCAGCAGGAGCTGCGCGAACCGCGCCCAGTCCTGCGTCGTCGCATACATGTAGGAGGAACCGACGAAGGTGCCGCTCTCGTCCGTCTCCAGGACGGCGCTCGTCATGCCGAGCGGCGCAAACAAAGCGTCATAGGGAAAGGCAAGCGCTGCCGCCGGATCGTCGAAGGTGCGCATCCAGATCCGCGACAACAGCGTGCTGGTGCCGCTGGAATAGCTGAAGTTCGTGCCGGGCTTTGCACCCAACGTCCGCGTCGCGGCAAAACCCGCCATGTCCCTTTCCAGATAGAGCATGCGCGTCACGTCGGTGACGGCGCCATAATTCTCGTTGAAGGCAAGTCCGCTCTGCATCCCCATCAGGTCGGCAAGCGTGATGCCCGCCCGCTCGTCCCCGGCCCATTCCGGCAGCAGGTCGCCCTGCGACACGTCCATGCGCCCTTCTGCAATCCTGAGGCCAATCAGCGCCGCCGTCACCGACTTGGTCATCGACCAGCCGAGCAACGGCGTCGAACGGTCGAAACCCTGGCCATAGGTTTCCGCCACCAGTTGGCCGTCGTGGATCACGGCGATCGCCCGCATGCCCGGCCCGGCGAGGTCAGCGTCTTCGACGAGCTTCTGCAAGGTCGGCTCGATCACAGCCCCCTCGCCTTCGGGCCAGGCCACACCCGGCACGGGCGCTGAAGCGGCGGTTTTCGTTTCGATCGGTGCCAGAGCCGCGGCATCGCCGTCCGGCAGGCTGGCGCAGCCGGCACCCGGACGATAGGCCGCATAACCGGGGGCGGCAAAACCAAGGATGCGTGCCGTCACCACCTGTTTCTCTTTGTCGACATCGACGCGCACCAGCTTGAGCAACGGATGGCCGGGGGCCTGCACGTCGTCGGCGAGCACAGCCTGGGCATCGCGCCCGGCGATGAAGACGTTGGAACAGACGATTTTTGCCGCATAGCCGTCGCCGACCTTCAGCAGTTGCGGCGGCGCCAGCGCAAGCCAACCGAACAGACCGACGACGATCAGCGCCAGCACGGCACCCGAAATCTTCAACAAACGTCCCATGCGATCCTCCGGCCTGATGCGCAAAGAGAACCAGCATTTTGCTGCAAGGGAAAGCCCCGGCCGCCTCAACTTTTCATATTGGAAAAACGCACAAGCAGTCGAAAAAAGTGCAGCGCTTCGAGCTCTCGCTCACGCGCCCGCAGAGAGGCGCGCCTCTCCCGCTTCGCCGTCGCCGACGAGCACCGACACGTCGGCCATAACAGGCGAAACCCAGGGACCGCGGATCTCGGCAGCGCCACAGGCCCGCGCGCAATCCGCCTCGCTCTCCTTCTCGACACCGCTGACGGCGATCGAAAGCCGCAGCACCTGTCCGGTCTTGATCAGGCAGGCGAGCAACGCCACGCTGCGTTCGCTGCCATGTGCGGCCCGCACGGCGGCGAGATCGACGGTCACCTGGTCGGGCTGCACGTCGGAGATCTGGTTCAGGGGCAGCGACGAGGCGGAGCCGCCGCCAAGCGCGACGCGAACGCCGAGCGCGCGCAGCCCCCGCAAGTTTTCGGTGACGATGACGAGATCGTCCGTCGAGACGCCCTCGGCGACCTCGATCGTCAGGCGTTCCGGCGAAAGGCCAGCATCCGAAAGGCACCGCTCCACCTGCGTGACGAAATCGCGGTCGCGCAGTTGCGAGACGAAGGGCGCAATCGTCAGCCCTTTCGGGAAAGACCAGCCGGCCGCCTGCCTGCAGGCGGACTGAAGCGCCCAGGCGGCAAGCGCCAGCGTAGTCGCGCTCTGCTCCGGCGGCTCGAACGTTTCCGCGCCGATGACGCCGAGATGCGGATGCCGCCAGCGCAGCAGCGCCTGGAACCCACCGATGGAGCCGTTTTCGATGCCGAGGATCGGCAGGAATGCGAGGAAGAACTCCTCTGCCTCGAAACCGCGCGTAAGATCGCGCTCGGCTTCCGCCCGCTGCCGCACGGCATGGCTCAGGGTTTCCGAGTGGAAGGCATGACTGTTGCCGCTGATCGCCTTGGCTTCGTAAAGCGCCAGGTCCGCCCTTTTCAACACGTCGGATGTCGATTTGTCCGACCGCTCGATGAAGGCGATGCCGATGCTGCAGCCTGAAGCGATGCGCGTTTCCCCGAGATCGAACGGCGCTTCGAACAGCTTTTCCACCCGCGTTGCGAGCATTTCCGCATCGGCCTGAGACGGCGCGCACGCGGCCGCAAGCACGAACTCGTCACCGCCGAGGCGGTAGACCGTCGCCTCGCCGGCAAAGGCACGCCTGAGCCGGGCGCCGAACAGAGCCAGCAACCGGTCGCCGGCGTCATGTCCCAGCGTGTCGTTGATCACCTTGAAGCGATCGAGATCGAGAAGAAGCAAGGCGTTGCGCGCAAACGCGGCACCTTCTGCGCTGAGTGCCTGGCTGATATCGGCCTCGAGCGCAGCGCGGTTTGCAAGCCCAGTCAGCTTGTCGCGATGGACTTCGTTGCGCAGGCGACGCTCGGCGCGCCGCGCGGCACGCAGCTCCAGCTCGAGCCGGCGCGAGTAGCGCCAGCGATAGAAGGAGCCGCCGAGGATGAAAGGCATGGCGCCGGCCGCCATAACGGCAGGGACGTCCCAATGCGGCGCCATCTGGTCGGGAAGACCGGTTCCGCTGGCAAGCCACGCCACAGAAACCAGAGCCCCCAATGCCGCGCCGGCAGCCGCAAATCGCTGCTCGGGCTTCGGCAGAAACGTACCTAACATCATGTCGACGCCCCCCCGTATGTAAGGCGGTGCTAGCACGTCAGGGTTTAATGAATTCTTATGGGTGAAAAATTGTAGATTTGCATTCCGGAGACCGCCCCGGCCCTGTGAGAAAGCCCGTCATCAAAGTGTAGCCGAGTCACTTTAGAAGCGCCTAAGTTTCAACTGGATGACCGTCTGAGATGAATGAAATCGCTTCCGACGTTGGCTTTGGCAGAAAAAATCCGAAGCTGAAAAACGCCCTGCTCCAGCACAAGACCCTCTCCCTCGCAGGCTTCTCGGAACGTCTGTTCGGCCTGCTCTTTTCGGGCCTCGTCTATCCGCAGATCTGGGAAGATCCGATCGTCGACATGGAGGCGATGCAACTGACCCCGGAAAGCCGGATCGTCACCATCGGCTCCGGCGGCTGCAACATGCTGACCTATCTGTCGGCCGGCCCACGGAAAATAGACGTCGTCGACCTCAACCCGCACCATATCGCGCTCAACCGCCTGAAGCTCGCAGCCTTCCGCCATCTGCCGAGCCACAAGGATGTCACGCGCTTCCTGGCGATCCAGGGCACGACGACCAACGTCCAGGCTTTCGATCTTTTCCTCGCGCCGAAGCTTGATACAGCGACGCGCAGCTACTGGACCGGCCGCGACATGACCGGTCGCCGGCGTATCGGCGTCTTTGGCCGCAATATCTACCGCACCGGTCTGCTCGGCCGCTTCATTGCAGCCAGCCACCTGCTTGCCCGCCTGCACGGGGTCAATCCGGAGGACTTCGTCCAGGCGCGCTCCATGCGTGAACAGCGACAGTTCTTCGACGAGCGCCTGGCACCGCTCTTCGATCGTCCCGTCATCCGCTGGATCACCGGGCGCAAGAGCTCGCTCTTCGGCCTCGGCATTCCGCCGCAGCAGTTCGACGAGCTCGCAAGCCTGAGTGCCGAAAAGTCGCTCGCCGCCGTTCTGCGCCATCGCCTGGAGAAGCTCACCTGTCACTTCCCGCTGCGCGAAAACTACTTCGCCTGGCAGGCCTTCGGCCGCCGCTACCCGCTGCCGCATGAAGGCGACCTGCCGCCCTATCTCGACGCCGGCGCCTATGAGGCGATCCGCAACAATGCCGAGCGCGTCGAGGTGCATCACGCAAGCTTCACCGAGCTTCTCGCCGGCAAATCCGCCGGCTCGGTCGACCGCTATATCCTGCTCGACGCGCAGGACTGGATGACCGACCAGCAGCTGAACGACCTCTGGACCGAGATCACCCGCACGGCGGATGAGGGCGCAGTGGTGATCTTCCGCACCGCGGCGGAAGACAGCATCCTGCCCGGCCGTGTCTCCCCGGCCCTGCTCGACCAGTGGCACTACGATGCCGAAACCTCGCTACGGCTCGGCGCCGAAGACCGCTCCGCCATCTATGGCGGCTTCCACATCTACCGCAGGAAGGGCTGAGACGTGCAACAGGCCGGGATCTCCCACGCGCGGCGCATGGACCATATGTACCGCTATCAGCGGCACTTCTACGATCTCACGCGGAAGTACTACCTCTTCGGCCGCGACACGCTGATCCGCGACATGAACCCGGCCTCCGGTGCCTCGGTGCTTGAGGTCGGCTGCGGCACCGGCCGCAATCTGGCGCTGATCGGCCGCTGTTTCCCGTCGGCCCGCCTGTTCGGGCTCGACATATCCCAGGAAATGCTGACCTCGGCCGGCGCGAAGCTCAACCGTGGCGGCAACAGGCGCGCCACGCTGCATGTCGCCGACGCAACGGACTTCGACCCGGCGATCTTCGGCGAAAGGGGTTTCGATCACATCGTCATCTCCTACTCGCTGTCGATGATCCCCGACTGGCAGAAGGCGATCGACGCGGCGATCGCAGCGCTTAATCCGGGCGGTTCGCTGCACATTGCCGATTTCGGCCAGCAGGAACGCCTGCCGACGAGCTTCCGCCGGGCGCTGCACGGCTGGCTCAATCGCTTCCACGTGACGCCGCGCGAGCGGCTGTTCGACGTGTTACGCGAAAAAGCCCGCGAAAATGGCGCCGATCTCGAGCGGCGCACGATCGGCCGCGGCTATGCCTGGCTCGCCGTCTATCACCGCCCTTCCGTGGCGATCGCCGCCTGAGCGGCAGGCGGTTTACACAAAGGTTTTGCATCCCGCCTGAGGGCAGCCATTCCGGCAAGCGCCGAAACCGCCTGGTTTTCGGCGCTTTTGCGCTTTTCTGCCGTCCGCAATTCCCGCTTGAGCTAACTCAATTTTTACGATGATATGGTGAAAATGGGGTTCACGCCTCACTGGGGAAATCACCGACAGGAAGCCATCGTGTGAGGCAGGATCATCGATCGTCTCTAGACAGGAAAATCATGCGCCGGCTTCTCCTGGCTCTCTTGCCGCTTGCCACCCTTCTTTCCGGCTGCTCGTCGACCGACTATGACCTGATGCAGACGGCATCGATCCCGCCGCGCTTCCACGATACGGACCCGCAGAACTTCGGCGACCGGACCCCACAGCACCACAATATCCACGGCATCGACGTTTCGAAATGGAATGGCGATATCGACTGGATGAAGGTGAAGAACTCGGGCGTCTCCTTCGCCTTCATCAAGGCGACGGAAGGCAAGGACCGGGTCGATACCCGCTTTCCCGAATACTGGCAGAAGGCACGGGCCGCCGGCATCCCTTATGCGCCCTATCACTTCTACTATTTCTGCTCGACCGCCGACGACCAGGCCGATTGGTTCATCGCCAACGTGCCGAAGAGCGCCGTCTACCTGCCGCCGGTTCTCGACGTCGAGTGGAACGGCGAATCGAAGACCTGCCGCCATCGCCCGACGCCGGACGAAGTGCGCGTCGAGATGAAGCGCTTCATGGACCGGCTCGAAGCCCATTACGGCAAGCGCCCGATCATCTACACCTCGGTCGACTTCCACCGCGACAATCTCGTCGACCAGTTCAAGGAACATCACTTCTGGGTGCGCTCGGTCGCCAAGCATCCGGGTGAGGTCTATGTCGAGCGCCGCTGGGCGTTCTGGCAATATACCAGCACCGGGGTCATCCCCGGCATCGACGGCGCCACCGATATCAATGTCTTCGCCGGCTCGGCGAAAAACTGGAAGAACTGGGTCGCCGCGGTCTCGCAGCCGAAGCAGAACTGACATTCCTGCCGGCAGGTGCGGCAGGAAGACCCATTTTCTTCTTTCGGTCATAATGCTCTGAGAGAGCAACGGCAGATTTCTCAGCGATTTGATTGCCCGTGGTGGTGCAAGGCGCCCCACGGCAAAGAAAGGAATTTCATGATGACCCGCACAGCCCGGCGCGCGCTTGCCTCCGTCGCTCTTCTGGCGCTGACCGCCTCGGCCGCCGCCGCCCAGACCGCAGCCTCGACAGGCGCGAAGACGGCATCCCCGGCCGTTGCCTGCGGTGGCGATCTCGCAACCTTCCTTCAGGGCGTGAAGGCCGAAGCGGTCGCCAAGGGCGTTCCGGCCGATGTCGCTGACCGGGCGCTCGCCGGTGCCGCCATCAATGAAAAGGTGCTCAGCCGCGACCGCACCCAGGGCGTCTTCAAGCAGACCTTCACCGAATTCTCCAAACGCACCGTCAGCAAGTCGCGCCTCGATATCGGCCAGCAGAAGATGAAGGAATATGCTGACGTCTTTGCTCGCGCAGAGAAAGAATTCGGCGTGCCGGCCCCGGTCATCACCGCCTTCTGGGCGATGGAGACCGACTTCGGCGCCGTCCAGGGCGACTTCAACACCCGCGACGCGCTGGTGACGCTGTCCCACGACTGCCGCCGTCCAGAGATGTTCCGCCCGCAGCTGATCGCTGCGATCGAGATGGTCCAGCATGGCGACCTCGACCCGGCGACGACGACAGGCGCCTGGGCCGGCGAGATCGGCCAGGTGCAGATGCTGCCGGAAGACATCATCGCCTATGGCGTCGATGGCGACGGCGACGGCCACGTGAACCTGAAGAAGAGCTCGCCCGACGCGATCCTGACCGCCGCCAAGTTCATCCAGAGCCTCGGCTACAAGGCTGGCCAGCCGGTAATCCAGGAAGTCAGCGTTCCCGAGCAACTCCCCTGGGAAAAAACCGGCCTGCAGCCGGGCATGAAGGCCAGCGACTGGTTCGCGCTCGGCGTCAAGCCGCGCAACGGCGACACCGCCTTCGGCAACCTTGAAGCCTCGCTGGTGCTGCCACAGGGCCGCAAGGGCGTGGCCTTCCTCACCTACCCCAACTTCAACGTTTATCTCGAGTGGAACCAGTCGTTCATCTACACGACGTCTGCCGCCTATTTCGCGACCCGTCTCGGCGGCGCGCCGACCTATGAAGGCGGCAATCCGGAACCGGGCCTCGACGACACCGGCATGAAGGCACTGCAGAGCAAGCTGCAGACGCTCGGCCACGATGTCGGCAAGATCGACGGCATCCTCGGCTCCGGCACCCGCGCGGCACTCCAGAAGGAGCAGCTCCGCCTCGGCCGTCCGGCCGACGGCTGGGCGACGCTCGAACTCCTGAACGCGCTTTAAGCCCGAACCGCCGTTTCAAAACCATGACCCCCGGAGATCGGATCGATCTCCGGGGTTTTTTCATGCCACAACGGCCGACCGGATCCCGGTATGAGAGCCCACCGGCTCGCCCCCACGCATGCCGCCCTCATCATCGCCGCAAGAACCGGGTGGTTCCGCCGGGCGTGCCGGGCTATGTATCCTGTGTCGGAGCACAACCGATCCGGGAGCGGTAACCAGGCGCTTGCGCCATGGCGTCCACCCGGCGGAGGGAGACTGACGCCACCACGCAATCAGCACGATAGGCATCACCATGAATGCGCGAAGCACCGTCGATGGCAATCAGATGAGCGCCGGGACCTGGGCGCTGCTTGCCCTGCTCGGCCTGATCTGGGGCGGATCGTTCTTCTTCGCCCGCGTTGCCGTCGCCCATGTGCCGCCCTTCACGCTGGTGTTCCTGCGTTTGGGCCTGGCAGCCCTGGCGCTGCATATCTACATCCGCGGCCGCTTCGGCATGTACGAGGCGCTTGCCGGCCGCTGGCGCGAATTCGCGCTGATGGGACTGATCAACAACGCCATTCCGCACGCCTTCATCTTCCTTGGACAAACCCATATCGGCGCCGGACTGGCGGCGATCCTCAACGCCACGACGCCGGTCTGGACCGTGATCATCGCCAACATGGCGACCGAGGACGAGAAGCTGAGTTCCGCCAAGATCGCCGGCTGTCTGCTCGGGCTCGCCGGCACCGTCGTCCTGATCGGGCCGAGCGCCGTTGCCGGTCTCTTCGGCACCACAAGCAGCGTGCCGCTCTGGGCGCTGCTGCTGCCGGTGCTTGCCGCCATCAGCTATGGTTTCGCAGCGACCTACGGCAAACGCTTCCGCGATCTCGCGCCTCCCGTGACGGCCGCAGGCCAGCTGACCGCCTCGACGCTGATCGCGCTGCCGGTGGCCGCCTTTACCGACACGCCTTGGCTGCTGCCGATGCCGCCCGTCGAGGTGATCCTGTCGATCCTCGGCCTGGCGCTGGTTTCGACGGCCTATGCCTACATCCTTTTTTTCCGCATCATGCGCGCGGCCGGCGCCACCAATGCCTCACTGGTCACCCTGCTGGTGCCGCCAAGCGCGATCTTGCTCGGCTACCTCTTTCTCGGGGAGACGCTGCAGGCGGCCGATTTCGCCGGCATGGTGCTGATCGCCCTCGGCCTCGCCGTGCTCGACGGTCGAATCCTGCGTTTCCGGCGGGTCGCCTGACGTCTGATCGTGGTCGGTTACAGGAAAAGCCCACACACCTTGAGTGCTTCGCACCGCGTGAAAAAGACATGGTTTGCGGGGGAATCGACGGCCGATTTTCGTCCCGCTCCGGGCCACTCACGCACGGTAACAAACGTTTATATTAACCTTGCTGAAGCGATTGTGAAAAAAATGTGGCAGCCTGGAAAATTAAATAAAATCAGAACTATAGGCCTGTGAATAAGGCAGCGCCGGCTCACGCATTTCGCACTGCAGCACAAGTTTCCCTTTAACGTGTCGTGATTTCGCCCTATGTTTTAACGCGTTAACGCAGGGAGGGTCTTCCATGGGCCTTACACATTCGCTGAATGTCATCATGATCAGTGCAGCGTTCGTATTCGTGGCCACGATGCTCTTCATCTGAGGAGCGGCCGCTGAGAGTCCAAACCGAATAGGGACTTAAATTTCCGGGAAACCATTTTGCAGCACCAAGCCAGTTAGACCGCCAAGAGAGCATAAGGTCTAGACGCTGCGACAAACGAGAAAGCGCCTGAAGATCGATCTTCGGGCGCTTTCCTTTTTGGTGGATGCTGTAGCGATCGGGACGCTTGCTGCGACCGCAGCCGAAGAGACCCCAAAAGGCATGGAGCCATACCAAAGCGCGGCGGCGACCTCTGTCTGCCAGGACACGCGGCGCGTTCGCAGCCATTCGGAAGTTCAACATGGCGAAGCGCACCTTGCCCGTCGCAAGGTGCGAGCGAAGGTCAGGCGGCCGCGCCGGCCGCCACCATCCGCGGTGCATCGATCGCGCCCACCGCTTCCACAGAGACCCGCTCGAAACCGACGAGATCCAGCACGGCTGTCACCAGCGGCGTGCGGTTCATCGAATAGATATGGAAATCGCGTACGCCGCGCCGGGCGAGATCGACGATCTGCTCGGCGGCGATGTGGGTCGCCTCCTTGAAGCGCTCGACCGGCTGGTCCTCGAGATGCACAAGCCGCGTGACGATCGCCTCCGGCACGGTGGCGCCACAAAGGCCAGCGAATTTCTGCACCTGCGCCAGATTGTTGATCGGCAGGATGCCCGGCACGATCGGGATGTTGACGCCAGCGCGCCGCACTCGTTCCAAGTAGCGCTCGAAATCATTGTTGTCGAAGAAGAATTGGGTCAGCGCCCGGGTTGCGCCCGCATCGACCTTGCGCTTCAGCATGTCGATGTCAGCGGCGACGTCAGGGCTTTCCGGGTGCTTCTCCGGATAGGAGGAGACGGAAATCTCGATGTCGTCCCCGCGCGCACGGATCGCCCGCACGAGGTCGGTGCTGCTGGCGTAACCCTCGGGATGCGGCTGGTAAGTGCTGCCGATGCCGCCCTGCGGATCGCCGCGCAGCGCCACGAAGTGGCGGACGCCGAAGCTGAGGTACTCGTCAATCACCGCATCGACCTCCGCCTTCGGCGCGCCGACGCAGGTCAGGTGCGCGGCGGTATTGGCAAAGCCGCTTTCCGCGATCAATCGCCTGACCGTCGTCAGCGAACGCGCCTTGGTCGAGCCGCCGGCGCCGTAGGTGACGGTGATGAAGGCCGGACCGAAGACCGAAAGGTCGTCTGCCGTCTGGAAGAGCTGCGCTTCCATCTCGTCGGTCTTGGGCGGGAAATATTCGAAGGAGAGCCGGAGATTGCCGCGTTCGGCCGGGTAAAGCGTCTGTGCCGTCATTATTATACTCCCCCCGCCTGGACACGCGGCCGTGGCGTTTCATTCTCGTTCACGGCCCGCCGATCACGCGCGAGCCAGATCGTCACCGTCAATTTTCCATCATTCGCCCCCTCAGGCGAAAGATCCGTGGTCTTCTCGAGCACAAGGCCAGCCTTCGCCAGCCAATCGGCCATCGCCTGATGCGAGAAGCCGAGGCGCGCATGGGCGTGCTCGTCGCGCAGATGCTCAAGCCCGTGCGGCGCGAAGTCGATGATGACCAGCCGTCCACCCGGCATCAGCATGCGCGCGGCTTCCGCGATCGCGGCTTCCGGCTCTTCGAGGAAATGCAGCACCTGGTGAATGGTGACGAGGTCGAAGGTCTGGCCGTCGAGCGGCAGGTTGAAGATGTCCCCATGGCGGATCGACGCCTTGGTGATGCCGGCGCGATCGAGATTGGAGCGCGCCACCGCAAGCATGTCGCGGCTGGCGTCGACACCGATACCACGACGATAGAGGCCCTCGAACAGCTGCAGGATGCGGCCTGTGCCGGTGCCGAGATCGAGCAAGCTTTCGACCGGCTCGTCGCCCACCATTTCGCGCAGCTTCGCCTCGACGTCACGCTCGCTGACATGCAGGCGGCGAAGCTCGTCCCAGCCGGCGGCGTTGCGGCTGAAATAGGCCTGCGCCTTCTCCGAGCGCGCCTTCTTCAAGGTGGTGAGCCGGGCTGCATCACGCGCCAACACCGCGTCGTCGACGGAGGCGGAGGCCAGCATCGCCCGCACGAGCCCGACCCGGGCACCGTCCTGACGGAGGCGGAAATAGGCCCAGGCGCCCTCCTGGTAGCGGTCGATCAGCTCGACCTCCGCCAGCAGCTTCAGATGCCTGGAAATGCGTGGCTGCGATTGACCGAGAATTTCGGTAAGATCGGTGACGGTCAGATCGCCGGCGGCGAGAAGCGCGACGAGACGCATGCGGGTCGGCTCGCCCGCCGCCTTCAGCACGTCCACCAACGCATCCAGACCCAGTTCTCTCTGCAGAGCCATAGCGATCCCCATCAACACATAAAGATATGTTTATGTGATTTGCGGTGGTGACGCAAGCGGATTTGCGCGGAGAGGCCAAACAATGGCGCCGGCGGAACAGATGCGTGTGTATGGACGCCATGCGCCACAAACGATGTCTCACAAACGATGTCTCGGGCGGCACGTCAGAAGACCTGCGAAGGCCCCTCTAATAGGCCGACTTCACGACCCGAATGAGGGCAGCCCCACCCAACCGAGACAAACCCGGCGCCCTTCCCGGTGTTGGGACGCCACCCTATCCGCGTCTCTGCCGCCCCAGGCACGCGTCATCCGCCAGCCCATCTCGCCGCAGCGATAGACAAACCTGCAAACGCCCGTTCGCGCCCGCCATCGGGACGGCAACCGCAGAGCTGATCGCTACGCCGACCCCTGGAGCGTCCCGCACGTTCATCCCCCGCGCGGGCACAGCGATAAACAGACCCTGGCGCGCAACCGAGCGACAGCTGGTCTTCGCCTCAGGTCAGGAGACAAAGGAAAACGGGCGAAGCCTGCGCCTCGCCCGTTCCTAGAACAAATGTTGCAGCGCCCGCTTCAACGGACGCAGCAAGGTCCAGCGCCGCGATATGGCGGCGGCTGAAATCAGCGCGTCAGGCGCTTGTAGGTGACGCGCTTCGGGTTGACCGAGTCCGGGCCGAGGCGGCGGATCTTGTCCTTCTCGTAGTCTTCGAAGTTGCCTTCAAACCACTCGACCTGGCTGTCTCCTTCAAAGGCGAGGATGTGCGTGGCAAGGCGGTCGAGGAACATGCGGTCGTGGCTGATGATAACGGCGCAACCGGCGAAGTTTTCGAGCGCGATTTCGAGCGCTGCCAGCGTCTCGGTGTCGAGGTCGTTGGTCGGTTCGTCGAGCAGCAGCACGTTGCCGCCGTTCTTCAGCATCTTGGCGAGGTGAACGCGGTTGCGCTGACCGCCCGAGAGGTTGCCGACCTTCTGCTGCTGGTCGCCGCCCTTGAAGTTGAAGGTCGAGCAATAGGCGCGCGAGTTCATCTCGTGCTTGCCGAGCTTGATGACTTCAGCACCGCCGGAGATTTCTTCCCAGACGGTCTTGTTGCCGTCGAGCGCGTCGCGGCTCTGGTCGACATAGCCGAGGTGCACGGTATCACCGATGCGGATCGAGCCGCTGTCGGGCTGTTCCTGGCCGGTGATCATGCGGAAGAGCGTCGTCTTACCGGCGCCGTTAGGGCCGATGATGCCGACGATGCCGCCCGGCGGCAGCTTCAGCGACAGGCCGTCGATCAACAGGCGATCGCCATAGCCCTTGGTGACGCCTTCCATCTCGATGACCACCTGGCCGAGACGTTCGCCGACCGGGATGATGATCTGCGCGTCGCCGGGACGCTGGTTTTCCGCCGCGTTGACCAGTTCGTCATAGGAGCGGATACGCGCCTTGGACTTGGCCTGACGAGCCTTGGGGCTGGATGCAATCCATTCCTGTTCGCGAGCGATCGCCTTCTGGCGGGACGCCTCTTCGCGACCTTCCTGCTGCATGCGCTTGGCCTTCGCAACCAGGTAGGCCGAGTAGTTGCCCTCGTAGGGAATGCTGCGGCCGCGGTCGAGCTCGAGGATCCAGCCGGTGACGTTGTCGAGGAAGTAACGGTCGTGGGTGATCATCAGCACGGCGCCCGGATACTCGCGCAGGTGCTTTTCGAGCCAGGCGATCGTCTCGGCGTCGAGGTGGTTGGTCGGTTCGTCGAGGAGCAGCAGGTCCGGCTGCGAGAGCAGCAGCTTGCAGAGCGCGACACGACGCTTTTCACCGCCCGACAGGTTGGTGACTTCCGCGTCGCCCGGCGGGCAGCGCAGCGCTTCCATGGCCATTTCGACCTGACTTTCCAGATCCCAGAGGTTCTGGCTGTCGATGATATCCTGGAGCTTGGCGCCCTCTTCCGCCGTCTCGTCGGAATAGTTCATCATCAGTTCGTTGTAGCGGTCGACGATCGCCTTCTTCTTGGCGACGCCTTCCATGGCGTTTTCAAGCACCGTCTTCGTCGGATCGAGCTGCGGCTCCTGCGGCAGGTATCCGACGGTCGCACCTTCGGCCACCCAGGCCTCGCCGGTGAATTCCTTGTCGAGGCCGGCCATGATGCGCAGAACCGTCGACTTACCGGCGCCGTTCGGGCCGAGGATACCGATCTTGGCATCCGGGTAGAACGACAGATGAACGTTCTCGAGAACCTTCTTCGCGCCGTAGGACTTATTAAGCCCGGCCATATGGTAGATGAACTGACGTGCCATGAGGGAATGCTCCGCAGGGATAAGGAAATTTGCCCGCTATGTAGGCGAATTATAGGAAGGGGGCAATGATCAAAGGCATCCGCCCCCGCCCTATCCCAAAACGAACATCCCCATCGGAACGCCCGGCAGGCTCTCCCGGAAGGCGCCTAAAGCCGGCGCGGTCAAGGCCGCACCATAAGGTGCTGCCATGGCCGACCGGGCGAAACGCCCTACCCGCGACCGGCAGTATCGGCGATACCCTTGGCGCATTTGAACTCGGTCGTGCCTGCGGCCTGGATCAGCGGCCCGAGGCTCGCAGCCTTCATGACATCGCCCGTGAGCCCGATCGTCAGCCCGGTGATGATGCTGCGGCCTTGCACGGTCTGGCAGCGCATGCGCACCCGGTCGCCGGCTCCAGCGCCAAAACTCTGGTCGAAGGCCTGCTTGATCGCCGCCTCATCGAGTTCCGCACCCACACGCTGGCGGAAAAGTGCCCCGACCGCCGAGCGGTTGAGCTCTTCCAGCATGCGCAGCTGTACCGAGAAATAGTCGTCGACCGAGCCGCTCTGGCAGATGCCGCTTCGCAGCCACTGGTGCCGGTCGAGACCGGATTGCACCCCGGGCATGGCGATAAGCAGCCGCGCCGCGGTGTCGTCGGCCATGGCAAGCTTCGGCAGCTCTAGCCAGCTGCCCTTGCGGTCGGTTGCCCGCGCTTCTGCCGCGACCCCGCAATAGCTCTTGCGCAGCGGCCACAGGCCATGCAGCGAGAGGTTGGTGGCATCGAAGCGTTCCGCCGTCTGGCTCTCGCATTCCTTGCGTTGCGGCCGCGTCTCGCAGAAACCTGGCTGCCAGCTGACCGCCAGTACGTAGTCGGTGCGGCTGGTTGAACTCGCCGGCGGAGCACCCTTGGATGCGTCTTCACCGGCAGCAAAGGCGCCGGAACCAAGCAACAGCGTCAGCGCTGCCAGGATGCCCGCCACAGAACCTGATATCGCTTTACAAAAACGGACCATGATATCCTCCCGCAAAAACAAAACGGGAACAAATATCGCCCAAAACGGGAAAATTGCAACCCCTAATGTAATGCACCGTCAAATCGCTTGTGACCTCATGCGCAACGATCAACAAGCGGCGATTGCCTTTGCCACGCAAATCGATTTGAAATCTCAAAGGTCTGTCGATTGCTTCCGGGAGTAGAGATGTTCGGGCAGGTGAAGACGCATCAGAGCCCGACCGGTGCCAGCTTGAGCTGGCGGCATTTTCCGGCAACCACAGAAGCCCGCGGCATCCTTCTCGTCAGCCATGGCCTTGCCGAGCATTCCGGCCGATATGCCCGCTTTGCCGAGGCGATGGCCGGCCACGGCTTCCATGTCTATGCCCACGACCATCGCGGCCACGGCGCGACGCAGGCGCCTGACGCCCAGCTTGGGATGTTCGCAAGCCGCGACGGCCTCGACAAGATATTCGCGGACATCCGGGCAGTGCGGGAGATTGCGACCACCGCCCATCCGGGCTTGCCGGTCATCCTCTTCGGCCATTCCATGGGTGGACTGATCGCGCTCAATGCCGCCGAAACCGATCCCGGCCTCTACGATGCGCTTGCCGTCTGGAACTCCAACTTCCGGCCGGGCCTTGCCGGCCGTGGCGGACAGGTGATCCTGAAGATCGAAAAGGCGCTCAAAGGGTCTGACGTGCCGAGCCCGCTTCTGACCAAGCTCACCTTCGGCATGTGGGGCGGCGCCATCAAGGATCGCAAGACCGATCTCGACTGGCTGTCGCGCGACGATGCCGAGGTCGCCAAATATGCCGCCGACCCGCTCTGCGGCTTCGATGCGACGGTCTCGCTCTGGCTCGATCTTTTCCGCCTGTCCTTCGATGGCGCCCGGCCCGACCGGCTGGCGCGGCTCCGGAAAAACCTGCCCATTCATCTCGTCGGCGGCAGCGCTGACCCGTCGACCGAGATGGGCAACGCCGTCCGCTGGCTTGGCACGAAGATGAAAGCCGCCGGTCTCAGCGACGTTAGCGTCACCGTCTATGACGGCATGCGCCACGAAACACTGAACGAACTCGGCCGGGACGAGGCGACGGCCGACTTTGCCGCCTGGTGCCTGCGCGCCGTCGCAGGGCGGCGCTGACCGGAAATATCATGGCCGACATGTCGCTTCCTAAGATCGCCGCCGACCACAACCGCATCTCCTTCGGGCTGACGCTGATGGTGATCTCGGTGCTTCTGTCGCCGCTGATCGACATCTTCGCCAAGCTCGCGATCGCCACCGTTCCCTCGGCCGAAATCACCGCCGTGCGCTTTCTGCTGCAGGTCGTCTTCATCCTGCCGATCGTGCTCTTCCGCGGCAGCCTGTTTGATCTCACCTGGAAGAAGACCGGGCTGCACGCGTTGCGCGGCGGTCTGCTGGTCGTGACCATGCTCTCCTTCATTACCACGCTGAAGGTCATGGAAGTCGCCGACGCGATCGCGATCTTCTTCGTCGAGCCGATCATCCTCACGATCCTTGGCAGCATCTTCCTGAAGGAGACGATCGGCTGGCGGCGCTACACCGCCTGCGGCGTCGGCTTCTTCGGCGCGCTGCTCGTCATCCAGCCGAGCATGCAGGAGGTCGGCTGGATCGCCCTTCTGCCTGTTGTGGCCGCCTTTGGCCTTGCCGTTTTCCTGCTCGTCACCCGCATGGTCGCGCAAAATGAGGACCCCTGGTCGATGCAGTTTCACGCCGGCGTCTGGGGCGCGCTCTTCTGTCTCGTGCTGCTTTATTTCGGCGAAGGCACCGGTTCCGGCATCTTCGATCCGGTCTGGCCAGAAGGGTACACCTGGTATTACCTGCTCGGCGTCGGCGTCACCGCCACCATTTCAGGCGTGCTCGGCGTCTATGCCTATCGCGCCGCCCCGGCCTCGGTGCTGGCGCCGCTGCAGTATCTCGAAATCGTTTCGGCCACGATCTTCGGCTGGCTCGTCTTCGGCGACCTGCCCGACGCGCTGAAGTGGTTCGGCATCGCCATCATCATCGGCTCCGGCCTCTACATCATCTGGCGCGAGCGCCGCGTGCACAAGGACACGAGCGTCGCTCCGGTGTCGCCAGCCATCTGACAACAAAGCCATCTGAAAACAAAAGAAAGACCATCGGGAGGAATATCATGAAAACTGGAGGTCAGCTCATCGTTGACGCGCTCGTCGCCAACGGGGTGAAGCGCATCGCCTGCGTGCCGGGGGAAAGCTATCTCGCCGTGCTCGACGCGCTCTACGACACCGACATCGACGTGCTCGTCTGCCGCCAGGAAGGCGGGGCCGCGATGATGGCGGATGCCTGGGGGCGGCTGACCGGCGAGCCCGGCATCTGCATGGTGACCCGCGGCCCTGGCGCGACCAACGCTTCCGCCGGCCTCCATGTCGCCAAGCAGGATTCGATCCCGATGATCCTCTTCATCGGCCAGGTGCAGAGCGAAGCGCGCGAGCGCGAGGCCTTCCAGGAGATCGAATACCGCCGCGCCTTCACCGAGGTCGCCAAATGGGTGGGCGAGATCGACGATCCCGCCCGCATTCCGGAATTCGTCACCCGCGCCTTCGCGGTCGCCACGTCCGGCCGCCCCGGCCCTGTCGTGCTGACGCTCCCCGAGGACATGCTGACCCGCAGCGCCGAGGCGCCCGCCGCCAAACCCTACCAGCCGGTCGAGGGTCATCCAGGTCCGGCGCAGATGAAGCGGCTCGGCGAAATGCTGAGCAACGCCAAGCGCCCGATCGCCGTCCTCGGCGGCACTCGCTGGACAGCGGAAAGCGTTGCTGAATTCCAGCGCTTCGCTGAACGCTGGAAGCTGCCGGTCGGGTGCTCCTTCCGTCGCCAGATGCTGTTTGATCACCTGCACCCGATGTACGCCGGCGACGTCGGCATCGGCATCAACCCCGCTCTGGCAAAAGAGGTCAAGGAAGCGGATCTCATCCTGCTTATCGGCGGCCGCTTCTCGGAAATGCCCTCGTCCGGCTATACGTTGATGGATAGCCCCTACCCGCGCCAGACGCTGGTCCATGTGCATCCTGACAGTTCCGAGCTCGGCCGCGTCTACCGTCCGGAGTTGGCGATTGCCGCCAGCCCGCGCGACTTCGTCGCCGCGCTCGAAAGCCTTGCACCGCCGAGCGAACCGAGCTGGTCCGTACGCACCGAGACCATGCACGCCGCCTATCTCAAGTGGTCGACCCCGCCGGAAACCGGACCGGGCGCGGTGCAGATGGGGCCGATCATGAACTGGATCGAGGCGAACGTGCCGGAGGATACGATCTTCACCAACGGCGCCGGCAACTACGCCACCTGGGTGCATCGCTTCCACCGCTTCCGCCGCTACGCCACACAGGCAGCCCCGGCTTCGGGCTCAATGGGTTACGGCCTGCCGGCTGCGGTCGCCGCGAAGCAATTACATCCGGATCGCGAAGTCATCTGCTTTGCCGGGGATGGCTGCTTCCTGATGCACGGCCAGGAATTCGCAACCGCCGTGCGCTACCGCCTGCCGATCATCACCGTCGTCGTCAACAACGGTATCTACGGCACGATCCGCATGCACCAGGAGCGCGACTATCCCGGCCGCGTCAGCGCCACCGATCTCACCAACCCGGATTTTGCAGCCCTTGCCCGCGCCTATGGCGGCCACGGCGAGACGGTCGAGAAGACGGAAGAGTTTGCCGACGCCTTCCTCAGGGCGCGCGCCAGCGGCAAGCCGGCGATCATCGAGATCAAGCTCGATCCCGAAGCGATCACCCCGACGCGCACGCTAAGCGAGATCAGGGCGGGCTGAGCAAGTCTTGTTCGTGAAGGGTCCAATCACGGCGCAGACGCGCCGTGATTGGATTCCTGTGACAAGCACAGGAATGAGGACGATGGAGCATTTGCGATGGGGGCCTTCTTCCCACGCGCCCGCGCTTCTGTGCCTGCGAGCGCGCGGGCGAAGCGACGCTTCTCAGGGCGTCGTGCGCCAATTGAACGCCGATCGGCCACCATTATACCTCCTTCATTCCTGTGCTTGTCACAGGAATCCAGCAGCGCCGCCTCGGCGGCGCGGGGAACGATCACGCCCGCTAACTGCCTACGAGATACGTCCAGCCGCTTACTCCAGCCATTCCGTCGAAAACGCACCGGCTTCATGCAGGTCGGTTGTCTCCAGGCGCCCTGGCCCGAGGTTTTCGAACTTGTGCGGCACATTGGCCGGCGCCACGACGATCTGACCGGCCTCGGCATCGATGATGCGGTCGCCGACGGTGAAGCGGGCGCGGCCGACGCGGACGATGAAGGTTTCCGGATAGGGATGGCGGTGCAATTTCGGCCCGTACCCGATCTCGTCGGTGGAAACAAAGATCACCGAAAGGCCTGCGCCATAGGCGCCGCCCTCGAATTCGCCCTTCCAGGCGTCGGGCTCATCCGCCCATTGCTCCCGCGAAATGAGACGCGCTTCGGCCATGCCGATCCTCCACTGTCAGATGGAACGATGCGGCCGAGCGCGAGAGTTTGGATTTTGCGTGGCTCAGCCGCGGATATGCTGGGTCTGCTGGTAGACGGCCGTCGAGCGCGCGCCGGAACGGCAATAGCCGAGCATCGGCCGCTGGAACTCGTCGAGCGCGTCGACCATGCTCTTCACGGCGTCGGCGGTCACGCCCATCGGGCCGACGGGAATGTGCTTGGTTTCGATGCCGAGTTCTTCGGCACGGGCAGCGATGGAATCAAAGGTCGGCTGGTCCGGCGCCTCGAAGTCCGGGCGGTGGCAGACGATGGACTTGAAGCCGAGCGCCTTGATCTGGTCGAGGTCCTCGACCGCGATCTGGCCGGTGACCGAGTATTCGTCGTTGATCTGGCGGATGTCCATGGTCGTCTTCCTTGAGGCAAATTTCCCGGCCTCTGATGTAGGCGCAGCCTTATCTCCCGTCAATTCAAAAGCCGCATCGTCAAGGCGCAGGATCAGACGACCGAAAAGGCGATGGCGTAGCTGCGCGCCTCGCCCGGCTGAAGCGGTGTCAGTTCCCCGGCCGCAGCCAACTCCGGCCGTTTGGCGATCCGGTGCGATACCGGCTCGATGCTGATCACGTTGGCCTCTCCGCGCTGGCAGCGCCACATCTGCAGGAAGGGCAAAGTATCGGCCCGGAACCGCACTTTCAGATTTCGGCCGCCGAGCCCCGCGAGGTCCGCAAGCGTGACCTCCGACCACCCATCGGAACCGATGGCCGCCGGCAGGCAGAAATGTGCGCTCTCGCCGGTGCCGAAGCACCAGGCGCTCTCCCCGCCTGCAAGCGAAGCGCTGACGATGCGGGTCTCGTCCCCGAGCAACCGGCCGCCAATGTTGAGGTGATACATCATGACAGGCGGAAAGGCGGTGACGCCGGAATTGACGACGCGATCTTCGAGCACCACTTCGTGCCGCGCGGCATCGATCCGCCAGCGCCGCTCGACCCGGGCCCGCCCGCCATCGGCGAGCACCACCTCGATCGTCGCCGTGCACTCGGCCCCGTCGCTCGCCATCTCCGTGTGGCTGACGGCTGTTCCGGCCAGTGACCCGTGCAGCGGATAGCGTGCGCCTTCCGCGCCACCTTCGATCGCCTCGGGATGGCGGATATGGTCTGGACCGCAGGTAAAGAGAAAACCGGCCAGCGCCCGGTCGATCCTCGGGTCCCCATCCGACGGGATCGCAGCACCCGGCGACAGGTCGACGCCGTCGACGACGAAGGCGGCGATATCGAGCGCGGAGAGCCGGTCGAACAGCACATGATTCTCTTGAAGATCCTGTGGTTCTTCGAGCGTCTTCAGCATGTTCTCTTCCTCAAATCGGCCGCAGAATCACTGCAATCACAAAGAGATGATAGCTGAGGAGAGACGCATTTCACCGGTTGAAGCCCGGGATTGCGCCGCCTAGATAGAATTTAACTGCTTGTTCATGATGAATTCATTTTTTTCACATTAACGTCGAAATCGAAATGTATCGCGCCACATTCACCACAATGAAAACAGGTTCTCTCGTGACGTCAGCGACCCGCACAGGCCTCTCGCTCCTCGCCGCAGTCGGCTTTCTTGCCGTGGATCTGACGGCCGCCTTCGCGCAGGACTATCGCGGCTACAATCGCTATGGCGACGATGTCATGCTGGTCACGCCCGACGGTGAAATCCTCGATTATGTACCCCGCTCCGACGAAGTGCAGACCATGCGCGACAGCCGCGGCCGCACGCTTCTGATCGACAGCTGGGGTAATGTGGTCGCAACCGTGGTGCCCAATAATCGCGGCCGCCAACGCGACTACGGCGGCAACCGTCAGGGCGATTACGGCGGCTATCGCCGTCAGGGTGACGTGGATATCTATTCCAACCGACGCTACCGGGAAACCGAGCGCGGCTACGGCTATTCCGAGCCCGGCGACGTCACCGGCTCCGTTCCCGACTACCGCGACGTCGTTCCGCCGTCGACCGACGGCAACGAACTGCCAAACAGCCTACCCGGCCTGATCGACGGCACCCAGGAGGCTTCCGTCGATCCGAACGACGGCAACCCAATGCGCCAATCGATGCCGCCCGCGATCTCGGTCAAGTCGAAGTCGCGCGCCGAGATCACAGCACTTCAGGTCTTCCTCGACCGCGAAGGTTTTTCGCCGGGCGTGATCGACGGCAAGATGGGCTCGAACGTCACCAAGGCGATCGAAGCCTTTCAGCAGTCGACCGGCGAAACGCTCGATCCCAACAACACCGACGACATTCTCGAGCGGCTGCGGATGAACGGCGGCATGCCGATCACCAGCTACACGATCACGGCCGCCGACGCCGCCGGCCCCTATGTCGCGTCGATCCCCGAGGATTACGCGCACAAAGCGATGCTGCCGCACATGTCCTTCACCTCGACGACGGAAATGCTCGGCGAGAAGTTCCACATGGACGAGGCCTATCTGCGCGAGTTGAACCCGGGCGTCGATTTCACCATTCCAGGCACGATCATCAAGGTGATCAACCCCGGCGCCAACAAGACCGGCAAGGTCGCCCGCATCCTCGCCGACAAGGCGCGCAAGCAGGTGCTCGCCTATGACGACGCCGGCAAGCTGATTGCCGCCTATCCGGCAACGATCGGCTCGTCCGATACGCCGTCTCCGTCAGGCACGGTCAATGTCGAGCGCATCGCGCTCAATCCGGGCTACACATACAATCCGAAGATCAACTTCAAGCAGGGCAACAACGACAAGATTCTGACCCTGCAGCCGGGCCCGAACGGTCCCGTCGGCACGGTCTGGATCGCGCTCTCGAAGCCCACCTACGGCATTCACGGCACGCCGGAACCCTCGAAGATCGGCAAGACCCAGAGCCATGGCTGCGTGCGCCTGACCAACTGGGACGCGACCGAGCTTGCCAAGATGGTGAGCACGGGCGTCACGGTCGAGTTCGTCGACTGAGCGAAGCCGGCCGCCCGTTAACCGAACCGTTGTTTTTTTGGCATTTTTCTTGAGGCTTCCCCCAATTGGGTGAGTGACTTCGCGCCTGCAGCATAGATGATGGAGTTGCCTGGCCGACCATCCACGACGAGGCACTCTTTTTTAAATTTCTTTGCGCCGACCCGTCGGCTAAATCGTTTCAGACCTATCCATTTACGAAGACCGCAGCTGCCGACGACCCAGCTGCGGTTTTTTTTCGAGCGCCGGGTGCAAAAGCCCTCCCGCCGCTCTCCCCGTCCATCATGACTTCATGAAACATTGTCATGAGAATTTTTCCGGCAATCGGCTATCACCGGATATCTCAACGACAATGGCCGACCTGCGGCCGCACTTGAAGGATGGCCTGAATGGCGACGGAGCGCACCCTGCCCAACCTCTGGCATGCGACGGCACCGGCCGCCCCTGAGACCAGGCCGCTCAGCCAGGACCTGACGACCGATGTGGCGATCATAGGCGGCGGCTTTACCGGCCTCTCGGCAGCGCTGCACCTGGCCGAAAAAGGCGTGAAGGCAACGGTCATCGAAGCCAAGATGATCGGCTTTGGCGGCTCCGGCCGCAATGTCGGCCTCGTCAATGCCGGCATGTGGGTGAAGCCCGACGACCTGATCTCGACGCTCGGCCCCGAGGCCGGCAACCGGCTGCTGACCGAACTCGGCGACGGCCCTTCGATGGTCTATGCGCTCGTGGAAAAACACGGGATGCCTTGCGAGGCGGTGCGCAACGGTACGCTGCACATGGCCGTCGGCAGCGAGGGCGTCACCGAGATCAAGGACCGCGAAGCGCAGTGGCAGAAGCGCGGCGCGCCGGTCGAGGCGCTTTCGGCCGAGCGGGCGCACGCGCTCACCGGCGCTGAAGGTTTTTCCGGCGCCCTCCTCGACCGCCGCGCCGGCACCATCCAGCCGCTCGCCTATGCCCGCGGGCTCGCCCGCGCTGCCCTTGCCGCCGGTGCCGAGATCTACACCGACACGCCGCTGACCGGTGCGGAGCGCCAGGGCGACAGCTGGGTATTGAAGGCCGGCAACAACACGGTCCGCGCGAAACAGGTGATCCTCGCCACCAATGCCTATGGCGGCCTCTTCGCCGAGAGCCCCTGGCAGGCCCATACGCAGGAACTGACGATCCTGCCCTATTTCCAGTTCGCCACCAATCCGCTGCCGGACGCCGTCGCCAAGCGCATCCTGCCGGAGCGCCAGGGCACCTGGGACACCGGCCTCGTCATGACCTCCTTCCGCATGGACCAGCAGAACCGGCTGATCTTCGGCTCGATCGGCCGGCTCGACGCGATCGCTGAAGGCACGCACCGCGCCTTTGCCGCCCGCTCGCTGCGCAAGCTCTTCCCCTTCATCGGCAATTTCCGGTTTGAGTACTGGTGGGACGGCCGCATCGGCATGACCACCAACAATCTGCCGGCCATGCACACGCTCGCCCCCAACGTCGTTTCCGTCAGCGGCTACAACGGCCGCGGCATCGCGCCGGGCACCGTCTTCGGCCGCGCACTCGCCAGCCATGTCACCGGCGAAACCTCGGCGATCCCGCTCGCCGAAACGCCCGTGACCCCGGACACCTGGCGCGGCGTGAAGTCCGCCTTCTACCACGCAGGCGCCCAGGCCAAGCACTTCATCGACCGTCGGTTCTGAGGTAGCGCACGGTGCGGACCGTTCATTTCGGTTCGCGACCATGCCATGCGGTTTCGCCACGGGGTGAAATGCGCGCCAGCCGGACTGCGCCGGCCCATGCTGACCTATCTTGAATGTTGAAACCCTGAGGTGTAGCGTCCGCCGCGGGTGCCCCTCCAAACCTGCTGCCGGGTTGAAGGGCCGCGGAACTTTACTCGACGACCATGTTCATCAACGTCGAAGCGTAATCGGCAGACTTCGACCAGGAGCATCGGATCGTCTCATGCTGCACCCGCAGGTCAGGTTCTCGCCGTCCAATATCGCCGCCCTGAAGAAGTCCCTCCGGGATCGTTACCCGCACATCAAGTCATCCCACCTGGACGAGGCAATCGCCGCGTCGTTCGGCTTCAAATCCCATGCGGCATTGCGCCCGGCGCTGCTTCAGGTCGGCAACCACGCCCGGCTGATCGTCATCACCGATCATATGTTGCTTCTGCTTCGGCTGGAGGAACTGGGATACCGAGATATCGACGCCGGAGACTTGCGCCACCTGATGTGGGACATCAAATTCCCCGACCACTGGTACGATCAGCACCTTGAAAAGGCCGTGACGAAACGCAGACGGCCGACAGCGGCCAATTCGCAATAGCGCAGCAGCGACCATCGGTGGCGCGTGCACGGTAGAGACCGTCGATGGCAAAGCCCAAAAACCGCTAGCGATTTGAAATCAGTCGGCTTAGCGTTGACCGATTGCACGTCGCAAGCAGACCCGTGCGAACGGGCCATTCGAGACAAGGAACTGGCCATGGCTAAGCTCGTGTTCGGAATGAACCAGTCGCTGGACGGCTACGTCGACCACATGGAGTTTGCGCCAAGTCCCACGCTCTTCCGCCATTTCATCAAGGAGGCCGAACAGCAGACGGGCAGCCTGTACGGTCGCCAGATCTATGAGATCATGCGCTACTGGGACGACGAGCATCCGGAATGGGATGCGGACAGACAGGCCTTCGCAGCCGCGTGGCGGAAGCAGCCGAAATGGGTCGTCTCGCGCTCCTCGGCGTCCGTCGGCCCCAATGCCCGGCTCGTCGACGGTGATCTTGCGGGCGCCGTGCGCAAGCTGAAGGCCGAGCACGACGGCGAGATCGAAGTGGCGGGCCCCGTCCTCGCGCACAGCCTCACCGAACTGGGCTTGATCGACGAGTACCGGATCTACCTGCACCCGGTCGTCCTTGGTCACGGCAACCCCTATTTCGCCGGCCCCCGCCCGCGGCTCCGCCTGATCGCTCATGATCGCATCGGCGAGGACGTGGTGCGGCTGGTCTACGTTCCTGCTTAGTCGCCGGACTTGCCGGTCCCGTCAGCGCGCGGCTGTGTGCGTTGCGCTGCCCGAAAGCTAGCAGTGTTGACTTCCCTGCCGCCCGATCGGCACGGCGAAATCCGCATTCGACCCGGTTCGCTTTTCAGATGCGACCTTGGCTTTCAAGCCAGATGAGCGCTCCGCGAACTGCGGCTCCGGCAAGTTGGTGCTGCCTTTGCTCTCACTCGGAGCGTCTCCAGCGATACGACCAACCGTCGATCCTCTCCTCGGTGGCCTTCAGCAACAAGGCGTCAGGCAGGAACTGGCCACGCACCAGGCCAATCTTTTCGAGAACACGGCAGCTGGTCTCATGTGCAGCCGCGCATATGGTATGAACCTCGGATAGGGGTGACTGCTGCTTGACCCAATGCATAATCGCAAGACCGGCTTCCGTCGCCAGCCCCCGTCCCCAATAGGCCGGACCGATGCCATAGTGAATTTCCGCGCGGTCCCCATCCACAAACATGAGGAAGAGGCCCATCGGCCGCTGGTCGCTGCGGTCGATGATGCTCCAGATGAAGCGGTCACCATCCGCCCAGCTGCTTTCTCCCCACGCATGGATGACCGCCTCGGTGCTGGATTGTGCGGGATGAGCGCCGCGCGGCAAAAATCGTGCTGCCATGCTGTTGCCGGTGTATTCCGTAAACACGGACGCTGCGTGTTCAGAGCGGGCTGCACGCAGGTGAAGGCGGCTTGTCGTTAGTTCAACGGGCGGCGTGATCAACTTCAGGTGTCCGGGTGGGGCAGAGCGCGCGGACATCTTAATTCCATCGGGACAAAGAGCGAAAGCCACCATCGATCGCTTCCGGCGTAGAAAGTCCCTGGCCTCGCGGTGAAGCTGCCCCCAACTTCACCGCGCCGCGATCAGCAAAGCAAAACGCCTCGGATCATCCCTGACCCGAGGCGTTGTCTCTTGAAAGGAAGGCGCGATTACGCCGCTGCGCGGTAACCCGAGCCGGCGCTGACCTGCACCTGACCCGACGTGCGGAACGCCCGCAGACGCGTGGCGATGTGCTCGGCCTCTCCCGTCAATGCCTGGCTTGCGGCGTTCGCCTGCTCGACCATGGCGGCGTTCTGCTGCGTGATCTGGTCCATCTGGGTAATCGCGGTGTTGACCTCCTGCAGGCCGGTTGCCTGTTCGGCGGTGCTGGCGCGGATGGCGCCGAAGACGGAGCTGACCTCGACGACCTGGGCGACGATCTGCTGCAGCGACTGCGCCACCTGATTGACCGAATTGACGCCGTCGTCCACCTGGCCGCGCGACTTGGCGATCAGGCCCTGGATGTCCTTGGCCGCTTCGGCGCAACGCTGGGCCAGCGCCCGGACTTCGGAGGCGACGACCGCAAAGCCCCTGCCCGCCTCGCCGGCGCGGGCCGCTTCGATGCCGGCGTTCAGCGCCAGGAGGTTGGTCTGGAAGGCGATCTCGTCGATGACATCGACGATCCGCGCGATGCTGGCGGAAGACGTCTGGATCTCCTGCATCACCTCGATCGCGTGGCTGACGATCTCGCCGCTCTGTTCGGCATTGGCGCGGGCGGCAATCACGGTCGAATTCGCCTGGTTGGCGCCTTCGGCCGTCTGCTTGACCGTGCGCGTCACCTGCTCGACAGCAGCGGCCGTCTCTTCAAGGTTGGCCGCCTGCCGTTCCGTGCGCCGGGCCAGATCGTCGGCAGCCGCCGCAATCTCCTTGGCGCTCGTATGGATCTGGCTGGCGCCGGCCTCGATGCCGCCGATGGCGCGTGCAAGCTCGCCGATCGCGTGGTTGAAATTTTCGCCAAGCTCCTGATAGGCAACCGGCAGGTCCGCACCGATGCGTGCCGTCAAGTCGCCATCGGCGATCTTCTTCAGCGCCGCGCCGAAGGTCTTGCTGATCAGCGCGCGTTCGGCAGCCAGCACTTCTTCCTGCACCGCACGTTGCTTGGTGACGTCGGAGGCGTCCATGTAGACGGAGATCGACAGATCCATGTCGAGGAAGACGCCCTTGATCAGGCTCGACAGCATCGCGCCCATGTCCTCGGCCGAGGTCCCCTTACGCGAGAACAGGCCGGCCTTCGGCCAGTGCGCCTTGACGATTTCGGTGATCAGATGCTCGGCGATCAGCGCGTAGCCGCCGATGTACCAGCGCGGCTCGAGCCCGATGCGGGCGTGCACCAGGCCGATGGTGCGAACCTTGGCGCTGTAATCCTCGTTGAAATTGGCATCGACGATATTGGCCCAGTGGCCGACCTGGGCGCCCTTGGCGCGGTCGATATGAGCGTCGGAGGAGAAGAAGCGCTTGGTCTCGGCCGTCGTCTTGACCTTGACGTAGAACTTGTCGAGCGCGGGTTTAAGTTCCTTCTCGAGGATCGGCTTCAGCGCCTTCAGGCTCGTCTTGGCGGCGTCATCGAGCGCCATGAAATTCAGACGACCGGCAACGTCTTGCGTGCCGGCAGCGGCGTGTTCCGTTTTCATGCGCGAACTTCCCTGCATGCTCATTTCTGGATCATGGAGACAGGATCTAGGGCGCTGCAGCGTCTGAGATCATGGCCGCAATCATGGCGGCTGGTTGCCCTGTTCAGTCGGTCGCAGGGGCAAGCTGTGTCCTGGGCCACTGATAGAAGCGCAGGGTAAAGGAAGCCTTACGCGAAACAGCTATTTCGCGAGGCCTGAAATACAACTCAACCGGAACTGACGAATATCAATTCCGGTTGATACGCAATAAACGGTGGAACGGCGAAGGATCAGGCGGCGTTTCGCGAAGCCCAGGATGGCATGCGCGCAGCCCAGGAGCGGCGCGTCTTGACCGGCATCAGCGCCTGCACTTCCTTGGCGAGGGCTGCTGCGTTTTCGCGCGCCTTGTCGAGATTGCTGACGCGGTTCGGATCCATCGTCTGCAGCGTGCCGCCAAAATCGAAGATCTCGCGATAGGCGGCGCGCTCGACGATCGGCGTGTCGAGAACCGAGACGCCGCGCTCGGCGAGCATCGCCTTGATCGTCTGCAGCGCACGCGTGGTGACCAGCGAATTGACGCGGGTGAGCACCACAGAATGGTTGATGCGCAGGCCCGAACGGTCCTGGATCTGGCGGATCACCTCAAGAATTTGAGCCGCACCCTTGGCATCCATGGCGCAGCCCTGCACCGGGATCAGCACCTGGTCAGAGATGGCGAGTGCAAGTGCTACGATCTGGTCCTTGGCGCCCGCGAGATCGATGACGATATAATCCGCTTCGTCCTTCGCCTCGCGGATATGACATTCGAGCGAGCCGGGCGTGATGTGCGAAATGACGGTGAGGTTGGCGATATGGCCGGAAGCCTCCGCCCAGCTGGTGATCCAGCGCTGCGGATCAGCGTCGAGGACGACCACCCGGTGCCCCTGCCGCGCCAGTTCCGTCGACAGGATCAGCGCCGCGGTCGTCTTGCCCGCACCACCCTTTGCATTGGCGAAAGTGATGACCGCCATGATATTCCCCATTCTATGCCTGTATCGCGCTGAACCGGACGGCCACAGCCGGTGGTTCGCTTCTTAACGAAACCTTACAGAATTTGGTTAACGAAACGGTAACGCCGGCACGTCAAACCTGACAGTCGGCCTTGAGGCTGCGTGCCAGCGACACTGCTATGGTGATGAAAATGCTGGAGTTCTGGCCTCAGACCGGCAAAACTGCCGGTTCGCTCACGTGCTGTGATCGATAGCACATCGACGAGAACGGCCCGTGCCGCACCGCCTCGCCTGTCGGGCTGAGCAGGGTCAGCACGTCATTCGCAAACGCCTGGGCGTTGGCCTGCGCCTTGGCAAGGTTGCTGACCTTCGCGGGGTCGAGAGAGGAAAGCGTGTCGCCCCGCTCAAAGAGTTCGCGGAAGGCCGTACGCTCCACCAGCGGGGTGTCGACGAGCCGGATCCGGTTCTCCGAAAGCAGCAGCTTGACCCGGCGCATCGCCCGCGTCGTCACGATCGGGTTGACCCGGGTCAGCAGAACCGCGTGGTTGATGTTGGCGCGCGCGTTGTTCTCGATGTGGCGGATCAGGTCCAGCACCTGGATGGCGCCGCGCGCATCCATCACACAGCCCTGCACCGGGATCAGCGTCAGGTCCGAAAGACCGATCGCCAGCGCCACCAGCACGTCGGCCGCCCCGGAGAGATCGATGATCACATGCTCGACCTGACCGCGCAGCCGCCGGAGATGATCGCTGAGCGTGGTTGTCGCGACACCTGAGAGAACGAAGAGATTGCCATCGTTGCGGCCGTGGCGGAACCAGTCGGTCATGCAGGCGAGTGGATCGCAATCAAGAACCGCAACGCGATCGCCGCGCCGGGCGAATTCGCAGGCAAGCAGCAAGGCTGCCGTTGTCTTGCCGGCTCCCCCCTTCGCATTCGCGAGGGATACAATCGCCATCGGTCGACCCTAACTCAACGCAGGCCCGGATTTTCGCGGGCCGATACATACGCACACCCTAATGCAAGCGTTCCAGACCGCGGTAAACAAAGCGTAAAGAAAACGCTCCGCGAGCCCGAAACGTGACAGTTCGATGACGATTAGGTGACAGATCCGCCGCAATGGCAAGTGGTATTTTTGGGCTAACTAAACCGATAGGCCGACGCCTTCGCCGGGGGGCAAAGGCGTCGGGAATTGGTCAGATGCACTCGCGGAAGAGCTTCTTCGCGGCGTCGAGCGTCAACTCGACCGGGTTGCCGCCGGCCGTCGGGTCGACGATCGCCATCTCCGACATTTCGTCGATCCGGTCGGTGCCAACGCCGAGGGCTGCGAGCTTGTCCGGAACGCCGAGTTCCTCGCGCAACTTCAGCACGTAGTCGTAGAAGCCGTCGAAGCCACCGGAAATGCCGAGATAGGCGGCAGCGCGCACTATTCTGTCCTCGATCGCCGGACGGTTGAAACGCAGCACCGGCGGCATCACGACCGCATTGGTCATGCCGTGGTGGGTGTTGTAGATCGCGCCCACCGGATGCGACAGCGAGTGGATGGCGCCAAGGCCCTTCTGGAACGCGACGGCACCCATGGCGGCCGCACTCATCATGTTGGCGCGCGCCTCGATGTCGGTGCCGTCCTTGTAGGCGCGCGGCAGGTATTCCTTCACCAGCCGCATGCCTTCAAGCGCAATGCCCGCAGACATCGGATGATAGAAGGGCGAGGAATAGGCTTCCAGGCAATGGGCAAAGGCGTCCATGCCGGTGCCCGCCGTGATCACCTTAGGCATGCCGACCGTCAGTTCCGGGTCGCAGATCGTGACTGCCGGTAGGAACTTCGGATGGAAGATCACCTTTTTCACATGGCTTGCCGAATTGGTGATGACGCTGGCGCGGCCGACTTCAGAGCCGGTGCCGGCGGTGGTGGGCACTGCAATGATCGGTGCAATGCCTTCGACGCTCGCCCGCGTCCACCAGTCACCGATATCCTCGAAGTCCCAGACCGGGCGGCTCTGCCCGGCCATGAAGGCGACGCACTTGCCGAGGTCGAGGCCAGAGCCGCCGCCGAAGGCGACGACGCCGTCATGGCCTCCATCCTTGAACGCCTTCACGCCGGCGGCGAGATTGATGTCGTTCGGGTTCGGATCGACGTCGGCAAAGATCGCGCGGCCGAGGCCGGCGGCCTCGAGGATATCGAGCGCATTTTGCGTAATCGCCATCGGCGCGAGGCCCCGATCGGTAATCAGCAGCGGCTTCTTCATGCCGACCGCCTTGCAATGGTCGGCAAGCTCCTTGATCCGGCCGGCACCGAACTTGATGGACGTCGGATAGCTCCAGTTGGCGGTGATGGTCATGCGGTGACTTTCTTCAGATGATAGGATTTCGGACGGGTGAGGTTCTGGAAGCCGATGACCGAAAGCGAGCCGCCGCGGCCGGTTTCCTTGACGCCGGTCCAGCAGAGCGCCGGGTCGAGATAGTCGGCGCGGTTCATGAACACCGTGCCAGTCTCGATGTCGGCGCCGATGCGCGCGGCACGCTCGGCATCCCTGGTCCAGAGCGATGCGGTAAGGCCATACTGGCTATCGTTCATCAACTCGATCGCCTGGCTGTCGCTCTTCACCTTCATGATGCCGACGGCAGGGCCGAAGGTCTCTTCGCGCATAAAGGCCATGGAGTGGTCGACATTTACGAGGATCTGCGGCGCGAGATAGGCGCCGCCGTCGTCGGCAGGGAAAAGCTTCGGGTCGATCAGAGCCTTGGCGCCCTTGGCAACGGCGTCGGCGATCTGCTCGCGCACGGTGGCAGCAAAACGCTTGTTGGCCATCGGCCCCAGTGTCGTTTCCGGATCGAGCGGATTGCCGAGCTTGTAGTTGGAAACCCAGGCGACCGACTTCTCGACGAAGGCGTCGTAGAGCGATTCATGCACGTAAATGCGCTCGATGCCGCAGCAGCATTGGCCGGAATTGTAGGTGGCGCCGTCCATCAGCGTGTCGACGGCCGCATCCAGGTCCGCGTCTTCCATGACATAACCCGGATCCTTGCCGCCGAGTTCGAGGCCGAGACCGGTGAAGGTGCCGGCCGCCGCGCGCTCGATCGACCGCCCGCCTTCGACCGAACCGGTGAAGTTGACGAAGTCGAAGCTCCTGGCCGCAATCAGCGCCGCCGTTGTTTCGTGGTCGAGGAAGATGTTCTGGAAGACGTCGGCGGGAACGCCGGCCTCGACGAAGGCGCGCACCATGCGCTCGCCGACGAGGATCGTCTGGCTCGCATGTTTGATGATGACCGTGTTGCCGGCCATCAGCGCCGGCGCGACCGTGTTGATCGCGGTCATGTAAGGGTAGTTCCAAGGTGCAACGACGAAGACGACACCGTGCGGCTCGCGGGCGATGCGGCGCTCGAAGCGGTCGCTCTCCTCGATCACCAGCGGCTTCAGTGCATCGGCGGCGATGGTCGCGACATAGTTCGAGCGCTCGTTGAAGCCCTTGAATTCGCCGCCATAGCGCACCGGCCGGCCCATCTGCCAGGCAAGCTCCGGCACCACTTCGTCGACCATCTCGTTGAGGCGCGCGACACCGGCCAGAACCAGATTGACGCGCTCGTCGAGCGGACGGCGCGCCCAGGCCTTCTGCGCCTGGCGGGCGCGGGAAACCACCTGCTTTGCCATGTCCAGCGGCATCGCCGGGCGTTCTGCGTAGACCTCGCCGTTCACCGGCGAAATGCACTTGATCATGCTCATGATCGTCTTCCTGCTTTCATTGCGAATGATGCGATGGCCGCTCCGGTCAGGAACGGCCATCCTTGTGAATGATTATGTCGCGGGTCAGGCCCGTTCGAAACCGCGTGCGACCTCCCAGTCGGTGACGCGGCGATCATATTCTTCCTGCTCCCAGCGCCCTGCCCGTGCATAGTGCTCGATGACCTCGTCGCCGAAGGCGGCGCGCAGCATCTTCGATTCCGTCAGCGCGGCCGTCGCATCGCGAAGCGTGCGCGGGATCTCGCGCACGTCCTTGCCGCCATAGGCATCGCCGACGAAGGGCGCTTCCAGTTCCATCTTGTTTTCGATACCGGAAATGCCCGCCGCGATCAAAGCGGCGAAAGCGAGATAGGGATTGAGATCGGAGCCGCCGACGCGGCATTCGATACGGATCGCCTTGGTGTCTTCGCCGCAGAGACGATAGCCGGCCGTGCGATTGTCCTTGCTCCAGACCGCCTTGGTCGGCGCGAAGGTACCGGCCATGAAGCGCTTGTAGGAGTTGATGTAGGGGGCGAGGAAATAGGTGATCTCGCTCGCATGGGTGAGAAGCCCGGCCACGTAATGGCGCATCTTCTCGGACATGCCGTATTTGCCGCTCTCGTCGTAGAACTTCGACGACTTGCCGTCCGCACTCCAGAGCGACTGGTGGATATGCGAGGACGAACCGGCGGCCGCATAGTTCCACTTGGCGAGGAAGGTGATGGCCTTGCCGCGCGACCAGGCGATTTCCTTGCAACCGTTCTTGATGATCGCATGCCGGTCGGCCATGGTCAGCGCGTCGGCATAGCGTACGTTGATCTCTTCCTGGCCGGCCGACGCCTCACCCTTGGAATTCTCGACCGGAATGTCTGCACCCTGGAGACCGTTGCGGATCGCCCGCATCACGTCCTCTTCCTTGGTCGTCTGGAAGATGTGGTAGTCCTCGTTGTAGCCGCTGACGAGCTGCAGATCGCGATAGCCGGACTGGCGGGCGTCGTCATAGGACTGGTCGAAGAGGAAGAATTCGAGCTCGCTCGCCATATAGGCCTTGAGGCCCATCTTCTCGAGACGCGCCACCTGCTTCTTCAGGATCGCCCGCGGCGAATGCGGCACTTCCTCATGGGTGTGATGGTCGAGCATGTCGCAGAGAACCAGCGCCGTGCCTTCGAGCCAGGGGATGCGGCGAAGCGTCGAAAGGTCCGGCTTCATCGTATAGTCGCCGTAGCCCTTTTCCCAGCTTGTCGCCTTGTAGCCGGGAACGGTCTCCATCTCCATGTCGGTCGCCAGCAGGTAGTTGCAGCTATGCGTTTCCTTCCAGGCGCCATCGACGAAGAACTGCGCGTGGAAGCGCTTGCCCATCAGCCGGCCTTGCATGTCGACCTGGCAGGCGAGCACCGTATCGATGCGGCCGGCGGCGACGTCTTCCTTCAACTCGTCAAACGTATAGCTCATCAACTTCCATCCCATGTTTTGTCACGCGGCCGTTCCCTTGAGGTCACGATATTTTTTGGCCGCGTGAACGTGATCAGCTCGAATTGTCTGGCGCGGAGTGCGGGCCGGAAGCCGCGCACATTGTTTTCGATTTCGTCCGGCCCCAAAGAAAAGGCGGAAGTCGCGGTCGCGCTTCCGCCCTTTTGTCGTTGATCAGATCTGGCCGACGGCCTTCTCTGCAGCGGCGATCTCTGCCTGACGGCGTGCCACTTCGTCACCGATCGGCGGGCCGCGGAAGCGGCGGCTCTCGAAGCCGAACCAGACAGCGCCGGTCAGCACCAGGAAGCCCACGGTGATGTAGAGTGCCCAGTCGTTCGGCGGCTGCACGCCGAGGATGAAGATCAGCACCATGGCGATGATCGAGAGCACCGCGAACAGCTTGAACATGCTCTCACCGAGGTTCCACGGACCCATCTTGTCCCACTTCGAGGTTCCCCAGGCGAAGAGGCCGAGGGTGATCGGGATCGCGAAGGAGAAGAACAGGAAGATGACCGTGCACGAAACGACGATGGTGTAGACCGGCGTCTCGCCGATCGAGACCAGCGACGAGCCCCAGACGAACAGGACCGACAGGATCGAGCCGATCCAGATCGCGGCAACCGGCGTGCGGTAGGTCGGGCTCACCTTGGCAAGCGCCTTGGAGGCCGGCAGGCCGCCGTCACGCGAAAACGCGAAGATCATGCGCGACACCGAGGTCACCGTTGCCAGGCCGCACAGCCACTGGCTGACGAGGATGGCGAGATAGAGGATGTCCTTGATGATGGGGTGCACCTGCGCATCCATCGCCCAGAAGAACACGTTCCAGCCCTGCTTGGCGGCTTCATCCATGTTCGGGATCATCAGCACGAACGAGCACAGCATGATATAGCCGAAAAGCGCCGACCAGAGCACCGACGAGACCATGCCACGCGGCACCGAATGGGCGGCTTTGACCGTCTCTTCGGAGGTGTGCGCCGAAGCGTCATAGCCGGTGATCGTGTAGATCGGCAGGAGCAGGCCGAGCAGGAACACCCAGGTGCCCGAGGTCTGAGGCCACACGTTGCCGCCGGCTTCACCGGAGTAGTTGGAGAAGGTGAAGAGACGGGCGATGTCGTAGCTGTCGGCTGCGACGAGGCACACGAGCGCCAGCAGGATCGACGTCGCGAAGATCAGGTAGCCCGAAAAGTCGGTGAGCTTGGCTGTCAGCCCGATGCCCATGTGGTTTACCAGCGCCTGCCCGCCGGTGATGATGGCGAGGAAGACGATGCGCGTCAGAGTCGTATCGGCGAGGCCGAAATAGGGCGTGCCGAAGGAACCCATGAAGAAATAATAGGTGCCGACGTTGATCGCACCGAGAACGGTGACGAGACCGAGCAGGTTGAACCATGCTGTCAGCCAGCCGGTGAAGCGGTTGCCGAGGATTGAACCCCAGTGATAGAGGCCACCCGCCGTCGGATAGGCCGAGCTGATCTGTGCCATGGCAACGGCGAAAACCAAGGAGATGAAGCAGCCAAGCGGCCAACCGATGCCGATCGCGGCGCCCCCCGCGCCGGCGGTCGCCTGGGCGAGCGAGTTGATGCCGCCCGAAAGAATGCAGATGATCGAGAACGACACCGCGAAGTTCGAGAACTGGCTCATGCGCCGCTCGAGCTCCTGGGCATAGCCCATCGAGTGCAGGACGCTCATGTCCTGCTTTTTGTCTGAATCACTGTAGTCCGACATTTTTCTTCCCCTGATTTCTTCAGACCACACCGCCCCATTGCGGCAGGGTCCCATCAACCACCTGCCCCGGTTGGCCGGAACAGGACCGCGGCAACGCCGCTCCCCAGGGTCTTTTATTGTGCTGAAACAGCCGCAGCGCCTTTGCGCAGCAGCCCTTCCAGGTAATCGGCCATGACCCTTTGGCCGATGTCATTGCGAATGAGATCGTTGCGGATCTCGATCATCACATTCGGCAGTCCGTTGTGGACGCCATATTCGATCAGGCTATGGGTAACGCCGTCGGCCGGCCCATAGGGCTCGTTGCGCCGGATGTCATAGGCAACCTGCCCCTTGGTGGCGGTCGCGAGCATATGGTCGGCCAGCCGGCTGTCGGCATCGTGAAGCACGCCGACTTCGACGGCGCGCGGCTTGCCGAAATAGACGGGCGTGAAACTGTGCATCGTCACGAGAACAGGCGGGCGCCCCGCGGCCTTGCGGTCGGATACGAACCGGGCGACGGCATCGTGGAACGGCCGATAGATCTCGTCGACCCGCGCCTGGCGCTCGTCGGCCGACATCGTCCGGTTTCCCGGGATCTCGTAGACCTCGCTGACAGCAGGCATCGCCGCATCCGCTTCCGGCGGGCGGTTGCAGTCATAGGCAAGGCGGGAGAAGCGCTGGTAGATCAGGGACCCGTCGAGCTTTGTTGCGAGCAGCTTGGCAACCGCAAGCGCACCCGGGTCCCAGGCAATATGACTTTCGAGCGCCTGTTCGCTAAGGCCAAGCGTGCCGAGGCGTTCGGGAACGAGGCGCGAGGCATGCTCGCAGACGAGCACAATATCGCCCTTGCCTGCGGCGTTCTCGATCGCAACCGGATCGCCATCTGCTTCGGTCAAAAGTCGCGTCAACACCGGCATCCCCTCTTGCCCCGTTAGACGTTCGTTAATGAAAAGAATTCTTCAGAGGATGACGCATGTCAATCAAAATCTGAAACGATCTCTTCAAAATTGCGATTGACTCCAATTGTGACAGCGATGTTTAATCTGTCACAAACCGGCTTAAGATCGGTTCAGGGGAGACAATTTGAGCAGCAAGGCGACGTCCACCACCGTGTCGGATGTGATCAACGCCCACTTCACCGTGCTGACCCGCGCGGAGAAGCAATTGGCGGAGACGCTTCTCGACAATTATCCCGTTTCGGGACTCGGTTCGATCACCACGGTTGCCGAGAACGCCGGCGTTTCGACACCGACGGTCGCCCGCATGGTGCAGAAGCTCGGTTTCCGCGGTTTTCCGGATTTCCAGGCAAGGCTGCATCAGGAATTGGAAGCGACGATTTCCAATCCGATCACCAAGCACGACCGCTGGGCTGCCAATGCACCCGGCACCCACACGCTCAACCGCTTTGCCGACGCGATCACCAGCAATCTGCGCGAGACGCTGACCCAGATCGAGCCGCAGGAATTCGACGAGGCGGCCGCGCTGATCGCCGACCGCAAGCGCAGCATCTATCTGCTCGGCGGCCGCATCACCCGCTCGCTCGCCGATTATCTCTTCACCCACCTTCAGGTCATTCGGCCGGGGGTCACCGAAATCGCCACCAATGCCAGCGCCTGGCCGCACTACGTGCTCGACATGCGCCAGGGCGACGTACTGATTCTCTTCGACATTCGCCGCTACGAGCAGGAGATGGTGACGCTTGCCAAATCCGCCCGCGAGCGGGGTGTCGAGATCATCCTTTTTACCGATCGCTGGAGTTCACCGGTCGCCAAGTCCGCCTCAAGGGTGTTTCGCTCGCAGATCGAGGTGCCGTCCGCCTGGGACAGCTCCGTCGTCATCCTGTTCTTGATCGAGGCCCTGATCGAGGCCGTTCAGAGTTCGAACTGGGACGAAACCCGGGATCGGATGAAGACGCTCGAGGGCCTGTTCGATTCCACCCGCATCTTTCGCAAACCGGTCTAGGAGAATTCGCCGACACGTTCACAGGATTTCATGCAGTTATGCGACAGTGGCCCGCCGAAGCCAAAAAAGAAATGTTCTTCCAACGACATACGCGGCGCGAACGGATAAACCCCTGTCACATTACTTTCATCGCATCTCTTTAACAGCTTCGCCGAAATCGACTGAAACCCCACGAATTTGACTAAACCCATAAGGAGAACTCCAGTGATTTCAAAAACCCAACGCCTGCTTTCACTCTCCACCGCCATTTTCCTGGCGACGACGGCAATCGCCGCTGCCGAACCGAGCGCCGAGCTCATCGAAGCCGCCAAGAAGGAAGGCATGCTGACGACCGTCGCCCTGCCCCACGACTGGTGCGGCTACGGCGACGTCATCGCTTCCTTCAAGGCCAAGTATCCGGAAATCCAGGTCAACGAACTGAACCCGGACGCAGGCTCGGCCGACGAAGTCGAAGCCGTCAAGGCCAACAAGGACAACAAGGGCCCGCAGGCTCCTGACGTCGTCGACGTCGGTCTCGCCTTCGGCCCGCAGATGAAGGCCGAAGGCCTGCTGCAGCCCTACAAGGTCTCCACCTGGGACGAGATCCCGGACAGCGTCAAGGACGCCGAAGGCTACTGGTACGGCGACTACTACGGCGTCATGTCCTTCCTCGTGAACAAGGACCTCGTCCAGAACGCACCGAAGGACTGGGCTGATCTGCTGAAGCCGGAATATGCCGGCCAGGTTGCTCTCGCCGGTGACCCCCGCGCCTCGAACCAGGCGATCCTCGGCGTTCTCGCCGCTGGCCTCGCCAAGGGTGCAAAGTCCGGCAAGGAAGCTGGTGAAGCTGGTCTCGGCTACTTCGCCGAACTGAACAAGGCCGGCAACTTCGTTCCGGTTATCGGCAAGTCGGGCACGCTCGCCCAGGGCTCGACCCCGATCGTCGTTGCCTGGGACTACAACGCGCTCGGCTGGGCAAAGACGCTCAACGGCAACCCGCCGACCGAAGTCGTCGTTCCGGCCAGCGGCGTTCTCGCCGGCGTCTACGTTCAGGGCATCTCCGCCTACGCGCCGCACCCGAACGCAGCGAAGCTGTGGATGGAGCACCTCTACTCCGACGAAGGTCAGCTCGGCTGGCTCAAGGGCTTCTGCCACCCGACCCGCTTCAACGCCATGGTCAAGGCCGGCAAGGTTCCCCAGGAGCTGATCGACGCCCTGCCGCCGGCAGCCGCTTACGAGAAGGCCTACTTCCCGACGCTCGAAGAAGTCGACGCCAACAAGGCTGCCGTCACCGGCGGCTGGGATTCCGTCGTCGGCGCGAACGTTCAGTAAGCCTTTCCACAGACATGTCGCCCCGACCGGTTTTCCGGTCGGGGCGCATAGGTTATTCGTAAGAAATTCAAGTCCTTGGAGCGAGATCTGGGAGCCGTGCGCGGCTTCGTCGGTTTCCCGCTTCTTGCTTGCAACAATCGATAACGCCCGCGTGGAAAACGCGGCTTCAGGGGCGCGAACGGAATGTCATCTGCTAAACCCGACGCCAGCCCGCCGGCGCGTCGCCTACCGCTTCACTGGCTGGGCATTCTTCCCTTTGCCGCCTTCGTGACGCTGTTCCTGCTTTTGCCGACGATGAAGATCGTGGTCGGCGCGTTTCAGACGCCCGATGGCAGCTTCACGCTCGACAACATCCGCGGCCTGTTCACGCCCTCGATTCTGGCTGCCTACTGGATCTCCATCAAGATCAGCATCGCCTCGGCGCTTCTCGGCTGCCTGATCGGCTTTGCCATGGCGTCCGCCATCGTCTTCGGCGGCTTGCCGAAGGGGATCCGCGGACCGCTCCTGACCTTCTCCGGCGTCGCCTCCAACTTTGCCGGCGTACCGCTCGCCTTTGCCTTTCTCGCGACGCTTGGACCTGTCGGCATCGTCACCGTCTTCCTGCGCTCGAACTTCGGGCTCGACCTCCGGATGCTCGGCTTCAACCTGCTGTCCTTCTGGGGGCTGACGGTCACCTATCTGTTCTTCCAGATCCCGCTGATGATCCTGATCATCACGCCGGCACTCGACGGCCTGAAGCGCGAATGGCGCGAGGCCGCCGAGATCCTCGGCGCCACCGGCCTGCAATACTGGCGCATGGTCGCCTTCCCGATCCTGCTTCCGTCGCTGCTCGGCACGCTGGCGCTGCTTTTCGCCAATGCCTTCGGCGCCGTTGCGACCGCGATCGCACTCACCGGCTCGTCGCTCTCGATCGTGCCGATCCTGCTCTTTGCCCAGATCCGCGGCGACGTGCTCGGCAACCCGCATCTCGGTTACGCGCTCGCCTTCGGCATGATCGTCGTCACCGGTATCGCCAACGCGATCTACATCTGGCTGCGCAGCCGCAGCGAAAGGTGGCTGAAATGAAGAAGATCTGGGCCTGGGGAGCCCTCGTTTTCGGCCTCCTCTATTTCACCCTGCCGCTCATCGGCATGACCAACTTCTCCTTGAAGATGCGCCGCGGCGAATACTCCTTCGACGCTTACCAGAAGGTCTTCGCCGACCCGCGTTTCCAGGAGACCTTCACCTACTCGGTGCTGCAGGCCTTGTTCACCATCCTCTTCGGTGTTCTGCTCGTCGTGCCGACAGCCTACTGGGTCCGCCTCAAGCTGCCGCGGCTGCGCCCCGTCATCGAGTTCATCACGCTGCTGCCGCTGGTCATCCCAGCGATCGTCATCGTCTTCGGCTACATCCGGCTCTACAACACCTCGAGCTGGCTGCCGTTGACGGGCTCGCTCACCGGCACCAACATCCTCCTGATGTTCGGCTATGCGACGCTTGCGCTGCCCTACATGTACCGCGCGGTCGACACCGGCCTTCGCACCATCGACGTCGCCACCTTGACCGAGGCTGCCCAAAGCCTCGGCGCCGGATGGACGACGATCCTTGCCAAGATCATTCTGCCGAACGTGCTCGTCGCCGTGCTCTCGGGCGCCTTCCTGACCTTTGCCATCGTCATCGGCGAGTTCACCATGGCGGCCTTGCTCAACCGCCCGGCTTTCGGCCCCTACATGCAGCTCCTGGGCGCCAACCGCGCCTATGAACCGGCCGCACTCGCCGTCATTGCATTCGGCATCACCTGGGGCTGCCTCGGCCTCATCCAGCTCGTCTCGCGCTTTCAAAAAAGCGCGCCTCCTAAGGCCTGAGGACCGCACCCATGAGTTTCCTGTCACTCACCAGCATCAAGAAGTCCTTCGGCCCGGTTCACGTCGTGCACGATTTCAACATGGACATCGAAAAGGGCGAGTTCGTCTCGTTCCTCGGGCCATCGGGCTGCGGCAAGACCACGGTCCTGCGCATGATCGCCGGCTTCGAAAGCCCGACCAGCGGCAAGATCGTCATCAACGGCCGCGACCAGAACTCGCTGAAGCCCAACCAGCGCAACATCGGCATGGTGTTCCAGGCCTATGCGCTGTTTCCCAACATGAACGTGCATGACAACGTCGCCTTCGGCCTCAAGGTCGCAGGTACAGACAAGTCGGAGATCGACGCGAGGGTGAAGCAGATGCTCGGGCTGATCAAGCTCGAGCACCTGGCGGACCGCTTCCCCTACCAGCTCTCCGGCGGCCAGCAGCAGCGCGTTGCGCTTGCCCGCGCCATTGCGGTCAAGCCGCAGGTGCTGCTGCTCGACGAGCCGCTGTCGGCGCTCGACGCCAAGATCCGCGTGTCGCTGCGCGAGGAAATCCGGCAGATCCAGCAACAGCTCGGCATCACCACCGTGTTCGTGACCCATGACCAGGAAGAAGCGCTGTCGATCTCCGATCGCATCGTCGTCATGAATGCCGGCCGCGCCGACCAGATCGGCACCCCCTTCGAGATCTACAACACGCCGTCAACGCGTTTCGTCGCCTCCTTCGTCGGCACGCTCAGCATCATCGAAGGCAAGGTCGCGGACCCGGCCGCGGGTGCCGTCACGATCGGCAACCAGCAGATCGCGCTGAAGGATCCGATTGCCGGCATGAAGGGCGGCGACAGCATTTCGCTGGCGCTTCGTCCCGAAGCGGGCTCGATCGCCGAGGGCGCCACGGGCGACACGTCGCTTTCCGGCGAGGTCGTCTCGACGAGCTTCCTCGGCTCGGTCATCCGCACGCGCCTTCGCGTCGGCGGCGACGTCATCTCCTTCGACATGTTCAACAATCCGGGTGTGGCCCCGCCGGTTTCCGGCGACAATGTCACGCTGCGCTTTGCCGCCAAGGACCTCTTGGTCATCCGCGAGTAAGCGGATTGGAAGCCATCGGAACGATTTCTTCCGATGGCTCCAAACACTGGAAAAATCTGTCGTGATTTCTGGCATTTTCGTCGCACCGTGCGTTTGACCGCGCGCGGTCGCGCTATATAGTCGCGTTGTTCTCAGGGCGGGGTGAAATTCCCCACCGGCGGTAGCGGCCGAAAGGCCGAAGCCCGCGAGCGCCTCAGGGTTTCGCCCTGGGGGTCAGCAGATCCGGTCAGAATCCGGAGCCGACGGTCACAGTCCGGATGGAAGAGAGCAAGCAGCAACGTGGGTCCCCGCGACGGGACCTCGCGCGCATGCATGTTCGCCCGACGGGATCATTGGAAACGCCAAACCCTGAAAGGCTTGAGACCATGACCATTCTTTCCCACCCCGCCGCCAAGATCGCGATCGTTCGTGCCCGCTGGCATGCCGATATCGTCGACCGCTGCGTCGATGCCTTCGTCACGCAATGGACGAAGCTTGGCGGCTCGGCAGCCGACGTCGAGATCTTCGACGTGCCCGGCGCGCTCGAGATCCCGCTGCATGCGCAGACGCTGGCCAAGACCGGCCGCTATGCCGCGATCCTCGGCACCGCCTTCGTCGTCGACGGCGGCATCTACCGCCACGATTTCGTCGCCGGCACCGTGCTCGACGGCATGATGCGCGTGCAACTTGACACCAGTGTGCCGGTGCTTTCCGCCGTACTGACGCCGCACAATTTCCAGGAAAGCGAACCGCTGATCGCCTTCTTCCGCGAGCACTTCGTTACCAAGGGTACGGAGGCGGCCAACGCCTGCGCCCAGATCCTCGACGCCCGCGCCAAGCTGGCGCTCGTCAACGCCTGATCGGCGAGATGCGGTTGAGGTAGGCTCGCCCCTCATCCGCCCGGTGAAGGCTTGCCCCTCATCCGCCCGGTGAAGGCTTGCCCCTCATCCGCCCCGTGAAGGCTTGCCCCTCATCCGCCCGGTGAGGGGAATGCCCCTCATCCGGCCTGCCGGCCACCTTCTCCCCGCGGGCGGCGAGAAGGACACAAGCGGCACCCTTGTCGCGCAAACTCTCTCCCCGGGCTACCGAGAACGGCCTTCCACTCGGGTCCATCACAAACTCCGAGGCAGTTCTCGTTCCCTCTCCCCGCCTACGGGGAGAAGGCTAGCGTGAGGGGGCGGCGGCAGGGGCGAACAGCGCCAAACGCTGCGCTTGAATCAACCTCTGAACCACCTGAATCGGCTCACCAGCTTGAGCCGGCAACGCACTGTTTCGACTCGCAAAATCAATGCGCGGCCTCGTTCTTGCGCAGGCTGCGATCCAGTGCCGCCACGCGGTGCCGGTGCCCCGCCACCTCGTAGCCGACGATGGTGACGACGGGCGCGAGCATCAGGATGATCAGGCACTTGGCCATGTCGAGCCCGGCTATGGCCGCGACCACTGACGCGGCCAGCACCACTGCCGTGCCCGCGAGCAGCCAGAGATGCAACCGCTCCACCTGCTGCATAAGATAGGCGTACATCGCATAGAGCAGCCCGATGTAGCACGCGACGGGCACCGCAACGGTCAGCACCGTTGCGACCGAGCCGATATGCGCCTTGTGCTCGATGTAATAGGCCGCCACATGCAGGCCGGCGCCAGTCGCGACAATCGAGGCGAAGATCGGCATGTGGCCGTAGCCCCAGACGAAGGAGCGTTTTTGACGGTGCCGGTGCAGGATCTCGGCGCTCGGCAGCAGAAAATAGATCCACCACATGCCGAAGGTGAGCCCCGTACCGGCGAGGCAGACGAGCGCGACATCGAGGTTCCAGCCCTGCCCTTCGACCACGGCGGAGATTGAGGCGACCGTGCCGACCACCCCTTCCCCAAGCGCGATGATCGCGAGCAGCCCGTAGCGCTCGGCGATGTGATGGGCATGCCAGGGCGTTCCGCCGTAGCGCATCTCGGCGACATAGGGGCCGACCATCTCGATCGCCGTCAGCCCCACGACCATGACGAAGGTCACCAGCAGCGAGAAATCGAAGAAGATCAGAACGACCCAGCCGAGCTGGGCGAGGCTGATTGCTTTGACATAGGCCATGCAGGCATCCCGTCGTGCCGGGTTCTGCTGGCTGGCGCGCAGCCATTGGAAGAGCATTGCCACCCGCATGACGACATAGCCGAGCACCATGATGCCGTTGTCGAGATGCTCACCCTTGTCGATCGATTCGAACATCGGCGGCAGGCCGATCGCAAGGATCAGCACGCCGAGCATCTGCACCATGGTGACGATGCGGAATACCCAGTCGTCCGTGTCGTAGGCGGAGGCAAACCAGCTGAAATTGATCCAGGCCCAGCAGATGGAGAAGGTCGCAAGCGCGAAGCCGAAGAGGCCGGAAAAGAAGTGCCCTTCGGCCAGGAAATGAGCAAGCTGCGAAGCCGCCAGGCTAAAGGCGATGACGAAGGTCAGGTCGAACAAGAGTTCGAGCGTCGTCGCCGTCCTGTGATGTTCATGCGTGTCGCGACCGCTCATGCGCGCCACATGGTGGTGCGCGCTTTGATGCGGCTCGGTCGGGGTGGTTTCACTCATGCGGCTACGCCCTTCAATTGACGATCCGCAAGAATATTCAAATATTTGCAGAAGCTTCGTCAAGGCGAAGCGGGAGACCGGACATGAAAACGCCCGGCATCGCTGCCGGGCGCGTCGTCACGATGCCTGAGGGAGGATCAACGGCATCGCGAGATAAGGTAGGCCTTGAACCGGGAACCGGATGCAGACGGCAAGCCGCCCGCCCCTTTCCTCAACCGGCTCTTGCGGCATCCAGGCGATTGATCGCCTCGACATTGCCGGCCGAAGAGCCGTTCGGGTCGAACTCGGACGCGAGCCAGGTGTCGACGATCGACTTTGCAAGCTCCGGACCGATGACGCGGGCGCCCATGGTGATGATCTGGGCGTTGTTCGACTTGGCGGCCCGCTCGGCCGAATAGGTGTCGTGCGTCAGCGCCGCGCGGATGCCCGGCACCTTGTTGGCCGAGATGCATACACCGATGCCGGTACCGCAGAACAGGATGCCGCGGTCATGCTTGCCCTCGACAACCTGCTGCGCCAGGTTCTGTGCGAGGTCCGCATAGAAGCCGGACTGGCTGAGATCCACGACTTCCACGTCGCTGCGGCCACCGAGATGGGCGGCAATGACATCCAGCAGGGGCTTGCCGGCGCTGTCGGCTCCGATTGCAATCTTCATGATTGTTCCTTTCCTTCTTCTTGAGCTGCAACGGCTGGGGGCTCAGATCGCCTTGGCGACACGCTGCAGAATGTCGAGATAGCCAGTGACGTCCCAGGCGGAGCGGCCGATGAAGAGGCCGTCGATATGCGCCTGGGTGATCAGTTCTTCGCAATTGCCGGGATTGACGCTGCCGCCGTAGAGCACCGGCACGCGACGGCCGAGGGCGGCTTCCGCCACCTCTGCGATGCGCTTGTGGCGCTCGTCGGCATAGTCAGCCGTCGCCGGAATGCCGTTGACGCCGATCGCCCAGACCGGCTCGTAGGCCAGCAGGATCGTCGCCTTCTTCGCCGCGCCTTCGAGAAGTGCCAGCGCGCCTTCGACCTGGCGCTTCAGCACCTGATCCGCCTCGCCCGCTTCGCGCTCGGAAAGCGTCTCGCCGATGCAGATCAGCGGCGCCAGACCATGGCGCACGGCGGCTGCCGTCTTCAGGCCGACGGTGCGGTCAGTCTCGCCGAAATGCTCGCGCCGCTCGCTGTGGCCGAGCTCGACCACATCGAGGTTGCAATCCGAAAGCATCAGCGGCGACACCTCGCCGGTCCAGGCGCCGGCATCGTCCCAATGCATGTTCTGCGCGCCGACCTTGACGCTGGTGCCGGAAAGTCGCGCCTTGACCTCACGCACCGCCGTGAACGGCGGAATGACAAAGCGCTGGATCCGCTCGTCCCGTGATGCGTCGGCAGCCGCCAGGCCGTCGGCAAAGACCATCGCCTCGGCAAGCGTCTTGTTCATCTTCCAGCTGGTGCCGACCCAAAGGCCTGACTTGCTCATGCTTTCTCCTTGAGATTGTCGATCCTGACCAGCCGGATGCCTGCCTCTTCGAGCGGTGCGGCATGTTCGGCCGAAACTTCAGCGCCGGTCAGCACCGCGTCGAAGGAATCGAGCCCGGTCAGGAAATGGAGCGCAGAGCGCCCGAATTTGTCGTGGTCCACTAAGAGGTATTTGCGCTTGGCCGCCTTCACCATCAGGCGCTTGGCCTGCACCACCTCCTGGTCCTGGTGGAAGGCCGTGGTGCCTTCGATGGCAGAACTGGAGAGAAAGGCGATATCGACGCGCAGCGACCGCAGCGCCTCGTCGGTGACGATGCCGAAGAAGCCGTTGAACTTCTTGCTGTACTGACCGCCAAGCGCGATGACGTTGATGCCCGCAGCACCCGAGAGGCTGGTGATCACGCCGAGATTGTTGGTGATGACCGTCAGCGGCCGGATGTCGCGGATGCAATCGGCGATCGCGCCGGTGGTCGAACTGTCGTCGATGAGGATGCTCTGCCCCGGCTCGATCAGGCTCGCCGCATGTTCGGCGATCCGTCGCTTTTCGGAGATGGCGATCTTTTCGCGGTAGCGGAAATCGCTTTCGAATTGCGGGCTCGACTGGATCGAGGCGCCGCCATGGACCTTGCGCAAGAGGCCCGCCTGCTCGAGGTCGTCGAGGTCGCGATGCACTGTCATCTTGCTGACGCCGAAGCGCAAGGAGAGGTCTTCGACGGAGGCCGTTCCGGCCTCCATCAGCACATCCATGATCGCCTGTCGCCTGTCTTCCGGCTTCATCGTCTCGGTCCCGATCACGCGCAGCCTCAACCACGCTCACCGTGAGAAGATAACACCTATTTGTGATATTTCAATTTGCACAACGTTATTTTGTGATCTTTCAGTGTGATTTTCCTGTGCGATTGAAGCCCGTATCGATATGCGGCTCCCAGAATTCGACCGACTCCCGGATCATCTCGACGACGTTGTGGTCCGTCGGCTCGCGTTCGCGGAAGGAAAGCTCCAGGCAGATCTCGTTGTCGGTGCCGCCACCGGCCTTGACTGCGCCGATCAGCTTATCCGGCGTGATGCGGCCGTCGCGGTTATAGGCGGCGGTGAACGGCCAATGACCGCCCTTGTTCATCGAGGATTGCTTGATGTGGATGATCGGCGAGCGCTCAGGGAACGCCGCCGCCCAGGCATAGGGATCGATGTCGTCGGGGTTGTCGGAGGTGACGTCGCCGTGGTCGATATCGACCATCATCTTCATCGGGATCGGCAAGTGGGCTTCGGCGAGCCGCCGGTCGAGCGCACGGCATTCCTCGATCGTGTGGCCGAACTCGCGCCCGACCGACATCGGCTCCCAGAAGACATAGGAGAGCCCCGCCGCCTTGCCGTGCTCGGCAACTTCGCGCCAGCAGTCGATGGCGATCCGCATCATCGCCTCGCGCCGCGACGGGTCGTCGTAATCGCGAAGCGTGAAGATCGCGAACTGCGTGCCCATGCCCGAGGCGCCAAGTTCGGCGGAGATATCGGCGAAGGTCTTGAACCAGTCGACATAGTAGCGCCTGACATCCGGGTCCGGATGGCCGAAATGATTGAGCCGACCATAGGGGCCGGTCATGCCGGAGGTGATCTTCACGCCGGTACGGTCGAGCGCCCGACGAAACTGCCTGACGGTCTTGGCGATCGTTGCCGCCGGCCAGCCGGGATTGACGAACTCGTGGGTGAGCTGAACGTAGCCGATGCGGATCTTCTCGGCGATCGTGTCGATCAGGTCGTCAGGCTCGGCGAAGCGGTTGACCAGCGGATTGGTGTTGAGCGACAGCGTGAAGGCCACGACCTTACTCCCGGCTACCAGAGAAATTTCGGAAGGATGAAATCGGGGTTGGCGCCGTGTTCGGCAAAGAGCTTGCGGCGCTCCGCGTCCGAGGCGCGCTCCAGGATCCCCGTCGTCACCAGTATCGAGTGAAGTCCCGCGCTCGCGGCACCGGCAATGTCATGCTCGATGCTGTCGCCGATCGCGCAGACACGCGTCGGATCCGGATGGCCGAGGAATTCCAGCGCGGCTGCATAGATGTCGGCAAAGGGCTTGCCGATCCAGCGCACACCGCCGCCAAGCTCTTCGTAGAGCTCGGCGATACGCCCGGCGCCGAAGGCGGTACCTTCCTTGGTCAGCATCACCTTGTCCGGATTGGTGCAGAGACAGGGCACGCCGCGTCTGGCGGCCGGCGCCAAAAGCGCCTCGTAGTGGGAAAGCGGATGGACATCGCCCTCGCTCGCGGCGAGCAGCACGAAATCGGCATCGGCACCATTGGCCGTGCGTTCGAGGTCTAACCCCGTCAGCGGCGAGAGGTCACCGTCGCGACTGATCAGCAGGCACTTGCGCCGCCCACCGGTGGCACCCTCGCCCTCCCGCCTGAGAATCTGCCAGGCGACCTCGCCCGAGGTCAGGAACCAATCCCAGCTCCCCGCGACGAAACCGAGATCGACGAGGCGACGGTCGTTTTCCGCCGAGCGCTTGCCGGAATTCGAGAGGATGATGATGCGCTTTCCCGCATCCCTCAGCTTGACCAGCGTTTCGGCCGCACCCGGATAGGGCCCGCGGCCATCGCGCAGCACGCCGAACTGATCGATCAGGAAGGCGTCGTAGCGATCGGCAATCTCGCCAAGTCCCGCGATCGCAGTCGTTTGAGCAAACGTCACAGCACACCAGCCTTTCTGGCACCGGCCAGCGCCAGCCGTGCCGTGCCGGCCGCCGCCTCCTCGGACAGGACGGGCAGGAACGGCACGCCGAGCTTGCGCGCCCGGATCGCGCTCCAGGCCGCGTTCTTGGCGCCGCCGCCGACACTGCGAAGCGATCGGAGCCCCGGTCCGCCAAGCGACGCCAGCCGCTGATAGGCGAGGCTCTCGACGCCGGCGATGCCCTCGAAGATTGCCTTGAGGAAGGTCGCGTCATCGGCCGGCCGCGGGCTCATGCGCGGGGCGAAATCCGGATCGGCGATTGGGAAGCGCTCGCCGGGCTTCACCAGCGGATAATAATCGAGCCCGGTGTCGACGGCCGGATCGATCCCGGCCGAAAGTGCAGCGATCCGCTCCGGCGAGAAATGCTCGGCCAGCACCACCCCGCCCGTATTGGACGCCCCGCCGGCGAGCCACATCTCGCCGATGCGGTGACTGTAGAGCCCGTATTCCGGCGCAAACAGCGGACGGTCGGACAGCATCTTCACTGTCAGCGTCGTGCCGAGCGCGCTGACGCCGTCGCCCGGTCGATCGGCGCCAGTGGCGAGAAACGAGGCGCATCCGTCCGTGGTGCCGGCAACGACCACCACCTCGCTTGAAAGCCCGAAGGCTTCGGCCGCTTCCGGCGAGATCGTCGCGATCGGCGCACCGGCCGGCAGCACATCCGGCAGCAGTTCGACGCGGGCGCCGGTCTTTTCCATCCAATCGGGCCAGGACCGCGACACGGGATCGTAGCCGGTCTTCAGCGCATTGTTCTCATCGGAGACATCGTAGAGCCCGGTGAAATGCCCGGACAGCCAATCGGCCTGATGGATCACCCGGAACACGTCCGGCACAGTCTGGAAAGCGAGAAGCTTGGCAAGGCCGGATGTGGCGCCATGGGCCGCACTTTCGCGCGGCGCATGGGCAGAGACCGCATCGAGCGGTGCGCGGTCGGCAACCGGGTCGTTGTACATCATAGGCGTTGCCAACGGCGCGCCCGCATGATCGACCGGCAGCATCGTGCCCGATGTACCGTCGATCGAAAGTGCAACGACCTTCTGCCTGTCGGTACCCCCAAGCGCTTCTTCGAGCGCCGCCTGCACGGCCTTCCACCAGCCGATCGGATCGCGGTGATCCGCAGAAAAAGCCGAGAGCTTCGCTGCACCCGATGCCACGACCGTGCCATCCGCCACCATCGCGACCGCACGGGCGCCCGAGGTGCCAAGGTCGATGCCGACGACCAGCTTGCGATTGTCACCGCTCATTGCAGCACCTGTCCGGCGCGGTTGAGCTGCTGGCGGTATTTCTCGGCGTCCCAGCCGAGAAGCTCGGCATTCTCCGCCTCGGTCAGGTAGCGAAGCCGTGCGTCCGCCGGAATGCGTGCCGTCACGTCGGCAAGGCACCGCGCCATGGCGAAGGCACCGGCAGAAATCTCCTTCTGCACGAGCACGCCCTTGCCCGGGAAGAGCAGCAAGGGTGGCAGGCTGTCGCCGGTCGCACGCCGCTTCGTCTCGATCGAAAGGGCGGTCTCGCCGGGCGCGGCGACCGCCACCCCCTTGCCGAGGAAGATGACGTGATCCGGATAAAGGCTGCCGCCGGCAGCAAGCCGGCAACTGTCGAGATCGGCGGCGACCGAATGCAGGGCAATGTCCTCCGGCAGCCGGTAATCGCTGTCGACCGCAAGCCGACCGAGCGACGCGAGATCGGCGGCCAGCGCCTGCCGACGCGTGCCGGTCAGGCGGCGGGTAATGTCGGTGAGCAGGATCGCCGCGTCGACCACGGTTTCAGCGGCGACGACCAGGCCGTGATTGCCGAGGATCAGAACCGACGTGTTGTCCTGCATCCGCTCAGTGATCGCTCTTGCAAGCGGCAGGCCCGGGCGGGCATAGGGCACGAAAACATGGGGGTAGCCGGCAAGCCGCTCAGCAGCGATCGCCGCACCGTTGGTCTGCACCGCCGTCGCGATCGTCTCGACGCAGTGCACATGCACCACCACCTTCTGCGGCATCAGCGCATGCACGGTGGTCTCGATCGAGGGGCGCAGGCCCGAAGGGTTACGCTCGGCGATCACGAAATCCTGCGCCTTCTCGGTTGCCGGGTCGTTCGCTTCCAACGCATTGAGCAAGGGCTCGAGCGCCACCGGCACCATGACGTCGCGCTGGCGCGCATGCGCCAGCCACAGGCCCGAGGCCTTGATCCAGAGCGTACCGCCCTCCTTGATCGAGGTATTGCCGCCCGCCCCCTGCACCAGCAGCGGATCCGCCCCGACGCGGGCCGAAAGATCGAGAAGCGCTTCGAATTCCAGACTTCGCATCCGTTCTCCTTCAGGCCGCGGCCTGCTGGCGGTCCAGCCAATGAGTAAAGGCCTGCCGCTCGGCCGGCGTCATGTGCAGGCCATGCTTGGTGCGCCGGTCGAGAATGTCGGCCGCCGTCAGCGCCCATTCGTTTTCGATGAGGAAACGCGCCTCGCGCTCGCGAAAGAGCGAACCGAAAGCCGGGCCGAGATCATCAAGCGATGTAGCGCCGGCAAGCAGCGCATGCGTGCGGGTGCCATAGAGCCGCGCATAGTGTTTGGCGAGATCCGATGGCAACCAGCGATAGCGCGCCTTCAACTCACCCAGGAACAGATCAAAATCGGCCGCCGCCATGTCGCCGCCCGGCAGATGCGCCTTCGCCGTCCAGGCCGGCCCCATCTTGGGGAAAAACGGCTTCAGCCGCTCCAGCGCATGTTCGGAAAGCTTGCGGAAAGTGGTGATCTTGCCACCGAAGACCGAGAGCAACGGCGCCTGGTTGTCAGTCGCATCGACCTCGAAAATATAGTCACGGGTGACGGCCGAGGGGTTTTCGGCATTGTCGTCATAGAGCGGTCGTACGCCGGAGAAGCTGTAGACGATATCGTCCGACGTCAGCTGCTGCTTGAAGTAGCGGTTCACCGATTTCAAGAGATAGGCGATCTCGTTGCCGTCGGCGGTCACGTCCTCCGGACGGCCTTCGTAGGGGATATCCGTCGTGCCGATCAGCGCCAGGTCGTTCTGGTAGGGATTGATGAAGATGACCCGCTTGTCCGGGTTCTGCACCAGATAGGCCTGCCGCCCCTCCCAGAATTTCGGCACGACGATGTGGCTGCCCTTGACGAGGCGCACGCTGCGGGTGGAGTTCAGGCCCCCGATCCGGCCGATGACGTCGTTGACCCACGGACCGGCGGTGTTGACGACACAGCGCGCCCTCGCCTCGGTCTTGGCGCCGGTGCGCGTGTCGGTCATCTCGATAAACCAGAGCCCGTCCCGCCTTCGGATCGCGCTGCAGGCGGTCCGGGTCAACACCCGGGCGCCACGAGCAGTGGCATCGAGCGCGTTGAGCACCACGAGGCGCGCGTCATCGACCCAACAGTCGGAATATTCGAACGCTTTGCGATAATCGCGCTTGATCGGCGCGCCCTCGGGCGCCGTCGCAAGGTTGAGGCTGCGGGTGCCCGGCAGGCGTTTGCGCCCGCCGAGATGGTCGTAGAGGAACAGCCCGAGCCGGACGAGCCAGGCCGGGCGGTCCTGAGGGTTATGCGGCAGCACGAAGCGCATCGGCCAGATGATATGCGGCGCGGACTCCAAAAGCACCTCGCGCTCGATCAGCGCCTCGCGCACCAGCCGGAACTCGTAATATTCGAGATAACGCAGGCCGCCATGCACCAGCTTGCCGGAGCGCGAGCTGGTGCCCTGCGCCAGGTCGTCCTTTTCGCACAACAGCACCGAGAGCCCGCGCCCGGCCGCATCGCGCGCGATGCCCGCACCATTGACGCCGCCGCCGACGACGAACAGATCGTATATTCCGGTCTCGGAACTCACCATCGTTGCTCCTGTCATCAGCACGGATTGACCGGCGGCAGACCGGCGATGTAGCGGCGGACTTCCTCGGCCGCCATTTCGGCGGCGAAGGTGACGGTGCGTACCGAGGCGCCGGCAATATGCGGCGTCAGCGTCACATTCGCCAGTTGCAGCAGCGGCCAGTCTTTCGGCACCGGCTCGATCGCGAAGGTTTCGAGCATCGCCGCCGACAGATGGCCGCTCACCAGGTTCTCATAAAGGGCGTCGTAGTCGCAGAGCGGACCGCGCGCCGTGTTCACGAAGATCGCGCCCGGCTTCATCCTGGCGAAGGTCTCGGCGTTCATCATGTTGCGCGTCTCCTCCGTGACGCGCGGATGCAGGGTCACGACATCGGAACGGGAGAGAAGCGTGTCGAGCGACACCTGCTCGACGCCGGCGTTCAGATCATCGGCCGAGAGCTGCACATAGGGATCGTGCACCAGCACCTTGGTGCCGAAGGCGCGCAAAAGGCGCACCACCTTGGTGCCGATATTGCCGTAGCCGATGACGCCGACGGTCATTTCGCAGAGCTCGCGACCGGTGCGATCGGCGCGGTAGAGATCGCCCCGCCACTCGCCCTTGCGCAAGGCTTCGTGGCCGGTGCGGATCAGCCGCGTTTCGGCGAGAATGGCACCAAGCGTGAACTCGGCAACGGCGTTGGCATTGCGGCCGGGCGTGTTGACGACGCGAACGCCGGCATCGCGTGCGGCCCCCATGTCGATGTTGACAGGACCGCCACGCGAGACGGCAACGAGCCTCAAGCCGGGCAGTGCCTGAAGCATTCCGCGCGACAGCGGCGCCAGTTGCGTCACCAGGATCTCGGCGTCACCGATGAAGTCGATAATGTCCTCCGGCTTGCCGAGATATTCCTTGAGCCCGTCCATGCCCTCGACGGCATAGCCGTGCTCCATCGGCACATCCGGCCAGGGCAGTTCGAGCGTGCGGATGTCATGGCCGTTGCCGGTCGCCTCGACGATCTTGTCGCGAAACACGTCCGGCAGCATGAACCGGTCGCCGATAATGGCTATCTTCTTCATTTCGATGTTTCCTGTTGATTTCCCGCGGTCGCACCTTGGGAGAGTGCGTGCCAGACGGGCCTGAGCGCTGTGCGTGACTGCTGGTAGGTGGGAAAGAGTTCGTTGTAGCGGCAGGCAAGCGCCGGATCGGCGGCCTCCGCGGGGCGCTGATAGGGCGTCACCCAATCGCCGAGGCAATCGGCCATCGAGGGATAGATGCCGAGCGAGACGGCGGCGATCATCGCGGCACCGGCAGCACCGGCCTCCTCCCGCTCGCTCGTCTGGACGCTGGCGCCGAGGGCCGCACCGAGGATGCGGCGGAGCGAGGCGCTGCGGGCAGCTCCCCCCGTCAGCCGGATGCGGCCTGGAAGCGGCCCCATCTCGGCGTAGCAATCGCGCGCCGCCATGGCGAGCCCGTCGAACACCGCCTTCACCATGTCGGGAAAGCCGTGGGTGATCGACAGCCCGACGAAGGACGCCCGCGCCGTCGCGTCGACGAAGGGGCCACGCTCGCCGGCTTCCGCGATATAGGGCTGGAAGATCAATGGCGTGTCCTTGGCATCGGCTAGCCAGCCGTCGACAAAAGCGAGCAACTCGCTCTTGGATTTCTCGACCCCCATGCCCTTCAAGAGGCCGGATGCCAGCGAGAGGATCCAGTCGATATTGAGCGTCGCGGCCATGTTCGACTGCATCTGCGCATAGGCGCCGGGGATCGGCATGCACATGGTGTAGCCGGTCAAGTCCCGGTTCAGCCGCACATCGTCGGCGCCATTGGCGAGCCGCATGTGCATGCCGGTCGAGCCGATGATCGAGCAGCCGGTATCAGTGCCCGGATCGTAGAGCCCGGCGCCAAGGGCTGTGCAGACGACATCGACGTAGCCGAGCACGATGGGCGTGCCCTCGGTGAGCCCGGTGATCCCGGCCGCTTCCGCCGACAGCGGATGATGGGTCGCCGCTCCGTCGACGATCTCGGGCAGCACATGCTTCAGCTTTTCAAGGCCGAGAAAGCGGATGACATCGTCGCTGTAGCTGCGGCTGCGGAAATTGCCGAAACTGAAATTCGCCTCGGAGGGATCGGTGGCGCGTTTGCCCGTCAGCTTGAAATAGAGCCAGTCCTTGCAATGAAAGGTGGTGGCGACGCCTGAGAGCATCTCGGGCGCATGGTCGCGCATCCAGCGAAGCTGCGGCCCCTGCTGGCAGGCGGCAAGGCCCGAGCCGGTGCTTTCGAAGCGGGCGATATCGCCGCTGTCGGCGCGAAGCCGCTCGACGGTCTCGCCGGCGCGCGCGTCGAGCCACAGCCAGCCCTTGCCGACCGGCACGCCGGCCTTGTCGATCATCCATGTGCCGTCGCCCTGACCGGTCACGGCGATCGCGGCGACACGGCCGGCGAGGTTCTCGATCTTGTCGGAGAGCTGCTTCAGCGTCGTTGCCGCGTCGGCCCAGGTGCGGTCGAGATCCTGCACGCTGCCGGCGCGGCCTACGGCCTCATAGGCGTTCGGTAGTGCCGCCGTGGCGATCTGCCGGCCGGTGAGATCGAAGGCCACCGACTTGATGACCGACGTCCCCGCATCGATGCCGATGAGGATGTCCCGCATCAGGCGAGCTCCTGTCCGTGACTGATCGCCCGTCCGCTCTCGCCATCGAACACATGCAGGCTCGACGGATCGAGATGAATGCCGATCGGCTGGCCGACATCGAGCTCCGTGCGATCGTGCTCGACCAGCACCATGGTGCCGCCGGCAAAGTCCGCGGCGATATGGGTCTGGTCGCCGAGCCACTGGTTGACGGCGACGCGGCCCGTCACACCATCAGCGCTGCGGCGCACCGAATAGGGCCGGATTCCGAGCACCACCTTCTGCCGCTTGACGAGTTCGTCGCGCACCGCATGCGAGAAATCCGACGCCGCATATTCGAGCCGCACGCCGTCCTTGAGCCCAAAGGCCATCTTGCTGTCCGAGCCGGTGACGCTGGCCTCAAAGACGTTCATCGGCGGCTCGCCGACGAAGGTGCCGGTGAACAGATTGGCCGGCCGCTCCTTGATCTTCTGCGGCGTATCGAACTGTTGCAGCACGCCGCCCTCCATGACCGCGATGCGGTCGGCAAGCGCGTTCGCTTCGGTTTGGTCGTGGGTCACGAGGATCGCCGTCAGCCCGCGCTCCTTGATGAAGTGCTTGATGCGGCCGCGAAGCAGCGCCCGAAGCTGCGGCTCGAGCTGTCCCATCGGCTCGTCGAGCAGGTGCAGGTTGGCGTCGCGGATCAGCGCCCGCCCGAGCGAGGCGCGCTGCTGCTGGCCGCCGGAGATCGAGCTCGGATAGCGCCCGAGAATGTCCTCGATTTCGAGCAGTTTGGCGATACTGGCCACCTTCTCGTCGACGACGCCCTGCGAGAGCTTCGAGGCCTTCAGCGCAAAGGCGATGTTCTCGCGCACCGTCAGCGGCGGATAGAGTGAATAGCCCTCGAATGCCATGGCGACGTTGCGGCGCACCGGCGGCAGCGTCTGGACCTCTTTGCCTGCAAGCGAGATCGTTCCGCGCGAGACCGCCTCGAAGCCGGCGATCATGCGCAAGGTCGAAGTCTTGCCGCATCCGGAGGAGCCGAGCAAAGCGATGATCTCGCCCTTTCGCACATCCATGTTCAGCTTCTTCACGGCATGCACGCCGAAGTCGACGGGGCCGTAGAACTTGTCGACGTCCTTGATCAAAAGAGCGGTGTCGGTCATGCCGCTTCTCCATTGCGCTTGGCTGCAAGGTCGGCGCGCGGCAAAAGAGCGCCGCTCGTCTTGTCGAAGAGAAAGGCCTGCGCGCCATTGACGGCAATATGGGCAGGTCCGGCGGTCGGACCAGGCGTGCCGGCCGGACGCGACACCAGGATTTCGCGGCCGCGTGCCGTCAGCGCCAGCGTCACGGTCTTTTCGTTGAGCGGCGTTTCCGCCTCGACCGTCACGGGAATGGCGCCAGGTGCTGCCGCATCGACGAAACTGATCGCCTCCGGCCTGAGCCCGATAACGCACGGACTGCCGACGACATCGGCGCCATAGTCGCCGAGCCGCACCCGGACATTCGAGAGCTCGACGAAGACGTCTCCGCCGCTGCGCTGCGGCGTGACATCGAGCAGGTTGATCGTCGGATCGCCGAAGAGCCGTGCGATCTCGATATCGGCGGGCGCGTTGTAGATCTCTTGCGGCGTGCCGATCTGGCGGATGCGGCCTGAGGCCATGACCGCGATCCGGTCGCCGAGCGCCATCGCCTCCTTGTAGTCCTGGGTGACGTAGACGACGGTGGCGCCTTGCGCTGCGAGCAGTCGCGGCAGTTCCAGCCGCATCTCGAAGCGGAGCTTCGCGTCGACGTTGCGCAAGGGATCATCGAGGAGAAGCAGCGGCGGCGAGCCGACAAGCGCACGGGCAAGTGCCGTGCGCTGCTTCTGACCGTTCGACAGTGCCTTCGGGTGATGCGTCAGCACATGGTCGATCTTTAAGAGCTTGGCGACCTTCTGCACGCCTGCCGCTATTTTCTCCTTCGACGATCGCGTCGCCGTCAGCGGGCTTGCAATGTTGTCGAAGGCACTCATGTGCGGGAAGAGCGCGAAGTTCTGGAAGGCCATGCCGACGCCGCGATGTTCGGCATCGACATCGGTCATGTCCTCGCCGCCGATCAGCACCCTGCCCTCGTCCGGCTCGATAACGCCGGCAACCAGCCGGAGTAGCACGGTCTTGCCGGCGCCGGAGGGGCCGAAGAGCACCAGCCGTTCACCGTCGGCGACATCAAGCGTGAGATCGTCGAGAACCGTCTGGCTCTTGTAGCGCTTGACGATATTCTTCAGTTGCAGCGTGGTCATGAGTTACCCTTTCACCGCGCCGAGCGACAGGCCTTCGACGAGGTAGCGCTGGGCGTAGAGTGCAAGTGCGAGCGTCGGCGTCACCGAAAGCACGATGGCCGCGGCGATCTGTCCGTATTGGATGCCCGAGGAGGTGACGAAGGCAAGCGCGCCGACCGTCACCGGCTGCTTGTCGGCAGATGCCAGCACCAGCGCGAAGACGAAGTTGTTCCAGGCGAAGATGAAGGCGAGCAGGCCGGCAGCGGCAATGCCCGGTCCGGCAAGCGGCAGCGCAATCTTGCGGAACGTCGCAAACCAGGAGTGCCCGGCGATGCGATAGGCATATTCGACGTCGGCCGAAATGTCCTCGAAGTAGCCGCGCACGATCCAGAGAATCAGCGGCAGGCAGATCAGCTGGTAGACCCAGATCAGGCCGAAGTAAGTGTTGGAGAGCCCGAGCCACTGGAAGTACTGCGTCAGCGGCAGGAGCACCAGCAGCGGCGGCGCGAAGCGGAAGGACAGCAGCGTGAACGCGATGTCTTCCGATCCTTTGAACTTGTGGCGGGCAAACGCATAGGCCGCTGGCACGCCGAGCACCAGCGCCACGGCGACGGAGGCGACCGACAGGAAGATCGAGTTGCCGAGATTGCGCATGAAGGCGATGTCGAGCGTTCCGGCCGCCGTCTGCAGCTTGCCGGTGATCAGCGCCGCATAGTTGGAAAGCGTCGGCGAAAACACGACCGATGGCGGGATCGCGAGGATCGTCTCGTTCGTCTGGAACGACATCAGGAAGATCCAGAAGATCGGGAACATGAAGAAGACGACGACGAGCGTGAGGGCGAGACCGCGCAAGGTCCGTTCGAGCGGAGACATGGTTTCCATTGGTCCCTCCTTTACGCTTCGCCGCGTGCGCGTTCGCGCAGCCGCAGCCAGTTCTTGATGAAGACGTTGGACAGCGTGTAGGTGATCGCCCACAGGATGATCAGAAGTGCCGCCGACCGGCCGACATTGGTCGACTGGAAGAAGTTGAGATAGGCCTCGACCTGGAAGACGGTGAGCGTGTTGCCGGGCCCGCCCTGGGTCATCGCGTAGATGATGTCGAACTGCTGGATACTGTCGAGCAACCGGAACAGCGTTGCCGTCAGGATGTAGGGTGTGAGCATCGGAAGCGTGATGCGGAAGAAGACGAAGCTGCGCGGCACGCCATCAAGGGCCGCCGCCTCGAAGGGCTGCGTCGGCAGCGAGCGCAAGCCCGCAAGCAGCAGGATCATGATGAAGGGCGTATAGACCCAGATGTCGACGAGCACGACGGTGAGCAGCGCTGTGTCCGGCGAGGACGCCCAGCGGAAATCATGCAGTCCGATCAGGCTTGCGAGATAGCTGAGGATACCGAAGCTCGGATTGGTCATCAGCTTCCACATCAAGGCGGCCAGCGCCGGCGCGATCATCAGCGGCAAAAGCAGCATGATCGAGATGAAGTTGTTGACCGCGGAGCGCCGCTGCAGCAGCAGCGCGATGCCGAGACCGAGCAGCAGTTCCAGCGTCACGGTGAGGCCGGCATAGAGCAGCGACACTTTCAGCGTGTTCCAGAAGGCCGGGTCGGTGAAGAAGTTGAGGTAGTTTTCGCCCCAGTTGAACTGGCGCGCCCAGGGCTGGCTCAGCCGGTAGCGCTGGAAGGAGTAGATGACCGCCGTGAAGAACGGGATGAGGATGCCGATGCAGACGAGCAGCGCCGGCAGGCTCAGCACATAGGGAAGCATCTTCCTGCTGATCCTGAAACCGGAGGCTGGTCTCTTGAGGGTTTCTGTTGAAGCCATGTCGAGCTCCGTTCCTGACGTCTTTGAAGAGCACGCGGCACGCGGCAGCCTTCAGGCGCCGCGCCAGTTCCTCGGCATCTCAGGTTGATTTCGGCGCGACCTCAAACCGGTCGCAACAGGCCGGTCGAGCCGGCATCTCGGGATCCCCGGCGCGTGCTGGCGCCGGGGATCGCTTGGGAGGCCTATCAGCCGAGACCCGCCTCTTGGAGCTGGCGGTTGATGCTTTCCACGAGCTGGTCGAGACCCTCATCGACCGGCACCTGCTTGGCGACCATCTTCTGCAGCGTCGACGCCCATTCGGTGGTCACGTCGAAGAACAGCGGCTGCGGCGTGAACTTGATGGAGGCGCCGGCGGCCGAGGCGTCGAACATTTCGACGTAACCCGGATACTTGCCGTTGAGCTTCTCGCGGAAGATCTCGTCCTTCCAGATCGACTGGCGAACCGGATCGACGAAGTCCATCTTGGTGGCGCCGAACAGCGCATGCTCCGGACCGGAAGCCCATTGCAGGAAGTACCAGGTGGCGTCCTTGTCCTTGGAGAAGTTGGACATGGCGAGCGACCAGATCCAGATGTTCGGCGTCGAGGCAGTGGCTTCCGGGTTGGCGGCGAAGGCGGCATAGCCGAGCTTGCCGGCCATCTTGTTGTCGCCACCGTTCATGAAGTAGCCGAGGCAATCGGCGTCGAAGATCATCGCCGAAGCGCCGGCGCCAAGGTCGGTGCCGACCTGATACCAGGTGTAGGTCGACCAGTCCTTCGGCCCGCTTTCCTGGATCATCTGCACGAACTTGGCGTGGTAGGCCTTGGATTCCGCCGTGCCCATCGCCGCTGACAGCTTGCCGTCGGCCGAGACGTTCAGGTCCTTCTGGTTGAAGTTGGCATAACCCGACAGGAAGCCCGGATGGATCGTCGCCCAGGAGCGCGAACCGCGAACGCCGATGCCGTAGATGCCACCGATGTCCTTCTGCAGCTTGGCCGCAACCGTGATCATGTCGTCGAGGTTCTTCGGCAGCTCGACGCCGGCCTTGTCGAACATCTCGCGGTTATAGGTGATGTTGTTCTGCTCGAACGCCCACGGAATGCACCACTGCTTGGCGTCTTCCGAGCCGAGCGCCCCGCCCGGCTGGCCGTTCCAGGCGCAGGAATTCTTCACGCCTGCGAGGAAATCGTCCCAGTTGTAGTTGGGGTTGGTCTTGGCCGGATCCTTGATCCATTCGTTGAGGTCGGCGATCCAGCCGGCCGGTCCATAGGTCCAGGTCATGTAGGCGCCGGTCATGAAGGCATCGTATTCTGCCGAGCCCGAAGACAACGCCGCCGTCACCTTGTCGAAATAGACGTCTTCCGGAAACACGTCATAGGTAACGTCGATGCCGGTCAGGTCCTTGAAGGCCTGCAGGTTGGCAATCATCGCATCGGCGTAAGGGTGCTTGTTCAAAAGCAGCTTCAGCTTCTTGCCCGAATGCGCCTTCCAGTCGAAATCGGCGGCGAGCGCCTGCGTCGACATCATGTTGAACAACGTGCCGGCCGTGCCGGCTGCCAGGCCTGCAGCCCCCAATCCCTTGAGCATGCCGCGGCGGTCCACCTCCCCACGCAGGAATGCGCTGATGAGGTCCTTCTCCTTCTCGTACATTCGTCTTCTCCTCCGTTGCGGGTATGATTGCGACTGCCGGCTACCCCACCGGTATTCCTCCCGTTAAGGCCCGGATGGCAGATCCTCCCCGCCCTCCGCATGGCCTCGAATGTGTCAGCGCCTCATGCGCCGTCGGCGGCCAGCGCCCTCGCAGTCCTCTCGTCGGTAATGAGACCGCTTAATTGCCCGCTAGCGAGCACCGCCCGGATGGCCGGAACCTTGATCTTGCCGCCGGCAACAGCGACCGTGCGGCGGTTCTTCAGGTCCTCGCGGCTGAGCGTAAACGTGCGGTCGGAAAGCGTCGTCTCGACCGGCTTGCCGTCGCGGTCGAAGAAGTGGCCGAGCAACTCTCCCATCGCCCCACCCTTCTGGATGTCCTCGATCTCGCTGGTCTCGATCATGCCGGTCGAAACCAGCGACGCCTCGCGCTCGACGGTGCCAATGCCGACCATCAGGAGATCGGCTGTCTTGGCGAGATCGAAGACTTCGCGCACGCCGCGCTGGCTGAAGAGCACGTCGCGATCCTCGACCGTGTTGGCGAAGAACGGCACTGGCATGACATAGGCCTCTGCCCCCGTACGCTCGGCGAGCCGGTGGATCACGTCATGCGGGTTGGCGGAGAACTTGCGGGTAAGCCCGCCGAGCAGCGACACGAAGCGGGTGTTGCCGCTGGCGATCCGCGGCAGATATTCGACGCAGGCGGCGAGCGTGCGGCCATGACCGACTCCGACCAGCGCCGTCTCGCCACGCTCGATCTCACGCTTCAGGAACTGTGCGCCGGAAATGCCAAGCGCCTTCAGCGGCAGGTCATCGGAATCGAAGTCCGGCACCACTTCGCAATAGTCGAGGCCGTAGCGCGCCGAAAGCGCCTGTTCGAGCTCCACGCATTCGGAGACTTCGCCGTCGATATAGACCTTCACCAGGCCTTCCTGGTTGGCCTTCATGATCAGCCGGTGGGCCTTGAGCGAGGTGAGCCCCAGGCGCTTGGCGACCTCCGCCTGGGTCAGGCCGCCGGCATAGTGCAGCCACGCCGCCCGTGTCGCCATGCTGGTTTCGTCATCACGAATGCCCGTCCCGCCAATCGTCATTGTCTCCACCCGGCTCTTGTTGCGCTGCATGATATTTTTTGCACCGCGTGATATTTTTATCCGTTAATGAAAGAAATTTCATGGCGTGAAATTTTTGTCAATAGCGTTTGACAAATGAACGATCACGTTTGCGAAGAGACGGTTGAGCAGTTGCGGCGGCTGCACGCAGGGGCAGCGGTCGCAGGCAAGCGCCAGACGGCGTAGGCTCGTCAAAAGCGGAAAAGGGGCAACGCAGGCGGAAGATCGAACCGCCGATCAGCGGTGCAAGGATCGCAGGATTATTGCCCGAGATTTCTCAGATAGAGCGACAGAAGCTGTGTCTGCGAGGAGATGCCGAGCTTGCGATAGACGTTGCGGCGATGAACCTTCACCGTGCCGGTGGAGATGCCGAGCCTGAGGCCGATCGATTCTGACGAATGGCCCTGCAGCACCAGTTCGATGATCGAGGCTTCGCGGTCCGTCAGATTGAGATGCTGCCAGACGCCGTCGGCCGGCGGGTGCGTCGCCTTGCGCCTGCTGCGCCCGGTTTTCGCCAGCGCCGCATCGAACCGGCGGCCGAGATCGGCCCAGTGATGGCGCACCAGGCCGGAGACCAGTGACTCGACCTTCTTCAACAGCGCGAACTCCGTCGCGCTGAAAGTCCCCGTCGCCTCGCGCCGCATCAGCGAAAGCACGACGGTGATCTGCTCGTCGATCGGCACGAAGAAGCCGACCTCTTCGGCAAGCCCCGTCTGCACATAATAGGTGCGATAATATTCCGAGGAGAAGAACCGGTCAGGCGCCAACTCCCTCATCCGCCAGACGCCGGGCTCACTCTTGATCGCCGCGTGGTAGAACGGGTCGAGCAGGTACGGTCCAGCCTGATAGAGGCTGACGAAGAGCACGTGATCCTTGGCGTTGAAGGTGCTGTAGAGGTCGATCGGCCGTTCCTTGCCGCGATAGGCAAAGACAACCACGTAGTCGAAGGTCATCAGCGTCGACATCAGCCGCCGATAGGTGGAGCCGACGGCATCGTCGTCCATCGCGGCACCCGCCACCAGCGGCGCCATGACCTGGAAAAGTCCTTCGAGATCGACGCTCAAACCGCCCTCCCGGCCGGTGTTTCCTGCTCTGGGGTATACTCCTCACACAGAGCAATCTGCGTTGAAATACCTCTCTCGGGGTATATACCGGCAGGGCACGCGGTGACTAGGCTGTGTGTCAATGACGGTGGAGTGCCAGGATGCAAGATCCTGGCGACATCCGATAACAACCGCAGGGAACAGACGTGACATCCGCTTCGACGAACGACATCGAGTTCCGTTCGGTCGCCAAACGTTATGGCGCCGTGACGGCCGTTTCCGACATCAATCTTCAGGTGCCGCGCGGCGCCTTCATGGCGCTTCTCGGACCATCGGGTTGCGGCAAGACCACGTGTCTGCGCATGATCGGCGGCTTCGAGCAGCCGAGCGAAGGCACGGTCTTCATCAGCGGCGAGCCGATGAACGGCGTTGCCGCCTATCGCCGCCCGGTCAACATGGTGTTCCAGCACTATGCGCTGTTCCCCCATCTCGACGTCGAGCAGAACGTCTCCTACGGGCTGAAGCAGATGCGGCCGCGCATCGCCGGCGCCGAGATTTCTCGCCGCGCCCAGGAGGCGCTGGAGATGGTACGGCTCGGCGGTTTCGGCAAGCGCCGCATCCACGAAATGTCCGGCGGCCAGCAGCAGCGCGTGGCGCTCGCCCGCGCCATCGTCAACAAGCCGAAGGTGCTGCTGCTCGACGAGCCCCTCGCCGCCCTCGACAAGAAGCTGCGCACCGCCATGCAGATCGAGCTGCAGACGCTGCAGCGCGAGCTTGGCATCACCTTCGTGCTCGTCACCCACGACCAGGAGGAAGCGCTGTCGATGAGCGATTTCGTCTGCGTCATGAATGCCGGCCGCATCGTCCAGGTCGGCCCGCCGCAGGAAATCTACGACAGGCCCGCAAGCCTCTTCGTCGCCGATTTCGTCGGCAAGACCAACCGCATCTCGGCGACCGTCGACGGCAACGCCTCGATCGAGCTCGCCAACGGCACGCGTTTTGCCGCCCCCGCGATCAACGGCACACGGGGGGCGGCCATGGTGGCACTTCGGCCCGAGGCGATCCGCCTGACGCGTAACGGTGCCGTCAGCACGGCGGCGCTGGCCGGCACCGTCACCCACCGGATCTTCCTGGGGTCAGCGGTCGAATATTCCGTCGCGGTCGACGGTCTCGGCGACTTCCTCGTGACGGCCGACCGCCGCACGCTCGGCGACAGCGAGCTGGTCGAGCCCGGCGAAAAGGTCGGCCTCGCCTTCGATCCGAACGCGCTTCACGTCTTTCCAGCCTGACATCGCCCGGCTTCCGAAGCCGGTTCTGCCGCCTACGCATGAACGTCAAACGATAAAGGGAACAGCGTCATGAGCAAATGGTACAGAGAAAATGCCCCTATCACCGCCGACCAGCTCGCGGACGAACTGATGCGCCTGAAGCGCGGCTCGGTCACGCGCCGCCACTTCCTCGGCGTCACCGGCCTCGGTCTTGCGACCGCCGTGCTCGCGCGCCAGCCCGGCCTCTTCAATTCCACCGCCTTTGCCGGCGACCTCGGCACGCAGATGTCGATCGCCACCTGGCCGAACTACCATGATCCGGCGACCTTCGAAGCCTTCCAGGCGGCCACCGGCGTTGCCGTCGAGGTCAACGTCTTCGGCTCCAACGAAGAGATGCTGGCGAAACTCCAGGCCGGCGGCACCGGCTGGGACCTCTTCGTTCCCACCAACTACACGATCTCGACCTATGTGAAGCTTGGCCTCATCGACGAACTCGATCTTTCCAAGCTTCCCAACTATGACGCGTCGACCGAGACGGCGCGCTTTACCAACGAAGGCATCGTCGACGGCAAGACCTATGCCGTGCCGAAGAACTGGGGTACGACCGGCATCGCGGTCAATTCGGCGAAGATCAAGAAACCGGTCACCAGCTGGAAGGAATTCTTCGAGATCGCCATGACCGAAGGCGACGGCCGCGCCATGGTGCACGATTACCAGCTCACCACCATCGGCAACGCGCTGGTGTCGCTCGGCTATTCCTTCAACTCGATCAAGCCGGACGAACTCGCCAAGGCCGAGGAACTGCTGATCAAGGTGAAGCCGCACCTCTACGCCATCAACAGCGACTACCAGCCGTCGATGCGCGCGACCGATGCCTGGATGACCATGTGCTGGACCAATGACGGCGCCCAGCTCAACCGCGACATGCCGGAAATCCTGTTCACGCTCGGCAAGGACGGCGGCGAGATCTGGTCGGACTTCTACGCGATCCCGAAGAGTGCCGCCAACAAGGCCGCCGGCTACGCGCTGCTCAACTATCTGATGGCGCCGGAAAACGCCATGAAGGAGCACATCGCCAACGGCGCACCGACCACCGACAGCCGCGTCATGAAGCTGCTGCCGGTCGACGTCACCTCCAACAAGATCGTCTATCCGGACGAGGCCGCGCTGACGCCGCTCGAATTCGGCGCCGCCGTGACCCTCACCGACCCCGGCCGCGCCGAGCTGATGGCGCGTTTCAAGTCGGCTTGATCTGGCATGTGACTGCCCTCATCCGCCTGCCGGCACCTTCTCGCCAAAAGCGGGGAGAAGGAACAAGCGGCAAGCTCCCTGCCCTCCTGCTTCTGCCGGAAGAAAGGGACCGGGCGGGTGCCACAAATCCCCTTCCCCCCGCTTGCGGGGAGAAGGTGCTGTGAGGCGGATGAGGGACCTTACCCTCCCGCTCGCATCGAAGTGCTGATGAAACGCGAACGGAAGAATTTATGACCGCGGCAACGAACACGAAGAGAAACCTGGTGACGGCGGCGCTGGTGGCGCCGGCCGCGGCCTGGCTGATGATCTTCCTCGTGCTGCCCTTCATCGCCATGCTGGTCTTCGCTTTCGGCGAACGCGCACCGGAAGGCGGCTATCAGGCAGCCTTCACCTTTGCCCAATTCGCCAACCTGCCGACACGGGCGGCCGCCTTCTGGAACACGCTGATCCTCGCGCCGGTCGGCGCGCTCGCCTGCCTGCTGATCGCCTATCCGGTCGCCTATTATCTGGCGGTCAAGGCGAACCCGCGCTACCGGCTGATCCTCGTGTCGCTCGTCGTCGTGCCCTTCTGGACGAGCCTGCTCGTGCGCACCTATGCCTGGATGTACATCCTCGGCTCGCGCGGTATCCCGAACCTTTTGTCGATGATCGGCATCGAGGACGTGAGGATGCTGAACACGCCGGGCGCCGTGCTTCTCGGCATCGTCTACGGCTACCTGCCGCTGATGATCATGCCCATTTACGTGAGCCTCGAAAAACTCGATCGCCGCCTGCTCGAGGCCTCCGCCGACCTCGGCGGGAGGCCGGTGTCGACCTTCTTCGGCGTCACCCTGCCGCTCTCCTTGCCCGGTGTCATGACCGGAGTCGCGCTGGTGACGATCCTGCTGCTCGGCGAATATCTGATCCCGCAGCTGCTTGGCGGCGGCAAAGTGTTCTTCATCGGCAATGCGCTGGTCGATCTCTTCCTGCAATCGCGAAACTGGCCGTTCGGCTCCGCGATCGCCGTCACGCTGGTTGCCGTGGTCGTGGTGATCCTGATGGTGGCAATGCGCATCGCCTTCCGCGTCGCCGGCACAAGACAGGTGGATCTCGTCTGATGCGCGCCTTCATCTCCTCCGTCTACCTCTTCCTCTACGCCCCGATCGCGCTCGTCGTCCTGTTCTCCTTCAATGCCGGGCGCAATGCGAGCGAGTTCACCGGGTTTTCGACCGCCTGGTACGGCAAGGCGCTTGGAAATACCTTCCTGGTTTCGGCGCTGCAGAACAGCCTGCTGATCGCCTTCACCAGCGCCACGCTCGCCGCAATCTTCGGCACCATGACAGCCCTCGGGATGGAGCGGATGGCTCCGCGCAACCGGGCGATCTTCGATGCGCTGTTTGCAGCCGCAATCGTCGTGCCCGGTGTCGTCATCGGCATCGCCACGCTGGTCGCCCTCGTTGCCGTCTTCTCCTTCGTCAACCCGGCGCTGGCGACGATCTGGCCCGGCGACCAGCCGCCGCAGCTCGGCCTTGGCTACGGCTCGATCATCGCCGCGCACGGCCTGTTCTCGATGGCGCTAGTGACGATGATCGTGAAGGCCCGCATCGCCAGCCTCGGCCGCGATATCGTCGAGGCATCAAGCGACCTTTACGCGACACCGCTCACCACCTTCCGGCTGATCGTGTTGCCGCAGATCCTGCCGTCGATCCTTGCCGGCTTTCTTCTGGCCTTCACCTTCTCCTTCGACGATTTCATTATCGCCTTCTTCGTCGCGGGCTCGAAGACCACGCTGCCGATCTACGTCTTCGCCTCGATCCGCCGCGGCGTGACGCCCGAGATCAACGCGATCGCGACGCTGGTGCTCGTCGCCTCGCTGCTTCTGATCCTGACCGCCCGCATCCTGATGCGGGAAAAGAAAACGAAATCCGGGGAGTGAAACCATGATCCTGAAAGACCGGGTCGCGATCGTGACCGGAGCGGGCTCCGGGATCGGTCAGGCGGGTGCGGCCATCATGGCGCGCGAAGGCGCCCATGTCGTCGTCATCGACCGCAGCCTTTCGGCCGCGGCAACCGCCGTCGAGGCAATCGCCGCCAAAGGCGGCAGCGCCGAGGCGCTCGCCATCGACGTGACGGATGACGCGGCCCTTTCTGACGGCATCGCCGATATCCTCTATCGCCACGGCCGCATCGACGTTCTGCACAACCACGCCGGCGCCCAGGTCGCGGGGGACCTGGAAGAGGTCGAGGTCGCCGGCTTCGATCGCTCCTGGAACCTCAATGTCCGCGCCCATTTCATGGCAGCGCGGCTGGTCATGCCGTCGATGCGCGCCGCCGGCCGCGGCGTCATCCTCAACACCTCCTCATCCTCGGGCGTGCTCTACGACCGCGAGATGATCGCCTACACGACCACCAAACACGCCGTCATCGCCATGACCAAACAGATGGCCGGCGACTACGCCCGCCACGGCATTCGCGTCAACGCGCTCTGCCCCGGTTGGGTCGACACCCCCTTCAACGAACCGTTCATCGCGCAAATGGGCGGCCGCGGCGCAATCGAATCCTATATCCGCGAAAAGGTGCCGCTCGGCCGCTGGGCCAGCGTCGAGGAGATCGCCGAGTCGATCCTCTTCCTCGTTTCCGACCGCTCCTCCTACATGACCGGCCAGATCCTGGTGGTGGACGGCGGCGAGACAGTGGTGTGATGGCCTGAGCCCAGAGTTCAGAGAGGAGCTGCCTCGCGCTGCTGGATCTCTGTGACGAGCACGGAGATGAGAAGCGGCGGATGAAAGGCCCGTCATTGCCCGGGAACGATACCCCGGCAAGCCCACGCAACCGCCGCAAAGGACCGCGGCCCGTCCGGCTGACCGGCTTCGTAGGCGGCGCGGATGGCTGCGTCGAGCTTTGTCCGCATCCCTGCATCCAGTGAGCCGACATACTTGCCGAGCGGCCCCTCGCCCGCGGCAATCGGTTCCCAGAAATCGGCGAAGGACTGATAGTCCATACGGATCAGGAGCGAGGTCTGCCGGACGTCCGCGAGGCCATTCGCGACGAAGCTCTCGGTCATCTCTCCCGGCCGCATCATCGGCTGGAAACAATAGCGACTGCGCACCTGCTCGGCATTTCCATCCAGCATCGCCGCCACATCGAGCACCATGCGCATGCCCGGCATGCCGCCGAAATGATCCCAAACGACGGCTGCAACGACGCCGCCCGGCCGGGTGACTCGGCGCATCTCGGCGACCGCTTTCCCCGATTCCGGCACGAAGTGCAGCACCAGCAGCGCCATCGCCCGGTCGAAGGATGCATCGGCAAAGGGCAGCGCGCAGGCGTCGGCCTGCTGGACTTTGATCCGCGGATCTGAACTCGCCCGGATCGTCGCTTCGACGAAAACAGGCGAAAAGTCGATTGCAACGATCTCGCTGACATCGGCCGCGCGCGGTAAGGCAAAGGTAAGGCTGCCCGTGCCGCAACCGACATCCAGCACCCGCTCACCGTCGGCAACACCCGCAAAGTCGATGAATGGCGGCGCAAGCTGCCGGCTCCACCGACCCATCAACTGTTCGTAGCCGGCAGCACTCTGCACATTGAAGCTCGATGTCATGATCGCCTCCGGGCAGTGAGGCGTGCATTGTAACGTGCGGCAGGCGCGACACCAAGAGACCGGCTCACCGCTCGAGCGCCGTCAGCAGCAACGGTGGGAGCAACGGTCGTCAGATCGCCTGCAAAGTCAGGAACGTTGAGGCGTCTGAAGCGGGTTGCTCGGGATTTGCTGCAACAATTCCGCCAATCGTTCCTGCCAATGTGGATTGCGCTGTCTTAGCGGCTCCAGAGCATCGCCTGACGCGTTCTCCATTTCGCTCATCAACGCACGCGATGATCGAGCCTCTGCAAGACGCCCAGCGGCCGCATAACAGCAGGCCAGCGTTTCTTGGGCCGGCCGCCATGCAGGGCGCACTTTTTGGGCCTTCACGGCAGCAGCGAGCGCGTTCGTTCCGTCGCCTGCAAACAGGTGGGCGAGCGCCAGAAAATTCAGCCAGACGAAGTTCTGCGGGTCATTGGCGTTCAACATGAGACCGTGTTCCAGTGACGCTATGGCACCGGACACGTTCCCCCTGAACAGCTCCGCCATCCCCAGGACAAGGTGGCCAAGGGCGAAACTCGGGCTGATCTCGATCGCCCTTTCGGCGGCAAGGACCGCCTGCTCGGGCGCATTCGCGTACGCGCTGCAGATCGCCAGCGCATAGTGTGTGTACGGGTTCTTTTCGTCGAGCCGAACGGCTGCCAAGGCGGCGTCCAAACCCTCTCTGATGTCATCGGAAGGAAGCTCGCTCCATCCATAGGCGACGATGCCTGCGCTCACGCGACCAAGCCAGAGATGCGCTTCGGCAAGCTCGGGATCAAGCCGACACGCCTCCCTGAATAGCTCTCGCGCCATTAGGTGGGTCTGCTGGCCAACCTGGTGAAAATACCAGGTCCCCTGCCGCACGATCTCCCACGCCGACAAATTTCCCGTGTGCCTCGCCGGCGAGGGGAATGATGCCGTCTTCAACAGTTCTGGTTCAATCGCACCTGCAACTCTCTCTGCGATGGCGTCTTGAACTGCGAATGCCTCTTCCATTTCCACGTCATACCGTTCGGCCCAGACCTGGCTGGCCGAGGTGGTCTCGACCAGTTGCGTGGAGACCCGAAGACGGCCGCCGGAGCGGCGCACGCTTCCTTCGAGCACGTAATCGACATCCAGGTCTCGGCCCACCTGCTTGGCGCTCACCGACTTGTGCTTGTAGACGAAACTTGAATTGCGCCCGATGACCCGAAACCACCGAAATCTCGTAAGCGCGGTGATCACATCTTCGGTGATGCCATCAACCAGATACGACTGTTGCTTGTCACCGCTCAGATTTGCAAACGGTAGGACCACGATCGATGGTCTGCCCGGGTTCGCGGGCGAGGCTGGCAGTGCCGGCGATGCATCAGCGGCAACCGGATGCAGGCTATTCACCCGGGCGGCAAAACGATAGCCCGCACGCGGCACGGTGGCGATCCATTCGTTCCCCTCCGGTTGAGGACCCAGCATCTTGCGCAAGGCAGCGATCTGAACCGAGAGATTGCTCTCCTCGACGACAGCCGCGGGCCAGGCTGCCTCCATCAGCGCGGACTTGCTCACGACCTGCATCGACGCTCGCACCAGCGCGTGCAGCAGCAACAAGCCCTTATGGCCAATTGCGACCCGCCGCCCTTCACGCGTCAGTGCGCTGCGCTCCATGTCGAGGATGAATGTCCCGAACGCGAAAAGTTGCGGCTCGACACTATCGGCCACGACGTCTTCGGAAGAATTCGGAACTTTTCGCCCTCCCATTCAGGACTCCAGCCGGTCTTCTTGCGATCCTTTGCGCAGGTCGACCAGACTACCACAGAGGAGACCGAAAAATGACGATTTCAGAAGAACGAACCGACGCGCGTCCAGGATTCTCGCGGAGCAAGGCCCTCGTATCCAAAGGGGACGCCGGTTACCGGGCTGAACAGGGGCCCGATTACCTGCCCGGCATCAGTGCAGAGTCGGTTGGCTCCACCGCACTGTGGCTCGGTATCGCTACGATACCGCCTGGAAAGCGCACCAAGGCGCATGTGCATGAGCGCCACGAAACTGCCTTCTACATGTTGAGCGGCGAAGAGCTGGAACTATGGAGTGGCGATGAACTCCAGCACCGGGATGTGATGCACCCAGGAGACTATCTGTACATCCCCGCCAACGTGTTGCACGTGGCCGTTAATCGAGCTGACCAACCAGCCGTATTTATCGGGGCGCGCAACGAGCCAACCGCGCAGGAGAGCGTTGTTCTTTATCCTGAAATGGATTCCAGAGTGCCGTGACAGGTGCAAAACCGCTTATGGCAAAGCCGCCGCCAGGTCCTTACACCTTCACATGCCCGATGCCCTTGGCGGCGATCTCCTCAAGGCTCTCGTCATAGCCGGCATCCGCATAGCGGATGACGCCAAGCGAGGTGTCGTTGGTGAGGGCATAGTCGAGGCGCTCGTCGGCCTCGACCGTGCCGTCGGCAACAACGGTCACGCCGCAGCTCGTCATGTAGCCGGCATAACCGCCACCACCGGAATGGACGACCACGAGATCGGCCATGGAGGAGCAGAGCAGCATGGCGTCGAGTAGCGGCCAGTCGGCGATCGCGTCCGAGCCGTCCTTCATCCGCTCGGTCATGATGTTCGGATGCGCCATGGCGCCGGCATCGAGATGGTCGCGGGAAAACGCGATCGGGCCCTTGAGTTCGCCAGATGCCACCAGTTCGTTGACGCACCGCGCCAGCGCCGTGCGTTCGCCGTGGCCGAGCCAGGCGATGCGGGCCGGCAGGCCCTCGAAGGGAATATGCTGGCGCGCCAGCCTGATCCAGTTGGTGACGATGCGGTTGTGCGGAAACATGTCGAGCAGCAGATCGTCGATCCGGGCGATGTCGCTCTCCTCGCCGGAAAGCGCCATCCAGCGGAAGGGGCCGATGGCGCGGGCAAAGAGCGGACGCAGATAGGCCTCGGTGAAGATCGGGATGTCGAAGGCATTGGCAACGCCGCCCTCGCGCGCCTGGGTACGGATGAGGTTGCCGTTGTCGAAGACTTCCGCGCCCTTCTGCTGGAAGTCGAGCATCGCCTTGACGTGCTCGACGATCGAGGCGCGGCTCGCCGCCATCAATTGCCCCTGGCCGTCGTCGCGCAGCGATTTCACCTGGTCGAGGCTCATGCCCTTCGGCACATAGCCGTAGACGAGATCATGCGCTGACGTCTGGTCGGTGACGACGTCGGGCACGATGCCACGCCGGGCGATCTCCGGATAGATCTCAGCCGCATTGCCGACGAGGCCGACGGAGAGCGCCCGCTTGTCCTTCACTGCCGCGTCGATCATCGAGAGCGCAGTATCGAGATCGGGCGCGATCTCCTGCAGATAGCCGATCTCCCGGCGCTTCTTCGCCCGCTCCGCGTCGGTATCGACACAGAGGATCGCCGCCCCCGCCATCCGGCCGGCAAGCGGCTGGGCGCCGCCCATGCCGCCAAGCCCAGCCGTCAGCACGAAACGCCCGGAGAGATCGCCGCCGAAACGGCGTTCGGCGATGCGCATGAAGATCTCGTAGGTGCCCTGGATCACGCCCTGGCTGCCGATATATTGCCAGGCGCCGGCCGTCAGCCCGCCCCAGCAGATCAACCCTTTTCGCTGCAAATCATAGAACACCTCGGCCTTCGCCCATTGGCCGACAATGTTGCAATTGGCCATGATGACGAGTGGCGCCTTGGCGTGGGTCTTCAAGAGCCCCACCGGCTTGCCGGACTGGATGACGAGCGTCTGGTCCTCGTCCATTTCGATGAGCGTCTTGACGATAGCCCGGTGCGCCGGCCAGTTGCGCGCCGCCTTGCCGAGTGCTGCATAGACGACGAGATTGTCCGGATCCTCGCCGACCGAAAGCACGTTTTCCAGGAGCCGCAGCAGCGCTTCCTGCCGCCAGCCCTTGGCGCGCAGCTCCGGTCCACCGGGGATGGGAAAACCAGGATGACGGGGATTGGCCTTGGGCATCGTCTCGTTCCTCTTTGTCTTGTCGGCGGGGTGGTTGCCCCACGCATTCATGGCGACGGGAGGTCGCTGCCTCTCGTTTATGGCGGGGGCAGATCCCTGCTCCCTTGCATTCGTGGCACGCGCAAGTCGCCGCCTCTCATGCTTGTGGCGACGGGTGGTGACGGCCCGACACGCACTGGCGAGAGCGGCCAATGAGGCTCGCCGCCGAGGCAGCGAGCCTCATTCACTTCGGCGGCAGCGTCTCGACGAACGCGATCGCCCCATCAAGCAACCGCCGGCGCAGCGCATCATCGCCATAGGCATCCGCCGCTGCGCGCACCCAGCCATGCATCGCCCGTCCGTTCATCACCATCAGCTCGATATCCGGCAACGCCAACGCCCAGCCGTCATTGCCCTTGCCGAGGCGCACGAGCAGAGAGCCCTCGCGCGCGCCAAGTAGCAGGTTGCCTTGAAGCAGATAGGCCCAGCCGCCGAACATGGCCTTTTCCGAAAGCCCGGCGCGGTCACCGAGCTCTTCGCGGATTAGTTCCTCTAGCCCTGCATCGCGCGCCATCACCCTGCTCCCGTCAGCTACGGCCGGAAAGCGCGTAGCGGGCAAGCTCGATGCCCATCGCCTTTTCGACCGATGGATAGACCGACGGGTCGAGCACGCTGGAGGACAGCGGGATGACCGTCTTCGGCACATGCAGCACGAAGATCCTCATGCCCACCTGCAGCTGGCCGACACTCAAAGGCTCGCCCTCCGGCGAGAGCGTGGTGATGACGTCGGGGAAGGTCGCAAGCCGCGTGCCTTCCGCAGAGTCAACCGCCATGTATTCGTTCATCACGTGCAATACCGTTGAGTCAGCGCCCTTCCCCAGCGTCACCGTGCCGATGTCGAAGGCTTCCTTGGTATAGACGACCGATTTGTCGGTGATCGTGCCCTCGGCGAGGATCGCGCCATTGGTCGTCTTGACGATCGCGTCGATCACTGCGCTGCCGCCCTTGGCTTCCGCCGCGATGATCGCCTCGCCGAGCGCCAGCGCCAGCGAGATGCCGCCCAGCGCCGCATTGGCTTTCACATAGGATGCCCTGACCGGATTGCGGCAGGAGGCAATGAAGCCGCCGGACATGTCGGAGGCGGTGCGCAAGACCGGCGAGACCTTGGCCGTGGCGCCGCGCACCACCAGCTCGATGTAACGATTTTCCTCGCGATTTCCCCCGACCGCCGTCTGGATCATCGGCTCGGGCGAACCGGCAAGGCCGATGGAGCCCATGTCACCGGTCGGATGCGCGCGGATGTCGCCGACCGCGTCCACCACCTTGGTGCCGAGGATCGCCGACGGCAGCCAGCCGTTCAGCGTCGAGGACTTGCCGTTCTGGCCGATGATGAGCCCCGAGAGCTTCTCGCCGAGCGCCTCCTGCAACAGCTCCACGGCCTTGACGTAATCGACCCCACGCATCTCCCAGGGCGTGGTCGAGGCCGGTGCACCGATCGCGGCGGCCGTAGCCACCCAGTCCTGTGCCTCGAGTTCGTCGATCGAGACGAGCTCGGGTTTGCCGATCGAGACCGCTGCATAGCCGAGCATACGACCATGATCCGCCCAGCCGCCGCCCCCGGCGGCATAGACGGAACCGCCCTTGACCGCTGCCTCGACATCCTTTTCCTTCAGTATCCGGCCCATCTCACACCTTCTCCTGCAATTTCTTGTCGAGTCGCTTCACCGCATCGAAGAGAACGGCCGCGCCGAGCGCGATATCGTCGTTTTCGGCCCATTCCTCCGGCGCATGCGAGCGCCCGCCGAGGCAGGGAATGAAGATCATCGCCGAACGGGTGATGCGTCCCATCCAGGCGGTGTCGTGACCGGCGCCGGAGGCCATGCGCCGATGCTTGGCGCCGATCGCATCGCAGCTTTCTTCGAGCGTTGAAAGCAGGAGCGGATCGCCCGGCGTCGGGTGGTTGTCCGAGATCACAGTGGCGGGCGGGATCGTCACGGCCGACGCCTCGGCGACACCCTGGCAAAGGGAGCCGAGCGTTGCCAGGAACCGCTCCATTTGCGGCCGCAGCTCGGCACGCGCATCGATCAGCAGCCGGACGCGAGACGGCACCACATTGGCTGCATTCGGCTCGATCGAGAATTCACCGACCGTCGCGGTGAAATGCCCGTCGCCGTGAGAAAATTCCGTCGCCAGCCGCTCGATCTCCAGCACCAGATGCGAGGCGGCAACCAGCGCATCGCGCCGGTGCCCCATCGGAGTCGTACCGGCATGGTCCGCCTGGCCCTCGACGATGATCTCGATGCGGGTGATGCCCGAGATGGCGGTAACCACCCCGACATCGAGCCGCCCAGTCTCCAGTATGGGCCCCTGTTCAATGTGCAGTTCGAGGAAGGCCTTGATGTCGGAGCGTTTCGAGCCGGAAAGCCTGGAGGGGTCACCGCCCACCTCGACGATACCCTGCCTGAGGCTCAGATCCCCTTGCGTGCGGCTGAGCCACCCATCGGGCAGCACGCCCGCCATGCCGCGGCTGCCGACGCAGGAAACGCCGAAGATCGACACTTCCTCGGCCAGGAAATCAACGATCTCCAGATCGTGGTCGAGGTCGATGCCGTTGTCGGAAAGCGCGCGCGCCACTTCGAGCGCCGCCGCCACGCCGGCGATGCCATCGAAGCGGCCGCCATCCGGCACCGTGTCGGAATGGGAGCCGAGCAGGATGGTGCCGAGCGCCGACTTTTTCCCCTTGCGCCGGCCGATCAGGTTGCCGGCGGCGTCGATGCGGGTTTCAAGCCCGGCCGCGCGAAAACGCCGGTCGAGAAAGGCCCGGCCCTCGAGGAACAGCGGCGTGAAGGCGCGGCGTGTGTAGGGCCGGTCCGGCTCGGTGATACCTGCCAGGCCGTTGATGATGCCGGCAATGCGGCTGGCATTGACGGGCAGATTGGCCGGAACTTTGTGGGCGGTCTTGCTCATCACATTTCCTAAATCTCGATGCGGGATGCGGGCGGAAAACCGCACGCACTTTTCCGCATTCCGCTTTACAGAGCCAAAGTGGCGAGCGGCCGGACAAACTGTCCCGCGCCCGGCTCGGCCAAAACCTGGCGACCATCGAAGGCAAGCCTGCCCCGCAGATAGGTCGCTGAAACCCGCCAGGGCAGTCTAATGCCATTATAGGGCGACCAGCCGACGACGTTGTGACCGCTCTCGGCCGCATCATAGACATAGGGCTCCGGCGTCATGACGATGATGTCGGCATCCTTTCCAGGTTCCAGCGCACCCTTCTGATGATCAAGACGGAAATGCCTGGCCGGGTTCAGCGTCATCAGCTCGGCTGCGCGCGTCAAGGGAATGCCGCGCTCCAGCGCGCCCTTGACGAAGAGCGGCACCATGACTTCGAGCCCCGGCACGCCAGATGCGTTCGCCAGCATGTCCGGATTGGTCTTGCGATCCTCAGACCAGCTGACGTGATCGGTAGAGACCATCGTCACCGTGCCGTCGGCCACGTGCCGCCAGAGCTTTTCCACCTCGGCGCGCGGCCGGATCGGCGGGTTGATCTTGGCCTTGCCGCCGAGACGGCGAACATCGTTTTCTTCGTCGAGCGTCAGGTAGTGGATGCAGCACTCGATCGTCGCTTTGTAGCCCTGGGCGCGATAGGCGGCGGCAATCTCATAGCCGCGCCCGAGCGAGCAGTGCACCACATGCGCCGGGCAGCCGGTGGCGGCACCCGTCTCGTAGATCTGGTTGGTGGCGAGCAGTTCCGTCAGCGGCGGACGCGACAGCCCATGGGCGCGGTAGTCGGTGATGCCAGCCGCCTTGACCTTGTCGATCGCGGCACGCACCGCCTCGTCATCCTCGTTGTGGACGCCGGCTGAAAGCCCGGTCGGCGCGATCGCCCGGAAGCAGTCTTCGAGAAGGGCTGCCGGAATGCGGGGAAAGCGCTTTGGATCGGTGCCGAAGGTCGAGAACTTGAAGGCGGCGACACCCGCCTCCACCATCTCGCCGATGCGCGCCGGTCCCTCCTCCGGGTCCACGGTGCCATAGAGCGCGAAGTCGATGCGCGCCTGCGGTCCCGCATGGTCGATCTTGCGGCGAAGGGCTTCGGCAGAGCAGACGAGATTGCCCTCGTCATAGGGCATGTCGACAATGGTGGTCACACCGCCGGCCGCCGCCGAACGGGTCGACCACAGGAAATCCTCCTGGTTCTTCTGCGACAGCGAATGGACCTGCGCGTCGACGGCTCCGGGCAGGATCAGCGCGTTGCCGAGATCATGCCACTCCCGCGCGGCGGGTGCAGCCCCTTGCCCGACATGCACCACCTTGCCGTCGCGCACCGCCACGTGGCCGCCTTCGACGATCCTTTCGGGGAGAACAACGGTGCCTTTCAGAACGAGATCGAAATCGGACATGCTGCTCTCCCAATCGGATTATTTGTCGAGCGCGAAGAAGTCATCGAATTCCGGCATCGGCGCCAGAGCGACGAAGGAGCGCAACAGGTCGTGGCAGGTGAACGCATCCTGCAGCGCCTCGATCTCCTTCGAGAGCGGCCGGTCTTTGAGATACATGGGGCTGACCGAACGGGTCTGGTCATAGGCGCGCTTGACGATCCCCTGCGGCTGGTCGCCGACGAGATCGATCGCCTGGGCCGAAAGCATCGCCTCGATCGCGGCGAGCTGGCGCAGATCGCGCACCTGGGTTTCCATGCGCTCGACGATCAGCGGCAGGAAGGTCGCCTCTTCTTCGAGACCGCCGGCAACCACGATCGACTGCGCCGAAAGCGGCACCGCGAGCGACTGCACGCGCATATAGAGTTCGACCGCAAGCTTCATCAGCGGCCCGAGCCCGGTCGCGACTTCCCCCGGCGCCACCAGATTGACCGAGAGATTGCGGCGTCCGCCGTTCGACAGCAGGATGCAGCGGTTCAAAACGTTGCGCGCCGCATGGGAAAAGGCGATCTGCGCCGCCTCGATATAGAGCGTCGTCGTCAGCGGCAGCGATGCACCGGAGGAATGGACCTGGCCGCCGATGACAACAGGGTTGTCGTCGGAGAGATAGGTCTGCTCCACCAGCCGGCCGGCGGCGACCAGCAGCGTATCGACGACCGCGCCGAAGACCTGGGCGGTCATGCGCAGGCTCAAGGGATCGTGGATCGCCGTCGGTAACGGCCAGTCGGAAATGCCGGACTGGCCATAGAGCCAGGAGCCGACCAGCGCCTCGCCGCGGGTCGAGAGCGTCGCGGCCACCCGCCACGGGTCGGCGGAGGCACCAAGCGCCTGAGACGACATGACGCCGGTGACGAGCAACACGCGGATCGCGGCCGCCGCCTCGCGCAGCACGTTTACGGCAGCGGCAAAGGAAATGGCGTTGACGCTGAGAGCCGCCAGTGCATCGCGCGGCTGCATGACGAACGGCTTGAGACCCGCCTCGGCAAGCGCCGTATCGGCCGAAACGAGGCGCCCTTGGTAATAGGCCTCGCCGACACCGGTCAGCACCGAGGCGATCTGGCCCATCAGCCCGATATCGGCGCAGCCCATGGAGCCGTGGCGGCGCACGGCCGGAATGATGTCGTGCTCGCTGAGTGCCAGAAACGCCCGGATCAGGTCCGGGCTGCAGCCGGTGTGGCCCCGCATCGCGGTGTTCACGCGGATGGCGATCGCCATGCGTACGATCGCCGGCGCAAAGAATTCGCCGGTGCCGAAATGGTGGGCTCTGACCAGCGCATTGTTGAATTCGGCGAGATCGTCGGCGGTCCAGAGCCGGTCCTTCATCGAGCCGACGCCGGTGTTGGAGCCGTAGACGGGAAGCCCCATCGCGACACGTTCGGCAACCACCTTGTGGGCGGCCGCCACCCGTTCCATGCCGCCGTCGTCGGCCACCGGTCGCGCCCTTCCCGCCCCGATATCCTCGAGCGTCGCGAAGTCCAGCGGTTTCCCGCAGAGAACGGTGGTTTTGACCTGATACAGCATGCCGATAAATATCCTTCCGCGCCGAGCGCGCTTCGGTTTCGAAACGGTGCGCGGATGCTCTGATGTCTCGCACCCGACGCTCGAAAACGCCGGGGTGCTTCATGCATGCTATGCGCTTATCGCGCATCCATGCTATATCCCAAATCCGGAACGGGTGATGCATATTTCAGAACGCACCTGGTGAAGGTGCCACGTCCGGGGTCATTGGAATGGATATGGCGACGATCGCGTTGGTCGATGCGGTGCTTCGTGAAGGTGGCGTTCGCCGCGCCGCAACTCGCTGCGGCCGGGCGCCGTCGAGCGTGAGCGCCGCGGTCAAGCGCTTCGAGCAGGCGATCTCCATGCCGCTTTTCCGTCGGGAAGAAACAGCGCTGGTGGTTACGCTCGAAGCGCGCGCGCGCGCCGTCGACGTCGAAGAGGCAACCGGCAAGATCACCGCCATCCTGGAAGGCGTCGGACGGGAGACGACCGCCCCCGTGCCGCCGATCGGCCTCGTCGCGCTCGACCGCTTCGTGCGCATCGCCCGCTCCGGCAGCATCCGTGCCACGGCAAAGGCGCTCGGCCTCGGCCAGCCGCAACTGACGCGGCAGATGGCGGATCTCGAACGCCATCTCGGCACCAGGCTGTTCGAACGCTCCCATGGCGGGGTCCTCTGTACGCCAACCGCGGAGCGGATCATTCCGCTCAGCGAGGCCCTGCTCGATATCTGGGCGCGGCTGACCCACGCCTCTGCCGACCGCTTTCGCCGCGACGTCGCCACCTGGCGGCTCGGCGCCGTCATGCCGCTTGGTCCGGAAAGCGAGATCGCCCGCATGCTGGCGGCCCTGACGGCAAACTGGCACCGCGCCCGCCCGCGCCAACCACTGTTCATTTCCAGCACCACGGCCGACGAACTGCTCGTCGGCCTTCGCAGCCGACGGTTCGATGCCGCGCTGCTCGATGTCGCCGAGATCCCGGCCGACTGTGAGGGCCGGCTGGTGTCGCAGACGCCGCTGGTGCTGGCGGGGCCAGCCTCCGCCCTTTCGGAACTGGGCGGCAACCTGCCCCGGCTGCTCGCCGCCTGCCCGATCGCGGTGCCGAGCGTCCGGAGCGGCCTTCGCCGCGAGGCCGCGCGCTTCCTCGACGACACGCTTGATGAAGCCGAACGGCGGCGCATCACCCTCGTCGAGGTCGATTCCATCCCCGTCATCATCAACCTCGTTCGCCAGCACGGCTATCTCTCGGTGCTGCCGCAATCCTCGCTCGCCCGCGTGCATCGCCCGCCAGCCATGATCCGGCTCGGCCCCGCCTATCGGCAGTCGCTGACACTCGTCTGGCCGCGCGGCGCCTTCGCCGCCGAGATCGGCGAGTTGATGATTTCGATGATGAAGATGAGCGCCGAGACGAGACCGCCGGCGGAATCAGTTCCTGATCATCGGCCGCCAAACGCCTGAAACGACTCTGAAATTCCCGCTTGAATCGATACTTGAAGCGCGCGCTCAGCTCTTCAGCTTCAGCCGCCTGCGCGTTTCGCTCGGGCTTTCACGGTAGTGCGCCCTGTAGCTGCGCGAGAAAGAAGACGACGAGTTGAAGCCGGAGATCGCGGCAATGTCGGCAAATTCCATCCGCGTCTCGATCACCTTGCGCCGCGCTGCATTGAGACGAAGCGCCAGGTAGTGCTCGTGCGGCGCAACGCCCATCGTGTCGCGAAAGAGATCTTGCAGATGCCGGGTGCTGACGCCGATGCGGCGGGCGAGCCTGGCGAGCGTCAAGGGCGCTTCCACCGTTTCCTCCATCAGCTTGACGGCGGCACCGACGCGTGGATCGAGGATGCGCATGTTGCCGATCGTCGGCATCTGCAGGAGATCGCCGCGGGTGCGCTCCTGCTCGTAGATGAAGAGGCGGGAGACTTCGAGTGCCAGCGAATAGCCATGCGCCCGGCGGATCAGCTCCAGCATCAGGTCGAGCGTCGGCAACGAGCCACCGGTCGTGATGCGCTTGCCGTCGATGACGAAGCGCTCGCGCACCATCGTCACCTGCGGGTAGGCGGCGGTGAAATCCTCGAAATCCTCCCAGTGGGTCGTCGCCTTGAAATTGTCGAGCAGGCTGGTCTCGGCAAGCAGCCAGGAGCCGGATTCGATGCCGGCCATCAGCTCGCGGTGCCGCGCGGTCTGCGAGAGCAGCATCTTTAGCTGCGAAGTGGCGCTGCGCTGCCAGTTGTAGCTCGAGAGGATGAAAAGCGGCGACGTCTCGCGCTGCGGCCGGAAGATACCGGAGACCGGAATGGGGATGCCGCTCTTCGTTTCGATCGGCGCACCGTCGGGGCTGTAGATCGTCCAGTCGTAGAGCGGGCGGCCGGCAATGCGGTTGGCGGCACGCATCGGCTCGATGACCGAGGCAACGAGGATCAGATTGGTCTCCGGCAGCACCAGGACATCGACGTGCTGCACCTGCGAAACGTTCTGATCCATGCCCAAACTTCTCCACTCTGTCGCCGATAATGTATAGAATGAAGCCGATAATGAAAAGCAGCGCGGTCTTTCTTGGCTCGTAATGGGCGCAATAAAAGGGAGACAGCAATGCCGCTCAGCATGAACCGCGAGGTATTCATCACCTGTGCCGTCACCGGCTCGGGAGACACCGTTTCAAAGTCCAGCCACGTGCCGATCACGCCGAAAAAGATCGCCGAAGCGGCGGTCGAGGCGGCCAAGGCCGGCGCTGCCGTGGTCCACTGCCACGTCCGCGATCCGGAGACCGGCGCGCCGGCCCGCAGGCTCGATCTCTACAGGGAAGTGACTGACCGTATCCGCTCTGCCGATGTCGACATGGTGCTGAACCTGACCGCCGGCATGGGCGGGGACCTGATCTTCGGCAACGTCGAAAGCCCGCTCCCGCTCAGCGAGAAAGGCACCGACATGGCCGGCGCCACCGAGCGCGTCGCCCACGTGGCCGAATGTCTGCCGGAAATCTGCACGCTCGACTGTGGCACCATGAACTTTTCGCTCGGCGACTACGTCATGACCAACACGCCGTCGATGCTGCGCGAAATGGCCCGCCAGATGACCGCCCTTGGCGTGCGTCCGGAGATCGAAGCCTTCGACACCGGCCACCTCTGGTTTGCCAAGCAGCTGGTCGAGGAAGGCCTGATCGAGGATCCGGTCTTGATCCAGCTCTGCATGGGCATTCCGTGGGGCGCGCCCGACGACCTCAACACCTTCATGGCCATGGTCAACAACGTGCCTGCCAACTGGACCTTCTCGGCCTTCTCCATCGGCCGCAACGCGCTCGCCTATCCGGCAGCAGCCATCCTTGCCGGCGGCAACGTCCGCGTCGGCCTCGAAGACAACCTCTATATCGGCAAGGGCCAGCTCGCCACCAACGGTCAGCTCGTCGAAAAGGCGGTCGGCGTCATCGAGGGCATGGGCGCCAAGATCATCGGACCGAAAGAGGTCCGCGAGAAACTGAAGCTGACGAAGCGCTGAGCAAGGACTGGACACCATGAGCTTTATCACCAAAGCAGCCTGTGTCGGCGGCGGCGTCATCGGCGGCGCCTGGGTGGCGCGCTTTGCGCTTGCCGGCATCGACGTAAATATCTTCGACCCGCATCCGGAAGCCGAGCGCATCATCGGCGAAGTCATGGCCAATGCCGAGCGCGCCTATGCCATGCTGACCATGGCGCCGTTGCCGCCGAAGGGAAAACTCACCTTCTGCAAGAGCATCGAGGAAGCGGTCGAAGGTGCTGACTGGATTCAGGAAAGCGTGCCGGAGCGGCTGGAACTGAAGCGCGGCGTGATCACCAAGATCGATGCCGCCGCAAGGCCCGATGCGCTGATCGGGTCCTCCACCTCGGGCCTTTTGCCCTCCGACCTGCAGTCCGAGATGCACCACCCCGAGCGCATGTTCGTGGCGCATCCCTACAACCCCGTCTACCTCTTGCCGCTCGTCGAGCTCGTCGGCGGCAAGAAGACGTCGAAGGCGACGATCGAGCGCGCCATGCAGGGCGTCGAGCAGATCGGCATGAAGGGCGTCGTCATCGCCAAGGAGATCGAGGCCTTCGTCGGCGACCGCCTGCTCGAGGCACTCTGGCGCGAGGCACTCTGGCTGATCCAGGACGACATCTGCGATACCGAAACGCTCGACAACGTCATGCGTTATTCCTTCGGCATGCGCTGGGCGCAAATGGGCCTGTTCGAGACCTACCGCATCGCCGGCGGCGAGGCCGGCATGCGCCACTTCCTCGCCCAGTTCGGCCCCTGCCTGAAATGGCCCTGGACGAAGTTCACCGACGTCGTCGACCTCGACGATGCGTTGGTCGAAAAGATCGGAGCCCAGTCGGACGCGCAGGCCGCCGGTCGCTCGATCCGCGAGCTCGAACGCATCCGCGACGAAAACCTCGTCGGCATCATGCATGCGCTGAAATCCGGTAACGGCGGCGAAGGCTGGGGTGCGGGCAAGCTGCTTGCCGATTTCGAGGCCAAGCTCTGGGCCAACGCCCGGAAGCCGGAAGCCGACCTCGGCGACGTCAAGCCGCTGCGCATCCTCGACACCAAGGTCAGCGCCGCCTGGGTCGATTACAACGGCCACATGACCGAGCACCGTTATCTCCAGGTCTTCGGCGACACCTCCGACGGCGTGCTGCGCCTCATCGGCGTCGACCTCGACTATGTCCGCGACGGTCACAGCTACTACACGGTCGAGACCCATATCCGGAACCTTGGCGAAGCCAAGCTCGGCGAGGCGCTCTACTCGACCTGCCAGATCCTGTCGTCGGACGAAAAGCGTCTTCACATCTTTTCGACGATCTACAACGCCGCAACCAACGAGGCCGTCGCCACCGCCGAACAGATGATGCTGCATGTCGACAGCAAGGCCGGCAAGGCGGTCGCGGCACCCGAGGCGGTGCTGAGCAAGCTCCGCGCGATCACTGAAGCCCATGCGCAACTGCCGACGCCCGTTGGTGCCGGACGCTTCGTCGGCCAGAAGCGCGCCTGACCGCAACAGCGGCGGGCCAGCAACAACAGGCAGCTTCGCCTTCCGGCGGAGCCGCAAACCGCAGCCGAAGGACGCTTGAGGAGGCGGCCATCGTTTGCGGCACCGACGTCAGCGGCGCGAAAACGAGGGGAACAACACAATGAATTTCGCACTGACCGAAGAACAGCAGATGATCGTCGATACGGTCAGGAGCTTCGTCGAAACGGAAATCTATCCGCATGAGGACGAGGTCGAGCGCACCGGCGTAGTGCCGCGCGAACTCGGTCAGGAGATCGCCCGCAAATGCAAGGAGATCGGCTTCTTCGGCTGTAATTTCCCGGAGGAAGTCGGCGGCGCCGGTCTCGATCACACCTCCTTCACCCTGGTCGAGCGCGAGCTTGGCCGCGGCTCCATGGGCCTGACCGTCTTCTTCGGTCGCCCCTCTGGCATCCTGATGGCCTGCAACGCCGAGCAGCGCGAAAAGTACCTGCTGCCGGCCGTCAAAGGTGACAAGTTCGATGCGCTTGCGATGACCGAGCCGGACGCCGGCTCGGACGTGCGCGGCATGAAGTGCTTTGCCCGCAAGGACGGCGACGACTGGATCGTCAACGGCACGAAGCATTTCATCAGCCACGCCGACATCGCCGATTTCGTCATCGTCTTCATCGCGACCGGCGAAGAGGATACGCCGCGCGGCCCGAAAAAGAAGATCACCTGCTTTCTCGTCGATCGCGGCACGCCCGGCTTCGAGATCCGCAAGGGCTACAATTCCGTGTCGCACCGCGGCTACAACAACTGTGTCCTGACCTTCGACGATTGCCGCCTGCCCTCCGCCCAGATCCTCGGCGAGGTGCACAAGGGTTTCGACGTCGCCAACGACTGGCTGTTCGCCACCCGCCTGACGGTGGCGGCGACTTCGGTCGGCCGTGCCCGTCGCGCCTTCGACTATGCGCTGAATTACGCCGCCGAACGCAAGCAGTTCGGCAAGCCGATCGGTGCCAACCAGGGCGTCTCCTTCAAGCTCGCCGACATGATCACCGAGATCGACGCCGCCGACCTCCTGACCCTTTCGGCCGCCTGGCGGCTCGATAACGGCCTGCCCTCGAACCGCGAGATTGCGTCCGCCAAGGTTTTTGCCACCGAGATGCTCGCCCGCGTCACCGACGAGGCGATCCAGATCTTCGGCGGCATGGGCCTGATGGACGACCTGCCGCTCGCCCGCTTCTGGCGCGACGCTCGCGTCGAACGCATCTGGGACGGCACGTCTGAAATCCAGCGCCACATCATCAGCCGCGACCTGCTGCGGCCTCTGGGAGCGTGATCGGCCGATGATACGCTCCCTCGACCGCCTCATCCGCCCGCGCACCATCGCCGTCTTCGGCGGCAAGGAAGCCCGGCGTGTCATCGAGCAATGCGACAAGATGGGCTTTACCGGTGAGATCTGGCCGGTGCACCCGCGCGAAGCCGAAATCCTCGGCCGCAAGTGCTATCGCTCGGTGGCAGAACTGCCAGGCGCACCGGATGCCTCCTTCGTCGGCGTCAACCGGCAGCTGACGATCGATATCATCCGCGATCTTGCGAGCCGCGGCGCCGGCGGCGCCGTCTGCTACGCCTCCGGCTTTCGCGAGGCGGCAAGCGAGCTTGACGACGGCAACGACATGCAGGAGGCGCTGGTGGCGGCTGCCGGCGACATGCCGATCGTCGGGCCGAATTGCTACGGCTTCATCAACATGCTCGATGGCGCCCTGCTCTGGCCGGACCAACACGGCATGCAACGCGTCGAAAAAGGCGTCGCGATCCTGACGCAGTCCTCCAACATCGCCTGCAACATTTCGATGCAGACGCGCGGTCTGCCGCTTGCCTATGTCATGACCGCCGGCAACCAGGCGCAGACGGGTCTGTCGGACATCGCCTGCGCCGTGCTCGAAGACCCGCGCGTCACCGCCGTCGGCCTGCATATCGAGGGTTTCGACAGCGTTGCTGCCCTCGAGCGGCTGGCGACGCGCGCGCGCGAACTCGGCAAACCGGTCGTGACGCTGAAGGTCGGCAAGTCGGAAGCGGCCCAGCTTGCGACGGTGTCGCACACCGCATCGCTTGCCGGCAACGACCGCGTCTCCTCGGCGCTTCTTGCCCGCCTCGGCATCGGCCGCGTCGACACGTTGCCGGCGCTCTTGGAAACGCTGAAGCTGCTGCATGTGGCAGGCCCACTCGAGAGCAACGACATCTCCTCGATGAGCTGCTCCGGCGGCGAGGCCTCGCTGATGGCGGATGCCGGCGAGCGCTACCGGGTCAATTACCGGCCCTTGCGCGACGAGCAGAAGAAGCCGCTGAAGGATGCGCTCGGCGAGATGGTGACGATCGCCAACCCGCTCGACTACCACACCTTCGTCTGGGGCAACCGCGAGAAGCAGACCACCGCCTTTACCGCCATGATGAAGGGCGGCTACGCGATCAACCTGCTCGTGCTCGACTTCCCGCGCCTTGACCGCTGCGACCCGGCAGACTGGGAAACCACCTGCCATGCGGTGATCGACGCGGCCCGGGCAACGGGTGCCCGCGCCGGCATCGTCGCCAGCCTTGGCGAAAACATGCCGGAAGCCACCGCCCTCTTCCTGATGAAGGCGGGTGTCGTGCCCTTCTTCGGCATCGAGGAAGCACTGGCAGCCATCGAGACGGCCGCCGAGATCGGCACCGCCTGGGCCAAGCCCGTCCCGCCCCGCCTGCACGATGGCGGTGTCGCCGCTGCCGGTGAAGCCATCACGCTCAGCGAACACGAGGCCAAGGTGGAGCTTGCTGCCGCCGGCCTGACCGTGCCGAAGGGCAAGACCGCAGCAACCGCCGAAGAAGCCGCAGACGCTGCCGAAGCGCTCGGTTTCCCGGTCGTGCTGAAAGGCCTCGGCGTCGCCCACAAGACCGAAGCGGGTGCCGTGAAGCTCAACCTTGCGAGCCGCGCGGACGTCCTTGCGGCGGCCAAGGCCATGGCCGCCGTCACCTCCGGGTACCTTGTCGAGAAGATGGTGGCGAAACCGGTCGCCGAGCTCATTATCGGCGCCATGCGCGACCCCGTCGCCGGCCCGGTTTTGACGATCGGTGCCGGCGGCATCCTCGTGGAACTGCTCGATGATTCCGCCATCCTGACGCTGCCGACGACGCCGGAAGCGATCGGGGAAGCAATCGGCGGGCTGAAGATCCGCAAGCTGCTCGACGGTTATCGCGGCGCGCCTGCTGCCGATTACGCCGCTTTAACCGCGGCTGTCGCGGCAGCGGCATCCTATGTCGTTGCAAACGCTTCGAAACTCGAAGAACTGGATATCAATCCATTGATGGTGTTGCCGAACGGTCAGGGTGCCGTTGCCGCCGACGCTCTCATTCGCCGGAGGAACTGACCCTCATGACCGGACCGATCCTCACACGCCGCGAAGGCGGTATTCTGGAAGTCACGATCGACCGGCCGAAGGCGAACGCCATCGACCTGAAAACCAGCCGGGTCATGGGCGAGATCTTCCGCGACTTCCGCGACGACGACAGCCTACGTGTCGCGATCATCACCGGCGCCGGTGAAAAATTCTTCTGTCCGGGATGGGACCTGAAGGCTGCTGCCGACGGTGACGCGGTCGATGGTGACTACGGCGTCGGCGGCTTCGGCGGCATGCAGGAACTGCGCGATCTCAACAAGCCGATCATCGCCGCGATCAACGGCATCTGCTGCGGCGGCGGCCTCGAGATCGCGCTTTCGACCGACCTGATCCTTGCCGCCGAACACGCGACCTTCGCGTTGCCCGAAATCCGCTCCGGCACCGTTGCCGATGCTGCCTCGATCAAGCTGCCGAAGCGCATCCCCTATCACATCGCCATGGACATGCTTCTGACCGGCCGCTGGCTCGACGTGCAGGAAGCCCACCGCTGGGGCTTCGTCAACGAGATCCTGCCGGCAGGCAAACTGATGGAGCGCGCCTGGGAGCTCGCCCGCCTGCTCGAAAGCGGCCCGCCGCTGGTCTATGCGGCGATCAAGGAAGTGGTCCGCGCCGCCGAGGGCGAAGCCTTCCAGACGACCATGAACAAGATCACCCAGCGGCAGTTCAAAACCGTCGATATTCTCTATTCGAGCGAAGACCAGCTGGAGGGCGCGCGCGCCTTCGCGGAGAAGCGCGACCCCGTGTGGAAGGGGCGCTGAGACCGAACGAGAGTGCGTGCGGTTTCCGCCCGCAACCCGCTTCGAAGAGCACCGCCAACCCTTGGCGGCGCAGGCAACAGAGCCGGATGGACCGGCACCGGAACGTGACGAGACGCGCGGGCAACATCGCGCGCCATTAAACACGTGTCCATAAGCCATGCTTATGGAAATAAATTGTAATTTAGGGCGTTACAACAAGAGTTCCAGCGATTACGCTTATCGATCTGAACGAAGGACGCCCGGCCAGAAGGAAGGAGAGACAAGAACCCGGAAGAAAACAAGCGGCCCTCCGGCCCAGTCCGAAGCCATCGATACAATGGCTGTACGCAGCAATCTCTACCAACCACAACGAACGGCGAATGCCGACGAGAAAAGGGAACAGGGGAATGAGCGATTACAAGGATTACCTCACACGACAGGTCATGCTCGGCAAGATGAACCGGCGCGAGTTTTTGGGCCGCGCGGCAGCAGCCGGCATTCTCGCCTCGACGGCCGGCACTTTGTTTGCCACCAGCGCTGCAGCGCAGGAGCCGAAGCGCGGCGGTCACCTGAAACTCGGTCTCGAAGGCGCTGCCGCCACCGACTCGAAGGACCCGGCCAAGGCGCTGTCGCAATTCATGTTCGTCGTCGGCCGCAACTGGGGCGACATGCTCGTCGAAAGCCACCCGACGACCGGCGCGCCGGTGCCGGCACTCGCCGAATCCTGGGAGCCCTCGACCGACGCGTCGACCTGGACCTTTACCATCCGCAAGGGCGTAAAATTCCACGACGGCAAGGAGCTGACGCTCGACGACGTCATCAAGACGCTGCAGCGCCACACCGACGAAAAGTCTGAATCCGGCGCGCTCGGCGTGATGAAGTCGATCAAGGAAATCAAGGCCGACGGCGACAAGCTGGTGCTCGTGCTGACCGAAGGCAATGCCGACCTGCCGCTGCTTCTGACCGACTATCACCTCATCATCCAGCCGGGCGGCGGCATCGACAAGCCGGACGCGATGATCGGCACCGGCCCCTTCAAGGTGACGAGCTTCGAAGCCGGCGTTCGTGCCACCTTCGAGAAGAATGCCGACGACTGGCGCACCGACCGCGGCTATGTGGACTCGGTCGAGCTGATCGCCATGAACGACGCCACGGCCCGCATCGCCGCGCTTTCCTCCGGCCAGGTGCACTACATCAACCGCGTCGATCCGAAGACGGTCAACCTTCTGAAGAAGGCGCCGACGGTCGAGATCCTGAACACGTCCGGCCGCGGCCACTACGTGTTCATCATGCATTGCAACACCGCACCCTTCGACAACAACGACCTGCGCATGGCGCTGAAATATTCGATGGACCGCGAGACCATGGTCCAGCGCATCCTCGGCGGTTACGGCAAGGTCGGCAACGACTTCCCGATCAACGACACCTACGCCCTCTTCCCCGAAGGCATCGAGCAGCGTGCCTATGATCCGGACAAGGCGGCCTTCCACTACAAGAAATCCGGCCACAGCGGTCCGGTACTGCTGCGCACCTCCGACGTCGCCTTCCCGGGTGCTGTCGATGCAGCGGTGCTCTACCAGGAAAGCGCCAAGAAGGCGGGCATCGAGATCGAGGTCAAGCGCGAGCCGGGTGACGGCTACTGGACCAACGTCTGGAACGTACAGCCCTTCTCCACCTCCTACTGGGGCGGCCGTCCGACCCAGGACCAGATGTACTCCACCGCCTATCTTTCGACCGCCGACTGGAACGACACCCGCTTCAAGCGTCCGGATTTCGACAAGATCCTGCTCGAGGCCCGCTCGGAACTCGACGAGGCCAAGCGCAAGGACATGTACCGCACCATGGCCATGATGGTGCGTGACGAAGGCGGCCTGATCCTGCCGATGTTCAACGACTTCGTGAACGCCTCCACCAAGCAGGTGAAAGGCTACGTGCACGACATCGGCAACGACATGTCGAACGGCTATGTCGCAACCCGGGTATGGCTGGACGCATGATGATGGAAAGCGGACCGCTCACTGGTCCGGTTCCGACGGATGGAACCGCGGGTGCAACACACCCGCGGTCTGCCGAACTTTCCGGAGTACCAGCAAAACCCAACCCTGCCACCAATCCCTCGAACGGTGAAATCGGCGGCACCTTCTGGCGGCGCTTCACCTTCCGCCGCCCGCTCGCGGCGCTGATCCTGCAGCGCCTCGGCTTGAGCGTCGGCCTTCTGTTCGCCGTATCGCTGATGATCTTCGGCGGCATCGAGGCGCTTCCAGGCGACTTCGCCACCACCTATCTCGGCCAGTCGGCAACGCCGCAGGCGGTCGAAAACATCCGCAAGGATCTCGGCCTCGACCGGCCCTGGACCGAACGCTACGTCTCCTGGCTCGGCGGCGCTGTCCAAGGCGATTTCGGCACCTCCTGGGCGAGCAAGAACTCGGTCGGCGAGCAGATTTCCAAGCGCCTCGGCAACTCGCTGTTCCTTGCCTTCTTCGCAGCCCTCGTCTCCGTACCGCTCGCCGTCGGCCTCGGCATGCTGGCGGTGCAGTTCCGCAACCGGCTGCCCGACAAGATCATCAACGTCGTCTCGCTCGCGGCGATCTCGCTGCCCGAGTTCTTCGTCGGCTATCTCCTGATCATGTTCTTCGCCGTCAAATACGGCGTCGCGACCTTCCCCGCGACCGTCTATGACAGCATGAGCTTCACCGAACGTCTCTCGGCGATCGCGCTTCCCGTCGCGACCCTCGTTCTCGTCGTTCTCGCCCACATGATGCGCATGACCCGCGCGGCGATCCTCAACGTCATGTCGTCGGCCTATGTCGAGACGGCGGAACTGAAGGGCCTCGGCATGTTCCGCATCATCGCGCGTCACGCCGCCCCCAATGCGGTGGCGCCGGTCATCAACGTCATTGCGCTCAACCTGGCCTATCTCGTGGTCGGCGTCGTCGTGGTCGAAGTGGTCTTCGTCTATCCGGGCATGGGCCAATATATGGTGGATGCGGTGACCGTGCGCGACATGCCGGTCGTTCAGGCCTGCGGTCTGATCTTTGCCGCCTTCTACATCTTCCTGAACATGGCGGCCGACATTCTCGCGATCATCGCCAACCCGAGACTGAGGCATCCGCGATGAACCTGAGATCCATCCCCTTCAGCGCCTGGATCGGCATCGCCGGCATCGCGATTGCGATCTTCTGCGCCCTCTTTGCGCCTGTCATCGCCCCCTTCGGTGAACGCGACGTGGTCGGCGACGTCTGGCTTCCGGCCGGCGGCGACTTCTTGCTCGGCACCGACAATCTCGGCCGCGACCTGCTGTCGCGTCTGATCTATGGCGCCCGCACCACCATCTTCGTGGCATTTGCGGCAACCGTGCTTTCCTTCTCGCTCGGCATGATCCTGAGCTTCACCGCCGCTGTTGTCGGTGGTTTCACGGACCAGCTGTTTTCCCGCTTCAACGACCTGATGATGGCGATTCCGACGCTCATTTTCGCCCTCGTCGTTCTCGCCGTCCTGCCGCAGCATCTGTGGATCCTGATCCTGGTGATGGCGGTACTCGACAGTACCCGCGTCTTCCGCATCGGCCGCGCCGTGGCGCTCGATGTCGCGGTCATGGAGTTCGTCGAGGCGGCAAGGCTGCGTGGAGAAGGTTCGCTCTGGATCATCTTCCGCGAGATCCTGCCGAACACGCTGTCGCCGCTCTTGGCCGAATTCGGCCTGCGCTTCGCCTTCTCGATCCTGTTCCTCTCCACCCTCTCCTTCCTCGGCCTCGGCATCCAGCCGCCGGCAGCCGACTGGGGCGGCATGGTCAAGGACAACAAGGACGGCATCATCTTCGGCATTTCGGCAGCGCTCATCCCCGGTGCTGCGATCGCGACGCTCGCGATCTGCGTCAACCTTGTGGTCGACTGGCTGATGAAGAGAACCTCCAGCCTCAAGGGAGGACGCGGCGATGCCTGAGATGCTCTCCGTCAAGAACTTGAAGATCGAAGCGACCAGCTACCCGCCGGGCGAACCGCCGAAGGTTGTCACCCTCGTCGAGGGCGTCTCCTTCGACGTTCAGAAGGGCAAGGTGCTCGGCCTCATCGGCGAGTCCGGCGCCGGCAAGTCGACCATCGGCCTTTCGGCGCTCGCCTATGGCCGCGGCGGCGTGCGCATCACTGGCGGCCAGGTCCTGCTCGACGGCAAGGACATTCTGACGCTCGACAAGAACGGCATCCGCTCGATCCGCGGCGCCCGCGTCTGCTACGTCGCGCAATCGGCAGCGGCCGCCTTCAATCCGGCGCATCGGCTTGGCGACCAGGTGATCGAGGCGTCGCTCCGCCACGGCATCATGAGCCGCGAGGAGGCTAAGAAGCGGGCGCTCTATCTCTTCCGCGTGCTGGGCCTGCCCAATCCGGAAACCTTTGGCGAGCGCTATCCGCACCAGGTCTCCGGCGGCCAGCTGCAGCGCGCCATGACCGCCATGGCGCTCTGCCCCAACCCGGAGCTGATCGTCTTCGACGAGCCGACGACCGCGCTCGACGTCACCACCCAGATCGACGTGCTCGCCGCGATCAAGCATGCGATCGAAGAGACGCACACGGCAGCCCTCTACATCACCCACGACCTCGCCGTCGTCGCCCAGATCTCCGACGACATCATGGTGCTGCGCCATGGCAAGACGGTGGAATACGGCTCGACGAAGCAGATCATCGAAGAGCCGCGCGAGGATTACACCCGGGCACTCGTCAGCGTCCGCCAGACGAAACGCGAGGAAGCCGCCGACCAGACCGGGACGCAGTTGAAGATCGAGCATATCAGCGCCGGCTATGCCAACGGCTTCAAGGTGCTGCATGATGTCTCGATGCATCTGCCGAAAGGCCAGACACTGGCGATCGTCGGCGAAAGCGGCTCGGGCAAGTCCACCCTTGCCCGCGTCATCACCGGGCTTTTGCCGCCGACCGAGGGGCGCATCACCTTCGAGGGCAAGGAGCTGCCGCGGGCGCTGAAAGGCCGCAGCAACGACGAGCTCCGCCGCATCCAGATGATCTACCAGATGGCCGATACGGCGATGAACCCGCGCCAGACGGTGCGAGACATCGTCGGTCGACCGCTCTCCTTCTACTTCGGCATGCACGGCCAGAAGAAGACGGAGCGGGTCAAGGAACTGCTCGACCAGATCGAAATGGGAACGCGTTTCCTCGATCGTTATCCGGCCGAACTTTCGGGCGGCCAGAAGCAGCGCGTGGCGATCGCAAGGGCGCTCGCCGCCAAACCGGAGCTGATCCTCTGCGACGAGCCCACCTCGGCACTCGATCCGCTTGTGGCCGAAGGCATCCTGAATCTGCTTCTTAAGCTTCAGGAGGAAACCGCTGTTTCCTATGTCTTTATCACCCACGACATCGCCATCGTGCGGGCGATCGCCGACAGCGTCGCGGTCATGCATCGCGGCCGCCTCGTGCGCTTCGGGCCGAAGTCGAAGGTGCTGTCGCCACCCTTCGACGACTACACGGACCTGCTGTTGAAGTCGGTTCCGGAGATGGAAATCGGCTGGCTGGAGCGGGTGCTGAAGACACGCCGCATGGAAAGCGCCGGCAACTGAAAAACGAGACGGCGGCACGATCGCGTGCCGCCGTCTCATGCCTTCGTCAGGCAAGCTCAGCGTTGCCAGAAGGCCTTGCTCGTCTCTGCGCGAACCTCAGCCCTCGTCATCCCGATATCCTTGAGCCGCTCCGGATATTGATCCGCCATGAGCTGAAGTTGCTCGCGGACGCGAACGCGGTCCTCCCAGACGACAAGGATCCGGAAGGGATCGTGGCGGCCGAGGCTGTCGGCCAGATGCTTGGCCGGCTGGTTGAGATCAAGCCGAACGGCGTGATAGAAATCGGACATTCCCGAAAGCAGGCTGTTCATCGCCGTTCCCACCTCTTCCTGCCCCTCAGGGCGTTGAAACACTGTCGGAACTCTAGGCCCGTGGAACGCGTCCCACATCGCGCAGCTGCTGTGTTTTCCTCTCCTGCATTTGTAGTATTTTGCCTGCAGCACCGCGCGCGCCGTTGGACGCGCAAGAGGCACTGTGGCACCTTGCCTTATGTCGCCATTGAAAACGGCCCGGTCAGATGGCAGGAAGCAGCCATGAACCGTATCCCGACACCACAGGTCGCCACCGAAGCCTTGTCAGACCGCGAGCGCGCCGTGGCCGAGCGTTTTGCCGCCGGCCTGACCTATCGCGAAATCGGCGAGGCGCTGTTTATCGCGCCGTCGACGGTGCGCACGCATCTGGCGACGATCTACGGCAAGCTTGGCGTTCGCAACAAGATCGAGCTTGCCGCCTCGGTCGCGCAGATGGTGGCCGGCAGGACGGCGACCGAGGCGGTCGCGCCGTTACGCGACGCCGAGCCCGCCTCGCCGACGCTCGCGGTCTTTCCCATTGAAAGCCTCAATCCGGAGGAGCGCTGGCGCCGTTTCGCCGACGGGCTGTCATCCGACATCTGCGTCGATCTCGCGCGCTTCGCCGATCTGCCCGTGATCGCCTTCCACACAATGAAGCTGCTCGGCAACCGGCCGGAAAGCTTCGAAGACCACGTCCAGGCGGTCGGCGCCACCTATGCCATCACCGGGCAGCTGCGCGCGGACGACCGGCGGGTCCGCCTGACGATCCAGCTTTCCGATACCCGCACCGGCATGACGCTCTGGAGCGAGCGCTACGAGCGCACCATGGAAGACGTGCTGACGCTGCAGGACAGCCTCACCGAAAGCGTCATCAACGTGCTCGCCGGCTGCTTCGGCACGCTGGCCGCCATCGGCCGCAAGGCGAGCCGGCAAAAGCCGCCGGGCAGCCTGCAAGCCTATGACTACTTCCTGCTGGGCGTCGAACAGCACAATCGCTTCAGCCCGGATGGCAACGCCGCCGCCATGCAATTGCTGACGCGCTCGATCGAGCTCGATCCGGGGCGGGCGCGCGCCTGGACCGAACTTGCCTATGCCCATTCCATCCAGGCGGCGAACGGCTTCGGCGACGACCTCGAAAGCGCAAGAAAGAACTGGCGCAGCGCCGCCGAGGAGGCGCTGCGGCTCGATCCGACGGATCCGGCCGGCCATACCTGTATCGGCGATTTCAAAGCCTGCATCGGTGATCTGGCGGGTGCCGCCGAGGCCCACGCCCGGGCGCTCGAATATGGCAGGAACAACGCCGATACGCTGGCGCTGCTCGCGGGAGCCAAGGCCCTGATCGTCGGCGATCCCGCCGACGGGATTCCCTTCATCGAGCGCGCCCTCTCGCTCAACCCGCTCGGCCCGCCCTGGTACCACGGCATGTTCGCGCGCGTTCTCTTCGTCGTCGGGCGCTATCGCGCGTGCTTGTCCGCGCTTGAAAAGAGTTCGCAGGAATCGCCGAACACACTGATGTTCCAGGCGATGGCACACGCGTACCTTGGCGAGATGAAGGAAGCGGCAGAGGTCGTGTCGCGGCTGCAAAGCCAGTTCCCGTCGTTCACGGTCGAGGGCTTCATTGCCGGCTATCCCATCTCCAATCCGCCGGCGCTTTCGGCCGTTCGGGAGGGTGCCCGGTTGGCCAGGCTCGTCTGACGATAGCTGTCACTTCTGCCGGCAATCGACGTCGCCCACCCTCTGCGCCGCCTCGCCTTCGAAGGTCACCGTCGCCTCGCCCTTGGCCGAGCAGTCGCCCTTTTCGCCGCTGCCGGCGCGGAAGTGCACCACCGGCTGGCCTTCGACCATGATGCTCGGCACCACCTCGTAGAGTTCCGGCGGGCAATTGGCGACATCGGAAAGCCTGAGCGCCGGCTGCCCGCCGATCATCACGCTGGACGCACCCGAAAGCGCACAGGACGGGATCGGCGCCCGTGCCTCCTCGGCCTTTGCCGGTGACATCGGCAATGCGAAGCAAAGGCAGGCGATAGCGGCCAAAGCAGATTTCATGATCCCCTCCTCGATCGGTGCGTTCGGCGAAACCTACCACATGGCGACGCCGCCTCAATATTCGGTCGGCACGGTCAAGAGCTCGGCATCGGGCGTATCGAGGAAGGCTCGCACCGTCTGCGGCAGGTGCCGCGAGCCGAAGGACAGCACGCCGCAGCGTGAGAGCATCTGCCGCAGATCCGGCTGCGCCCCGAGCGAGCGCCAGATCATCCGGGACGCGTAAGGCAGGTTTTCCTTGCGCCAGGAGACCCCCATGGTGGTGCCGCGCAGATAGACCCGCTGATGCACTTCGAACGGCAGAAGGATGGTCTGCGCCAGCATCGGCTCGCGCCCGATGCTGCGCTCGGCGATGAAGATGCGGTTTCGCCAGAGAGTGACGAGGCCGACATATTTTGAGAACTGTTGGATCTCGTTTGCGGGATCGCGGATGCGCTCGATCGATTTCACCCGGATCGAGCCTGCCTCCTCATAGATCCGCGCGCAGGAGCAGACGACCAGCCCCGGCCAGGAGAGCGACACGTGATAGGTCTGGTAGTAGCCGACATGGCGCCGGAGGCCCGCGATGTCGCCCGGGAAACCCTCAAGCAGCAGGCCCGCATCCGAGCGGTCCCGATCGGGGCGCGTGATGCGCGCCTCGAACTGTTTGGCCGGCAACGCGAAGTCTTCGGCCGAAAGCCCGAAGAAGCGGGCAATGCGCGCCACATTGTGCGCCGATGGCCGCGCCTCGCCACCGATGTAGCGGTTGAACTGCTGGCGGTTAATGCCGATTTCGCGGCAGATCTGCGAAATCGACCGTCGCGTCGCACAGGCAAACTTGAGATTGGCGGCGAAGATGTCGATGTCCTGCACGATGCTTTTCGAACCCCATTCAACGCGCTTCCAATCCCTGTCGAACAGGAAGCATTCAGGTAGCGTAAAAGAGCGTAAAGAAGCGTCAAGTCGCGAAATTGTGTGCCGGTCGGCAAACGCTAGGTTTTCCCTAACAAGCATCACTCCAAAGGGAACCCTAGAATGACCGAATTCACGAAGCGTCCTGACGGCCTCCTTATCCCCGCGAGCCTTGCCTCGACCGGCCTCAGCCGGCGCGGCTTCCTGGCCGGCACGGCAGCATTGGGCCTTGCGGCCGGTTTCGGCGGCACGCTCGCCGCCACGGACGCAAGGGCTCAGGAGCCGAAGCGTGGCGGCCATCTGAAGCTCGGTCTCAAGGGCGGCGCCACGACGGACTCGCTCGACCCGGCCGCCTATAGCGGTTCCGTTTCCTTCGTCATCGGTCACCTCTGGGGTGATACGCTGGTCGAATCCGACCCGAAGACCGGCGCGCCCCTGCCGGCGCTTGCCGAATCTTGGGAGCCCTCGGCCGATGCGTCCGAGTGGACCTTCAAGATCCGCGGCGACGTGAGCTTCCACGACGGCAGCAAGCTGACCGTTGCCGACGTCGTCGCCACGCTGAAGCGCCATGCGGACGAAGGCTCGAAGTCCGGCGCGCTCGGGCTGATGCGCTCGATCAAGACGATCGAGGAGAAGGCAGGCAGCCTGGTGCTGACGCTCACCGAAGGCAATGCCGACCTGCCGCTGCTTCTGACCGACTATCACCTGATCATCCAGCCGAAGGGCGGCGTCGACAATCCGGCCTCGCCTGTTGGTACCGGCCCCTACAAGCTTGCAAGCTACGAGGCAGGCCTGCGCGCCACCTTCGAGAAGAACGCCGATGACTGGCGCTCGGACCGCGGCTTCGTCGACAGTGTCGAGATCATCGTGATGAACGACACGACGGCGCGCATCGCAGCACTTTCTTCCGGCCAGGTCCACTTCATCAACAACATCGACCCGAAGACCGTGCCGCTCCTGAAGCGCGCCCCGCGCGTCGAGATCCTCAGGACCTCCGGCAAGGGCTTCTACAGCTTCCTGATGCATTGCGACACCGCGCCCTTCGACAACAACGACCTCAGACTGGCGCTGAAATATGCGGTCGATCGACAGGCGATCCTCGACCGGGTGCTCGGCGGCTTCGGCACCCTCGGCAACGACTATCCCGTCAACGGCAACTATGCGCTGGCACCCGAAGGCATCGAGCAGCGCGCCTATGACCCGGACAAGGCGGCCTTCCACTTCAAGAAGTCCGGCCATGACCGGCCGATCCTGCTGCGCACCTCCGACGCCGCCTTCCCGGGTGCTGCCGACGCCGCGGTGCTCTTCCAGGAAAGCGCCAAGAAGGCGGGCATCGAGATCGAAGTGCGCCGCGAGCCGGAAGACGGCTACTGGACCAATGTCTGGAACGTGCAGCCCTTCTGCGCCTCCTATTGGGGCGGCCGGCCGACGCAGGATTCGCGCTACTCGACCTCCTATCTCTCGACCGCCGAATGGAACGACACCCGCTTCAAGCGCGAGGATTTCGACAAGCTCCTGCTGCAGGCCCGCTCCGAGCTCGACGAGGCCAAGCGCAAGGAAATGTACCGCACCATGGCGATGACCGTGCGCGACGAAGGCGGCCTGATCCTGCCCGTCTTCAACGATTACGTGAACGCCGCCTCGGCTTCGCTCAAGGGCTTCGTCGACGACATCGGCAACGATCTCTCGAACGGCTACGTCGGCAGCCGCGTCTGGTTCGACAGCTAAGCCATTGCGACGAATGCCGGACGCGGGCTCGCGTCCGGCATTTCCCGAGAAAACAAAGAGATCGTTAGAACCACATGTCAGAGCGCGAATTCACAGTCATCGAAAACGAATGGATCCGGCTGAAGGACGGCACCGAGCTTGCCGCCCGCATCTGGATGCCGGCCGGCACGGAGGCCGATCCGGTTCCGGCCGTGCTCGAATACCTGCCCTACCGCAAGCAGGGCGGCACGAGCCTGCGTGACGAATCCACCTATCCCGTGTTTGCCGCCGCCGGCATTGCCGGCGTGCGCGTCGACATCAGAGGCTCCGGCGAAAGCGAAGGCGTGATCGACGGCGAATATACGCCGCGCGAGCTTTCCGACGGTTGCGAGATCGTCGAATGGATCGCCGCCCAGCCCTGGTCAAACGGCAAGGTCGGCATGATGGGCATCTCCTGGGGCGGCTTCAACTGCCTGCAGGTCGCGGCCTTGAAGCCGCCGGCGCTGAAAGCCGTCATCTCCATCGCCTCGACCGTCGACCGCTACAACGACGACATCCACTACAAGAACGGCTGCCACCTCTCCGCCCAGCTGTCCTGGGCGGCGACCATGCTCGGCTACCAGTCGCGCTCGCCGGATCCCGCCATCGTCGGCGACCGTTGGAAGCAGATGTGGATGGAGCGGCTGGAGAAAGAGCCCTTCTTCATGGAGGAATGGCTGGAGCACCAGCGTCGAGACGAATTCTGGCAGCACGGATCGATCTGCGAAGATTTCGACAGGGTTGGGATCCCCGCGCTGGTCATCGCCGGCTGGGCCGACGGCTACCGCAACACGCCCTTGAAGGCGGTCGAAGGCCTTGGGGAAAAGGCCAAGGCGCTGATCGGCCCCTGGGTGCACAAGTACCCGCATTTCGCCTTTCCGAAGCCGCGCGCCGATTTCCACGGCGAGGCGATCCGCTGGTGGAACCGCTGGCTGCGCGACGAGGAAAACGGCGCCGAGAACGGGCCACAGGTGCGCGCCTATATTCTCGACGGGCCCCGCCCGTCGCTCCGGCGTGACAGCGATCCCGGCCGCTGGGTGGCGAAGGACGCCTGGGCAACGCCGGAAATGCAGCTCTTCGGCATCTCCCATGACGGCCGGCTGACGCCGTCGGCCGGCGGCACCGGCATCGGCGAGGTCTACCTGAAATCGCCGCTCGATACCGGCACGGCATCCGGCGAGTATTTCACGCTGAAGCCCGATGCCGAAATGGCCGGCGACCAGCGCATCGACGATGCCGGCTCGCTCACCTTCGAGACGGCACCGCTACTGGAAGCCGCCGACTATCTCGGCCAGCCAACGCTGACCGTCGACGTCACCTGCCAGGAGCCGACCGCCAATCTCGCCGTGCGCCTCGTCGACGTGCATCCGGACGGTACCGCCACCCGCGTCGCCTTCGGCGTGCTCAACCTTTCGCATCGCGACGGCAACGCCCAGCCGCGCGCCATGGAGCCCGGGCGCAAGACGCGCATCACGCTTACGCTCGATGCCTGCGGCTACCGCTTCCGCGCGGGCAATCGCATCCGGGTGTCGCTCTCGACCTCCTATTGGCCGCTGATCCTTCCCACCCCGACCGATCCGGGTCTTTCGATCGACACAGCAAGCCTCTCGCTCGCCCTTCCCCTGCTCGGCGCCCACAGGGAGATCACCGTGCCCGAGCCGGAGAACCCCGACCCGCTGCCAAAGTATCGCGAGCTGACGCGCGGTATTTCGAGCCGCACCGTCGAGCGCGACATGACCCACGGCATGACCCATTACCGGATCTACGAGGACACCGGGCTTTCAGAACATCCGGATACGGGCCTTGCCACCCAGGATATCCGCGACGAGACCTGGTCGATCGCGCCGGACGACCCCTCGTCGATGATCGGAACCTCGACCTGGACCTGTGTTGCCAAGCGCGAGGGCTGGTCTGTGCGTACCGTCTCGACCTCGACGCTCCACTGCACGAAAAGCGAGTGGATCACCGAGGCGGAGGTCGTCGCCTATGAGGGCGAGACACGGATTTTCGAGAAGCATTTCAAGAAGCGCATCCCCCGCGACTTCATGTGAAGGGCACGGGCGGCCGGTTCCAACGCGCTGCCCCGCCCCCGCATTGACATCTCACACAAGTCAGTGTACCAATCGGTAAATAATTTACTGATTGGTACACCCATGCGCCATTTCTTCTCGCGTCATCAGCCTCCCGTTCATATCAACCGCGGCTTGATTGCCGGCATCGGCGGCCTCGTCGCCATCGCCGCCGTCGGCGCCCTCACAGGCCTTGTCGGCCACCCCATGTTGATGGCGCCCTTCGGCGCCAGCTGCGTGCTGATCTTTTCCGTCACGGCGAGCCCGCTGTCGCAGCCGGCCAACGTCGTCGGCGGCCACTTCGTCGCCACCCTCGTCGGCCTGATCCTCAGAACCGTCTTTCCGAATGAATGGTGGGCGGTCGCCATCGCCGTCGGCGCGGCGATCGCGCTGATGGCGGCATTGCGCATCACCCATCCGCCGGCAGGCGCCAACCCGCTCGTCGTCTTCGCCGCCGATCCCGGCTTCGAATTCCTGCTCTTCCCGGTGCTGACCGGCTCGCTTATTCTCGTCGCCATTGGCGCGCTGTTCCACCGTTTCGCCAAGGTCGAGTATCCGCTGGTGAGGAAGCCCGCATGAGCCGCGTCGTCGCTGAGCGAAAGGACGTGATCGCCATGCTTGCGGAAATCTTCCGCGAGCACGGTTATGACGGCACCAGCCTCAGCCTGATCACCGAGAAGACCGGGCTTGGCAAAGGCAGCCTCTACCACTTCTTCCCCGGCGGGAAGGAGGAGATGGCAGAGGCCGTGCTTGGCGATATCGCCGCCTGGTTCCGCACGCACATCTTCGAGCCACTACGCAATGCGGAAGACCCGGCCGCAGCGCTGGGCGCGATGTTTGCCGCCGTCGACGGCTACTTTCGCCAGGGCCGACGCCTCTGCCTGATGGGGGTGATCGCTACGAGCGGCGCACACGACCGCTTCGCCCGCGAACTCAACCGCTATTTCTCCGATTGGCGTGCCGATCTATCCGCAACGCTTGAACGCGCCGGCATACCGGCCGCCGAGTGCGACGGCCTTGCCGAGGAAATCGTCGGCGGCATCCAGGGCGCGCTGATCCTTGCCCGAAGCCTCGAGGACCCCGGCGCCTTCGTCCGGGTGCTGGCCCGCCTCAAGGCGCGCCTGCCCGTATCATCGTAAAAGCAAGCGACCACCCTTCCTCCCCCGCCCAAATTGACAAAAATCAGATCGGGGCTTGAGCCTGCCTTGACAATCGCCTTTTCGCACGGATATTAACCGCTAAGTTAAATAACTCTACGGTTAAAGACTGGGCGTATTGGGGCGCCCGGAGGAGGAGGATTCATGAAAGCGGCGACCGCAAACGCAGCACGCAAGGATATCAGCCTGGAAATCGTGCACGACTTCGAGGCGCCGATAAACCTCGTCTTCAAGGTCTGGTCGACGCCGGAGCACCTGTTGCGCTGGTGGGGACCGCAGGACTTCACGCCGCATTCGGTCAACATGGACTTCCGTCCGGGCGGGGCCTGGCGCGCCTGCATCCGCTCGCCCGAAGGCCAGGACTATTGGATGAGCGGCATCTTTCGCGAAGTGCGCGAGCCCGAGAAGCTGGTCTTCACCTTCGCCTGGGACGAAGACGGCGAGCCCGGCAGCGACACGCTGATCACCGTTTCCTTCGCCGATATCGGCGGCAAGACGCGGCTCACCTTCCAGCAAACACCATTCGAGACCGTCGAAGAGCGCGACTCGCACCAGGATGGCTGGGGCGAGTGCCTCGAGCGGCTCAGGGATTACGTCGACCATGTCTGAGATTTCGAACCTTGAAACCGAAAACGCGCCCGGTCCGAAGGCGACCCGGCGCGAATGGATCGGGCTCGCCGTGCTGGCGCTGCCCTGCATGCTCTATTCCATGGACCTGACGGTGCTGAACCTCGCGGTCCCGCAGCTTGCCGAACAGCTCAAGCCCTCGGCCGCCCAGCTTCTCTGGATCATCGATATCTACGGCTTCATGGTCGCAGGCTCGCTGATCACCATGGGCACGCTCGGCGACCGCATCGGCCGCCGGCGCCTGCTGATGATCGGCTCGGTCGCCTTTGGCCTGGCGTCGATCTTCGCCGCCTTCGCCTGGAATGCCGAGACGCTGATCATCGCGCGCGCGGTGCTTGGTGTCGCGGCAGCAACGCTTGCGCCCTCCACCCTCTCGCTCATCCGCAACATGTTCCTCGACGACCGCCAGCGCACGTTTGCGATCGGGGTGTGGATCGCCAGCTTCTCGGCCGGCGGCGCCATCGGCCCCGTGGTCGGCGGGCTGATGCTGTCGCAGTTCTGGTGGGGCTCGGTCTTCCTGCTCGCCGTGCCGGTCATGGTGCTGATCCTCATCCTCGGGCCGATCCTCCTGCCGGAATTCCGCGATCCCGAGGCCGGCCGGATCGATCTCGTCAGCGCCGCCCAGTCGCTCGTCGCCGTGCTTTCGGTGATCTACGGCATGAAGCACATCGCCGAGGCCGGGTTCGATACGATCGCAGTCTTCTTCATCCTGCTCGGCATCGTCGTCGCGATCCTGTTTGCGCGGCGCCAGCTTCGTCTCGCCGATCCGCTGATCGACCTCGCGCTGTTCAGGACGCCGGCCTTCAGCGCCGCCCTTGGCGTCAATATCCTCGGTCTCTTCGTCGGCTTCGGCGCCTTCCTGTTCGTGGCGCAGTACCTGCAGCTGGTGCTCGGGCTCACGCCCTTCGTCGCCGGTCTCTGGTCGGTGCCGACGGGTGTGGCGATGATCGTCGCCTCGATGACCGTGCCTATGCTTGCCACCCGTTTTGCCGCCTCCAACCTGATTGCAGCGGGCTTCGTGCTGACGGCGATCGGCTTTGCCATCTGCACCCAGGTCGGCACCACAAGCAGCCCGCTTCTCGTCACCACAGGCCTCGTGGTGCTCTGCCTCGGTTTTGCCCCGGTCGGCACGCTGACGACGGATATGATCGTTGGCTCTGCCCCGCCGGAGCGCGCCGGCGCCGCCTCGGCGATCTCGGAGACCAGCTTCGAGTTCGGCGGCGCGCTCGGCATTGCCGTGCTCGGCAGCCTGCTGACCTCGGCCTATCGCGGCCGCATGGACCAGCTGGTGGTCACCGGCCTGCCGGAGGAAACCGTTGCCGCCGCCCGGCAGACGCTCGGCGGAGCGGTCGCGGTGGCTGCCGACCTGCCACCTGCAGAAGCCGAACGGCTGCTGACGGCGGCGCGCGGCGTCTTCACTCAGTCCTTCGCCTTCACCGCCTCGATCTGCGTGCTGCTATCGCTCGGCACCGCACTCATCGCCTTCCTGCTCCTGCGCAAGGCCAGCGATGACGGTGACGGCAAGGCGCAGGTGGCCGCCGATCAGCCGGCGCCTTCGGGCAACTCCGGTTAACGGTGCCCGGCGCCAGGCGCCGGGCCGGAAACGCAAAGTGGCGCAAATCTCAAGCGGCGCCGGCCATATGGCCGGCGGGCGATGATCTGCGTCCAATCCCAAGGAGGAAACCGATGAAGAAGCTCTATCGCGGCAGCTGCCATTGCGGCGCCATCGCCTTCGAATGCCAGCTTGATCTCGCCGAGGGCATCCGCCGCTGCAACTGCTCCTTCTGCGCCAAGACACGGATGCAGAAGGCCTTTGCGCTGCGCGAAGAATTCGAGATCACGTCAAGCAAGGACCGGCTGACGAGCTACCGGGCCGACAATTCGAGCTGGATCGAAGGCGACGTCGATCATTATTTTTGCAGCCGCTGCGGTGTCCGGCCCTTCTCGCGCGGCTACCACAAGGATTTCATCGGCCATTTCTACGCGGTCAATGTCGCCTGCCTCGATGGCGTCAGCGACGCGGAACTCGCCGATGCGCCGATCATCTACGAAAACGGCCGCGATGACGACCACTTCAACGCACCCGCCGACACGCGCTTCATGTGAGCGTACACGGCCAGTCAGGCGACGGTCAGCGCCCGGAGCGCATCGAGCGCTCGCTCGGCATCGGCTTCCGGCACGAAGATGTGGTCATGGTAATAGGCGGCGATCACATTGGCGCTGATGCCCTCGCGCGTCAGCGCTGCCGAAACGGCCGCCGTCAGCCCCACGGCCTCGAGCGCCGAATGCACGTTGAGCGTGATGCGGCGAAGCAGCGGACCATAGGCGAGCCCGGCCTCGTCAGCGGCCGCGCGGGTAACGACCAGGGTCAGCCCCTCGTCCTCGCGATAGGTGGCAAGCGCCTCCAGCGCCTGGTAGCGCGCCTGATCCTGATAGGCGACGGTACAATAGACGTAGGTCTGCGGAAACAGCACCGGGTTCATCGTCGAAAGCAGTTTCGCGAGATCCGTTTCTCCGGCCATGTCATCGTCCCTCGTTCTCGGCGCCTCGTGCTTGCCCACTGGTATCGGATCGTCACGTTGGCGTGAAGCACGCGATCGCGATTTGACCGTTGCCAATCCCATGAAAACATGAGGTCATCGAACGCCGGCGCTGGAGCCGGGCGACGGGAGGACGCGATGGCGCGCAGCAAGTCGGTACAAACCTCTGACAGATCCCTCACAAGATTGACCGCGGCCTTCGCCGCGTTGCTGGCGTTTTCGCCCATCGCCGCCGCCCAGGAGCCGGCCGTCGTCATCCCGCCGCCGTCACTCGACGAGAAGTCATCCGCTTCGACCGAAATCGCCGTCTTTGCCGGCGGCTGTTTCTGGGGCGTGCAGGGCGTCTTCCAGCACCTTAAGGGCGTGAAGAAAGCGGTCTCCGGCTATTCCGGCGGCACCGCGGCAACCGCCGACTACGAGACGGTGAGCGGCGGCAAGACCGGCCATGCGGAGGCGGTGGAAGTGACCTTCGATCCGCGCGACGTCACCTATGGCCGGCTGCTGCAGGTGTTCTTCTCCGTCGCCCACAATCCGACCCAACTCAACTATCAGGGGCCGGATCACGGCCCGCAGTATCGATCGGCGCTCTTTACCGTCACCGATGAACAGAAGCGGATCGCCGATGCCTATATAGCCCAGCTCGGCAAATCAGCCGCCTTCCCGGCAAGGATCGTCACGCAGGTTTCGCCCTTCAAGGGCTTCTACGCTGCCGAGGACTATCATCAGGATTTCCTGACGCGAAACCCGACGCACCCCTATATCGTCTACAACGACCTGCCGAAGATCGAGAACTTGAGAACCCTGTTCCCCGAGGCCTTCCAGGCAAATCCGGCGCTGGTGTTCAAGCCGAAGAGCTAGGCCCGCTTCACAAACGGACACACCAGGTCGTCAACGCGTTCCGACAAGGACCGCCACGCCTTCCGCCAGCCGGCGAAACCCGTCGCGCGCGCCCTCGCTCATGTGCCGCGCCCTCAGCCACGCATGGATCATCTGCGGCTCCTCGCGGAAGGTGACGTTCACGCCGGCCATGGCAAGCCGCGCCGCATAGAGGCGGGCATCGTCGCGCAAGGGGTCAAAGAAGGCGCCGGTTACATAGCTCGGCGGCAGGCCCGAGAGATCCGTTTCCGCCAGCGGCGCGGCGAAGGGATTGTCCGCCGGCGCCTTGAGGATATCGCGATAATAGCTGACATCGGCGGTCGTCAACCCCGGCGCCTCGGCCATGTCGGCATAGGAACCCGACACGAGATCGCCGCCAAGGCCGGGATAGATCAGCACTTGGCCAACGATGCCGGAAAGCCTTTCCGCCCGTGCCTTGAGAACGATGCCAGCCGTGAGATTGCCGCCGGCGCTGTCGCCGGCCACGACGACCGGGCGGCCGTCGGACAGGAGGTGTTGCAGCACGGCGTAGCTGTCGTCGAAAGCAGCCGGCCAGACATGCTCCGGCGCGAGCCGATAATCGACCGAGACCAGCTCGGCCTGAGCGAAATTCGCAAGCTCGGCACAGATCGCATCATGGCTGTCGAGCGAACCGACGACGAAGCCGCCGCCATGGATGTAATAGATGCGCGTTTCGCTCGAGACCTTGGCCGGCCGGTAGCGCCGGGTCGGGATACGGCCGTCGACGAGTTCATCCATGCGCGTCAGCCCGGCCGGGCTCGGCGCATCGAACTCGGCGCAGAGCGCGTCATACCATTTGCGCTGCTGTTCGATCGAGGCATCGACCGCGTCGGCGGGATAGAAGTCCTCGCAGCGGCGATGAAAGGCGAGGATCCCCTCCTCCGTCGGCATCGGCCGCTTGGTCACCTGATCCACGTCGTCCTCCCTGCAATCCCGAAGTCGCCTGCAGCTTAGCACCGGCGTTCCGGCTCCCTGTCCGAAAACCGACATGACGGGAAAAAATCGGCGGTCGATCCGGTTGCATCGGCCACCCGCTTGCCAGCCCGGCCTCGCACCTATTAACTCGCGCCATGGCCTTCACTTTCAGACAGTTGCAGTATTTCGTCGCCGTTGCCGAACAGGGGTCGATCACCCGTGCGGCGCAGAACCTGTCGATCTCGCAATCCTCGATCACCGAGGCGATCAAGGAGCTGGAAGGCGATCTCGGCGTCGAGCTCTTCGACCGGCATCCGCGCGGCCTGTCGATCACCCACAACGGCCACCAGTTCCTGCGCCACGCCACCAAGATCCTCTCCAATGTCTCGGACGCCCGCCGCAGCTTTTCCGACAGCCGCGAGGAAACCGGCGGCAAGCTCAATCTCGGCGTCACCTCGCTGGTTGCCGGCTACGTGCTTTCCGATCTGCTCGCCCGCTATCGCCGCGCCTGCCCCGGCGTGGAAGTCAGCGCCATCGAGGACAACGGCTCCTATCTCGAACATCTGCTGATCGGCGGCGAGCTCGATGTCGCCGTCATGGTCATATCCAACCTGCGCGACCGCATGGCGCTGCAGGCGGAGATTTTGGAGACCTCGCCCTATCGCCTATGGCTGCCGATCGGACATCCCTTGGTCAGCGCCGACATCATCTCCGTCAGCGATATCGCCAAGGAACCGCTGATCATGCTGACAGTGGACGAAATCGAGGAGAACACCGGCAAGCTTTTGTCCGCACTTGGCGCCCGCCCGCATGTCGCCTTCCGCACCCGCTCGGTCGAAGCGGTGCGCAGCCTGGTGGCGACAGGCGCCGGCATCGCGCTTTTGCCTGACCTCGTCTACCGCCCCTGGTCGCTGGAAGGCGACCGCATCGAGAGTCGCGACGTGTCGGGCGCGCTTCCCGTCGTGCAGGTCGGCATGGTCTGGCGCAAGGGCTCCGGCCTGCCACAATCGGCGCGCGATTTCGTCGGCATCGCCGAAGCGCTGAGAAGCGCCAGACCGCGCTAATTCACTAGATTTATTAGTCTTCTCCCGACACTGGCCACACCTTTGGCGTGCCGGTGGGTGACCGATATCGGAAAAACCGAAAGCGACATTCTGTTTAATGAATTTGCGAATACGGTGAAATGAAGGCACGCTTCATCCTGGGAACGAAGCCGCAAAACGCGGCTCAAAACTGGGAGAATTCAGATGAAGCAGATGCTCAAATCCTGCACGGCATTGACCTTGTCGCTCGGCCTTGTCGCCCCGGCCTTCGCGCAGGAGCCGCTGAAGGAACTCGGCAAGGGCGAAGGCGAACTCTCCATCGTCGCCTGGGCCGGCTACATCGAGCGCGGCGAGACCGACAAGGCCTATGACTGGGTCACGGATTTCGAAAAGCAGACCGGCTGCAAGGTCTCGGTCAAGACCGCCGCCACCTCGGACGAAATGGTGGCGCTGATGAACGAAGGCGGCTTCGACCTTGTCACCGCCTCGGGCGACGCCTCGCTGCGCCTCGTCGCCGGCAAGCGCGTCCAGCCGATCAACACCGATCTCATCCCGAGCTGGAAGACGATCGACGAGCGCATGCAGAACGCGCCCTGGTACACAGTCAATGGCGTCCACTACGGCACGCCCTACGTCTGGGGCCCGAACGTGCTGATGTACAACAAGGACGCCTTCAAGGGCGAAGCGCCGAAGAGCTGGAACGTCGTCTTCGAGGAAATGAACCTGCCCGACGGCAAGTCCAATAAGGGCCGCGTCCAGGCCTATGACGGCCCGATCCATGTGGCCGACGCTGCCAACTACCTGATGAAGCACAAGCCGGAACTCGGCATCAAGGACCCCTACGAACTCAATGAAGACCAGTACAAGGCAGCGCTCGAGCTGCTGCGCGGCCAGCGCAAGATCGTCGGCCGCTACTGGCACGACGCAATGATCCAGATCGACGACTTCAAGAACGAAGGCGTCGTCGCCTCCGGCTCCTGGCCGTTCCAGGTCAACCTGATGGAAGCCGAGAAGCTGCCGATCGCCTCGACCATTCCGGAAGAAGGCGTGACCGGATGGGCCGACACCACCATGCTGCACGCCGACAGCCAGCATCCGAACTGCGCCTATATGTGGATGGAGCACTCGCTGTCGCCGAAGGTCCAGGGCGACGTCTCCGCCTGGTTCGGCGCCAACCCGTCGGTCGGTGCGGCCTGCAAGGGCAACGAACTCTTGACCGACGCCGGCTGCAAGACCAACGGCTACGAGGACTTCGACAAGGTCAAGTTCTGGAAGACGCCGGTGACGAAGTGTGAAAGCCAGGGCGAATGCGTGCCCTATCACCGCTGGGTCTCCGACTATATCGGCGTGATCGGCGGCCGCTAAGCCGTCAGACCTATCGCAAGCATTTGCCCCTCACCCTGACCCTCTCCCCGCACGCGGGGAGAGGGAACGCCCCCGGCCAAACCGTAGGGCGTGAACTTGAGGCAAGACGCCCGCCGCATGTCCCCTTCGCCCCGCCTGCGCGGAGAAGGCGCCGGCAGGGCGGATGAGGGGCCACATTTCCCGGAGCCATACAATGACCACCGCCGTTCTCTTCGACAATGTTTCCCGCCACTTCGGCGCCGTGCGCGCCGTTGATGGCGTGAACCTCGAGATTGCCGAGGGCGAGTTCTTCGCCATGCTCGGCCCCTCAGGCTCCGGCAAGACCACCTGCCTGCGCCTGATGGCCGGCTTCGAGCAGCCGACCGGCGGCCATATCGAGATCTTCGGCGAAACGGCGGAGGGCGTGCCGCCCTATCGCCGCAGCGTCAACACCGTCTTCCAGGACTACGCGCTCTTCCCGCACCTCTCGATCCTCGACAACGTCGCCTATGGGCTGATGGTCAAGGGTGTCGGCCGCGAGGAGCGGCGCAAGGCGGCCGAGGACGCACTCGCCATGGTGAAGCTGCCGGGCTATGGCACCCGCCGTCCCGGGCAACTCTCCGGCGGCCAGCGCCAGCGCGTGGCGCTCGCCCGGGCACTTGTCAACAAGCCCAAGGTGTTGCTCCTCGACGAGCCGCTCGGCGCGCTCGATCTGAAGCTGCGCGAGCAGATGCAGGAGGAACTGAAGAGCCTGCAGAAGTCGCTGGGCATCACCTTCGTCTTCGTCACCCACGACCAGGGCGAGGCGCTGTCGATGGCCGACCGCATCGCCGTCTTCAACGATGGCCGCATCCAGCAGCTTGGCAGCCCGGAAGACGTCTACAAGCAGCCGAAGACGCGGTTTGTCGCAGATTTCGTCGGCTCGTCCAACGTGCTGCCGCAAAAGCTCTGCCAGCGGCTCGGGCTGAAGGCACCCTTTGCGAGCCTGCGTCCCGAAGCGATCGTCCTCGCCCAGCCGGTAGATGGCGCGCTCAGCCTCTCGGGCACCGTCTCGGCCCATAGCTTCCTCGGTGCCGTCAACCGTGTCGTCGTCGATGTCGATGGCGCCCGCGTCGCGGTCGCCAGCCCCGCAGCGCTCGCCGTGCCCGCGCTCGGCAGCCCCGTCACCATCAGCTTTGCCGCAAACGAGCTGCACCCGATGGAGGACGCATGACCGCCTTTGCCGAACCCCTCGTTCTGCCTGAACGCCGAGGCCCCGCCGGCCGCCTGTCGGACTTCTTCTGGAAGCACCCGCATCTGCTTCTGTTGATCATGCTCGCCCCGCCGCTGCTCTGGCTCGGCGTCGTTTATCTCGGCTCGCTGTTTGCGCTTCTGCTCCAGAGCTTCTTCTCGATCGACGATTTCTCGGGCCTGATTAACTACGAGTTCACGCTCGCGACCTATCGCCAACTGCTCAGCGAAACCAATCTCGACATTATCCTGCGCACCGTGCTGATGGCGGCGACCGTCACCGTCGCTTCCGCCGTCATCGCCTTCCCGATCGCCTATTACGCCGCGCGCTACGCACAGGGGAAATGGAAGGTGCTCTTCTATCTCGGCGTGATGCTGCCGCTCTGGTCGAGCTATCTGGTCAAGATCTATGCCTGGAAGCTGATTTTGGCCAAGGAGGGCATCCTCACCTGGTTCTTCGAAAAGCTGCATCTCATGTGGCTGCTCGACGGCTGGCTGTCGCTACCCGTGGTCGGCGGCAACTCGCTCTCGGTCAGCTACACCGGCACCTTCATCGTCTTCGTCTATGTCTGGCTGCCCTTCATGATCCTGCCGATCCAGGCAGCGCTGGAGCGCGTGCCCGGCAACCTGATCGAGGCCTCCTCCGATCTCGGCGGCACGCCGGCCCAGACCTTCCGCTACGTGCTCTTTCCGCTGGCCCTGCCCGGCATCGTCGCCGGCTCGATCTTCACGTTCTCGCTGACGCTCGGCGACTACATCATCCCGCAGATCGTCGGCTCGTCGCGCCTCTTCATTGGCCAGGCCGTCTATGCCCAGCAGGGCACGGCCGGCAACATCCCGCTGGCTGCCGCATTCACGGTCGTCCCGATCGTCATCATGGGCGCGTACCTCTTCGTCGCCAAACGCATGGGAGCCTTCGATGCGCTCTGAACGAAACCGCTCACCGATGGGCCTGAAGATTGCGGCCGCCGCCGGCCTCGCCTTCCTGCACCTGCCGATCCTCCTGATCTTCCTCTATGCCTTCACGACGGAGGAAAAGAGCTATCAGTTCCCGCCGCCGGGGCTGACGACGCAATGGTTCGCCGTTGCGTGGAACCGGCCCGACGTCTGGGCGGCGCTGACGCTTTCGGTCAAGGTCGCCTCGATCGCAACCGCGGTCGCGCTGGTGCTCGGCACGCTCTGCGCCGCAGCCGTCAGCCAGACGCGCTTCTTCGGCCGCGAGACGGTCTCGCTGCTCGTCATCCTGCCGATCGCGTTGCCCGGCATCATCACCGGCATTGCGCTGCGCTCCGCCTTCTCGATGGCCGATATTCCGTTTTCCTTCTGGACCATCGTGCTCGGCCACGCGACCTTCTGCATCGTCGTCGTCTACAACAATGCGGTCGCACGCTTCCGGCGGATTTCCGGCTCGCTGATCGAGGCCTCGATGGACCTTGGCGCCGACGGCTTCCAGACCTTCCGCTACATCATCCTGCCCAACATCGGCACGGCTCTGCTTGCCGGCGGCATGCTCGCCTTCGCGCTCTCCTTCGACGAGGTGATCGTTACCACCTTCACTGCCGGCCAGCAGTCCACGCTGCCGATCTGGATGCTCGAAGAGCTGATCCGCCCGCGCCAGCGGCCGGTGACCAATGTGGTTGCCATGGTCGTGGTGCTCGTCACTTTCCTGCCGATCCTCGGCGCCTACTACCTCACCCGCGACGGCGACCAGATCGCCGGCGCCGGCAAATAACTCGACTATCAAGGGAGAACAGACATGGACACCCAACTGCTGATCGGATCGCGCTTCGAGGCCGGCACCGAGGTCGACGAACACATCCTGAACCCGCGGACGGGCGGCAAGATCGTCGATCTGCCGGAAGCCTCGCATGCCCAGGTCGAGGCGGCCGTCGACGCTGCTGAAAGCGCCTTCACCAGCTGGTCGCAGACGACACCGGCCGAACGCTCCAACTATCTCTTGAAGATCGCCGATGCGATCGAGAAGGATGCGGACGGCTTTGCAGCCCTCGAGGCGCTCAACTGCGGCAAGCCGATCAACGCGGTCAAGAACGACGAACTGCCGGCGATCGTCGACTGCTGGCGTTTCTTTGCCGGCGCCGTGCGCAACCTGCACGCCCCGACCGCAGGCGAATACCTGCCCGGCCACACCTCGATGATCCGCCGCGATCCGATCGGCATCGTCGGCTCGATCGCGCCGTGGAACTATCCGCTGATGATGATGGCCTGGAAGCTGGCGCCGGCGATCGCCGGCGGCAACACCGTCGTCTTCAAGCCATCCGAACAGACGCCGCTGACGGCGCTGAAGCTGGCCCGCGTGCTTGCCGACATCCTGCCGGAAGGCGTGGTCAATGTTGTCAGCGGCCGCGGCGAAACCGTCGGCAATGCGCTGATCAACCATCCGAAGATTTCGATGGTCTCGATCACCGGCGATATCGCTACCGGCAAGAAAGTGCTGGCGGCGGCCGCCAAGACCGTGAAACGCACCCATCTGGAGCTCGGCGGCAAGGCCCCGGTCATCGTCTATGACGACGCCGACCTCGAAGCGGTGGTCAACGGCATCCGCACCTTCGGCTATTACAATGCCGGCCAGGACTGCACCGCCGCCTGCCGCATCTATGCCGAAGCCGGTATCTACGAGAAGCTGGTCGCCGACCTCACCTCGGCGGTCTCGACCATCCGCTACAACCTCGCCGACGACACCGAAAACGAGATCGGCCCGCTGATCTCGCGCCGCCAGCGCGATCGCGTTGCGAGCTTCGTCGAGCGCGCCGCCGACCAGAAGCACATCGAGATCACCACCGGCGGTGCCGCCGGCAGCTCGGACGGCTTCTTTTTCCAGCCGACGGTTGTGGCCGGCGCCACGCAGGAAGACGAGATCGTGCGCCGCGAAGTCTTCGGCCCCGTCGTCTCCGTTACCCGCTTCACCGGCAAGGACGATGCCGTCGCCTGGGCCAACGACAGCGACTATGGCCTCGCCTCCTCCGTCTGGACCAAGGACATTTCCCGGGCGATGAAGGCCGCCTCCCGCCTGCAATACGGCTGCACCTGGATCAACACCCACTTCATGCTGACCAACGAGATGCCGCATGGCGGCGTCAAGCAGTCGGGCTACGGCAAGGACATGTCGGTCTACGCGCTCGAGGACTACACCGCCGTTCGCCACATCATGATCAACCACGGCTGAGGCTCACCGCCCCGGGCGCGGAGAATGCATGCAAACGAAACAAACGGGAGGAGTTTGCGATGTACCGTCGTCAATTGCTTGTTGCCGCTGGAGCCCTCGGCCTCAGCGCCCTCGTGCTCACGCCGGCGGCGTTTGCCGCCGACGCGGCGCCGGATGTGGTCGCGGCCTATGTCGCGGCCTGGAATGCCCATGACTCGAGCAAGGCCGCATCCTACTTCGCCGATGACGTCACCTATTACGACGCGTCGGTCGGCAAGCCGGTCACCGGCAAGGATGCAGCCAAGACCGGCGTCATCGACAATTTCCTGAACGCGGTGCCTGATGCCGTCTGGACCATGAAGGGTGATCCGATCGCTAGCGGCGACAAGGTCTCCTTCGAATGGGAGTTCTCCGGCACCAATTCGGGCGCCTGGGCCGACGGCACGGCCGCGACCAACAAGAGCTTCAAGTTCACCGGCGCCTCGGTCTTCACCGTCAAGGATGGCAAGATCGCCGCCCAGAATGACTATTACGACGCGCTCGGCTTTTACAAGCAGCTCGGTCTGATGCAGTAGGCGAGCCGAGCGGCGGTTTCGCCGCTTCGATGGCCGCAGGCTTCGGCTTCCGGCCATCGTCTCTTGGCTTCAAATCATGAATACAAAACTCATAAATGACTTGCACCGGAAAAAATCTTGAGTAACACGATCACCTTATGAGTTTCTGACCACGCTCAGAAGGTATCGCATGCTTGCAGGACGGCGTTCTTCCAAGGCTCCATTACCGATCGGGCTTACCCGCGCGCGGGTGACGTCTTGACGGCGGCCGTGTCCGAACCGGTCGTCGCGACAGGCGGCCCCAAGGCGCTGTCGGTCGCCTTTGCCGGCACCCATGCCTGGTGCAATGAGAAGATGGTGCTCTCGGACGAGCTTTCCGACGGCATGGCGCTGCCGGACTTCTTTGCCTCCGGCGCCTTCGACCGCGCGCTCGATATCTACACGGAGAAATCCGGCGCCAGCGACCGCCGTGCCGTCGCCTCCATGTGGTCGCTCTACTATTTTTCGAGCCTCACCATTCCCTATCTCGTCGCGCGCGTGCTTGACGATCAGGTGCTGCCCGTCGCCTTCGATCAGATGAAGGTGGCGCTCGCCGAGGATGGCCTGCCGCGAACCTTCGGTGTCGCCACACTGGGCGACTGGCAGAAAGCGGACGATAGCGACGTTTTCGCCACGCTTGCCCCCCTGATGCAGGGGCATCTGCGTGAGGTCGTCAGTTATCTCAAGTCCGTCGGCGGCATAGCCCCGAAGCTCGCTTGGAACAATGCGCTCGTCTATATCGACTATGCGCTGCGCGCCTCCGGCATCGAGCCGCTGAACGCGCAAGCCGACGCGCTGATCGGCAGCAAGTCCCTGCCGGACGGCACACCCAATCCCTTCTTCGATTGCCTGCGGCACGAGGAGGAAGATGGCGCCCGTGTCTGCCGGCGCAAGATCTGCTGCCTGCGCTATCTGCTGCCCGGCGTCCCGAGCTGCGGCAGCCTCTGCGCCCTCCCAAGCCAAAGGAACCAATAGGTTTTGTCTTCCCGCTTCCTCTTCCCGGCCGCCCTGCGGCTGACGCTCGTTTTCATCACCGCCCTGCTCTTTGCTGTCTCCGCCCGCGCCGAAAGCAACTGGCCGATGACCGTCACCGATGCGGTCGGCCGCGAGGTGACGATACCGGCAAAGCCGAAGGCGATCCTGCTTGGAAGCGGCTTCAATCTCGTCGCCCTGTCGCTCATCCATCCCGATCCCGTCAGCCTGCTTGCGGCCTGGTCCGGCGACATGAAGACCGACAACCCCGAGATCTACGAGAGCTTCCGGCGTAAGTTTCCTGATATCGCCGACGTGCCGCAGATCGACGATGGCACCGGCCCGGGCCTCTCCTTCGAGACGCTGCTGACGGTGAAGGCCGATCTCGCGCTGCTCAATAACTGGCAATCCGACACTGAGTCCGGCAGGCGCGCCATCGAGTATCTGACCGGCATCGGCGTGCCCGTGGTGGTGGTCGATTTCAACAACGACGCGCTGACCGGCACGCCGCGCATGATGCGTCTGCTCGGCCGCATCCTCGAACGGGACGAACAGGCAGAAGCTTTCGCCCGGTTCTACGAGGACAAGCTCAAGCTGATCCGCGACCGCATCGCCGCCAAGCCGGAACCGCGCCCGCTGGTGCTGATGGACGCCTTCCCCCAACCCGACCGCTGTTGCTGGGCCTATGGCACCGGCGGTCTCGGCGAATTCCTGACGGTGGCCGGCGGCCGCAATTTTGCCGAAGGCGTGCTGCCGCGGCCGGGCGGGACCGTCAACGCCGAGGCGATCATGGCCGCCAATCCGGAAATCTATATCGCCACCTCCTCGCCCGGCGGCAAATACGGCACGCTCTCGATCGGCCCCGGCGTCAGCGAAGACGAAGCGCGCGAGACGCTGGCCCGCACCATCGAGGCGCCGGCGCTGAAGACCATCCGCGCCGTCGAGGAAAAGCGCGTGCACGGTCTCTGGAACTTCTTCAACGCGATCCCGCTCAACATCGTCGCCGCCGAAGCCTTCGCCACCTGGATCCGGCCGGATCTGTTTGGCGATCTCGACCCCCAGAAGAGCCTTGCCGAGATCAACGCCCGCTTCGCCGCGGTGCCGTTCGAGGGCACCTACTGGGTGGACCTGACACCCGCCAGATAGGGAGACGCCCTGCACACGCGAGCGCGGACCCACACGGCATCGTCACGCGTGTTCACCAATTCGTCAGGGTGCTTCCTTTCGTCCGACGCCCCGGCGTGTTGCCAGTCGGCGCCCACCCTATATAAAGGCCAGGTGGTGTAGCGCGCCGTTCCAAAAGGCGAGCGTCGCTGTAACACGTTGATCGGCTGCACGATTTCTCTGTTGCGTCGATTCCGGACCAAGGAATGATGCGGGGTTGAGGAGGATCTTGATGCTATGGTTGATCGCGTTACCGCTGGGTCTTGTCGTGGTGTATCTGGCAGCGCGCTTCAGCCGCTTTCGTCATTGGGCCGAACCGATCCTCTCCGTCGCCGTGGCGCTCGGCCTGCTCGTCGCCTTCATCATCTGGTTTGCCGACCGCGACGGTCGCACGCCGGCCGCGCCGCCGCCCGTTGAGACGACCCAACCGGCCGGCCTCACGGCCGCCGACGTTGCCCTCGAAGGCCTGACCTTCGAACAGAGCCAGCCGGAGAGAAGCTTCCGGCTGCGCGGCACGGTGACGAATAAAGGGCCGCAACTGCTCGAATATTTCCGCCTCGCGGTAACGCTCGAAAACTGCCCTGACGGCAATTGCGAGACGATCGGCAATGACACCGCACTCATCCTCGCCCGCGTGCCGGCGGGCCAGAGCCGTTCGTTCGAAACCTTCCTCACCTTCCCCAACCGCGAGGGCGAAAGCCTGACGGCGCCGAAATGGACGACCGAGATCCAGGAAGTCCGCGGCGCCAACCGGTAGTCGGCGGCGCGGGAGCGGAAGCGCCTGAACGGTAGCCCCCGTCTGCCCTCGCCCGACCGTCAAGCCGCTGCCGGTCGCTGCAACGCCTCGACGAGCTTCGCCGTCGACAACACCTCGGCAAATTCCGCCCGCAAGGTCGCCACGTGGGCGCGGTGGATTTCGCGCGCCGAGATGACTCCGCCTTCGCCGTCCGGCTGGTCGAAACAATCGCAGGCATCCTCGACGAGGATCATTCGGTAGCCGAGATTGGCGCCGACGCGCACCGAGGTCGAGACGCACATGTCGGTAGAAATGCCGAAGGCGACGACCGTCTCGACGCCGAGACGACGCAGGCGCAAGTCGAGGTCGGTGCCGATAAAGGCGGCGTTGACGCCCTTGGTGACGAGTGCCTCGTCTCCCATCGGTCCGAAGCCCGGCCGGAAGCCGTTGCCGGGCGCGCCGAGGGAAAGCGTCGAGCCGGGCATGACGCTGTCGTGGCGCACGTGAATGACTGGTCGGCCGCTTGCCCGCCAGGCGGCAAGAAGCGCAAGGCCGTTTTCATCGACCGCCTCATTCCAGCGACGCGGCCAGGGGGCGCTGTCAAAGGCCTGCTGCATGTCGATCGGCAGCAGCACGGCGTTGTCGGGGACACTCATTTTGGGCATGGCAAGGCTCCTTGGTTGTAGGGAGACGCTATCTTGCCTATCGTCCGATTTCACTGGACACGATGACGCCTGACCGGACATATGTCCGGAAATGGCGACAAGGAGGCGACGTTTTGACGGAAATCGATGAAAAGGATCGCCTGCTTTTGGCAGCGCTCAGGCAGGATTCGCGCCAGAGCCTGGTGGCACTGGCCCGCCACAGCGGCCTTTCGCGCAGCGCGGCCCATGACCGGCTGCGACGGCTGGAATCCAAGGGCGTGATTGCCGGCTACACCATCCGCCTCGGCATCGAAGACCAGAGCCCGACCGTCAAATCGCTGATCGCGATCACTTTCCAGCCCGGCAAGAACTGCGACCATATCGTGCCGCATCTCTCGGCCATGCCGCCCATCGTCACCTGCTGGTCGCTCGCCGGCGCCACCGACCTGATGGTGCTGGTCGAATGCGCCTCCAACGGCGATCTCGACACCATCCGCCGCCAGATATCGATCATCCCGGGCGTCGCGACGGTGCAGACGCACGTGGCGCTGAGGACGCATTTCAACCGGCGGGACTAGGCAAACGAAATGCGTCGCCGGCACGCTTGCAACGGCGACGCGATTTGCCTGCAGCTTGCCGCTCAGGCCGGCCGGCTGATCTCGTCGAGATACCAGTTGATGTAGCGCAGCTCGTTCTGCTCCATCGGCGCGATTGGGCCTGGCACAAAGTAGTGCGAGCGCACGCCCCGAGCGGTGTGCTCGATGATCGCCTTGTCCTCGTCGGTCGTCACCTTCCAGAGCCAGGTGAGCTTTTCCAGATCGTAGTCGCGCCCCTCCTCGGCCTTGCCGTCGACGAGCCAGATCAGCTCCATCTCCGAGGTTTCGGCCGTCTTCGGGATGAAGCGGTAGATCATGCCGTGGTCCGGATAGCAGACGAGGAAGGTGGTGCCGCCCAGATGGATCGAGGTGACGCCGCCGTCGAAATCGGTGAAGCGGCCCATCAGCGTGCTCAGCGCCTGCCCGTCCTTGCTGCCGGTCTGGACGCCATCATAGAGCGCGTAGCGGAAGGCATGAATGGTCTCCTTGCCGCCGGTGGAATTCTGCCAGTGATTGCCGGAGGCGACCTCGATGCCGAGCGCGCAGGTGCGCGCCTCCATCCTGGCGTTCAGTTCCTCGATCAGGTGCAGCGGCTGTTCCAGCGCATGGGTTTCGGAATATTCCGGATGCGCCGGCCCGCAATGGTAGCACTCGACATAGTTTTCGACCGCAAGCTTCCAGTTGGCGTCGATCGCATAGCTCTGACGATGGGCGATCTTCGCCGATCCCCAGCCATACTGGCCGCAAGTCGCACGCAACAGGCGCTCGACTTCGGAGAAATCAAGCGGCTCGGCGGCAAAGGAGATGAAGATCAATCCTTCGACGACACGCACGTTGAGCTTCTTCAGGCCGTGGTCCTCGCGCTTGAAGTCCTTGGGCATCAGCCGCGCCGCCTTCAGCGCGCCATCATTGCCATAGGTCCAGGCATGGTAGGGACAGATGAAGGCACGGGCATTGCCCTTGTCCTTGGTGCAGACCTCGGCCCCGCGATGACGGCAGACATTGAGCATCGCATGGATCTCGCCGCTTGCCGTACGGGTGACGATCACCTGCTCGGACGCCATGCGGAAGACCTCGAAATCATTGGCGTTGGGGATCGCGCTTTCATGGGCGACGCAATGCCAGTGACGCCGAAAAACCCGCTCGAGGTCCCGTTCATAGATCTCCGGGTCGAGGTAGAAGGCGCGGGCAAGCCCATGGCCCGGACGATGGCCGGCGACCAGCTGATCGATGCGGTCGCCCGCAACTGTCGTATCCTTAAGCTCCGATGCGAGCATGGACTGAACTCCAGAAAGAAGACCGGAAACCCGCGATCCGGCACGCGTATTTTCGTTGTGCCTCGAAAGGCCCCTCATCCGCGCGGTGAGGGGCTGTCTCAAGCGCCAGGCACGCCACCCAAACGCCTGCCTACATCCGCACCCGCTCCGCCCGCGGGTCGTACATCGGCTTCAACGACACCTCCGCCTTCACCCGCGTTCCGGCGATCTCGATCTCGAAGCTTGATCCGAGCACCTCCTCTGCGCTCTCGCCTTCCGAAGGCACGTAGCCAAGCCCGATGGCACCGCCGAGGTGGTGGCCGTAATTGCCTGACGTGATCGTGCCGACGATCTTGCCGTCGCGAACGATCGCCTCGTTGTGGAAGAGCAGCGGCTCTGGATCCGAGAGCCGAAACTGCACCAGCCGGCGCGAAAGCCCGCGATTGTGCTTGGCGAGCACCGCTTCGCGGCCGATGAAATCGCCCTTGTCGGCCTTGACCGCAAAGCCGAGCCCGGCTTCGAGCACATGATCTTCGTCGGTGATGTCGTGGCCGAAATGGCGGAAGGCCTTTTCGATGCGGCAGCTATCCAGTGTGTGGATGCCGCAGAGCTTGAGGCCCAGGTCCTGCCCCGCCGCCTCCAGCGCCTCGAACACATGCGCCGTCTGGTCGGTCGAGACATAGAGCTCCCAGCCGAGCTCGCCGACATAGGTGACGCGGTGGGCGCGGGCGAGGCCCATGCCGACCTCGATCTCGCGCGCCGTGCCGAACGGATGCCCCGCGTTGGAAAAATCGTTCGGGCTCACCTTCTGCATGAGCTCACGCGCCTTCGGCCCCATGACGCAGAGCACGCTTTCGCCAGCGCCGACATCGGTGATCACCACGAACTCGTCCGTCAGATGCTTGCGCAGCCAGGCGAGGTCGCGCTGGAGCGTGGCGCCGGGCACGACCAGCAGGAAGGCGGTTTCCGACAGCCGCGTCACCGTCAGGTCGCTCTCGATGCCGCCGCGGGCGTTGAGCATCTGGGTATAGACGATCCGGCCGGGCTCGACGTTCATCTCGTTGGCGCAGAGCCGCTGCAGGAAGGAAAGCGCATCGCGCCCTTCGACCCGGATCTTGCCGAAGGAGGTCATGTCGAACAGGCCGACGCCGTTTCGCACCGCAAGATGCTCGTCCCTCTGGTTCTCGAACCAGTTCTGCCGCTTCCATGAATAGCGGTACTCGCGCTCCTGGCCTTCCTTCGCAAACCAGTTGGCGCGTTCCCATCCGGCGACTTCACCGAAGACAGCGCCGCGGGCTTTCAGATGCTCGTGCAGCGGCGAACGGCGCACCCCGCGCGCGGTCGCCATCTGGCGATAGGGGAAATGGTCGGCGTAGAGCAGGCCGAGCGTTTCCGAGACGCGGTCTTTCAAATACGCGCGGTTCTTCTGGAACGGCTGCGCCCGGCGGATATCCACCTCCCAGAGATCGAAGGGCGGCTCGCCGTCATTCATCCATTGGGCGAGCGCCATGCCGGCGCCGCCCGAGGAAACGATGCCGATCGAATTGTAGCCGGCCGCGACCCAGTATCCCTTCACCTCCGGCGCTTCGCCGAGATAGTAGCGGTCGTCGGGCGTAAAGCTTTCCGGGCCGTTGAAGAAGGTATGGATCCCAGCCGTTTCCAGCATCGGCATGCGGTTGACCGCCATTTCGAGGATCGGCGCGAAGTGGTCGAAATCGTCCGGCAACTGGTCGAAGCAGAAATCCTCGCGGATGCCGTCCATTCCCCAGGGCTTGGCCTTGAGCTCGAAGGCCCCGATCAGCATCTTGCCGGCATCTTCCTTGTAATAGGTGCACTCGTCCGGCACGCGCAGAACCGGCAGGCGCTTCAGCTCCGGAATCGCCTCGGTGACGATGTAGAAATGCTCGCAGGCGTGCAGCGGCACCGTGACGCCGGATTGCCGCGCAAACTCCCTGCCCCACATACCGGCGCAGTTGACGACATGATCGGTCTCGATCGTGTAGCTCTCGCCGTTCTGCTCGCAGGTGACGCCGGTGACCCGGCCGTCCTTCTTCAGGACGGACGTCACCTTGACGCCCTCGATGATCGTTGCGCCGTTCTGGCGGGCGCCCTTGGCGAGCGCCATGGCGATGTTGGCCGGGTCGCACTGGCCATCGAGCGGCAGATGCACCGCCGCCTTCACATCCGAGGTGTTGAGGTGCGGATACATCGCCTTTACTTCGTCAGGCGTGATCTCGCGCACGTCGACATTGAAGGCACGCGCCAGCGACGCCTGGCGATAGATCTCCTCCTTGCGCTCCTCCGTCAGCGCGACGGTGATCGAGCCGTTCTGGCGCATGCCGGTGGAAATGCCGGTTTCGGCCTCGAGCTTGACGTAGAGGTCGGCCGAGTATTTCGCGAGCCGCGTCATGTTCTGCGAGGCGCGAAGCTGACCGATCAGGCCGGCCGCATGCCAGGTGGTACCGGAGGTCAGCTGCTTGCGCTCAAGCAGAACCACATCGGTCCAGCCGAGCTTGGCGAGGTGATAGGCGACGGAACAGCCGGAGACGCCGCCACCGATGATGACTGCGCGGGCTTTCGAGGGAATGGGCTTGCTCATGCGCGCAGTCTTTCATTGGAGGGATCCCAGAGCGGTTGGTCCGCCTCGACCGTCGCCTTGAAGCGATCGCCGAAGATCTCGACCTCGATTTCCTTGCCGGGCACGGCAAGGTCGGCGCGCAGCATGCCGAGCGCGATCGACTTGCCGACGCGGTAGCCCCAGTTGCCCGAGGTCGTCTCGCCGACAACCTGGCCGTCGGACCAGAGCGTCGACATGTAAGGCGCGTCGCAGCCGTCGGCGGCGACGGTCAGCGTCACGAAGCGTTTGGAAACGCCCTGCTGCTTCTCACGCTCCAGCGCCGCCTTGCCATTGAAGCCGGGCTTGCCCCAGTCGACGAAGCGCTCCAGCCCACCCTGCAGGATGGTGTAGTCGGTCGACAGATCGCCCTTCCAGGCACGGTAGCCCTTCTCGATGCGCAGACTGTCGAGCGCTTCCATGCCGAAGGGTTTGAGGCCATGCTTCTGACCGGCCGCCCAGACGGCGTCGAAGATGGCGGCCGTGTCCTCGACCTTGGTATGGATCTCCCAGCCGAGTTCGCCGGCGAAGGAGACGCGCACGAGCTGGCAATAGCGCCCGGCGATCTGCGCCGTCTGGTGCGTGAGCCAGCCCTTGGCGAGATCCGCTTCGCTGACCTCGGCGAGGATCGCGCGCGATTTTGGCCCGGTGAGGATCTGGCAGGAGAAGGACTTGGTGACGTCGTCGATGGTGAAGGCGGCGTCTGCCGGCCGGTGCTTCATCAGCCATTCGAAATCGTGCCACTGCGCGGTTGCGGCGGTGATGAGGAAGAAGAAGTCTTCGTCGAGCATCATCACCGACATCTCGGTAACGATCCGGCCCTTGTCGTCGGCGAAATAGGCCAGGCCGATGCGCCCAGGCTTCGGCACGCGGCCTGTGATGAGGCCTGAGAGCCATGCGGTCGCGCCCTCGCCCTTTACCCGGAAGCGCGAGAAGCCCGGCAGGTCGAGAATGCCGGCGGCATCGCGCACGGCCAGGCACTCTTCTTCGATGCGCTTGGCCCAAGGCCCTTCGCGGCCCCAGGTCTGCGTCGCCTCTTCCGAGGTGTCATCGCCTGGTTTGGCGTACCACATCGCACGCTCCCAGCCGTTATAGGGCTTGAACTGGGCGCCGAGTGCGGCGATGCGATCGTGGATCGGCGATAACTTCTTGCCGCGCCCGGCTGGCCAGTAATGCTTCGGAAAGTGCATCGCGTATTCATGGCCGTAGATCTCCATGCCCTTGGCGATGCAATAATCCTGGTCGGTGTAGTCGGTGTAGCGGCGCGGATCGCAGGACCACATGTCCCACTCGGTCTGGCCCTCGGTGATCCATTCGGCGAGCACCTTGCCGGCGCCACCCGCCTGGCAGATACCGAAAGTGAAGACGCAGGCCTCGAAGGCATTGGGCACGCCGGGCATCGGCCCGATCAGCGGGTTGCCGTCGGGTGCATAGGGGATCGGGCCGTTGATGATCCGCGACAGCCCGGCCGTTCCGAGGATCGGCACGCGCTCGACGGCGTCGTTCAGGTACCATTCCAGCCGGTCGAGATCGTCCGGGAAGAGCTGGAACGAAAAGTCTTCCGGCATCGGGTCGTCGGGCGTTACCCAGTGGGCGCGACAGTTGCGCTCGTAGGGGCCGAGGTTCATGCCGTTCTTTTCCTGGCGCAGATAGTAGGAGCTGTCGACGTCCCGCAGGAGCGGCAGCTTGTGGCCGGCCTCCTTCGACCAGGCGGCGAGTTCCGGGATTTCGTCGAACAGGATATACTGATGGCTCATCACCATCATCGGCACGTCGCGGCCAAACATCTTGCCGACCTCGCGGGCGTAGTAGCCGGCGGCGTTGACGACGTATTCGCAGCGGATCTCGCCCTGCGGCGTCGAGATGACCCATTCGTCGTTTTCGCGGCGCGCGCCCGTCACCGGACAGAAGCGGATGATCTTGGCGCCCATGTCGCGCGCACCCTTGGCGAGCGCCTGGGTCAGCTGCGCCGGGTCGATGTCGCCGTCATAGGGATCGTAGAGCGCGCCGGTCAGCTCGCGGGTTTCGAGGAAGGGATAGCGGGCGCGCATCTCGTCGGGCGACAGGATATCGAGATCCATGCCCTGGTAGCGCCCCATGCCGACGACGCGTTTGAACTCCTGCAGCCGCTCCTTGGAGTGGCCGAGCCGGATCGAGCCGGTGACGTGATAGTTCATCGGATAGTCGACGAGCGCCCCGAGGTCACGATAGAGCGACGCCGAATAGCGCTGCATGTTCATGATCGACCAGGAGGACGAGAAAGTCGGCACGTTGCCGGCGGCATGCCAGGTGGAGCCCGCCGTCAGCTCGTTCTTTTCCAGAAGCACGCAGTCGGTCCAGCCGGCCTTGGCAAGGTGGTAAAGCGAGGAAGCCCCAATCGCTCCCCCACCGATGATCACGACGCGTGCGTGCGACGGCAAATTCGACATTAACTGTTCCCTCGTTTTGGCGAATTCTTGCCGGTGAAGCCGGGCGCCATCAAGCAACGGAAACAGGCTTTATTGATCGATGTTTTCGATTAGATTGGAGCGATTGCAGCGGGAGAGAACGGCATGCAGGTGGAGCTGATCGAAACCTTCCTGGACCTGATGGAGAGCCGCTCCTTCAACCGCACCGCCGAGCGCCTGAACCTTACCCAGTCGACCGTCTCACATCGGGTGAAGGCACTGGAAGCGCAGTTCAACCGCAAGCTCTTTACCCGCAACAAGGGCGGCACCGTGCCGACGGCCGCCGGCCTGCGCTTTCTAGATTACGCAAAAGCCCTGCAAAACCAATGGCATGAGGCCACACGCGCGGTCACCAACGCCGGCGCGCTGGAGCGCTCCATGCGGCTTGGTGTCCAGCATGATCTGGCGGAAGCCTTTGCCGGGGAATGGATGGCGACGATCCGCCGGGAGCTGCCCGGCATCGAGATCTATATGGAGGCGGACTACTCCAACCAGATGAACCGCGATCTCGGCGCTGGCGAGCTGGATCTGGCGATCCTCTACACGCCCCACTACCTGCCCGATCTCTATTACGAAAGGATCGGCGATCTGCATTACGTGATGGTGAGCACGGAGGCGCAGATGCTCGCCGAGATCCGCTCCGAGAGCTACATCCGCTCGAGCTATTCGCCAGGCTTCGATCGCGCCCACCGGCTGGCGCTGCCGCATCTCTCCGCAGCGCTGCTTGCCGCCGGCCAGAACATGGCGATCACCCGGCTGCTTCGCACACTCGGCGGATCGGCCTACGTGACGGCAGCAACGGCCGAGCGGCTGGCGGACGATGGATTTACTGCGCGCGTTCAGGACGCGCCCGTCATCCCGCAAACGGTCTATGCCGCCACCAGCCTGCGCACCCGCCACGCCCACCAGCACCGCAAGATCATCGCCGCCATGGCCGATCTGCTTGCAACGCTGCCGGTGCCGAATTCGGAAACGGGTTAAGCCATGCGGCGTTGAATCAGCCGCTGCAGAAACATCAGGATCGAAACGATCGCGAGATAGTAGACCAGCGCTGCCGAATACCACTCGACGAAGCGGAAGCTGGAGGCGATCGCGTCGTTGACGACCGCCATGATCTCGCGCATCGAGATTACATAGGCAAGCGAGGTCAGCTTGATCAGGTTGATGAATTCGTTGACCAGCACCGGCATGACGATCCTGAGCGCCTGCGGCAGAACCACCAGAAAGAAGGTCTGCCAGCGATTGAGCCCGAGCGCGCGGGCGGCATCCGTCTGCCCCTGGCCGATCGCCGCAAGCGCCCCGCGCATCGCCTCCGCCATATAGGCGGCCGTGACCAGCGTAAACGCGATGAAGGCAGCGACGAAGGGCGTGTACCAGGGCGCCCGCGTGAGCCCCGGAAAGAGCTGCGGTGCGCCGTTCCAGACGATCAGGAGCACGAGTATCAGCGGCGCCGAGCGAAACAGCCAGACATAGACCTGCGCCGCTGTGCGCCTGACCGCCGCCATCGAATTGAGCGCGACGGCCAGCGGCAGGCAGAGCAGGAACGACGCCGCCTGCACCAGGATCGACAGCAGGATGGCGATGCCCGCCCCCTGCAACATGACGGGCATGGTCAGGGCATCGAAAAACAGTTTCGTATCGAAGTTCATGCCCCGCCTCCTTTCGCTCAGGAGTCGTAGTCGACGTCGAAGAGCGCCGGATCGAGCCCGTATTTCCTGGCGAGATCGCCGAAGAAGCCCTTCTCCTTGAGCGCCTTCAGCCCTGCCTTCACCGCGGCTGCATCGCCACCGTCACGGCGGCTGTAGATGCCGTATTTGAAGTCCGAGGCCCAGATATAGGGGAGCGTGAGCGCGCCGTCGGAGCGCGACGCGCGATAGGCGCCCTCCGCCTCTTCCGTTACGGTCGCATCGACGCGGCCGACGAGCACCTGCTGGTAGGCGGCCTGCTGGGTCGGGTATTCCTGCACATCGACCGGCGGCAGGCCCTTGGCCGCGAGCGCCTCGTTTAAGGGCCCGATCCGCTCTTCCTTGTAGTAGGCGCCGGCTTCGAGCGCGATGACCTTGCCGCTGAGATCCTCCGGCGCCTTGATCGTATCGCTGCCCGCTTTGGTGACCATGGCGGTCGCCGATTTCATGTAGGGCACGCCGTCATAGGTCTCGCGCCGCTTGGCGTTGATGTAGATGCCGCTGACGATGACGTCGCAGCGCCCTGCCCCGAGCGTCGGCAAGAGGCCGGCGAATTCGGTGACGGTGTAGTTCACCTTCGCATTCCATTGCGCGGCCAACGCTTCGGCGATCTCGATGTCGATGCCGGTCGGCTTCGCATCGGCCGGATGTTCCTTGAAGGAGAGCGGCGGAAAGGCCGCGGTGGTGCACACGCCAACCTCTCCATCGGCGGCGAAAGCCGGCGGCTCGGCCTGTGCGGCGCCGGCCGAAAGCACGGCGGTCGTCAGAAGGGTTGCGCAGGATGCCAGTCTGATCATCTTCATTCCCCTCATTGTGCTGGTGAAACGCGGCCGACGATGTCGCCATAGGTCTGGCTGTCGAAGGCGGGAAGGATGAGCGGATCCACAAAGCCGTCGCGCCGCGCCGTCAGCGCGTATTGCATCATCGACGCATTGTCCGGCATCTCGAAAACCTGGACGAAGTCATAGGTCCCGAGCGTGGCATAGAAGGCGACCGAGCGGCCGCCGAGCGCTGCGACCCGATCCTCGCTCACCTTGCGCCGGCTGCCACTATCGGCAAGCTCGGCCAGTCCCTTCGAGGTCAGTCGCATCAGCGAGATGTATCTTTGCATGGGGCATCATTCCGTTGAACGGTTGGCAAAAGGCTTTGGAAATGTGAGGACCGCGCCTGGAGCAATTCCAGGAGAAGCCTGAAGCGGCTTTTCGTCCGGAATTGCGCGGTGCCAGAGCGCTAGCGGGCGGCCTTGGCCAGTCCGGCAATTACGGCATCACTGGTCGAGACCGTGCCGAAGATGCCGTTCTCGATCGAGATCATGTTGATCGCCGCCTCATGCGCCCACTGCTCGCCGCTGGCGCAGCAGTCCGAAATCGTCAGGCACTGGAAATTGCGGTCGCAGGCTTCGCGCAGCGTCGTATGCACGCAAACGTCAGTGGTGCAGCCGGTAAAGAGCATGTGGGTGATGCCCTGGGATCTCAAGACATGCTCGAGATCCGTATAGGTGAAGGAGCTGTTGCAGGTCTTGTCGATGATGACGTCGGTCTCGGCGACATCGAGTTCCGGGAGCAACTGGAAGCCGGGGCTGGAACGCAAAAGCACCTGCGTGTTCTCAAGTCCCGAGCGCTTGCGCCGCCATTTCTCGTAAGGCGTCATGTCGGCGAGATCGGCGCGGTAGCCCTGGCGCGTGTGGATGATCAGGCAGCCGGCTTGCCGTGCCGCCGCAATCACCCGGTTGACCGCGGGCACGATCGCGGCCAGCGGCGCCGGATCGTAGCCCATCGAGGCGAAGTAACCGTTGGGCGAGCAGAAGTCGATCTGCAAATCGATCACCATCAGCGCCGTCTGCGCCGGAACCAGCTTTCCATCATAAGGAAAATCAAACGGTTGTGCCTCGATCATCGTAGTCCTCCCTCTCTCCGGTCCGATTCATAGGAGCAAAAATCGATTGGGAATAGCGATTTTTTATGCTTGATATTGTGCAGTCTGGCTAAACGATTTCACGCCGTGAGGGGCGCGATCAGAGCGGGAGGGCTCACGTGAAGGCGTTGCATTTCCTGCCCTATATCCGGGCGTTCGAGGCGGTCGCGCGCATCGGTTCCGTGCGCCAGGCGGCGGATGAGCTGGGCTTGAGTCCCGGCGCCGTGTCGCTGCAGCTGCGCCGGCTCTCGGAGACGACCGGCCTGACGCTGCTTGAAAAATCCGGCCGCAACATCAGGCTTACGGCCGCCGGCCGCGAGTTCGCGCAGACGGTTTCCCACGCGATCGGCAACCTTGCCGCCGCCGTCGAGGACGGCACCGACCGACGGCTCGAAAGCCACCAGGGCAAGCTGACGGTCGGCCTGCCCCCGGCGCTCGCGATTGCCTGGATGGCCGGCCTCCTCGTACAGTTCGCGGGTGCGCGCGGCGTCACCGATCTTTCGATGCGCAATTGCATCCGCGCCAGCGACGTCGTCTGGGACGATGTCGATCTCGCCGTCGTCTACGACAATCCGCCCTTCGACGGCCTGTGGTGGCAGGCAGTCAGCGACGTGAAGCTCAGGACGGTCTGCTCGCCGCTGCTCTTTCCGCGGCTCGAAGGCCCGCTGCGCGAGCGGAAGCTGCGCGACGTCACGCTGCTGCATGAGGATGACGGCCGGGAATGGACGCGCTGGTCGGCCGCCTCGCGCATCTCGCTCGAAGGCAGCCGGAGCGTGCGGGTGCAATCGGTCGCGATCGCCGTCGCCTCGGCGCTACAGGGCCAGGGCATCGCGCTCGTCTCCGACGTGCTGACACGCTCCTATCTCTACGAAGGACGCCTGATCCAGCCCTTCCCGACGGCGATACCGGCCTCGGCCGGCTACTATCTGCTCTGCCCGACGGAAAAGGCGGAGGAGCCGCTGATCCAGGCCTTCGCCAACCAGATCGCCGCGCACCTGCGTGGCGAGCGGTCCGGCGACAAGCAGGCTCAGTAGCGACCCTTGAGCAGCGCCTTCAGCCGCTCGGCGTCCGCCTCGCTGACATCAGCCGGTGCCATCACCTGCATCCACGCGTCGATATAGTGCTCCGGCGCATAGACATGGCCGTAGCCGATCGGCGAGGTCGTCGCGAGCGCCATGTCGGCGAGCAGTTGGAACATGGTGACGACGGGGAACCATCTGAGCGCAGGAGAGACGTCGGCACCGCGCGGCGCCTTCATCCAGTCGGGCTCGCGGTAGAAGGAGTATGGATCGAAGAAGGTGATCGGGTCACTGGCATATTGCAGATAGACGATGCGGACATTGCCCCAGGTCGCGCCCGGGATGTTCAGCGCATTCTCCTGATTGGTGAAACGGATCACCGAGCCGTCGCGATAAAGTGGCCGCCATTCCGGCGAGCCCGGATTGCGGTTTCGGGTGATCTGCAGCCAGGTCTTGGTCGGGAATGGCGAGCCGACCCAGAGCGCGCCCTGGAACGGATCGCTGATGATATCGAAGGGATCGACCGAGCCTTGCGAGTTCATCGAGCCGAGGCTGAGGCCATAGAGATAGAGCTTCGGCCTTCTGTCCTTCGGCAACGTCGTCCAGTAGCCATAGACCGCATCGAAGAGCGCATCGGCAGTCTCCGCGCCATATTCCGGCTCGACCAGCAGCGACAGCCAGCTCGTGAGATAGGAATACTGCACCGCGACGCTGGCGACGTCGCCCTTCAACAGATATTCGAGCGAATCGAGGCCCGGCGGATCGATCCAGCCGGTGCCGGTCGGCACCACGATCAGAAGGTTCGATCGCTCGAAACCACCGACGCGCTTCAATTCCTCCAGCGCGAGCTTCGCCCGCTCCTTGGCGGTCTCGGCCGAGTTGAGACCGGCGTAGACGCGCAATGGCTCTTTTGCCTCTCCGCCGAAGAAGCCGGCGATGTCCTTCGCCGCCGGACCGGAAGCGATGAACTGGCGGCCCTGGCGGCCGAGTTCGTCCCACGTCATCAGCGACGCGTTGCTGCCGGTCTTCAACGGATCGGTCGGCGGCGCGACATCCGGATCGATCAGCGCGTCCAACCGCTGGAACGAGCTGTCGGCCGCATGCAGCGCGAAGCGGAAGATGACGCCGTCAACGGCGGACCAGAACAGCGCGACGGCGGCAACGACGGCTGCGACCTTTGCCAGCGGCCGGGTCAACACATGCTCGAAGCGGCGGGTCAGAAACCGGAAGGTCAAGCGGAATAGGCGCGCGATGAGCACGATGGCGACAAACACGAGGGCCGCGATCAGCCCGAGCTTGAACGGCTCAGCACTTTCGACCGGGTCGAGCCCCATGATCTGCCGCACCGTGTTCTGCCAGTAGGCGGTGCGCCAGAGGAAGGCGAGCGCAACCGCGGTGCAGCCGAGCGCCGCTAGCACCTTCACCGTAAGGCCTGTGCGGCCGCGGATCTCCGGCAGGTCGAGCAAGGACCACAGCCAGCGCAACAGTACGCCGATCGCATAGCCGGCGGAAAGCGACAGGCCCGAAATCACCGCCTGCACCACATAGGGCCGCGGGATGAGGCTCGGCGTCAGCGACATGGCAAAGAAGAAGACGCCGACGATGAGCCCCGTGGTCGAGAACGATGCCAGCAGCGTCGAGAGAAAACGCGGCATCGGCAACCTCGACAGCGGCGTCTGTTGAAGATGGTCCATGGCGTCGGGTCCCCACTGATGCTGGCACGGTCACCGGAACAACTGCGGGCTGTTCCGGCGCCGGCAATGTCGCTTCCCCGGCGTGTCCAGTCAATCGCCACAACCGCACGACACCCTGACGCGAACCGGTCGACGGGCACTTCGGCCCCTAAACCCGGGTGACCTCGACCGGCGTCTTCATGATGATTTCACGGTGCGGGAACGGGATCGAAATGCCCGCCGCCTTGAACGCATCCCAGAGCGCCATCAGCACCTGGCCGCGGATGTTGGTGAGCCCGTTGCTCGGATCGGAAATCCAGAACCTCAGCTTGAAATCGAGCGACGAGGCGCCGAAACCCGTCATCCAGCACACCGGCTGGGCGTAGCTGCTCGCCACCCGCGGCAGCGATGCGGCGGTCTCGATGGCGATGCGCGCCACCTCGTGCGGGTCGCTGTCATAGGAGGTGCCGAAATCGACCTCGATGCGGACGAAGTCGCTGGAGAACGACCAGTTCACCACCTGCTGCGAAATGAAGTCCTCATTTGGAATGAGGTATTCCTTGCCGTCCCGGGTGATGACGGAGACGAAGCGGGAGCGCAGGTCGCGCACGGACCCGAAGGTATCGCCGAGCGTGATCGTGTCGCCCGGCTTGATGGATTTGTCGAGCAGGATGATGATACCGGAGATGAAGTTGGAAACCACCTTCTGCAGACCGAAACCGATGCCGACACCGACCGCCCCGGAGAAAACCGTCAGCGCCGTCAGGTCGATGCCGGTGGCCGATAGCGCGATTGCGCCGGCAAAGCCAATCAGTGCAATCTTGACCAGCTTGCTGATCAGAACCTTGAAGGAGGGTGTCAGGTCCGCTGACCGCTGGATCCAGTGCGACGAGACATTGCCGATCAAAACGGCAAGCCAGATCAGCGCGGCGGAGAGCACGATGGCTTTCAGGACGAGCAGCAGCGACAGGCGAACCGCACCGAGATTGATGGCAACGCCATCAAGTGTCGTCAGGATCACCCGGTCGAGCCCGACCGCATAGAGCGCAAAATAGATCCAGCCGACGACGGCGGTGACGCGCGCCAGCATCTGGTTGCGGATGATGCGTGTGAGCACCGAGATGACGAACCACGCCGCCGTCAGCGTCAGCGCGGTCGCCACCAGCCAGCGATAGGACGGCCAGCCAAAGCGCAGGATCATGCCGTCGGCAATCCAGAGCCAGACGATCAGAAACAGCCACCGCAGCCGCCGCATGAAGGCGATGATGACCCGCAAGAGATCCGGGTTGCCCTTGATCAGACGGGCTCGGGCTTCGACCCGCGGCTCTATCCGCTTCGCCAGTGCGCCGCAGACCAGGTAGCCGGCGACGATGATGGCGAGCTGATAATAGGTCCACTCGTTCAAAAAGACCGTCTGTAGCCAGGAAGCGGCGGCATCGAGCGCTGTTGCGAAATCCATCGTCTCTCTCCGAGAGAGCAAGGCGCCCGCCGAGCGTGTGGGACGCCCTCCTAACTCGAATCTAGGGCATCCCTGATGGTTTCAAAGCCGGATGGACGATTATCGAACCGCTTCAGAGGCTTATGGAGGGGTTGGCACTAGACGCGCCGCTCCTTGATCGTGTTCATCACGAAACTCGTCTCGATCGAGGCGACGCATTTGAGCCTTGCGATCTTCTCCTTGATGAAACGCTCGTACTGATCGAGGCCGGCGCTCATCACCTTCAGCACGTAGTCGCGCGAGCCGGTCACCAGATGGCATTCGAGCACCTCGTCCCAGCCGCGCACCGCCTCTTCGAACATGACGATCTCGTCTTCGTGCTGGCGGCTGAGCGTGACGGTCGCAATCGCCGTCATCGTCCAGCCGTCGACTGCGGGATCGACCAAAGCCGTATAGCCGCGGATGACCCCGGTCTCCTCCAGCCGCCGTAGCCGACGCAGACAGGGCGACGCCGAGAGCCCCACCCGCTCGGCGAGCTCGTTGTTGGTCAGGCGGGCATCCGCCACCAGTTCCTTCAAAATCCTGCGATCCGTCTCGTCGGCAATTTTCTGCGCCATATCTTCTCAACTCAGCCAAATCTTTGCGCAACTCAAGGCGATCCCGCCGGAAATAGCAAGGATCGGTCCAAGCATCTGATATAATTTGCCTGTCAGTCGAGTCCGCTTCGCTTGAGGAGACAAGCCATGACCGCACCGCATCCCTCCAAAACCCACATCGGAAACCACAAGCTGCATCCTGAAACGCAGATGCTGAACTATGGCTACGATCCGGAACTGTCGGAGGGCGCGGTCAAACCTCCGGTCTTTCTGACCTCCACCTTCGTCTTCCGCTCCGCCGAAGAGGGCCGCGACTTCTTCGACTTTGTCTCCGGCCGGAAGGAACCGCCGGCGGGTGTCGGCGCCGGCCTCGTCTATTCGCGCTTCAACCACCCGAACAGCGAGATCGTCGAAGACCGTCTCGCCGTCTACGAGCGCACCGAAAGCTGCGCACTGTTCTCGTCGGGCATGTCGGCGATCGCCACGACGCTGCTCGCCTTCGTCAAGCCGGGCGACGCGGTGCTGCACAGCCAGCCGCTCTATGGCGGCACCGAGACGCTGCTTGCCCGCACCTTCCTCAATCTCGGCGTTTCCGCCGTCGGTTTTGCCGATGGCGTGAACGAGGCGGCCGTCAGCGCCGCCGCAGAAGAGGCGATGGCCAAGGGCCGGGTCTCGGTGATCCTGATCGAGACGCCGGCGAACCCGACCAATAGCCTCGTCGACGTCGCCATGATCCGCCGCGTTGCCGATGCGATCGGCAGGAAGCAGGGCCATACCCCGATCGTCGCCTGCGACAACACGCTGCTTGGGCCCGTCTTCCAGCGGCCGATCGAGCACGGCGCCGACATCTCGCTCTATTCGCTGACCAAGTATGTCGGTGGTCACTCCGACCTGATCGCCGGCGCCGCGCTCGGCTCCAAGGCGGTGATGAAGCAGGTAAAGGCGCTACGCGGTGCGATCGGCACGCAGCTCGATCCGCATTCCTGCTGGATGCTCGGCCGTTCGCTCGAAACGCTGGCGGTGCGCATGCAGAAGGCCGACGACAATGCCCGCATCGTCGCCGAATTCCTGCACGACCACCCGAAGGTCGAGCGTATCCACTACCTGCCCTTCCACGGCGAGGACACGCCGGTCGGCCGCACTTTCAAGACGCAGTGCACCGGCGCTGGCTCGACCTTCTCCTTCGATATCGCTGGCGGCCAGGAGGCGGCCTTCCGCTTCCTCAATGCGCTGCAGATCTTCAAGCTCGCCGTCAGCCTCGGCGGCACGGAATCGCTCGCCAGCCACCCGGCGGCGATGACCCATTCCGGCGTGCCGATCGAGGTGCGCCACCGCATCGGCGTGCTGGAATCGACCATCCGCCTGTCGATCGGTATCGAGCATCCCGACGACCTCGTGGCCGATCTTTCAAACGCGCTGTCGCTCGCCTGATGCAAGAGGCCGCCGGTCCAGCCGGTGGCATCCTTCGCGAGTTCGCAAGGACGCAATTCCGGACGGAAAACCGCTGCGCACTTTTCCTGGAACTGCTCAGTGCGCCAGGATGTTGACGATATTGCCGAACGGGTCGCGCATGTAGAAACGGCGCACGCCCCAGGGCTCGTTGGTGATGTCGTAGACGATCTCGACACCGGCGGCCTTGGCTCGCTGATAGGCCCGGTCGACATCGTCCACCTCGATCGAAAGCACCGGCACCGGCGTATCGTTGCCGCCCTCGCTGGCGATGCTCACCTGTGGCATCGCGGCCTTGCCCTCCGCGGCAAAGGTCAGGATCCAGCCGTGATCCATCACCACGTCGAGTTCAAGCAGGTCGCCGTAGAAGGCGCGCGCCACTTGCGGGTCCGGGGCGTAGAGGTTTGAGACGATACGCTTGATTGTCATGGAATTCTGCTCCCTTCGACGCGCCGCAACGCGGCAGCATCGACGCTTACTGGTTGTTCGGCTAATAACGATACAGCCCATACTGCCCGCCAACGGCAGCCGATTGAAAGCGGAAATCGCCTCGCTTCAGAATGAAGCCGCCGCATGTTCCGATGGCGCCTTCGGGTTTGCTCCGGCAAGCGCCACCCGCACAAGCGTCGCCGCAGCCTTGCCCGCCACCTCCATGTAGCTTGGATCCCGGTGCAGCAGCACGACCGCGAAACTGCCGTCGAGCAGCAGCAGGATCTGCTTTGCCAGCATGGCCGGCTCGGCGACACCGGCTTCGGTAAAGGTCTCGGCAATCCAGGCCTCGAACTTCTTCTTGTGGGCGGCACCGATGCGGATCGCCGGATGACCGGGCATGTTGGCAAGCTCGGCGGAGGTGCGCAGGAAGCCACAGCCCTTCCATTTCGGATGGCGCGCCGCCCGCGCCAGGTTGACGAAGATCGCCTCGACCTTGTCGGCAATGTCCCCGTCGCCCGCGTCGAACCACTTGCGGAAGAGTTTCAGATTGGGCTGGTCGCGGCCTTCGAGATAGGCGGCGATCAGCTCGTCCTTGCTGTCGAAATGATAGTAGAGCGTGCGTTTGGTCACGCCCGCGGCTTCCGCCACCGCATCGACGCTGACGGCGCGGATGCCCTCGGCATAAAACAGCTTTTCCGCCGCTGCGACGATCAGCTCCCGGGTCGATTTCTCTGCTTTCGCCATCTCTCATGTATACCGACTAGTGAATATACATGGCATCTTCCCTCACCTAGCCTCCCCCCGTCAACACCTGCCGGAGAGCAACCATGTCGAACACCGTGCTGATGCAGATTTCCGAGGGCATCGCCCTCCTCACTCTCAACCGCCCTGAGAAACTCAACGCGCTGAACTACGAGCTGATCGACCGGCTCATGAGCCTTCTCGACCAGATCGAGGCGAACGACGGCGTCGGCGCCGTGATCATCACCGGCACCGGCGACCGCGCCTTTTCCGCCGGCGGCGATATCCATGAGTTCTCGGAAAGCGTGGCCAAGGGCGTAAACCCGGCCGTGCGCGATTTCGTCCGTCGCGGCCAGGGCCTGACGGCCCGGCTCGAAGCCTTTCCGAAGCCGGTCATCGCTGCCGTCAACGGGCTTGCTTATGGCGGCGGATGCGAGATCACCGAAGCGGTGCATCTCGCTGTTGCAAGCGACCGGGCGCGTTTTGCCAAACCGGAAATCAAGCTCGGCATGCCGCCGACCTTCGGCGGCACCCAGCGCCTGCCGCGGCTCGCCGGCAGCAAGCGCGCGCTTGAACTGCTGCTGACAGGCGAGGATTTCTTGGCCGATCGCGCGCTGGAGCTGGGGCTCGTCAACCACGTCGTCGCTCATGAGGAACTGATGTCGGCCGCCCGTGACCTGGCAAAACGCATCATGGGCCACTCCCCGCTTGCAGTGCGCTCGATCATCACCGCCGTCACCCGCGGCCTCAACATGTCGATCGCCGAGGGGCTGCTGGTCGAAAGCGAACAGTTTGCCCAGATGGTGCCGACCGACGATCTTGCCGATGCGCTTGCCGCCTGGAAGGGACGGCGCATCCACGACGACCCACCGCGGCCTGGTCTCTTGTCGCGATACTTTTAAATTCAACCGAACGGTTGACAATTAGGTCGACCGAGAGGATATTCAACAATATGGTTGAATATCAGAACGCACATCTCGATGCCGTGTTTCACGCGCTTTCGGACCCGACGCGGCGCGCCATGCTCCAGGACCTTTCGCAGGGCGAAAGACTGGTAGGCGAGCTTGCGGCGCCGTTCTCGATCTCGCTGGCCGCGGCATCGAAGCACATAAAGGTGCTGGAAGGAGCAGGTCTGGTGCGCCGCGAAGTGAAAGGTCGCATGCATGTGTGCCGGCTCGATGCCGCGCCGATGCATGCAGGCATGGAATGGATGCGCCACTACGAAGCCTTCTGGCGCCCCCGCATCGACGCACTCGAGGCGCTGCTTCTCGCCGAAGACGCCACAATCCAAACTGATCCGGAGGAAAAGCCATGACTTCGTCTGCCACAGCCTTTGCCGGCGCCGACTACGGCCGTGTCGTCGCACCGGACGCGGTGCGCATCGAGCGCCTGCTTCCCGGCCCGATCGAGCGGGTCTGGTCCTATCTGACGGAGGAAAGCAAGCGCCGGCTCTGGATGGCGTCCGGAACGATCGGATCGAAGGAAGGGGCCGAGGTCGAGCACGTCTTCCGCCACTCGGAACTGACGACGGAGGACGATCGGCCACCGCAGAAATACGCCGAGCACGCCGGCGAGGTGCGCAATTACGGCCACGTGCTCGCCTGGGAGCCGCCACGACTACTGGCCTATACCTGGAACGAAGAGACCGGCACCCCGTCGGAGGTCCGCTTCGAGCTCAGCCCCCGCGGCGACAAGGTGCTGCTCGTCGTCACCCATAAGCGCATCGCCGACCGCGCGGTCATGACCAGCTTCTCCGCCGGCTGGCACGTGCACCTCGACATTTTGCGCGCTCTGCTCGAAGGCGAAAAGCCGGCAGCCTTCTGGAGCAAGTTTGCCGACCTTGAAGCGCAATACGACGCGCGTATTCCGAAGCCCTGACGGCGGGATGGGCTTGAAGGTCAGGACGCGTGCAGGCGCCGGCAAGGATCGACTTGCCGGCGCTTTTCGTCAGGCTCGGGCGAAACCGAGAACGAAAAACGCCAGCGCGCCGATCGAGGCCCATGTGCGCACGTGGTTCCACCAGACCCAATCGGTCAGATAGCGCTCACGCCAGAGATCGGTCGCCGCCTGACCGGGGGCTGCCGCGGCGAGTGCGTCATTCATCGGCACGTTGAAGACAATGGTCACCAGCAGCACGCCACCGACATAGGCAATGCCACCGGCGGCAAGCCACCACCTGCCCTCGCCCCCCGAGATGAAGGCGACGACGACGAGCGCCAGGGCGAGCAGCGCCGTGCCCATGAAGGCGCTGAGGAAGATCGGGTTCTGGATCACGACATTGATGGCGTTCATCGCGGCGATCCCCTGCTCCGGCGGCAGCCGCGACAGGGCCTGCATGATGCAAACCGAGAAGATGAAGAACAGCCCGGCCATCAGGCCGGAACCGATCGCGGCGGCAAACGCCAGAGCGGGGATCAACGGGATCATGCGGCAAGACTCCAAACACCAGTTGCTGCGGTTTCCCGGGCGTAATCTGCAAAGTCGCGCGGACGCCGCCCAAGCACGCGCTCGACATCGGACGTCATGCTGGAATTGCGTCCGTCGAGCACCGAGGTGAAGAGATAGCGGATGAGTTCGACATAGTCATCCGGCACGCCGTCCGCCTTGAGATGCGCTGCGAAGTCGGAAACCGGAATGGCCTGATAAGAGATCCGACGGTTGGCGGCCGCGGCGATCTCGGCGACGGCCTGGGCAAAGGTCATCAGGCGCGGGCCGGTCAAGGCATAGACCTTGCCGATATGCGCATCGTCCAGAAGGGCCTCAACCGCCACGTCGGCAATGTCGTTGCAACTGACGAAGGGCTCGGTGACCTCGTCCACCGGCAGGAAGACCGAACCACTCACCACGCCGTCGGCCAGGAAGCCTTCGTCGAAGTTCTCGAAGAACCAGCTGCCCCGGATGACCGTCCAGTCGGCGCCGGAGGCCTGCAGCGCACGCTCGGAGGCTTCCGCCTCGTCCTCGCCGCGGCCCGACAGGAGCACCAACCGTTTGATGCCGGAGCGAACGGCAAGGCTCGAGAACTTGGCGATGACCTCGACGGCGCCCGGCACCGCCAGATCGGGCTGGTAGCAGACATAGATGCGATCGACATTTTCAAGGGCGGGCGTCCAGGTCGCCTCATCCGTCCAATCGAAGGAAGGCGACGCCGAACGGGCGCCGATGCGGACCGCTACGCCCCGCTCCCGAAGGCGATCGGCCACCCGCCGCCCCGTCTTGCCGGTACCGCCCAAAACCAGTGTGACTTTCTGAGACATCGTTTCCTCCTGAGGTTCCACCAACAAACATGAGCATCTCTCACATTTGCAAATGTGATAAATCCTCGTATTTTAGGAGTCAAGTCAAAATGTGAGCATTACTCATGATTCCAGATGCAAGTCCCGCCACGCTTCCCGCCGACGACGAGCCTGCGCTGCGCCGGACGCCGAGCCAGAAGCGCAGCCGCGAGCGCGTCGAGCAGATCCTTGCCTGCGCGACGGCGCTCATCCAGGAGAAGGGCAGCGACGCCATGCGCATGAGCGAAGTCGCTGAAAAGGCGGGGATTTCGATCGGCTCGCTGTATCAGTACTTCCCCGACAAGGCGGCAATCGTGCGCACGCTGGCCGAGCGCTACAATGCGGTCTGCAACGAGTGCATCGCGGCCGAACTGGCAAAGGTCACGTCGATAGCCGAACTGCGCGACGCCTTCTCGCTGCTGTTCGACATCTACTACGACATGTTCCTCGCCGAGCCGGTCATGCGCGACATCTGGTCGGCGATGCAGGCCGACAAGGCACTGCGCGAGATCGATCTTGCGCAAAGCCGCGCCGGCGGAAAGCTGCTTGCCGATGTCTGGGCCTGCCTTGTGCCGGAGACGCCGCGCGAAGAGATCGACAGCGCCGCCTTCCTGATCATGCATCTCGGCGACTGCACCATGCGACTTGCAGTCTCGGTCGACCGGGCCGAGGGTGACCAGATCGTCGAAGCCTACAAACGCATGACCATCAAGGATTTTGTCGCGGATGGACCGCGCGGCGGCGCGCACTCAATTGACAACTCCATGACACAATCCTAATCATCTGGGATCGATTGGTTCCCGGGACGCGAACGTGTTTCGGGAGTAAACGGGAATGTGACGGATGGACCCAAGCTGGGCATTCAAATCACGGCCGACCCCGCGACTGTAGAGCGACGTCGATCCACCGTTCCGGAGCGATCCGGAAGAAGCCACTGGCAAGACCGCGAGAGGGCGGCCGAGCTGGGAAGGCGAGGCAGATCGAGGGCATCGAGCCCAACGCCGTGAGCCAGGAAACCTGCCACTCGATACGGGCATAGGGCCCAACCGGGAATTTCCCGATGCCATCACGGAGGTTGTCATGGCTACGTCTACCATTTCGAGCACCCCGCTCTCCCTCAGCGATCGTCTGACCGCTGGCGTCATCGCGCTCTTCATCGGCGCATTCCTCGTCTTTGGCGCCGGCCTTGCCAACTCGGCAGTGCTGCACGACACGGCGCACGACACCCGCCACTCCTACGGCTTCCCCTGCCACTGACCGATGCGCCGGAACGTGAACAACGTTCCGCATCGAACAATCTGCGGACCTGAACGCATCCGGCCCGAGCCGGATGGAGGCCTGCGTGCATCCCGGTTTTTCCGGCGCGCGAAGGCCATCCGCAGCATAGGGAAAATGGGAAGGCTCAAGGACCACGCCACAGGGCGTGGCTTTTGTCGTTATCGAGGGATTTCAAGATGATTGTCAGAACGCTTCTGGCCGCGATCGTGGCTGGATTGATTGCCGGTGTCTTCATGACCGGCGCCCAGGAACTGCGCGTCACACCGCTGATCCTGCATGCAGAAGAATTCGAAGGCGAGGCACCGGCCGCCACCGAACAGCCCGCCGCCCAGCCGGGTGCGGCACAGCCGGCCGCAGAAAACCACGACCAGCATTCGTCGCTCAAAGCCGTGTCGCCGTTCGGCGCTTTCCTCGACGCTTTGTCGCCGATCACCCCGGCCTATGCCCATGAGGGCGAGCATGAGGAAGGCGGCATCATGTTCGGCATGAGCCGCTTCTCCGGCACGCTGATGGCGAACCTCGTGACAGGTTCCGGCTTCGGCCTGCTGCTCGCTGGCGTCAGCCTGGTGATCGGCTACCCGATCACGCTCAGGAACGGCGCGCTGTGGGGCGCCTGCGGCTGGCTTGCCGTGCACATGCTGCCGGCGATCGGTCTACCGCCGGAACTGCCGGGCTTTCCGGCAGCCGAACTCGGCGACCGCCAGACCTGGTGGCTGGTGACCGTGGCGCTCTCCGCCGTCGGCCTCTATCTCGTCGTCCTGCGCGAGGAGATCGTCTCCAAGGTCGCAGGCCTGGTGGCGATCGCAGCACCCCATGTCTACGGTGCGCCGCAGCCGCTCGATATCACCAGCAACGTTCCGGCCGTGCTCGGCGCCGAGTTTGCGGTTGCCGCACTCGCCACCACGCTTGCCTTCTGGATCGTGCTCGGCGTCGTCTCCGGCTTCATCAACGAGCGCTTCGTCAAGGCACAGTGATCACTGATCACAGATCGTCAGCAAAGCGACGGCGGGGTTCAGGTCCCGCCGTTTTGCATGAGATGCGCCGCCAGCCGCGCGCGGCGATCTTCCGGCTCCAGCAGCACGCAAGTGTCGCAGAAGCTGCCCCCTTCCGTCTTGAAGTAGAGACAGCAGCCGCAACGGATCCGATACTGGCGCGACAGCTCAGCGCCGCTTGCCGGATCGAGAGCCGCGATCTGCTCGTAGCAGAGCTCCTCTGAGTAGAGCCGCGAACCCGGTCGTTTGACGATCGCCAGCGCCTCGGCCATGCCGCGCGCCTCGTCGCCGATCGCGCGGCCGATTTCCAGGAACGCACCGGCCAGGGCATCAGCCGCGAGCCGCCATTGCGCCCCGCTCGACAGCCCTGCTCGCGCTTTCAGAACCGCAACGACGGGTGCCAGATGGGCGATGAAGCCCTGTTCGAATGCGCTGACGCCTTGGCCACCCTGGCGCTCCGTCGCCGGCGGATGCAAGCGAAAATGATAGCGCTTGCCCGCGACTTCGACGCCACGGTGAAGCCGCGTCCAATCCTCGAAACGAATGCCGGCCACCTCCGCCTGCAACCCGGCGCCGAGATGGAACGCGCCAAGGACTACGCTCAGCTGGCGGCTATAGAAGGCGATCAGATGCGCCGCCCGGATCCGGTCGGTCATGCCGACCCCGAAGAAATCCTGATAGGCGAGCCCCGCCTCAAGGCCAGCGCTGCCCGCAGCCCAGAAGTCGCCCGGCGCGCTGAAATCACTGGCCGCCGGCCCGAGCGAGACGGCAGCCTCGGGAAACTGGGCACGCAGATGGTCGGCGACGGCCAGCGCCTGCGGCGCAAACGCCGCGGTCTCCGCTGTCGGCCGGTGGTCGTTCAAGCGCATGCCGTCTCCGTCGTCCATTCTCATCCTCTGGCGCGGGATGCGGGCGGATTACCACACGCGCCTTCCCCCTCCTGCAGCCAGCCACCGTCGAAGCCCGCCCGCTCAAGGCCGAGACGGATCGCCGGCATGCTGCGCATCAGCGCCCAGCTAAGGCCGCTTTGCCAGTTCTCGATCATCATGACAACGATGCCCTGGTCAAGACCGACGACACGCGCATCGATCCAGCCCTCCGGGCCTGCGCCGGCGGCCAGGCTCGGATTGAAGCCGCCGGGAAAGCGCCCTTCGCTCAAAAGTCCCGGATAACTGTCTGCCATATGCACCAGGGAGGCCTGCGCCGCATCCGGCTCGAACGGCAGGCAGGCAAGCGGCGCCCAGGGCACGAGCGTGCCGTCATCAAGGCCGTAGGGTGCGCCGCGGTTCACATAGCCGAAAAGCCGCTGCTGGCGCCCATCCGCAAGCCGCAGCCGGCCGCGGGGCGCATGGCAGGCGCTCAGGCCCCACAGGTCCTCGCCATATCCGGCGAAACCGCCGGGATTGGAGCGCGCATGGTCCCGCTGCAAGGCGATGGCGCGTCGGGTATTCTCGAAATAGTCCGTCCCCCGCTCCCGCATCGGCCGGTCGGAAAGCCCGCGCAGATCGAGCCAGGCCTGCGGAAAGAGATGGATGAAGAGTGGCGCCGCATGCAGATGCGGCCGGCCGTCGACGGGAATCCAGTCATGGCCCTCGGCAAAGGCCGCATAGTGCTCCGGTTCGATCGAATGGCCGGGCGCGCCGAGTGCCAGCACATAGAGCAGCAGCGCTTCGCTGTAACCCCGCCAGCGATGCTTCAAGAACCGCCCCGGCGGCCGCCAGCCCATCGTCAGCGTGTCGCCCCGATTGAGCGCCCAGCGCCAGTCCACCCGCGCATAGAGCCGATCGGCAAGAGCGCGGATCTCGCATTCGTCCGCATCCCTACCGGAAAAATATGCAGAGGCGGTCAGGCAGCCGGCGATCAGCAGCGCCGTATCGACGGTCGAAAGCTCGCTCTGCCAGGTGCGCTCGCCGGTCCGCATGTCGAGGAAGTGATGGTAGAAGCCGCGATAGCCGGTCGCCTGCCGGTGGCGGGACTGCGGGCTTTGGACAAGGAAGCGCAGCGTCGTCGCCACCCGCCGCGCGGCATCGCTGCGCGAGAGCCAGCCGCGCTCGACGCCGATGGGATAGCAGGAAAGGCCGAAGCCGGTCGCAGCGATGCTCGCCGGCGCGCCCGGCAACGCGGTGTCGGCGATCAGTCCGGTGACCGGATCCGAATGTTCGAGGAAATACCCGAACGCCGCCTGCTGCAATCGATCAATCTGAAATCGCTCAGTATTTTCCGTACGCTGCGGCATTTCGCCTTTCCTGTCCGACATCCGGCCTCATGCAGGAACCGGCAAAATCACTCTTTAGTGAAGGCCAACTACACCCAAACGGTCGCCGAAATCCAATCTTGTGTTACAGTCTTCTAATCTGACCGCGCGCAATGACTGGTTGAAGCGATGTTGAGCGTGTTGGCGTTACTCCTTTCATTGAGTGGTGGCCCGAGCCCATCGACCGCCGAGGCGACGAATGTCGACGTCGAACTGATCCTGGCGGTCGACATGTCCGGCTCGATGGATCTCGACGAGGCCCGCATCCAGCGGGCCGGCTATGTCGAGGCACTCCGGCATCGCGACTTCCTTGATGCGGTCGAAAGCGGCCAGCTGGGCAAGATCGCCATCGGCTATTTCGAATGGGCCGGAACGGTGAACGAGTCCTCCGTTGTCGCCTGGAAGGTCATCGACAATGCCGCCGACGCCGACGCCTTCGCCAAGCTGATCGAAGCGCGGCCGGTCGGCACACGCCGCGGCACCTCCATCTCCAACGCCATCACCTATGGCACGGCGCTGATCGATTCCAACGCGTTCAGCGGCGTGCGAAGGGTCATCGACATCTCCGGCGACGGGCCGAACAACATCGGCCCGCCGGTGCTTCCAGCCCGCGAGATCGCGATCACGCGCGGCATCACCATCAACGGGCTTGCCATCCTCATCCGCCCGTCGGTTTCGACCGGCCCGCTTGACCAATACTATGCCGAATGTGTCATCGGCGGCCCCGGCTCCTTCGTGCTGCCGGTGCACGAGCCCGAAGATTTCTCCATCGCGATCCGCCAGAAACTGGTGCTCGAAGTCAGCGGCCTGCCACCGCCGCCGACCATACGCTATGTCGATGCCTTCCCGGCGCCCGATTGCCTGATCGGCGAGAAATTGCGGCCGGGCTTCCTCGACCGGGTCTATCCGGAGCTCGACAAGTAGCCTCGCTAGACCGGACGATGCCCCCGCAACCTTTGCGCGTCAGATTGTCGTTTCCCTTCGCTTCGTCCGACGATAAGATGGCGCGTTGCTTCGCGGATCGATTCATGTCCTTGACCACCACGCCCCATCAGGCCGACCTGGCCACAGACCCGACCACCGACACCGGCAGTCAGCACATCCGCGATACATTGCGCGATGCGATCGTCGAGCGGCGGCTTGCGCCTGGCACGAAGCTTTCGGAAAGCGACGTCGGCGAACTGTTCAACGTCAGCCGAACGCTGGTGCGCGCCGCCCTGCAGGCGCTGTCCTATGAGGGCCTCGTCAACGTCGAGAAGAACCGCGGCGCCTTCGTTGCGCACCCTTCGATCGACGAGGCGCGCCAGATCTTTGCGACCCGCCGGCTGATCGAACCCGGCGTCGTGCGCGCCGCCGCCGCCCAGATCGGCAAGGCGGAGCTTTCCGAACTCAGGCGCATGCTGGCAGCCGAGCGCCAACTGACTGAACAGCGCGGTCAATCGGCCCGTCGTGCGGAAATCAAGGCATCGGGCGATTTCCACCTGGCGCTTGCCGACCTCTCGGGCAACACCATTCTGCGCCGCTTCATGGACGAGCTCGTCGCCCGCTCCTCGCTGGTCATCGCGCTTTACGGACAATCGACCGTTTCGAGCTGCGGCCACAGCGAACACGACGAGATCGTCAACGCGATCGAGCGTGGCGACATCGACGCGGCCGCGCGGCTGATGGTCCACCACATCGACCATATCGAAGCCGACCTCGACCTGCGCGTTCTGAAGTCGACCGACCTCAAGGCAGCGCTGGAACTCTAGTGCCGCCACCTGCGCCGGGCCTGGATTTTCAAAGCTTTTCAACACCGGTCCGAGCCCGATGGAGCTCCCCGCCGCACCTCCCTTCGTCCGCCGTCGGCAAAAGCGACGCAACCAAAAGATCAGGTTCGCAAAGCCGGAGAGAACTCGCCTGCCGTCAGCGCGAATAAAATCGGTAGACAACATGGAACCATCCCGCTGCTCTCGCGTTGCCCTCTCGCTCGAAAAGACTGTGAACGAGGAATGCAATGAGCGAGAAACTCTTTCCCACTCCCATCCCCCTGAAACTTTCGGCACGACGGCAGACCGTGGTCAGAACGGTGTTCGAAGCCGTGGAACTGCTCAGGCAGTGGCCGGGCCGTCGTGGCCGGGAATATCGCGCAGCCCTCAGGCGCTGCCTGGATGCGCTGGATGGATTGACGAGTACGGACCGGGCGAGCCGCTGCTTTGCCGCAGCCGCCCGGGAATCGGGCCTGTTGCTGGCCTGATCCGGGCGACCGGGATGATCCGGAACCGCAAAGGTGATCCGGGATATCAAGGGCTCGGCGTTTGAAGCTTTCACGATGCGCCGAAGGACGATCGGCGCATCGCCCCGACCGAAAGCACCTCAGCTGCGATCAGCAAGATTTCATGCCACGCGCGGTGATCAGTCGGCGAGTTCGGCCGCTTCCTTCGGTCCACGGTCGGCAAGCGCCTTGAGCGCCGCCTTGTCGAGCCGCCAGTCCGGCGCGCCGTAACCGAGCGGCCACTTGTACGGCTCCTTGTCGTTGAAGAAGACGACGGTCGTCAGAAGCGGGAAGGCCTGGCGGTAGGTCTGCTGATCCAGGATTTCGGCATACCATGCACGCTTGTAATCGGCCGAGCCGGAGACCCCGAGTTCGGCAACGATCACGGGCTTGCCGTAACGCGAAACGCGCTGGTACTTTTCCTTGAGCGCTTCGCCGAAGCGACGCTCGCGACCCCAATAGTCGACGTCCATCTTCTGCAGGCCCCAGACAGGGATGCCGATCGCATCGACGACATCGTCGCCCGGATAATAGGCCGCGAGATTGCGATGGCCCTTCGGCGACCAGACGTAGCGGGCGGCCGGCGCGAGTTCCCGGCACTTGCTGACGAAGTAGCGGAACGCCGTCTTGTAGCCTTCGCTGTCGCGCCGCGCCCAGGGATAGCGCTCGCCGGGCTCTTCCATCTCATGGCCCCAGCGAACGTAGACCGGCCCGCGGAAGTCGGCGGCGCGCGTGCAAATATCGGTAATCTCGCGATCGAAGCGGCCGTTGCCGATATCGGCAAACAGCCGGTTGCCGCCGGCGCGCCAGTCGGCGGCATGGGTATAGGGCTCGACTGAAAGCATCAGCGCCCGCCCCTGTCGCGCGGCATTTGCGAACTTCCGTTTCAGCTGCGCCCGATCCGGCTTCTGCCAGTAGACGAAGACATGCTCAAGTGTCAGCGCGTCGCTGGATGCGACCGCATCATGCGGATCGTAAACGCCGATTTCGACCGTGCGTGTTTCCCGCTCCCTTGCCTCAGGCGTGATGGCGGCGGTCGTCAGCGACCGGTCGATACCGTCTACGGAATCCTGCGCGCGGCCCGGCGTGACTCCGGCAACCGCCAGAAGCGCCAGCGCGCCAGCACCGAGGACCGATCTCGGGACAGCAATAGGCAACGATTTTCTCCGGCGTGCCACATCTGGCACCGCATAAAACCAGACATGGCTTGCTGCGCGCTGGAAGCCGGTGCGATCGCGAGGCCGTGGGCGTCATGCCCGGATGGCAAAAAGGCCGCCGCCAAGGCTGGCAACCGCCCCGTCTCCATGATCGATTGCGCCTGCCTTCCCGAACGCGACAGACCGTTAGAGCGAGGCTCTGAGGAAACAGTGCGACGTGCGCCCGAAGCCGCTCGGCGAGCAGATATAGGGCGCGCGGCCGAGGTAGGTTGCCGTGCGCCTGCGCGTCGGTGCCGGCTCGACGATGTCTTCATCCGCCTCGGCGATCTTCAGCTGCTTCTCTTCCTTGCGGACCTTGATCGAAGGGCTCGCATAGGCGCTCGAATGGCCCGATGCAAACAGCGGCGTTTCGCTGACGACCGTCGACGAGCAGCCGGCGGACAGAAGCAGGAGGCTTAGAACTGATGTCGTCGGTACGAGAAACTTGAAACCCGAAACGGCGGTGCGGCCTACGCCGGCACATGCGGTTTTGATTCGCATAAACGTCCTTTCGAATAGCGGTCCAGCCGCCTGGGGCTTCCTTTGGGCGAAAAGGTGGCGATCTTCAACCCCCTTTTTCATTATTCATTGCTTAAATTAACAATTCCTTTCTTAGAGATTCCGCCATGGTTGTGCCGCCGCTTTCGCCTTGCGCTGGCGAACATCGACGCCTTGCGGACGGCGGACGCAGGCATCGGCGTGGGCTATGAGCGAAACAAATACGGAAAAGCAAAGGCTTGCCGGCCCCTGTATCACGGCATCGGCGAACGGCGACCCGTCTCTGCCGCTTCCGCGCCACCACGCCCGGTGGCAATATCCGGCCGATGCTACGGCTGATATCCCCGGACAAAAAAACGACCCCAGCCACCGGTTCTCCGCTGGAATCCGGACGGCGGCGGCTGGCGGGGACGACGGGCCGCTGCCATTCGCTATTTTTAGCTATCGCGCATTTACGGATCCTTGACCTCTGACGGCCACCTTGGAGCGAGGCGCAACATGTTTGAGCGTATGCGCCCACTCCAAAACTGCCCGCCTCCCGCGGGCATTTTTTTTGCGCGCACGGTAGCCCTGCGAGCACCAGCCGCCCGGTATTCCCAGAGACGACACCTTCCCCCGCGCGCCGCTTCAACCCGCCCCATCCTCGGCGCCCATTGCACGGGCTGAGGCCTTCCAACGTCTGGTCTTGCCTTGCCGATGGGACATGCGAACTGCGCGCCGGCCAGCCGCGATCGGCTGTTCGCCAGCGCGTTTACCACACTGCGAAAGTCCCATTGCGAGAATTTAAGGAGTTGTTAATAATAGAAAGCGGAGAGCGAGGGGCAATCCAAATTGGATCAAGATACAGGTGCCGACATCGTCGGAGCCGCCGGCATCGCTGGCGCGCGCATAACCATCATTGTTTCTGCACTCGGCGCCGGCGGCACCGAGCACGTCGTCAGTCTCGTTGCCAGCCACTGGGCCCGCCTCGGCTGCACCGTCACGGTGATTACGCTCGAAGCGCCGACCTCCGAACCCTATTACAGGCTCGATCCGCGCGTCACCATCGAGCGGCTCGACGTGCCGGTTCAGAAGGCTGGCAAGCTGCGGGCCGCCTGGCTGGTGGCAAGGCGGCTCTACCGACTGCGCTCGACGATCAGCCGCACCCGTCCCGACTTCGTGCTGAGCTTCCTGACGCGCACGAACGTGCTGACGCTGCTCGCAACGCGAGGCCTCAGGCTCCCGGTGATCGTGTCCGAGCGCAACAACCCGGCGGCGCAGCCCTTCGGCCCCTTCTGGAAATGGCTGCAGCTTCGTCTCTACCCGCGCGCCTTTGCGCTGGTGACGATGACCAAGGGCGCGCTGGACTATTTCCCGCCGAATGTTCGCCGCTCCAGCCGGGTGATCGCCAATGCGATCAATCTGCCCGACGGCTGGCAAAAGAAGCGCGGCAACAATGTGCTCACCGCCGTCGGGCGCCTGACTGAGCAAAAGGGCTTCGATCTGCTGCTCGAAGCCTTCGCCAAGGCGGCCAGCGACCACCCCGAATGGAAGCTCGTCATCTGGGGCGAAGGCGAGGCGAGAAAAGCGCTGGAAGCCCAGCGCAACGCGCTCGGATTGGCCGACCGGGTGGAAATGCCCGGCGTCACCGCGAAACCCGGCCTCTGGGTCGAAACCGCCGACCTCTTCGTCCTGTCATCCCGCTACGAAGGCTGGGGCATCGCCCTGCTTGAAGCGATGGCCGCAGGCCTCCCCGTCGTCTCCTTCGCCTGCGAATGGGGCCCGACCGACATGATTGCCAACGGCGACGACGGCATCCTCGTCGAAAACGGCGACATCAACGCCCTGGCCGAAGCCCTCTCCAACCTGATGGGCGACGAGACCCTGCGCGCCCGTCTCGCGGACAACGCCGAAGCCAATGTCCGACGCTACGACGCCGAACATATCCTCTCCCAATGGGACGCCGTGGCGCTCTCGGCACTGGAAAACTCGAGCACCCCGAGGGCCACGATGAAGCCCCGGGCCATCCCCGCTTCCGGCTAAGGATCTGGCCGCGTTAGCGGAGACAACTGCGAACGTGGCCTCGGAAAGGGTATGTCCTGACAAAGCGGTCGTGACAGGCGAGCGCTTTGTAGACCAATGTTGGTCAGCGTGCCGCCGCAGTTGAAGACCCGGTAGATGCCGGCGCCGAAGCTGCCGCCGGAGGGGACGGAAACGTTGAGCGTGGCGTCGAGCACCAGGTTGCCACCGACATCGACAAGATCGTTGAGCGCGCCACCGGCGACATTGGCCTGGCCGAATTCGAAATCGAGGAAGGAAGCGGCAGCGAGCGACAGATTGCCATTGATCGTCAACGTTCCCGGGCTGTTGCCGGGCGCCAGCGTGCCGCGGTCGTTCAGGACGACGCTGCCGCCGATCGTGCCGCTGCCGCCGGGCACGGCACCAGAACCAACCGTCGTCAGTCCGGTTGCAATCGACTGGTTGCCGTTGACCAGCAGCTTGCCGGCATCGACGTTCGTGGCACCCGAATAGCTGTTGCGCCGGAGAGGATCCGTCGCTCACGATCCTTGCATGAGGTGACGTGCAATCTGCACCAGCGCTGCATCGCTGCCGTCTGACCCCTTTGTTCGTTTTCCCGCCTCCAGCCAGCAAACGTTCATGACCGCCAGAATGTCGTCGTCGGATTGGACCACGCCTGCCGCGTCAAAGTCTCTTCGAATGATCGCAAGAATGTCGCTGCGTTCGACGTCCAGCGCCGCCATCGCAAGACCATCCGAGTAGGTCTTGGCATTTTCGCCGGCAAGGGCCAGTTTCTCCGCCGCCCAAAAGCCAACCAGCTTGTTGCGACGTACGATTCGCACCATTTCCGCGCCCGGACCAGCCATCGAAATTCTCCATTGCTGCCTGGCCGGCCATCCTAGCAGAAACCACGAGGGAGAGGGTTGGATTATCCGACGTTGGCGGAACATGCCGTGCGCAATTTCGCGTCGTACAAAATCGCTGGAAATGTCCCAAACCTGCGCGCACATCAAATCTGGGCAAAAATCAGCCAGAAAACCTAGAAAATTCAATGTTCGCAAGTGACTGGTGGGCCCGGAGGGACTCGAACCCCCAACCAAGCGGTTATGAGCCGCCGGCTCTAACCATTGAGCTACAGGCCCACTCTGGATCCGCTCCTGTCCTTAAACCGTAACGGTCCAGGGATAAGACACGGGGCAGCAACTTTAAGTGCTACGGTGGCCTTTGCGCTTCTGAACGAGGCGTGGCACCGTCGTGATCCAGGCCCGCGAACCAATGGCAGTTTGCGGGTGGCCAAGGCTCTAGCGGAAAACCTTTTTGCGGACAAGCCATTGCCGCAATGCTCACACAATCGATAGCCAAGAAGACGCTTGGGACGGAACAACCGGAGAGACATTGAAGATGATTTCCACACGCACTGCCCGCACGCTTTCGATCGCCGCCTTCGCTGCAGCTTTTGCTGGCGTTGCCGCCGCTCAGGCGCAGGAGACGGACAAGGACAAGGCCACCATCGTCGTTGCCGGCGAAGGCCGCGCGACGACCGCGCCGGACATGGCAGTCCTGCAGCTGAGCGTCGTCAAGGATGGCAAGACCGCGCGTGAAGCGCTGGACGCCAACAACAAGACCATGGCCGAAGTGCTGAAGGCGCTGAAGGACGGTGGCATTGCCGATCGCGACCTGCAGACGAGCGGCTTCATGCTCAACCCGCAATACAGCTACCCGACCAACACCGACGGCAGCAACCGCGCGCCGGAGCTGATCGGCTACCAGGTGACGAACGGCGTCAGCGTCCGCGTTCGCGATCTCGCCAAGCTCGGCGAAGTGATCGACAAGTCGGTTTCGCTCGGCGTCAACCAAGGTGGCGGCGTACAGTTCACCAACGACAAGCCGGAAGCCGTGATCACCGAAGCGCGCAAGGCAGCCGTTGCCGATGCGGTTGAGAAGGCCAAGGTGCTGGCCGAAGCGGCCGGCGTCTCGGTCGGCAAGATCGTCAACATCTCCGAGCAGGGCTTCCGCCCCGAGCCGGTGCCGATGATGCGCGCCGGCATGGCCAAGGAATATGCCGCCGACGCCGTTCCGGTCGCAACCGGCGAAAACAGCTACAACGTGACGGTCAACGTGACCTTCGAAATCAAGCAGTAAGGCTTGTCAGCAACGCCCGCGGCCAAGCGCGGGCGCTCAACGATCGAACGCCCCTGGTGCCAAGGATCGGTGCCGGGGGCTTTTCTTTTGGGCGCTGGTGATCGCGATGCACTCGACTAAGACTGGGCCCGGCGCTGAACGCCGTCCGACCTCCAGGCTTAAATTTGCCGGCACCTGCTTTGACATCGCTTCCCGCGCGCGATTTGCTGCCGTCCCTCGCCCTGCGGCATCGCCCGCGACCGCTCCGCGATCTCCGCCTAGCGTCGCCCTCGCCTTCACGTCCTCGTCATCCTCGCCGCTAAAGCGGACCTCCAGCCACATCGCATGGATCGTTGGTCCCGAGTGTTCGGTCGAGGAGATCCTTGGCAGGTGTTCCGGGCGATGGCTGACACATGGGCTGGATCCGGTCTGAAGAAGATCAGCCGATGCCTAGGCCGCAGATGTCCGCGATGGAATTGCGCCGCGCGTTCATTCGTCTGGCAATGCTAGAGGGCAAACCGGCCGGAGCCTTGCCGTCGGTTCGGCAACTACGGTGCCTGACACGACGATCGCCCGAGCGGACGATTCGCACGTGTGGACCGCGCTGTCGGCCTGATCCACTTCGCTTCGTTCACGCGTCCCGACCAGGGCTGCGCGCAACCGGCGCCCCTTGGTCGCTGCGGCGTCAAACAAAAAGCCCCCCATGCCTTGGCATGAGGGGCCATTCTTCCGCCGGCCGGGGGAGACGAGGCGGGAAGATTGCTTAGGTGTTACCAGCGGCCGATCGTCGGGCAGCCGCGGGCGTTCGCAAACACGATCGTCTGGCGTTGGCCGTGGCGACGGCCTTCGACGACGACGCGGCGCGAAGAGACGTCGGCGACATAGGCGCGGCGGAGTCCACGATCGCGGGCCTTGTCGACGGCCATCCAGGGCGCGCAACGGCCGCGGCGGTCACGGTCCCAGTGGCGGTCACGGCCGCGACCCCAGTCGCGCTCGTCACCGTAGCCGCCGTCGTAGTCGCGATACTGGACATCGACGCCACCGCGCGGGCCGAAACCGAATTCGATCGATTCCGCCGAAGCGGTGGAGGCGGCACCCAGCAGGCCGGTAAGTCCGATGACGGCGGCGGCAGCGGCGTTAAAAAGGCGGTTCTTCATAAGATCTCTCCAAGCTTGAAGGGTTCGAGGGGCAATCACCGTCCCAAGCGATTGATCAGAGAATAGGGTCGCCAAGCTGAACGACAGCGGAACCCGATGTTCATGGGACGTTCAGATTGCCAGAACGAGATGACCACACGCGCGTGGAGGAGACTTTCGTGCAAGTCACAGTCGATAAGGCATTGCTTATAAACAAGTATTTCGAAGGGCTTTGACCGCGGCCAAGGCGCTGGGACGCGCCTTCGCCTGCGCTTGGACAAGCGGCGAATCAGCCGCCGTCATCGGCGTGCCAGAGGTGATTCGCGCCCGTATTTTCCCGATCAAGACATGATCGGTCATCCGGCGGTCAGTAAGAAAACTTGAAAATGAAGGGGCGCGACCGTCAGGAGCGGTCGGCTACGCGTCGCTCAGCCGGCAAGCGCCCGCTCAAAGACGCGAATATTGCGATAATGGCTGAGGCGGGTGATGGCGCCGTCCTCGATCTCGAAGACGAGCACGCTGGGAATGGAGTAGCTCTGGCCAGTCGCAGGGGGAAAGCCTTCCATGGTCTCGCGGTAGGTGCCCCGTACCGTCAAATCGGCGGCCACGCGCTGGCCGAAGGCATCGCGCATCAGCACCACGTCTCCGAACTGCTCGTCGAAACGGCGCAGATAGTTCATCAGCCAGGCGCGCAAGGGGCCGACGCCGACGGTGCGTTGACCGGTCAGCGAATCGAGTTCTATGTCCTCATGCACGAGCCGCGCCAGCGCCTCGAAATCCCGCTGGTTCAGCGCCTCGATAAAGCCGCTGGCAATCGTCTGTGCATCGGTCATTCCGGTTCCTCCCTAGCCTCGAAGGCCGGTTCCCAAGCCCTTGCTCTCGCCCCTTTATCTAGAACCCTTGCGCCGCCGTTCAATCGTCGGCGCCGGCCAATCAGGGGGAAAGATGCAGGACGATCTCGCGGCGATGCGGGCGGTCGCGATGCTCGAAGAGGTAGAGCCCCTGCCAGGTGCCGGTGAGCATCCGGCCACCACTGACGGGAATGCCGAGCGATACCGGCGTCAACGCCGCCTTGATATGTGCCGGCATATCGTCGGGGCCTTCCTGGGTGTGCACGATCCAGCACATGGAGGTATCCGAGGAAGGCGGCACGAGGCGGCGAAAAAAGGCGTCCAGATCGCGCTTCACGTCCGGGTCAGCGTTCTCCTGGATGAGAAGCGAACAGGAGGTGTGCCGCACGAAGACCGTGAGCAGCCCCTCGCAGTCGGCGTTGGCGCGTACGAAGGCCGCCGCCTGGTCGGTAAATTCATAGAGCCCCTGGCCATGGGTGGCGATGGTGATGCGCGTTTGCGGCATGAAGGCCTCCGGCAGGCGGTCGCATCCGCCTGAGAAGCGGTGCGACCCGGTGATATGCCCAATGCTTCTATCCCCGGACCGCTCCCGGTCCAAGGCGATCTGCCGCAATCCGTCGCGCAAACAGCGCCTACATCTCCAGGAAGGCCTCGAAGCCGCCATAGATCATGCGCTTGCCGTCGAACACCTGCTTCCAGGCATCGCCCTGCAGCCGCGGATCGGCCATGACCTTGGCAACGATCGCGTCGCGCTCGGCGCGGGATTTGTAGGTGATCCAGGAGAACACCACCGTCTCATCGTCCTTGGCCTGCACCGAGCGGGGAAAGGACGTCACTTCGCCATAGGGCGCGTCATCCGCCAGGCATTCGTTGTAGGCGAGCGCGCCGTGCTCCATCCACACCTCACCCGCCGCCTTCGCCATCGCCTTGTAGGCCTCGATATTCGCCTTCGGCACGGCAACGATAAAGCCATCCACATAGGTCATCGACATAGTCTCCTCTGTTCGTTCTACGAGCATAGGACGCAGGACGGCCAAGAGTTCCGACATCGGGACGGAATTTTCTTTCAAGTGCGGCGCTGCTTTTGTCGGAACCGCGCTTCCCCGTTCGTCCTTGGCCGGTAGCATCCAAATCGGGAGACACCCATGCAGAAGATCACGCCGTTTCTCTGGTTCGACGATCAGCTGGAGGACGCCATCACTTTCTACACCGACATTTTCCGCAACACCCGCATCACCGACGTGAAGCGGGGCCCCGACGGCAGGGCCTTTACCGCATCCTTCGAGATCGAGGGGCAGCACTTCATGGGGCTCAACGGCGGGCCGCATTTCAAGTTCAGCGAGGCCGTGTCGTTCTTCCTGCGCTGCACCGACCAGGCGGAAGTCGACTACTTCTGGGAAAGGCTCTTGGACGGCGGCACGCCGCAGCATTGCGGCTGGCTGAAGGACAGGTTCGGTCTTTCCTGGCAGATCATCCCGGACGCCCTGATGCGCCACCTCGGCGATCCTGATCCGGCGCGTGCCGCCCGCGCCCAGCAGGCGATGATGGGCATGGTGAAGATCGATGTCGCGGAACTTGATCGCGCAGCCGCTGGTTAAGCGGAAGAACGGTCCCCTGGCGCCGGCTCAACCGGGCTGCGGCGTTAGCTGCCGCAGCCTCTGAGCTGCTTGCTGTAGACCTGGGCCATGCCGGCCGCCCGCTTGGCGCCGTTCTTGGCCGTATCGCTCCAGTTGCCTCGGGAATAGCCGCCGTGGCCATGGTAATAGGCGATGTAGAGCCTGTAGGCGTCGTTGAGGGCGATGCCGTTCCGCTGGGCACTTTCGCGATGGTACCAGGCGATGAAGCGGATCGCGTCGCCGAAGTCCGAACGCCGCGCCGCCCAGCGGCCGGTCTCGCTCTGATAGCGCGCCCAGGTGCCGTCGAGCGCCTGGGAATAGCCGTAGGCGGTCGAAGCGCGCGTCCAGGGGATGAAGCCGAAAAGCTTGGTGCGTGGCGGACGGGCATTATGGCGGAAGCCGGATTCGGTGTAGATCGTCGCCATCAGGATCGGCACGGGCACGCCGTATTCACGCTGGGCGCTATAGGCTTCCCGGCGCCAATTGTTGAAAAGGCCATCTTGCTGCTCGAAAACCGCGCAGGCATTCCGGGTGTCTCTCGGCACCGTTCCGCAGCCGGCCAGCAACAGGAGGACGACGACAAATACGCAACGCATCGCAGAACCTCTTGCTTCCCGCAGCACGGCTTGCGCGCAAGGCAATGCCGCGGGAAAAATGCTCGAACACCACGGGCCGCCCGTCGGGGCCGCGGCGCTCCAGAGATTGATAAAACGTAAACCTTAAGGATCTCTTTTGATTCAAAGGAGAACCATCGAAGGCCCGGCCATTGAACTTTCGCCACCGGAGGTTTTACGATCCACGGGAGACATGCCGCGCCAGCCATTGGGCGCAAAGGAGCGTATCGATGAAAGTATCCGCCTTGATGGTGCTCGCCTTCACCGGCCTGTTCGCCGCGACTGGCCTCGCGCGCGCCGACGAATGCGCCGATGCGAGCGACCAGGCGACGATGAATGCCTGCGCCGACAAGGCGCTGAAGGCCTCCGACGCCGAACTGAACGCCCTTTACAAGCAAATCCAGGGACGCCTGAAGGACGATGCCGACAAGACGAAGCTGCTGGTTGCCGCGCAAAGGGCCTGGATCGCCTATCGCGATGCCGAATGCGATTTCGCAAGCTCGGGCGTTGCCGGCGGCTCCGCCCAGCCGATGATCACGCTTGAATGCCGCGACGATCGCACACAGAAGCGCGTCGCCGACTTCAAGACCTATCTGAGCTGTGAGGAGGGCGATCTCAGTTGCGTCCTGCCGCCGGCAAACTGATCCGGAAAAGAGCGACGGTCACGGCGCTCGTAGCGGCGCTTCTCTGCCACGCCGGCAGCAACGCCGGGGCGGCAGATATCGACGCGCTTTATCGCAGTGACGCGATCGTCACCGGCACGGGTGAGGCCAACCGTGAGATCGGTTTTCGCGAATGCCTGCGTGAAGTGCTCGTCAAACTATCCGGCGATCCGATGATCACAGAGGCGCCCCGGTTTGCTGCAGCGGAGGCCAAGGCCGGCAGCTTCGTCTCGACCTTCTCCTACCGCGATCGCCTCGAAGGCATCCCGATCCATGACGAACAGGGCACGCACGACCGCCCGCATGACCTCACCTGCCGGTACCAGCCAGCAACACTGAATCCGCTTCTCGCAGAACTCGGCCGCAAGCCATGGCTCTCCCCTCGCCCGGCGATCGCCGTATGGCTGGCGGTCAAGGACCAGAAGCGCCGCTTCGTGCTGACACGCGACGGCAGTGAAAGCCCCTATATGGCGGATTCGCTTGAGGCAGCTGCAAGGCCGCTGGCGCTTTCGACCGTGCTGCCGGATGCGGCGACCGTAACCGCCCGGAAACCCGCGCTCGACACCCTGCCGCAAGCGGATCCGGCGCAGCTCTTTTCACCCGTGACACAAACCGACGGCGACGTGCCGCTCCTCGGCACGCTCGTCTGGTCCGACGCCGCCCGTGGCTGGATCGCCCAATGGCAGATGGACGCGGGCGGCAAGCGTTACCGCTGGCAGTTGAGCGGCATCAGCTTTGACGACGCCTTTCGCAACGCCATGCGCGGCGCGGCCCGCATCCTCTCAGGAAACGGTGCGCCGTGAACGAGGCATCTGGCGTTGTGGCCGCGATTATCCTCACGGCCGCAACACCGGCTGTTCATCCAAGCGAGGCGATCAGTTCGCGATAGGCAGCCTCAGGGAAAGCTTTCAGCGTCGTCGAGCGCACATTGCCGGCCATGCCAAGCGTGAGCGCGAAGCGTGCGGCCACCGCATCGTCAGGCGCTTCGACGATGGCCACCATGTCGTAGTCGCCCATGGTCAGGAAGAAATGCTTGAAGGAACCGCCCATCTCGCCGAGCACATTCCGTGCGAGGTCGAGCCTCTTCGGGGAATCACGCACATTCTTGACGCCCTGCTCGGTCCAGTTGAGGAGCATGACATACGTCGTCATCTGACACCTCCACGGGGGCACGCTTCACGCCCGCGGTGCGATTGCTCCCGCGTACAAGACGGGGTGCCCCAGATTACTGCGAAGGGGCGACTATACTCTCCGGCGAAAGCGCCCACAATAAATCGCATGGGTGAGGCGGAAACGAAAAAGCCGGGCACGTGGCCCGGCTTTCGATCTTTCCATGTACCCGACTTTAGCTGTCGAGGAAGCTTCTGAGCTTCCTGGAGCGGCTCGGATGCTTGAGCTTGCGGAGCGCCTTCGCCTCGATCTGACGGATACGTTCGCGGGTAACCGAGAACTGCTGGCCGACTTCTTCGAGCGTGTGGTCGGTGTTCATGCCGATGCCGAAGCGCATGCGCAGAACGCGCTCTTCGCGCGGCGTCAGCGAGGCGAGAACGCGGGTGGTTGTCTCGCGCAGGTTCGCCTGGATGGCGGCGTCGATCGGCAGCAGTGCGTTCTTGTCCTCGATGAAATCGCCGAGGTGCGAATCCTCTTCGTCACCGACAGGCGTTTCGAGCGAGATCGGCTCCTTGGCGATCTTCAGGACCTTGCGGACCTTTTCGAGCGGCATGGCGAGCTTTTCGGCCAGTTCTTCCGGCGTCGGCTCGCGGCCGATCTCGTGCAGCATCTGGCGCGAGGTGCGGACGATCTTGTTGATCGTCTCGATCATGTGCACCGGGATGCGGATCGTGCGGGCCTGGTCGGCGATCGACCGGGTGATCGCCTGACGGATCCACCAGGTGGCATAGGTCGAGAACTTGTAACCGCGGCGGTATTCGAACTTGTCGACCGCCTTCATCAGGCCGATGTTGCCTTCCTGGATGAGATCGAGGAACTGCAGGCCGCGGTTGGTGTACTTCTTGGCGATGGAGATGACGAGGCGCAGGTTCGCTTCGACCATTTCCTTCTTGGCGATACGCGCTTCGCGCTCGCCCTTCTGCACCATCGAAACGATGCGGCGGAACTCGGCGATCGAGATGCCGGTTTCCGTGGCCAGATTCTGGATCTCCTGGCGGATGTCGCGGATCGTCTGGTTTTCGCTCTTGGCGAATTCCTTCCAGCCCTTGCCGGCCAGGTTGCTGATCGACTTCATCCAGTTCGGATCAAGTTCGGCGCCCGAATACTGCTCCAGGAACGAGTCGCGCTTGACGCCGTAGGATTCTGCAAGACGCAGCAGACGGCCTTCGTTCTGCATCAGGCGCTTGGAGATGTCGTAGAGCTGCTCGACCAGGCTGTCGACGCGGTTCTGGTTGAGCGACAGCGACTTGACCGCCTTGATCAGCTCGTCCTTGAGTTCCTTGTAGCGGCGCTCCTGTGCGGGCGACAGCGTGCCGGTGGCAGCAAGGCGGGCTTCCACCTGCTGGTCCTGCAGCTTGCGCAGCTTCTTGTAGGTCTCCGCGATGATGTCGAGGGTTTCCATGACCTGCGGGCGCAGTTCCGCTTCCATGGCGGCGAGCGAGAGGTTCGACTCGTCGTCGTCTTCCTCTTCCTCCTCGGCTGGCATGACATCGCCGCCGACATTGGTGATGTCGTCGTCGTTGGCAGGCGAGCGAACCTTGCGGGTCTTTTCCTTTTCCTCGGCAGCCTTGCGGTCGGCCTCGATCTTTTCCGGGCTCTGGAACTGCGGAGCAGCCTTGGCCTCGGGACCGGAATAGGTGGTCTCGAGATCGATGATCTCGCGCAGAAGCGTCTGGCCTTCATTCAGTTCGTCGCGCCAGATAATCAGCGCCTGGAAGGTCAGCGGGCTCTCACAGAGACCGGCGATCATTGTCTCGCGGCCAGCCTCGATGCGCTTGGCAATCGCGATCTCGCCTTCGCGCGACAGAAGCTCGACCGAACCCATTTCGCGCAGGTACATGCGAACCGGGTCGTCAGTGCGATCGGTCGGTTCCTTCTTCTTGCTGGTGGCAAGCGAAGTACCGCTGGAAGGGGCCAGTTCGCCGCCTTCGCTTTCGTTATCGTCGTCGCTGGCCTCATCGTCGCCGCCGCCGGCAGCTTCTTCGGCTTCCTCGTCCTCGATCACGTTGATGCCCATGTCGGACAGCATCGCCATCGTGTCTTCGATCTGTTCGGAGGTGACTTCCTCGGACGGAAGGACGGAGTTCAGCTCGTCCATCGTCACGTAGCCGCGCTTCTTGGCAGCCTTGATCATCTTCTTGACAGCGTCATCGGAAAGATCGAGAAGCGGGCCGTCCGGAGCGCCTTCGCGTTCTACGTCAGCTTCTTCGTTTTCTTTGACTTTGGTTGCCATTTAGTTCGTCGCTTTCCTTGTCGCAACCGGCGTGAGCCCGGTGCCAATGCCGCTCGAAGGTCCGGGTGCGCCGCGCACCCGCCACCGAATCATTTCCCCTGACGTAACGGGATGATGTTTAATTCCTGTTTAACCACGAGTGTACTCGTGGCAAAGCGGACAAGCTCCGACAGTCCTGCCACTGAAACGTCTCTGGCATGATTCCCTAACCGCCGTGTCATCTCGCCATTTCTTATTCGGAAATGGTGATTCCCAGAATTTTCGATCCCGTCAAGCATTTCCGCTGAAAAACCGGATGATTCGGTAAAAATCACCGTTCCTGTCGCTTTTTGGGGTTTATCAGCTTCCGCTGAAGATGTAGGCGCTGCCCGCCAAAAGACAAGGGTAGCAACAATTTAATCGGCAAGGTCTCGTTGTGCCATATGCGCACGCGCAACCAGGACTGCATTTTTCGGTCCGGTCCTAAACCGACCGGCCGTCGTATTTGACGACTTTCACCGCCTCGATATCGAACTCCGGCAGGCAGCGCAGGTTGATCGCCGCCATCTTCCCATGCGGCCCGTCGCCCTCACCGAATGGCGCGATTCCGCAGGTGTCGCAGAACCGGTGCTGGATCACATGCTTGTTGAAGACATAGGTCGAGAGGTCCGCTTCCGGCGTCGTCAGCGTCAGCTTGTCGCGGGCAACGAAGGCGAGCAGTCCGCCGCGACGACGGCAGAGCGAGCAATTGCAGTCGATCGCTTCGCCAAATTCCCCTTCCACCTCGAAGGCGATCTTGCCGCAATGACAGCTTCCCTCATAACGCATGCATGCATCTCCTCTACTTCCCGGTGCGACGACGTCGCCACTGCCATCAAGATAGAGCCTCCCTGCCCTCAAGCAAGCGCAGGCGGCAGCCAGGCATGTGCACGCAAAACGATTCCCGAAGGAGCCCATTGTCGAGGAAAAATCGCAAGATTATTCCGGCTTTTTGCTTGCGCTTGACCTGATCGCGCAGGACCTTCGCACCGAAACGGAGGCTCGAATGCTCATCAAGGAAACCGACGCCATGCGGGTGTTATCGATCGGTCGGCGGCTCACCATTCCAGACGTCAAGACGGAGAGCGCCATGCTGGCGCCTCTCATCGAGGCGGAGATGGAACGTGCAGGCATGATGCCCGCAGGCCCTTGGATCTTCATCGCGAACGATCTACCGAAAAACGCCAAGACGCCGTTCGACTGGCGCATCTGCCGCCCGGTCACGGGCGGCAAGGATTATCGCGGCGCGCTCGATCTGATCGAACTGGAGCCGATCATGGTGGCGTCCACGCTGCACCAGGGTCCGATGCGCAGCCTTTTCACCCAGGGCTACGCGCCGCTGGTCGCAATGATCGAGATGTCCAGGCACAATTTCTCCGGCGAGAGCCGCGAGATTTATCATCGCTGGGCGGGCCAGGGCGCCCGCTATCACGAGATCGAGATCCAGTTCGGCCTCGCCAACTGAACCGCCGCCGTTCACGGGTACGGCGGCCCTTGCGACCTTACCAGTCCATGACGACCTTTCCGGAATTGCCGGAGCGCATGGCTTGAAAGCCGTCGCGGAACTCGTCGATCTTGATGCGGTGGGTGATGACGGGGGCAAGGTCGAGGCCGCCCTGCACGAAGGCGATCATCTTGTACCAGGTCTCGAACATCTCGCGGCCATAGATGCCCTTGAGGTTGAGCATCTTGAAGATCACCTTGTTCCAGTCGATCTCGAAGCCGGCCGGTGCGATGCCGAGGATGGCGATCTTGCCGCCATTGTTCATCTTGTCGATCATGTCGCGGAAGGCAGGGGCCGCGCCGGACATTTCCAGCCCGACGTCAAAACCTTCGGTCATGCCGATCGCCTTCATCACGTCGGCAAGGTTTTCCTTCGAGGCATCGACGACATGGTCGATGCCGACGCTTTTCGCGAGCGCCAGCCGCGTCGGGTTGATGTCGGTGATCACCACCTTGC